>NZ_LT598496.1:0-643158 GCF_900091425.1 Micromonospora krabiensis
AGACCAACCACGACAGATGGTCGAACCTGATCTCTCTCGGACGGCCGTAGATGTGGACACCAAAGTGGGCGGTATCTCCCACCGGTCGGGGAAAAGAACCGCTGTCCCGAGTTCACGAAGTCGCCGTGAAGACGCAGCCGACGATAGGCCGCAGCTCGCAGCGGACCCTCCTTGTCGCCGGTGAAGTGGCTGTCGGGGTGCAACATGCCCACGGTGCCGCCGGCGGACCGGTGCGCCCACACCTGGCACATGAACGCCCGGTACAGATCCGGCTGCGTGCCCACGAGCAGCGGGTACACCTGCGCCGTCCCGAAGAAGGCGACCTGCCCCATCGTCGTGGTCAGCTCGCGCAGCACGTACCCCCGGGCCTTCGGACGCGCGAGCAACTCCTGGCGGCGGCGGTCCTTCTCCTCCTGGGTCGGCTTCTCCTCCAGCTCGAACCAGGGCTCGTACTCGGCCAGCACGGCATCCTCGTCCCAGCGTGGCCGCACCCACGGCGGGTTACCGACCTGGAGATCGAAACCGCCGTTCTCGGCGAAGACCAACGCGAAGTCGAGCTCCCAGTGCAGGAACGCGTGCTTGTCCCTGAGTTCCCGGACAACGCGCAACCACGGGAACCGTGCCTCTGGGTCGGCGTTGTCCATGCCCATAAAGAGCACGAGGTTGTCCTCGAACTCCTTCAGGTTGTCGAGGTCGTCGTACTTGTCGAGCAGCGTGCCGTCCGGGACGTCGGCCGCGCCCAGCATGGCCTCGAGGAAGTCCAGCCAGTCGTCCAGGTTCGTCAGCGGGATCACCGGACGGCGAGCCGGCTGCTTAGGCTTCGGCGTCTTCCTCGGCTTCGCCTCGGGCGTAGCGGCCGATGTCGCCGCAGCGGCTTCCCAGTCCGCTTCGTCGAGCGACATCTGCTCACCGTCGACCGGGAAGAGCGTCATCGCGCGGAAGAAGGTCGGCGCCACCGCCGGCTGCGCATCCGCAGCGGCCTGCTGGCCGCCTTCGTCGTCGGCTGGCGCGGGGTCAGCCGGCACGTCGCCGGTGCCGCCGAGCATTTCGGCGAGCGTGTCCAAGCCGACCTCCGTGGCGGGCACGGCGTACTCGGGGTCGGTGCCGTCGAGCAGGCCGACCCGGTCGGTGGGCCAGAACCACAGGGCGCACCAGGCGTCCATGACGGTTTTGAGCCGCCGGTACGGCGTGCCGGCGGCCTCGAACAGCTCGGCGTACACCTTTTCCTTCGGCACAGCCTGCTCCGGCCAGCGGAGGACGGCGTACTCCGGGTCGGCCGGGTCGGCGCCCCAGACGTCGATCCGGCGGGCGATCTCCCGCTCGGACAGCTCCATCCGCTTGACCACGCACGACCACAGGAACTCGGCTCGCCGGGCAGCGTCGTGCAGCCTGGTGAACTGAGAAGCCCTCTCCTTCTGCGGCTGGCCGGTGCGGCGGTCGATCTTCGGGCTGCCGTCGGCGTTGAGGTGGGCGGTACTGCGGGTCGGGCGCTGGAAGAGCCCCTTCCGCCAGGCGGCCAACCGGTCGACGTGGTCCTTGGCGAGCTTCTTGGCTTCGATGGAGTTGGTGATCGCCGCCCACCCGGGCGAGGGCAGCAGGAACTGGTGCACCGCGTCGGCGGGCAGCGGCTGCGGTCGACCGTCCTGGCGCAGCGGAAGGGGCGTCGGCGCGAGCCCGCCCTTGGCCTTTAGCCAGGCCTTGTCCGGCGAGCAGATGTCGTCGGGGGTGTAGATGGCGCGGCGGGCGCCGATGAGCGAGTTGCCGCGGCGCAGGTGTAATCCGAACCAGGGCGCCTGCATGCCCGGGTGCATGGTGTTCAGCCACAGCGAGACCTCTGCCAGCTCGCGCCCCATAGCGTTCAGGTCGACACCGTACGCGTTGTGCAGGGCGATGTACGCCTTGACCTTCTGCTTCTCGGTCAGCACGTCGCTGGCGGGGATCGAGCGGTCGAGCTCCTTCTGCCGGCGGCGCAGGTACTCCTCAGCGAGCTGGTTGATCGCCTCGTTCAGGAAGGCGCCGGAGCCGAGCGCCGGCTCGCAGATCTTGTACGACAGCAGGCGGGAGGCGCGTGTCGTATCGGCGTCGGCGTCTTGGCTGAGCAGCTCCTTGAGCGCCAGCTCCACCGTCACCTTGGTGAGCGACTCCGGGGTGTAGTACGACGCCGTTGTTTCGCGTTCGCGTCCGGAGAGCCGGTAGACGAAGGAGCCTCGCTCGTACTTCTTGACGCCGCGGAGGCCCTGGCGCGCGTCCTCCTCGTCGTAGTGGACGAGCGCCTCATCAGGGTAGTCCTTCTGCCTGCGGGCGGGGATGAGCCACGAGCCCTCGTCGGGATCGCCGTCCTTGGCGACCTCGCACAGCTCCTCGTCGGCGATGATGCCGGTGTAGGACATCAGCCCCTCGTACACGGCGCCGAGTTCGTTGATGCCGAGGTTCCGGTACGACACGAAGCCGCCCCGCTCGCCGGGCCGGCCCTTCTTCATCGTGAGCAGTCGCAGGACGCTGTGCAGGGCCGAGTTGCGCAGGCGCAGGTCGAGCCAGCGCGGGGCTGTCTCCTCGTCGCACCGCGGGTCGAGCACCCCCTGGCCGATGAGCCGGATCGAGCCCGGGTCGAACAGCTCGCTGCGCAGCGGGTCGAACCGTAGGCCGATGTCTTCGCTACGCCGCTCCGCCTTCTCCTCACGGGTCCGCTCGTCGTCGCTGGGCTGGTCATCGTCCGGCTCGGACCCGTAGCGGCGGTGACCGAAGTTGACCTTGGCGAAGAGCAGGTCGAGGGAGTGGTAGAGGTGGAAAGTGTTTTTCGCCTCCTCCTCGACGAGCTCCTCGTCCCGGGCGACCAGTTCGCGCAGCCGCGCGACCGAGTAGCCGGCCTCGTAGCTGCCGTCGTCGGCGGGCAGGATGCCGAGCTCAGGACGAGCTTCGGCGTAGAGCAGGAACAGGATCCGGTAGAGGTATCGCAGGCAGTCGCGGGTCAGCTCCCGGGCGAACGGCAGGCGCGGATCCTCGATGTCCGCCGGCGTGACGTCGTTGACGGGCTCGGCCATCCGCCGCAGGACCTCATCCGCAATGATTTCGACAGCGTGCTGCACGCCGTGGCGCAGCTCCTTGGACACCCCGACGGCGTTGGCGGTGGATCCTTTGAGCAGGGCGTCCATCGCCGGGGCGGTGTCGTTCTCGCCGGGACACAGCATCTCGCGGCAGAAGAGGGCAGCGATCGTGGCCAGCTCGCCGAACTGGGCGCGGTCGTTGCGCTCGAGCGCGGCGTCGAGATGGCGGCGAGGTAGCGTCGGACGAGTTGCGGTCTGGACACGATCGCCGCCGTGCGCAGCAGCCGAACCGCCGGTCCGTCGGCGTGCCGACGTTGGCCTGGGGCCACGAGGGGGCCGGGTCTGCGAGCACGATGACGCCGCCAATCTCGACGCCGCGCTCGAGCGCAACGACCGCGCCCAGTTCGGCGAGCTGGCCACGATCGCTGCCCTCTTCTGCCGCGAGATGCTGTGTCCCGGCGAGAACGACACCGCCCCGGCGATGGACGCCCTGCTCAAAGGATCCACCGCCAACGCCGTCGGGGTGTCCAAGGAGCTGCGCCACGGCGTGCAGCACGCTGTCGAAATCATTGCGGATGAGGTCCTGCGGCGGATGGCCGAGCCCGTCAACGACGTCACGCCGGCGGACATCGAGGATCCGCGCCTGCCGTTCGCCCGGGAGCTGACCCGCGACTGCCTGCGATACCTCTACCGGATCCTGTTCCTGCTCTACGCCGAAGCTCGTCCTGAGCTCGGCATCCTGCCCGCCGACGACGGCAGCTACGAGGCCGGCTACTCGGTCGCGCGGCTGCGCGAACTGGTCGCCCGGGACGAGGAGCTCGTCGAGGAGGAGGCGAAAAACACTTTCCACCTCTACCACTCCCTCGACCTGCTCTTCGCCAAGGTCAACTTCGGTCACCGCCGCTACGGGTCCGAGCCGGACGATGACCAGCCCAGCGACGACGAGCGGACCCGTGAGGAGAAGGCGGAGCGGCGTAGCGAAGACATCGGCCTACGGTTCGACCCGCTGCGCAGCGAGCTGTTCGACCCGGGCTCGATCCGGCTCATCGGCCAGGGGGTGCTCGACCCGCGGTGCGACGAGGAGACAGCCCCGCGCTGGCTCGACCTGCGCCTGCGCAACTCGGCCCTGCACAGCGTCCTGCGACTGCTCACGATGAAGAAGGGCCGGCCCGGCGAGCGGGGCGGCTTCGTGTCGTACCGGAACCTCGGCATCAACGAACTCGGCGCCGTGTACGAGGGGCTGATGTCCTACACCGGCATCATCGCCGACGAGGAGCTGTGCGAGGTCGCCAAGGACGGCGATCCCGACGAGGGCTCGTGGCTCATCCCCGCCCGCAGGCAGAAGGACTACCCTGATGAGGCGCTCGTCCACTACGACGAGGAGGACGCGCGCCAGGGCCTCCGCGGCGTCAAGAAGTACGAGCGAGGCTCCTTCGTCTACCGGCTCTCCGGACGCGAACGCGAAACAACGGCGTCGTACTACACCCCGGAGTCGCTCACCAAGGTGACGGTGGAGCTGGCGCTCAAGGAGCTGCTCAGCCAAGACGCCGACGCCGATACGACACGCGCCTCCCGCCTGCTGTCGTACAAGATCTGCGAGCCGGCGCTCGGCTCCGGCGCCTTCCTGAACGAGGCGATCAACCAGCTCGCTGAGGAGTACCTGCGCCGCCGGCAGAAGGAGCTCGACCGCTCGATCCCCGCCAGCGACGTGCTGACCGAGAAGCAGAAGGTCAAGGCGTACATCGCCCTGCACAACGCGTACGGTGTCGACCTGAACGCTATGGGGCGCGAGCTGGCAGAGGTCTCGCTGTGGCTGAACACCATGCACCCGGGCATGCAGGCGCCCTGGTTCGGATTACACCTGCGCCGCGGCAACTCGCTCATCGGCGCCCGCCGCGCCATCTACACCCCCGACGACATCTGCTCGCCGGACAAGGCCTGGCTAAAGGCCAAGGGCGGGCTCGCGCCGACGCCCCTTCCGCTGCGCCAGGACGGTCGACCGCAGCCGCTGCCCGCCGACGCGGTGCACCAGTTCCTGCTGCCCTCGCCCGGGTGGGCGGCGATCACCAACTCCATCGAAGCCAAGAAGCTCGCCAAGGACCACGTCGACCGGTTGGCCGCCTGGCGGAAGGGGCTCTTCCAGCGCCCGACCCGCAGTACCGCCCACCTCAACGCCGACGGCAGCCCGAAGATCGACCGCCGCACCGGCCAGCCGCAGAAGGAGAGGGCTTCTCAGTTCACCAGGCTGCACGACGCTGCCCGGCGAGCCGAGTTCCTGTGGTCGTGCGTGGTCAAGCGGATGGAGCTGTCCGAGCGGGAGATCGCCCGCCGGATCGACGTCTGGGGCGCCGACCCGGCCGACCCGGAGTACGCCGTCCTCCGCTGGCCGGAGCAGGCTGTGCCGAAGGAAAAGGTGTACGCCGAGCTGTTCGAGGCCGCCGGCACGCCGTACCGGCGGCTCAAAACCGTCATGGACGCCTGGTGCGCCCTGTGGTTCTGGCCCACCGACCGGGTCGGCCTGCTCGACGGCACCGACCCCGAGTACGCCGTGCCCGCCACGGAGGTCGGCTTGGACACGCTCGCCGAAATGCTCGGCGGCACCGGCGACGTGCCGGCTGACCCCGCGCCAGCCGACGACGAAGGCGGCCAGCAGGCCGCTGCGGATGCGCAGCCGGCGGTGGCGCCGACCTTCTTCCGCGCGATGACGCTCTTCCCGGTCGACGGTGAGCAGATGTCGCTCGACGAAGCGGACTGGGAAGCCGCTGCGGCGACATCGGCCGCTACGCCCGAGGCGAAGCCGAGGAAGACGCCGAAGCCTAAGCAGCCGGCTCGCCGTCCGGTGATCCCGCTGACGAACCTGGACGACTGGCTGGACTTCCTCGAGGCCATGCTGGGCGCGGCCGACGTCCCGGACGGCACGCTGCTCGACAAGTACGACGACCTCGACAACCTGAAGGAGTTCGAGGACAACCTCGTGCTCTTTATGGGCATGGACAACGCCGACCCAGAGGCACGGTTCCCGTGGTTGCGCGTTGTCCGGGAACTCAGGGACAAGCACGCGTTCCTGCACTGGGAGCTCGACTTCGCGTTGGTCTTCGCCGAGAACGGCGGTTTCGATCTCCAGGTCGGTAACCCGCCGTGGGTGCGGCCACGCTGGGACGAGGATGCCGTGCTGGCCGAGTACGAGCCCTGGTTCGAGCTGGAGGAGAAGCCGACCCAGGAGGAGAAGGACCGCCGCCGCCAGGAGTTGCTCGCGCGTCCGAAGGCCCGGGGGTACGTGCTGCGCGAGCTGACCACGACGATGGGGCAGGTCGCCTTCTTCGGGACGGCGCAGGTGTACCCGCTGCTCGTGGGCACGCAGCCGGATCTGTACCGGGCGTTCATGTGCCAGGTGTGGGCGCACCGGTCCGCCGGCGGCACCGTGGGCATGTTGCACCCCGACAGCCACTTCACCGGCGACAAGGAGGGTCCGCTGCGAGCTGCGGCCTATCGTCGGCTGCGTCTTCACGGCGACTTCGTGAACTCGGGACAGCGGTTCTTTCCCCGACCGGTGGGAGATACCGCCCACTTTGGTGTCCACATCTACGGCCGTCCGAGAGAGATCAGGTTCGACCATCTGTCGTGGTTGGTCTCTACCGACGCCCTGCGGCACTCCCGGGACCACGACGGCTCAGGAGATATTCCGGGGATCCGGTACAAGAACCGAGAGTTCGACGAGCGACCGCACCGCAGCCGAGTCATCACCGTCACGGAGGACGTGCTGTCGGTATGGCGGAGGCTGCTGGACGAGGAGGACCGACCGCTGTCCGAGGCGCGGCTGCTGTTCCCGGTCAGCACCGCCGAGGCCGCCGCGATCGAGGCGCTGGCCGCGTACCCGCTACGGCTTGCCGAGTTGGGGCCTCAGATCACTCGCGGCTACGACGAGTCAGGTGGGAAGAAGACGAATCTGATTCAGTACAACCGGAGCGATAAGGCGACTGGCCGCGAGTACCAGCCCGCGGGCTGGAGCGAGGTTGTCCTGAAAGGTATCCAGATCAGCACCGCCACTCCGGTCTTCAAGCGGCACGACGCCAACAGCAACGACCCATACGGCTACGACCTGGTGAGCCTGCCGGCCGACTTCGTCCCCGACACCGAGTACGTCTGCGTCCCGGGCCGCGAGGCGGCGTTCCGGGAGGAGCAGGACCGGTGGCTGGATCTTCAAGAGCTGCAGCGACTTCGCGCGGATGCCGAAACGGTGACCAAGGCGCGGGCGCAGGTTGCGGTGGAGCTCGGGGTGCCAGAGGCGGAGGTCGAGGACGAACGGGTCGATGCGCTGGTGGTCGATCAGGCGCGCCAGCCGTACGTGGACTTCTACCGCCTAGCCTGGCGGCGCCAGGTGGCACCGAACACCGAACGTGCCTTGTACTCGGCCATCATCCCGCCCGGACCAACGCACGTGGACGCGGTACACAGCCTTGCGTTGCATGATCAACGCATGGTGACCTTGGTCCAAGGCTTCTGGGCCTCGCTACCTCTGGACTACTTCGTCCGCGCTACCGGGCGCGGCGACCTTCGGGTTGGCGGGGCGCGAGCGATGCCGGCCCCGCACGAGAACCACCCGCTCGCGTCGGCACTGTTGCTGCGTACCCTCCGGTTGAACTGCCTCACCAGCGCGTACGCCGCCCTGTGGGCGGAGCTGTTCGACGCGGCGTGGCTGGACGGCGAGACCTGGGTCTGCGACTGGCCGGGTCTGCCGCCGCTGAACGACGTCACGCCGGACTGGCGGCCGGAGACGCCGTTGCGTACCGAGCGGGCCCGCCGGTCCGCGCTCGTCGAGATCGACGCCCTGGTCGCCGTCTGGCTGGGCATGAGCGCCGACGCGCTCATTGCCGCGTACCGGGGACGCTTCCCCGTGTTGCAGAAGTACGAGGCCGTCACGTGGTTCGACGCCGACGGGTGGAAGCTCGCCGGCAACGCCCGGACGGTCGGCCAGCGGCAGACCAAGCAGACGTGGGCGCAGTTCGAGGCGTACCAGAAGGACCCCGAAAACGTCCCACCGCCCGACGGTTACACGCCGCCGTTCAATAAGGCCGACCGGGAGGCCGAGATGCGGGCGGCACACGCTGTCTTTCAGGCCAGGCTGGACGCCGCGATCGCCCGGGGCGACTGGGACCCCGCGTCGCGGGAGGTGAACGCGCCGTGAGACCAACCCTGCAGGCTAGAGCGCTGAAGGAGAGCCTGCTCCAGTACCTGTCGACCACCTACGCTCTGGCCGACGAGGGCGCTCGGGAGGCCCTGCACCGCTTCCTCGGTGACGAGAACACTGGCATGTTCCGGGGGCCGTTCCTGCGGATCCGCACGCCCTTCACCCTGGCCGCGCCGGGTTGGGAGCGGCACCTGGAGTGGCGGCGTGACGATTGGACCCCCTACGCCCATCAGGCGGCAGCCTTCGCGCGCCTGACCTCCGTCGACGGGCACGCGCCGCAGCCGACCCTGATCACCACCGGCACCGGCTCCGGCAAGACCGAGTCGTTCCTCTACCCGGTGCTGGACCACTGCCGTCGCGAGCGCGCCGCCGGAAAGGCCGGCGTCAAGGCGATCCTGCTGTACCCGATGAACGCGCTGGCCACCGATCAGGCCCAGCGGCTCAACGAACTGCTCATCGGCAACCAGGAGCAGCTCGGCCGCGTCTCGGCCGGCCTCTACATCGGTGACCGGGCGGCCCTGCGCTACGACCGGGTCCGCACGAAGCGGTCGGAGATGCAGCTCACGCCGCCCGACATTCTGATCACCAACTACAAGATGCTGGACCTGCTGCTGCAGCGTGACGACGACCGGCCGCTGTGGCACGACGCCGACATCCGGTACGTGGTGGTCGACGAGTTCCACACCTACGACGGCGCGCAGGGCACCGACGTGGCGATGCTGCTGCGCCGCCTCGCGGCAGCGGTCGGCCGGCCGGACGAGAAGCGGCCACTCGGCGGCATCTGCCCGGTAGCGACGTCGGCGACCCTGGCATCGGCTACCGACGAGGAGGCGACCGCCAGCCTCCTCGACGTGGCGACGGCTGTCTTCGGAGCCGAATTCACCCGCGACTCTATCGTTGGGGAGGACCGGCTGTCGGTTGACGAGTTCATCGCGATGGACGACCTCGATCTGGCGCTGCCGCTGCCGTCACCGGAGGAGATCCTGGCGTTGCCCGATCCCGCCGTTGGCGAGGACGCGCTGCTGGACCTTATCGAGGCGATCACGGCGGTCCGGGATCCGGACCCGGTGCTGTTGGGCAGCCACCTGAAGCGGCACCTGTTCACCCGGGCCGTGCTGATGGCGTTCAGCGGCGGGGACCTGAAAAGCAGCGTCGAGGTGCTCGACACGATGTGGCGGGCCGGCGCCTCCGGCTGGGCTGCAACTATCGCGCGGCAACCGGAGAAGGCCGCCGAAGCACTCGCCAGGTTTGTGGCGCTGCTGTCCCACGCCCGCCAGGCGGGCGCCAAGCCCGGCGAGGTGCGGCCGTTCGTCCACGTCGAGGTCCACCAGTGGGCCCGCGCGGTAACCCGCCTGCTGCGCGGCATCCTGCCGTGGCCCCGCGCGGAGTTCCGCTGGGATGTCGCCGGCAACCAGGACAGCGCGGCGCGGAACGGAAACCCGATCGTGCCGGCCACCACGGCCACGGCCGGGCAGTCCGCGAACCTGTTCCTTCCGGCAATCTACTGCCGATCCTGCGGACGGTCGGGCTGGGCCGTGTTCTCGCCCGAAAGTGACGACGGGCAGGTGCATTTCGACACCTTCAAGATTCGCCGGGCTGCGGCGGGTCAGGACAAAGTGCGCGTGCGCTACCTCATCGCCGCTACCGAACGGGAGGCGCGCGAGGGCGCCCGACCGGTGCTCATGCCGGCAAGCACCCGTCACGCTTTAAGCGCGTCGACCGGGTCGCATGGCGTGGCCGGAACACTGCTGGTGCTGGACGCCGTCCGTCAATGGCTGCGACCGCCCGACCCGACCCGCGACTACGACACCGGTAGCGGGGAACCCCGGCTGACGGCGCGAGACTCGGCGTTCGTGCTGGCTAACGTCGGCGCGACGGCGAACACCGCAGCGCGTGAGGACTGGTGCCCCGCCTGCGGAGAGCGCAACGCGATCCGCTTCCTCGGCACGGGCGCGGCCGCGGTGGCGGCCGCCGCGATCACGCAGCTGTTCACCGGCGGCGAGCTGGACAAAGGACTCCGCGAGGACAAGACGTTGATGTTCAACGACTCGGTCCAGGACGCTGCCCACCGCGCCGGGTTTGTCGCCAACCGCTCGTACACGTTCTCGTTGCGGGCCCTGCTGACCGCGCACCTGAGCGAACGCGACGGCAGCGGGCTCAACGACCTGATCGCCGACGTGGTGCAGGCCACCACGGACCCCGAGACGCTGGCTGCCGTCGTCCCGCCGGACCTGCACGGCCTGCGCGGGGTAGACCGGCTGCTGTCCGGACGCGCCCGGGACGGCGACCTGGCGACCTGGAAGCTGATCGGACAGCGGCTGGCGTTCGAGACGCTGATGGAGTTCGGGTTCCGCTCGCGCAACGGTCGCACGTTGGAGCTGACCCGCACCGCCGCTGCCCACGTCCGCATCCCCGACCCGGTCGCCGCGGCGGCGATGGTTCGGGAGGTCCACGCCGAGCTGAACCGTGAAGAGCTGCCGGTGGACACGCAGGACGACGCGAGGTATCTCGCCTTCCTGCGCGTCTTCCTGGAGCGGCTGCGCACCCGAGGCGCGGTCGCGCACACGTGGCTGGACCAGTACATCAATGAGGCGGGCACCAGCCGCTACTTCATCTGGGGACAGCGACCGGTGGGGATGCGGGCGTTCCCCACTAACGTCGCCGCCCCGGTTTTCCTGCTCGCCCAGTCGAAGGCCGGCAGCGAGTTCGACATCGCCGCCGGGCGGCTGTCCTGGTACGAACGCTGGGCAGGCCGCTGCCTTGCGCTCCCGCGAGAGGTGGCGGGGGAGTTCTGGAGCCTGCTGCTGCCCAAGCTCACCTCGGCCGGCTTGCTGTCGGTGCGGACACCCAACGACACCTCCGCGCGGGTCTACGGACTGCGACCCGGCAACATCGAGGCGTTGCTGCTCGACGACGACGAGGTACAGGAGTCGTTCGTACGCTGCCCCGTCTGCTCCTGGGAGCAGACCGTCCACCCGTCGCTGCTGGACCAATGGCGTGACCAGCCGTGCCCGTCGTACCGCTGCCGCACCGGCCGCATAATCGCCGGCGACCGCCCGGACGGCCTCGGCCGCCACCACCGCGACCGGGACTACACCCGCGACTACTACCGAGGTCTGTACCGCCGGGCCGGCACCTACCAGATTGTGACGGCCGAGCACACCGGCCTGCTCACCCGGCCGCAGCGGGAACGCGTCGAGGCGGCGTTCAAGCGCAGCCGCGACGACCAGGACGCCCGGCACAACGACCCGAACGTGCTGTCCTGCACGCCCACCCTGGAGATGGGCATCGACATCGGCGACCTCTCGGCAGTGGTGCTCGCCGCCCTGCCACGCCGGCCCGCCAGCTACGCCCAGCAGACCGGCCGGGCCGGTCGCCGCACCGGCAACGCCTTCCTGCTGACCATCCCAGATCGGCGGCGACGCGACCTGTACTTCCTGGACCGGCCAACGGATCTGATGGCCGGCGCTATCGTCCCGCCCGGCTGCTACCTGTCGGCGGTGGAGATCCTCCGCCGCCAGTACGTCGCGCACCTGCTCGACCTCGCGGCCGCACAGAAGCTCGTCCGAGCCGACGGCATCGTGCTGCGGCCGTTGCCGCGCCGGGCACCCGCGCTGTTCGGCCCGTCCGGCTACCTCACCGACCTCGTGCAAGTCGCCACGGCGCAGGGAGCCGCCCTGGTTGACGGATTCCTCCGGCTGTTCCCCACCGGAGTCAGCGAGCAGGTCAAGAAGGAGCTGAGGGCCTTCGCCACCCAAGGGCTGGCCTCCGCCGTCGAGGAGGCTGAGCGGGAGTGGCAGCGGGTGGAGCAGCTTCTCCGCACCCGGCTGCGAACGATCGACGAGGCGCACGCCGAACTGCACGACACGGACCCAGAGCAGGCCAGGGAGAAGGCTGAGCTCGACGCGGAGCGGCGCGTCGTGGGCAAGCGGCTGCTGTTGCGGGGCGACACGCCGGCGCAGGCCGCGTTGTGCGACCTCGGCCTGCTGCCGAACTACGCGCTAATCGACGCGACTACCACGCTGTCGGCGACCGTGTACGGCGAGGACGGGGTCATCGACCCCCGGACCGGACGCCCCCGTATCACCGCCGAGAACATGGCGTACCAGCGGCCGCGCCGCTTCGCCCTGTCGGAGCTGGCCCCGGGTAACACCTTCTATGCTCAGGGCTACCGGCACGAGATCACTGGTCTAGAGCTGATGACCGACGGTCGGCCGGACTGGCACAGCTGGCGCGTCTGCCCGGCGTGCGGATACGTGCGCACCGAAGACGCCGCCAACGATCGGTCACCCTGCGCGCGGTGCTACAGCACCCAGATCGCTGACGATGGCTCCTGCCTCTTCCACGTGGTGGAGCCCGTGACGGTGACCTCCCGCGACCGGCGGGAGGACGCCCGCATCCGCGACGACCGGGACGAGCGTGACCGCCGCTTCTACACCGTCATCGACGCGGTCGACTTCGCCGAAGACGCCATCGCACGCGGCTCGTGGCGGCACGTTCGCCAGACCTTCGGCGTCGACTACTGCCGGCGGGCGATGATCCGCCGCATCAACGTCGGCCCTGCGCGGTTCGACGCCCCGCCCCGCGACACCTTCGCCGGCCACACCGTGCGGCTCAACCCCTTCCACGTGTGCACCGGATGCGGCGCCGCCACCGCCGATGGCAAGCCGGTCTTCGACCACGACACCGACGCGTTGACCTCCTCGGTCGCGCGTAACCCGAAGCTCAAGCACCACCGGCCGTGGTGCCCGCTGCGGCGCGGGCGGCGTGGGGGGGTCACCCAGGAGCCGGTTCTGCTGGCCCACCAGCTGCGGACCGAGGCGATCCGCGTGCTGCTGCCGGCCGTCACCGCCGACGTCGACGCCAAGGTCCACTCCTTCCGGGCGGCCCTGCGCATGGGCATCGACCTGCACTTCGGCGGAGATCCTCAGCACCTCGACACCACCATCGCCTCCATGCCCGACCAGGCAAGCGGAGAACGCCGCTGGTTCCTGGTGGTGTTCGACGAACTGCCCGGCGGCACCGGCTACCTCGACCGGCTAAGGAAGGAGGATGCCTTCAAGGAGACGCTCGCCAAGGCCTACGAGGCGCTGCGCAACTGCCCGTGCGCGGAGGAACAGCGGCGAGCATGCCACCGGTGCCTGCACCGCTACACCCCTGAGGTGCTGCAGGACGTGGTGTCCCGGCGTACGGCCATCGAGATGCTCGAGTCGCTGCTGTTCACCGGCGACGGCGCCGACGGGTGGGACATCGAGGATGTCAGACACACCGGCCTGATCGGGCTCGACCTCCAGGTCGAGTCCGACTTGGAGGCGCGGTTCCTCGCTCTGCTGCGCCAGTGGGCCACGATGACTGACGACGTCGCCCTCGACGAGGACGGCCACGCCAGCGGACACCTGCGCTTCACCGCCGGCGCCGACGTCGTGCACTGGCGGCTCACCGCCCAGCAGCAGGTGGGCGACACCCGTACCGACTTCACCTTCACGCGGGTGGACGGGCCGACGCAGAGCGTGAAGGTCTACCTGGAGGGCTACCGCTACCACGCGACCCGCGAACACAACCGCATCGCCACCGACGCCGCCCGACGCACCCGCCTGCGCGCCGACGGTCACGCCGTCTTCCAGATCACCTGGGCCGACATCGATCTCTTCGAGGGCCGCGCCGCGGCGGTCCGACCCGTCTGGCCGCCCTATGCGGGGATGGCGCAGGAACAGGCCAAGGCGGCCTACGATCAGTACGGCGGGCAGCGCGCGCACATACCCGGTGCGGTGTTCGCCAACCCCATTGACACCATGATCGCCTATCTGCGCGATCCTGACGCCGCCCGCTGGTCACGCCGGGCGAGCGCGCTGGTGACCGGGCTGCTCGCCGCGCCGGGAACGGCCCCGGTCCTCGCCACCCGGCAACGCAGCGCGCTCGCGGCGGCTCTCCGTGCGGAGCTGACCCGACTCGGACCAGGCGGCAACCATGATTCGGTCGGCAGCCAGGGAGCGATCGACCCGCACGCGTCTGTCCACCTCTACCGCGCACTCGACCTGACCGGCCTGCCTATCATCGTCGCACTCGACGCCGCCGACACCGATCGGCTGCGGTGGTCCGCGCTCGCGGTGCTCGACGACGCGGACGAGGTCCTGGACACCGATGCGCACAAGCTGCGTTGGCGGGCGTGGCTGTACTGGACCAACATCACCCAGTTCCTTTCCTACGGCGGCGGGGACGGTGTCCAGTTGGCGGCCAGCCGTGCCCCCGAGTTCGAGGTCGAGACGCTGGCCGTCTGCGGCGGACTGGGCGAGATCGACACGCTGAGCGCCCACCGCCGGTTGCCGCAGGCCGCCGCGGAACCAACCGCATCCGTTCCAAGCCCTCCCGGCGTTGACGCTGGAACCGCAGGGACGCAGCGCGACACGGCGTGGGACGAGGACATTCTGGAGATCCTGCGCGAGGAGCCAGACGAATCGGCCGATCTGCTGCGCCTCGCCGAAGAGCTCGCCGCCCGTGGCAAGCGGGCGCCGGTCTTCGGCCACGAGCTGGGCTCCGGCCGCTGGCTCGTGGACTTCGGCTGGGCCGACTCCGGTGTCAAGATCGCTGTCGTGCATGGCCACGCGAGTGCCGACAGCGACGAGGCGCATCGCCGCGACCAGGCGTACATCGGCGCCGGCTGGACGGTGCGCACGGCAGCGGAATGGCTGGTCCACTTCGACGAACTGATCTCCCGGCTGCCCGACACGGAAGGCTCCACCCGATGACCGCACGGCTCAGCCTGTACCGCAAGGCCGAACAGGAGCTCTACAAGCTCGACCGCGTGGTGAAGGCGCAGTTCTACGACTTCTGCCATCTCTTCCGACAGAACCCGGAGCAGCCCGGCCTCGACCTGAAGAAGCTCAAGGGCGATTCCCGGATTTACCGTGCGAAGATCAACCAGTCGTATCGGGCGCTGCTCGCTCCCGTCGGGGTCGACGCCGACGGCACCCCGAGCTGGCTCGTCGTTGCCGTCCGGCACCGCAAGGACGTCTACGACCAACTCCAGGTCGCTGTCAACCGGGTGACTGGGGAGATCGAGTTCGTCGACCTGGCCGTCGTCGGCGACAGCGCCCTGCGCCGCGCTGGCATCACTCTCACGCCAGCCGAGCCCGAAACCGCCCCGGCGGCGAAACCGGCCGCGGTAGCGCCGGTGCCGCCGCCCGCGCCTCCGATGCTGGCCGGTTACGACGCCGAGCAGCTCAAGGAACTCGGAGTCGCCGATCAGCTCATCGACCTGGCCTTGGCCGTCACCAGCGACGCCGAGCTGGACGAGCTGCTCGAGGGTGCGCCACCCCTGTCCAAGGACATCCTGTACGGCCTCGCGTCGGGGATGAGCATCGACGCCGTCCGCGAGGAGATCACGGCGCCGGTCCGGCTCGCCGAGGAGCCGGATCCGGCAGACCTGGCGGCCGCGTTCGCCCGTACTACCGTTACGACCGTCGACAAGCATGTGCAGGCGGCCATCGAAGAGGGCGACTTCCGCGCCTGGCGCGTCTACCTCCATCCCATCCAACAGAAGATCGTCGAACGGCGGTACGGCGGACCCGCCCGGGTGTCCGGCGGTCCCGGCACCGGCAAGACGGTTGTCGCCCTGCACCGAGTCAAGCACCTGGCGGGGGCGCTGCCGCCCGGCACCGACAAGCCCATCCTCGTGACCACCTTCACCGCCAACCTCGCCAACGACCTCCGTTCTCGATTGGCCTCGCTCATCGAGCCACACCTGATGGAGCGGGTCGACGTCACCCACATCGATCAGTTGGCCGCCCGAGTCGTCGGCGAGAACACCACGCAGCGGACCCGGAAGCGACGCATCAGCGACCACGCCGCCGTCACGGAAATGCGGCAGCTGCTCCTCGAACTCGACGAACGCCGCTGGGACGCCGAGTTCCTCGTCGAGGAGTGGGAGCAGGTCATCCTCGGCCAGGCCGTGCAGAGCCGCTCGGCCTACTTCCAGGTGCGCCGCGCCGGCCGCGGCCGCGCCCTCTCTCGCCCCGAGCGCAGCCAGGTGTGGAAGCTCATCGAACAGCTCACCGCCCGACTGGACAAACTGGGTGTCGAAACGTGGGGCCAGGCCGCGGAACGCGCTGCCCGCTTCGAGATGGAGCGAGCAGCGGCGATCGAGGCGCGTCGGGCCGCCGGACCGTCGGCGGATCACAGCTCGGATTCGATCCGCCCCGGCTACTGGTACCGGCACATCGTCGTCGACGAGGCTCAAGACCTCCGGGCGGCCCACTGGAAGATGCTGCGCGCCATGGCCGACCCGACCCTGCCTGACGACATCTTCATCGCGGGCGACACCCACCAGCGGATATATGACCACCAGGTGTCCCTCGGCGCACTGGGTGTCCACATCCGCGGCCGGTCGGCGCGGCTGACGCTGAGCTACCGCACCACGCGGGAGATCCTCGCCCGCGCGCTGCTCATCGCGGAGGACGGCCGGGTCAGCTACGACGACCTGGATGACGGCACCGATACGCTCGCCGGCTACCGGTCGATCCTGCACGGCCCTCCGCCGGCTTTCGCGGGGTACGGCTCCTGGGAGGACGAGCTGGCCGAGCTGGCCACGACTCTAGCGGACTGGCGGACCGAGCTGTCCACCGGCGAGAAGGGCGTCTCCGTCGACCCGGCGGGACACATCGCGGTCTGTGTCGCGGACCACGAACGAGTGAGCCAGGTGATGGACTACCTGACCGCCAAGGCCGGTCTGACCTGCGCCGAGCTGACCAAGGACGGCCCGGTAGGCGACGGTGGCATCCACGTCGGCACCATGCACCGCTTCAAGGGGCTTGAGTACCAGCGGCTCGCGATCGTCGGAGTCAGCGAGGGTGTCCTGCCGCGCGCCGGCGTTGAGCGATACCGCAAGGAGGACCCGGTGCGGTACGAGCGGGAGCTACGCAAGGCGCGGTCGCTTCTGTTCGTCGCCGCCACCCGCGCCCGTGACGCGCTGGCCGTGAGTTGGCACGGCACGCCGAGCCCGCTGCTCGCCGAGGTGCGCGGCCTCGTTGCCTCCTGACGCGGCGCCTGCGCCACCCTCCGCAGCATGCTTCGTCACCACCGAAAGTGAGACACGGCCGTTCGTTTGACAGACTCGAGGATGCCGCCGAGGGGGTCGCGTCTTCGCATGTCGAGGCGGGCCAGCTTGTGTGGACCGGTGACCTGGGCAGGTAACGGGTACAACGGGCTCGCCGTCCCGCGAGCACGTTCTTGATCAGATCGCCGGCGTGCCGATGCGGCGGCGGGGCCAGTCAAGCGGTGTAGACGTGGGTGGCGTTCCGATCCGTTTAACCCAGTGCCCGTCAAACGGAAGTCCACCGCGGCGGGGAACGGAAGCGCCGCGAACGGGTTATCGAGTCGGTCCACCTGAGGTTCGTAGGGCCCGGCGGCGGAGGCTTGGAATGAACCGGCAGCTGTAGTGATGACCGTTGACCTGCCGCCTTCGCTTGAAGCTCCGGAGGCGAAGCGTTAGGAGTGCGCGGGCAGACGCAGCAATAGCCGCTCGGCGCATGAGGAGTTGCGCTGAGTAGCCGATCGCCGTACCCAGCTCAAGCCCATACGGTTGGGACGTGGCAGAACGACTCACTGGCGCAGAGTTCATCGCCCGGGCACGCGAAAAGCACGGCGACACGTACGACTACTCGCTTACCCGGTACGTCAACAGCCAGAGCAAGGTGACGATCGTCTGCCCCGAGCACGGAGAGTTTCAACAGGTGCCGGCGAAGCACCTCTTCGGGCAGGGGTGTGCCTCATGCGGGGGCCGGGTTCGGCTGACGACCCAGCGCTTCATCGCCAGGTCCCGCCGGGTCCACGGCGACCGGTACGACTACTCACTGGTCGAGTACGTGAACAATCGGACCCGGGTCACGATCCTCTGCGGTGATCACGGGCGATTCCACCAACTGCCGGACGGCCACATGTCCGGGGCGGGGTGTCCGCGATGCGCCGACAGGGAACGCGGACTCGCGCGGACGGGTACGACGGCGGAGTTCCTCGCCGCGGCCGCTGAGGTGCACGGCAACCGGTACTTTTACGGCGACGTGCGGTATGTCAACAGCCGGACCAAGGTTACGATTATCTGCGCTGAGCACGGCCCGTTCGATCAGGTGCCGGGCAGTCACATTAACGGGGTCGGCTGCCCGGCCTGCGGCAACGCGCAGCGATCCCGCAGGCTCACCAGTTCGACCGGGGATTTCGTCCGCAAGGCGCAGATCGTCCACGGTGAAACGTATGACTACTCGCAGGTCGAGTACGTGAGGGCCCAGCTCAAGGTGACGATCGGCTGCCTTACCCACGGTGGGTTCCGGCAGACGCCAAACGGCCATCTGAGCGGTCAGGGCTGCCCTTCCTGCGCGCAGGAGTCCATTGCCCGCAGGCGGACCGACACCGTCGAGTCCTTCGTGGCGAAGGCGTTGCGGTTGCACGGCGACCGGTACGACTACTCGCAGGTCGAGTACCGGCACAGCCAGGTCAAGGTGACTATCGTCTGCACCGAGCACGGCCCGTTCCGGCAGATCCCTTCAAGCCACCTGGTCGGCGCCGGATGTCCGACATGCGGGAATCATGCGATCGGCGCGGCCAAGGCGGACACGACGGTGTCCTTCGTGCGGAAAGCACGAGGTGTCCACGGCGAGAGGTACGACTACTCACAGGTCGACTACGCGCGCAGCCAGGTGGCGGTCACTATCGTCTGTGACGAGCACGGCCCGTTCCGCCAGGTTCCCAACGCCCATTTGAGTGGCCAGGGCTGTCCCGAGTGCGGGTTCCGCAGCATCTCCGCGGCGCGGGCCGGGAGCCTCGACTCCTTCCTCGACAGGGCTTTCGTCGTGCACGGCAGCCGGTTCGACTACGCCCGGGTGGTGTTCGCCGGCTCGCATGTCAAGGTGACGATCCTGTGCCGCGACCACGGGAAGTTCGAGCAGACACCGGCCAGCCATCTCAATGGGTCCGGCTGCCCGTCGTGCGCGGTCGAGGTGCGGCGGATCGCCATCGCCGGCACCTCCGAGCTGTTCATCGCCCGAGCTGTGGTCGTGCACGGCGACACCTACGACTACTCCACGGTCGACTACCGCAACGCGATAACGCCGGTCGCGATTATCTGCCCTCTGCATGGCCGGTTCACGCAGGTGCCGCCCGTGCACCTGGGCGGGAGTGGTTGTCCCCGATGCTCGACGTCGAAGGGGGAGAGCGCAGTCGCCCGCTATCTCACCGCGCTTGGTTTGGACTACGAGCACCAGTGGCGCGATCACGACTGCCGAGACGTCCGGGGTCTTGCGTTCGACTTCGCGCTCCTCGATCACCGGTTGCTGATCGAATTCGACGGGATACAGCACAGCCAGCCGGTCCGTTGGGGCTCGATGTCGCAGGAGCAGGCCGAGGCGCAGTTCGACGCCGTACGACGTCGTGACCGCATCAAGAACGACTGGGCGGCGAAGAATGGCTGGACGATGCTGCGCCTAACCGATGCGACCACCATCGAAGAGGAGCTGACCTCCGCCCTCGTCGCCCGTGGACACTCTGTACCTTGTGGGGCTCGTAAAGCCGGTTCGGCTACGCTGCCTGCGAATACTCGTTGATCAGCCCGCCGAGGATCGGGCGCCGTCGGACCCTGGCGGCGGTCAAGTCACTGACTCCCGACGGCGGGTTGGGCGGCTGCTGGCCGAGCGATCGATGTGGGCGGTGGCTGCTGTAGTGGGCCGGGTACTCGGTGAGGACGGCCGCGAGGTGGCGCTCGCCGACGATGAGTATCCGGTCGGTGCATTCCCGGCGTACGGGGCCCACCCATCGGTCGGCGAACGCGTTCGCCCGGGGTGCCCGCGGTGGCGTCTTGATCACGTCGATACCTTCGGCGGCGAACACCCCGTCGAAGACGGCGGTGAACTTCGCATCCCGGTCGCGCAGCAGGAACCGCAGCCCAGCAGCACGCTGATCGAGGCCCATGAGCAGGTTGCGCGCCTGTTGCGCCACCCAGGCGCCGGTCGGATGGGCGGTCACCCCGACAACGTGGACCTCGCGGGTGGTGATCTCCACGAAGAACAGCACGTAGATCCGCTTGAGCATCACCGTGTCGACCGTGAAGAAATCGCACGCCAGGATCGTGTGCGCCTGGGCGGTAAGGAACTGCTGCCAGGTCGGTCCGGACCGGCGTGGTGCCGGGTCGATCCCGGCCCGGTGGAGGATCTTCCATGCCGTACTGGCCGCCAGCTGATGCCCGAGGTTGAGCAGTTCGCCTTGAATCCGGCGGTGCCCCCACGTCGGGTTCTCCGCCGCAAGTCGCAGCACCAGGTCACGGACCTGCTTGTGGACAGGTGGCCGGCCGGGTCGTGCGCGCGGGTACGTCCCGCGCAGGGCGACCAGCTCACGGTGCCACCGCAGCAGCGTGGCCGGGGTGACGAAGAACGCCGACCAACGGTGGTGGGGCAGCAGCCGCGACAGCGCCGCCAGCACCACCCGGTCGGCGGGTTGCAGGTTGGGGCTTTTTCTTTTACGGCAGCCCGCACCTCGGTCGCCTCTGTCGGTCGATGCCGGGTCCGCTCCATTCAAGCCGACACCATCTGAATCCAAGTCGCGTTGTCGGACGAAAGGCGCGCCATGATCACCTCTTGCGTGCGATCTGCAGCCGCGACTCACGGATGGACCTTGACCAAGGTTCAACTTTTACGCCAGCGAGTGACTATTTGGCTGCGGGGATCGGTTCAGGCCGTAACTCCTCGGCTGTGACATGCTGGCCGACTGGCCGGTCGATCCATCGTTTACCTTGGCCGGGCCGCCGGTATATCGGCTTGTCGTCCTGCGATGTCCACAAGACGATGTCGATCAACTGAAGGTCTGGTAGGTCGTGGATCTCGGGAACGGTTGGTGTCACGGCATCCCGCAGGGCCGCTATCTCGGCGCGGTGGATGCGAATCCAGATCGCCAAGGCCCGAACGACCTTGTCGATGCGCTCGCGGCGGTCCAGGCCGTGCTGGCGCGCCTTGTTCGAGAAGCCCTCACGGTTGAAGCCGAACACCTCCGCAACGTGTCCGTCGAGCACGGGAACCGCGTGGGGCCGATACAGGGCACCCATCTTGGTGATCTTGGGCCCCCAGACACCGTGGTACCCGAAGTGGCACAGGTTGACAACCGTGGCTACGCCGTCGTCGTCCATCGTGTGCAGGTCGGTGTCCTCCGGTACGGCGGCAACTCGGGCTGCAAAATCGCGTCGGCGGTCACGGGAGAATCCGGCCACGTCTTCGATGTCTACTCGGCCGGCGAGCGCGTTGGCGTAGAGCAGTGACCAGGTGGTGACCTGATCGAACAGGCCGGAGGTATGAGTGCTGCGGGCGGCGAGATGGTATGTGACCCATCCGCTGCGCGGCTCGGTGCAAAAGGCGAGCACTCGTCGGGCTGCATCCGTCACGGGCACCGGAGCCAGCACGTCACCGTCAAACCCTGCCGCTGCCGGGTCGATGACCATCTCGGGGAGAGCAGTAGTCACAGCGACACCGTACGGGCTGGTCTCCTGAAGATCGACGGACGACCCTGCCGTGGCAAGTCGTAATGTCGAGCAGCAGGTCGAACGTGTCGAAACCGTCGGGGTTTCGCGCACCGGCTGCTCGAAATCGACGCCCCACTGGACCGGGCCGCCGGCGATTGGACGGTAGAGGCGAACGCTGAAATCCGTGTCGAGGCCGTACCAGGCCAACATCAGGTTGTCTTGCCAGGTCCACCGGCTCAGCGCCCACTTGCCGCTGGCCATGTTCGGGATGCCCGCCTTGCGGATGTGGTCGTCCCTCGTCAGCATCCACTGGACCCAGGTCGCCGGAACCCACGACTCGACACCAGGCCAGCAGGCGAGGCGTGATCCCGGACTGGATGTCGTACCCCGGCGGTACGGTCGGCATCTTCGAGGCGAAGTCGGGAATGGACGGCCCGCCAGCGAGGTTGGTGACCGTGGGTTACCGATGAGCCCGGCGGTCGCTCACCGATGCGATGGTTTGACCGTATAGGAGAGAGATGGGCGTAGACGAGGCGTTCGATGAGTTCCAGAAGACCGTGGACGCCGAGCGGCTGCAGGTGGTGTTGGCCCGCGCTCGGCGTGACATATTCAAGGAGGCGTTCGAGGCCGAGAGTGACGTCGCGGAGGTGTTCGGGTCGGGTTCGCTGCGCCGCAGCACACAACTCAAGCCAATCCACGACGTGGACCTGGTGGTCGTGTACGCGGAGGACGACCACCCGGATTGGGGCCAGCCCGGCGACTCGGCCGAGGAGGCCCTGGACTACACGCGGGGGCGGGTCAACGCGTTGCTGGGGGCGACCAACGGCACCATCGACAAGTTGGTCCGGCTGGCCCGCTGGCGCAACCACGCGGTGAAGTGCTTCATCGACGACCCGGACGACCCGGAGGCATTCACCGTCGACACGATGCCGGCGCTTCGGCAGGCCGATGGCACGCTGCTGATCCCCGAGGCGCTGTCGCAGACGTGGGTGACCGCGGACCCGGAGGACCTCATCCGGCGCGTGGCCAGCCATCATGCGGACTGGGCGTACTTCCGGCCGATCGTGCGCGTCCTCAAGGACTGGCGTCGCTCCGTGAAGGTCGAGGGCAAGATCAAGTCGCTGCTGATCGAGGTCCTGGCTCTCGAATGCATGCCCCGCTCCGGGAGTCGGGCCGAGGCGTTGCGGGCGTTCTTTACGGCCGCGGCGGTGCGGGTGAACACGCCGATCGAGGACCCGGCGGGCCACTGCGGTCTGATCCAGCCGGACCTGGACAAGATCGGCCTTCGGGCCGCGCTGGAGGAGGCGTCGGAGATTGCCACACGCGCGTGCGAACATGCGGCGGCCGGCGACACGGACGACGCGCTGCGGGCCTGGCAGGAGATCTTCGGCGAGGACTTCCCGGCACCGGCGAAGAAGAAGGCCAGCCCGGCCGTGACCGGACCCGCGTTGATCGTTCCTCGGCCGATCAAGGACGCCCCGCAGGGCTGACCGATGACACCTGACGATGGCGGCGCGTTGACGTGGTGGCAGTGCGAGCCGCGCCGGCTCGCCCGTGACGAGGCCGAGATCGGAAAATGGTTTCCCGGATTGCAGTGGGTCGACGAGGGCGCGGGCGCATGGGTTGGGCGGCTGCCTCGGTGGCCGTTCGACCGGCCAGAGCCCGCCGGCCTACCGGCGCTGGTCGGCGAGGAGGGGCTGGAGGCCCTTCTCGTGTACGGGCACGCCTACCCGATGGTCGCGCCGTTGATCTATCCAGGTGATCCGAGACCGGGGATCGCCCAGCGCGCGGACCACAAGTGGCACGTCAACGGCAACGGCAGCCTGTGTCTGCTGCAGGACGATGCCACATGGAACGGCCGCGGGTCTGTGCTGGACCTGCTGCTGAAAGCGGCTGGCTGGCGGGTGGAGTACGCGCTGATGAAGGCTGGCGTGATCGAGGCAATGACCTTGCACGGCATCGTCGACGACGCGCAGTCCGATCACCTGATCGCGGTCGCGGCCAAGGCCATCGAGGCTATCGGTGATCAACCGGCAGAGCGTGAACTGGATGGCGCCACGTGAACCGGCTACTGGTCATGGTCCCGCGCGAGGGCGTTGACCGACTGCGTGCCGCGGGCAGCCACGGAAGTGCGACCTTCAGGGTCTCCGACGCCGAGAACGTCGGCTACCTGTGCGCGATCTCCGTGAAGGAGGGGCTGACCCTCCCCGTAGGGATGACGCCGCGTACGCATTTCCTGAACTCCGGCGAAGCTCGCCAAGGGGGCTTCTGGTACCGAGCCACAGCGGACCTCCACGTCCATGGGATGGCCGCGGGACACCGCCAGAGCGCGCTGACCGTCGCGTACTTCGCCGAGCAAGTACGCTCCGGGTTCAAGAACCCGGGCCGCAGCGACTACATCGCGTTGACGTATGCGCCCAACGCGGAGATCGACCATCCGGGGGCCGGGGTCGCCGAGTTCGCGGCCTGGCTCGTGACCGCCGACGGCGTAAAACCCTTGGACGTGGCGTGCGAACCGCAGGTCGTCGGCGACGCGCAACTCGTCCCTCAGTGGCCGGTCGACCCGCTGGCCGCAGCAACGGTAACGGTCGTCGGGACCGGCAGTATCGGTGGCGCTACGGTGCACGCCCTCGCCGATTACGGCGTAGGCCGGCTGGTGCTCGTCGACCCGGACCGCCTGCTGTGGCACAACCTCGTGCGTCACGTCAGCGGCCCGGCGCAGGTCGGCAAGATGAAGGTCTTCGCCCTCCGCGACGACCTTGAAAAACTGCGGCCCGACATTCACATCGAGCCGCACGCTCTCGACGTCATCCGCGACGCCGACAAGGTTCGACCGCTGCTGGCCCGCAGCGACCTCGTCGTGTGCACCGCCGACGGTGTCGCCCCGCGCCGGGTCGTCAGCCACCTGGCCCGCCGCGCCGGGCTGGAGGCCGTACTCGCCTGCGTGCTGGAAGACGGCGGGATCGGTGAGATCCTGCGGCTACGGCCGTGGCCGGACCGGGGCTGCCTGGTCTGCCAACGGCAGGCTCTCACCGACGCCGGAGCGATCGATCCCGAGCCCGCCCTGGACGCCGGCTACGGCACCGGCACCCGCCACCGGCCTATGACCGCGGTCGGGTCGGACCTCCACCTGGTCGGCCAACTCGCCGCCAAGGCCGCCGTCGCCACGCTCCTGGAATGTGCAGGCCACCCGGACCAGCGGCTGCCCGGCGATCACGGACTGCTCGCGCTCCGCCCGAAACCAGGCTGGCCGCCGCCGTTCGACCTGGCCCGCGCCGGAGAACTGCGCTGGCTGGACGCTCGCCCGCCCGTATCCGGCTGCCCGACCTGCGAGGAACCGTGACGGTCGAGTCGCCCGTCCAGCGTGTTCATGTCACCGCCGCCGCCCACGCCGTCATCAGGCAGGAATGCACTCGCTCCCAGGACGGAAACGAGACCGGCGGCATCCTGCTCGGCCACGTCCACGACGGCGTGGCGGAAATCCGGGTCGCCGGCGGCCCCGGGCCGACGGCCGTGCGGCAGCCTGCCTTCTTCCTCCGCGACCTCGGGCACGCCCAGCAACTCGCGCACGACGCCTTCACCCGCGATGGCAGCATCTGGGTCGGCGAATGGCACACCCACCTCGCCGCCGCCCCGGTTCCGAGCGAACGCGACCTCGCCACATACGCGCGGCTGCTCGCGGACCCCGACCTCGGCTTCGAGACCGTCGTCGCGATCATCGCCGTCGCGAACCCCCAGTGGGAGCGGCCAGCGGCATACGCATGGGCTTGCTTCGGCAACCACGCGGTCGCCGTCCCCCTGGTCCTGGTCACCGACGACCAACGCCCGACCTAACGGAGGACCACCGATGACCTCGCCCGAACCCGAACCTGCCGCTGGCTCGCTGTCCCGTGTCGGAGCATTGCGATCCGGGTTCTACTACCAGGACCTCATCGCCTGGTCAGCCGCCCTGCGCGTCCTCCAGCCCAACGCCGGGTACAACCAACTGGAGATCGAAGTCAACGGGGCCGGCAACGTGGACGACGTCATCCTGCGCGCCATCACCGACCGTCACCGCTACGCGCAGGTGAAGTGGGCGGCCAAGACCGCCGACCTCATCAACGATGGCTACCTGACCGGCGTGCCGAAGAAGGGCAAGTCGCTGCTGCAGAAGTTCCACGGAAGTTGGAAACTGCTGCGTGACCGAGACGACGTCCCGCCGAGCCTGGAACTGACCACCAACCGCGCTCTCGACCCGATCGATCCGCTGCTAAGCCTCGTCGACGGACGCTCCGACTGCCTCAACCCGGCGGCACGCCTCGCAAGTCCTAACTCTCCGGAGGGGCTCCGCATCGATGAATGGGCGCGCCACCTGCAATGCGATCGCGATGACGTGCTCGCGATGCTCGACGGACTCGTGTTCAAGGTCGGCCTGACCGTCAGCAGTGAGAAGGATCGCGCACAGGCACTCATGCTCGCTAACGGACTTCAAGCCGACAACGAGGCCCTTGATCGCGGTGTTGCCCTCATCGACAAATGGGTACGCGAAGGCAGGCGAATCCTCACTCGCGAGGACATCCGCAAGGAGGTGGAGCGAGTGAACCTGCGCGCCGACGACCCTCGCGCCGTACTTCTCGTCCAGGCGATCAAGCGCGAACCGCACCCCGACGACGCCACCGTCGTCCTCGACTGGGTCGACCTTTACGACGGCGACACGCCACCGCTGCGACGCCAACCACGCGACCCAGCCGACTGGGCGACCATGAGCAACGACATCGACCAAGCCGTCGACACCCTCACCGTCCAGGGCAACAACGACATCGTCCTACGCGGCTTCATGCGCCAGGCCACCTTCTTCACCGTCGGCGCACGCCTCGCCCAGGTCAGCGGCACCACCATCACTTACCTGCAGAACGGCGTTGCCTGGACGTCGAACGCGAAACACGTACCGGTCTCCGCCCCCGACGATGTCACGACCACTGTCGGCAACGGCAACGAACTGGCCGTGGCCATCGGCATGAGCGTCGACCCGACGACCGCGGTCTCCCGACACGTCACCGACGCGAACCTCCCGATCGACAGGATTCTCACTCTGCTGCCCGCCGACGGCGCACACGATCAGTCCGTCGCCGGCGCCGGCGAGGCCGTCGCCTATGCCCAGGCGCTACGCAACGCTATCCGCCAAGACCTCGAATGCAAGCCCGCCGCTCGTGTCCACATCTTCCTCGCCGGGCCCGGCGGCCTTGCGCTTCTGCTCGGACACCGGTGGAACCGGGTTGCCCAGACAACGGTCTATGAAGACCTTGGCGCTGGGCGTGGCTACGTCCCGGCGTTCGAGGTCGATGCCTAACTGGCGGTCGGCGGACTCCGCTGGTGCATCGGCAGCCCGGGGCATCAAACTCGCAGTCCGCTACGAAGCCACCGTCCACCTCGCCGCCATCAACGAGTGGTTGTGAGCGACTTCGACGGGCCCTGGCAGACCGAAGACCTGGCGGAGGTGTCCGAGTGGTTGACCGGCTGGACCGCGGCGGGGATCGAGGGCGTCTTGTAGGCATGATGCGGTTGACCGCTCGACCGCTGCCTCGGATCGCCGGCAGGCATACCCAACTGGGGTCCGCGAAGCCGTGCGCCGACCTGGGTGGTTACCGTGCGGGTTTGATCAGTTTCATGGTCATGCGGGAGTCGGCTCGGGCGATTGCGGGGGCTCCCAGCAGCTGGGTGGTCAGCCAGCGTTCGTAGGCGTCCATGTCGGCGATTTGGACGCGGATCAGGTAGTCCGGGATACCGAACATACGGCGCAGCTCCACGACCTCGTCCATCGCGGCGATGCGGTGTGCGAACGCCTCCACCGCGGTAAACGCCATCGGCGCCAGGTCGACGTGGAGGAGGACCTCGAACCCGCGTCCGAGTTTGGCCGGGTTGACGACCGCCGTGTAACCGGTGATGACCCCTTCGGCCTCCAGGCGGCGTACCCGTCGTAGGCAGGCGCGGTAGCGAGGTCTTCGCCGTCGCCACCGCACACCGGTACCCGTGGTGCGCAGTGGCGAACGGAACGGACTTGTCGGGGTCGGGGCTCACACGGGCCTGTTAGACCGAATCCCCTGGAACCGGGTCGTGATCTTTATCGGCACGGGGCCACCGGGTTCCAAGGCGCCGCTTGTCTCTGATCTGCGTAAGCCACCCGCATCGATCGCCTGCTGCACTTCGACCATGTGCTTGTGCAGCGTACGGCCGTCGCACGCCACAGGCTCTCCGACCATCCACGCACGAGCAAGGTCGGCCATGTCGACTATAGCGAGTTGGCTGGCCAGCTCGCTCGCGGAGATGCCCTGGAACCGGAAGTCACGGACCCGGGCTCGCGCGACAAGGTAGCGGTTGCGGGCGACCGCCATCCAGGCGTGCGACTGGATGGCGCCGGTCGCCGGGTCCCGCGTCCCGAACATGTCAGGAGCGTGCGACGGGATCCGGCCGGCGTCACACGCTCCGTCCAGCATCACTCGTGCTTGCTGGTCGAGCGCGTTCACGTCGAACCCACCGCTGCCGTTCGGGATGCAAAACATGAACGGCACGTACGGCTCATCCAAGGGAATGACGCCCGAGGCCTGCGCCGCGGCGAACGCCTCAGACAGGTAGAACGTCCCTACCGCGTAGTTGAGCACGGTCCAGCGGCCACGCCTTCTCGTGAAGTCGCTGGTGATCCGCAGCAGCGGTAGGCCGGCCCATTCGGCCAGCTGGTCCTTGACGATGTCCCGGCGTCGGGTTTCCGGGTCAGTCCAGTGATGCGCGCCGTCGAGTTCGACGGCGAACTTCGGCGCGGAGGTCTCAGCGTCGACCATCACGAAGTCGAAGTGCTGGGCCAGTCCTGTCCATCGGGCGTTTCCGGGCCACGAGTCGACGTCGATGACGTCGGCGACGCGCACCTTCGGCAGTAAGCGGTCGCCGTTCTCGGCGGCGATGGTACTCAGCAGACGGTCGGTGATCTTTTCGTATCGATTCACCAGCACGGCGTGCAGCCGCCCTTGCTCGTTCACGGTCCTTGCATAGCAGAGGCCGAGGGCTGAGTGGTGGCCTGCTCGTGTCGACGTTTGCCGAGCGGCTTGGGTTTCTGGCGGTGACCGCTCTAGTCTGCAGCGATGACTGGCCGGGTCGTCGAGAACATGGGCTGTCACCTGTGGCTCTCCGTCCGGGATCGCGGTCGTGGCCACAACGCCACGGGGCAGCCCGGTTGCCCGGAGGCAGCGCACCCGTCGTCGGCCCGCGCGGTGCGCCACTGCTGATACGCCGCGTAGATCCGCTGCAGCCCGTCGTGCTCGTCGCGTAGCTCGAGGAACTCGTCCAGCAGTCGGAACAGCGTCTGCTTGGCCGCGATGTCGTTATCGGGCGTAAGGTTCTCAGCGCCGTCGGCTGACTCTGGTTGCGCGAGTTTTTGCACGAGCGCCCACCACACGAGGTTGTCGCCGCAGCCGGCACGGGTGATGAGCCACTCGCGGAAGCCGGCCAACAGCGCACGTGCATTGCCCTGGTCACAGCCCTCGACGTAGGCGACGACGGTGGCGAAATCGTCGCGCGGCAGATACATCCGTGGACGGGCTGCCACCAGGGCAAACAACTCCCGATAGCTGGCGATATACACCGTCATTCGCCCTGCCTCGCTCGCACGTCGGGCAGGAACCGCCGCAGGTCGCCAGCGAGTCTGCTCATCTGCGCACCGGCTTCGACCCACGTCGTAACCGACGCCGACCAGCCGTCCGCGCGCGTGAGCCACGGTTGAAGTGTCCATCGTAGGTCCACCCAGCCACGGGAGTGGTAGCTGGCGTCGACCGTGAGATGGTTGCTCGACCAGCTACGTTTCCCGGTCCAGCCCCGAAAGTCGTCTGCCAGTCCCGCCACGAAGTCGGGCAGGTCGACATCGTCCCAGACCCACACCTCTACAGGGCTGAAGCGCGCACGCATCCCATCCGCCTGGAGCTCGACCGAGAACCCGGTGCCGTACTCATCCGGGAAGTACCGGTCATACAGTCGAACGGTGGCGTCGGGGTTTTCGACGCAGCGGATGACCAGTTCGTCGGGGTCGGCAGGGGCGTGGCGCATCCGGCGACGATATCGGTTCGTCAGAGCCGTTCGCCTGCGTGTATGCGGTAGGCAAGACGTTGCCCGGCGCTGCGGTCTGCTGCCAGGATGCAGCGGTGATGCTTCCCGGCTACCTCGACGGGTTCAGGCCCGCGCCTGATCCGTCGACCTTGTTCGACGCCACCGCGTGGCTCGACAAGCCCGCGGTGTGGCCCGCGCTGCTGTGGGCGGTTGGCGGGGCGAGCACGGCAGTGGATGCCTTCGACATCGACCCGGCGGACACCGACGTGATGCTGACTCAACTCAGCATGCCTGATCGCTGGCCGGTCTTCACGGTCGACCTGGCCAGCGGCCATCGTATTCATCTCGTATGGCGCAACTTCGACGGCGACGCCGGCTGGGACTACATGCTCGCTGGCGACGCGTTCGACGGCCCTGTTCCGCTGGCGATGTTGGAAGGGCACTTCCGCGGACCGGGCCTTTCCTGGCCGGAGCTTGTCGTGGTAGCCGACCAAGGCGCCGCGACGCTCGACTGGGCACAGCGACTGCTGCTGGTGCTGCCAGCGCTTGGCGATATCGACCTGCCCGCAGAGGCCGCCGAGATCGTGGCGGGCGCCATCACCGCGGTCGGTGCCATCCGTCGTCGACAGGACGTGGCGGGGGAACTGCTTGCGGCGAGCAGACGCTTCTGGGGAATGCAGCAGTGGGCCGACCGCGACGGGGCGCCGACATGCCTCGGGCAGCACAGTTTCCGCGGTGCTGGCGCGTCTATCGAGCACCGGTTGGCCATCGCAGCCGCGCTGGGTGAATGGTCATGACTGCTCAGGGCAGGTATCGGCGATGATCGGGTCTTGGGTTCACATCGGCCGGCTCTGGACCAACGGCGAGCCGTTCCTTGCGATGGATGCCGATCTTCGATCGGCATGGCGTTGCTTCAGCGACGACCAGTTCGAGCACGTGGTCGAGCTGGGCTACAGGGACACCGGCGTCCCGGTCGGCGACGGTCGAGTTTGGCGACCGACAGAACCCACGACGGGGCGATCCGTGACGGGCGTTTCCGAAGCAGCCGTCCGCAACATGGAACACCGGAACACATCGTCGGGTTCCTCGCCGAGCGGGCGCCATATTCATGCACGGGACGGCTCGCCATCCTGAGAAGCGGTCACGAAGTAGCGGCTCACGCCTGGAGGGTTCCGGCGGTCAGGGTGCCCTTTCCGAAGAGAAGCGCGCCGGCCGTCTCGTGCTCGTACAGGCCGGCGATCTGCCGGTCGACGACCAGTCGGCCGCAGATATTGCCATCATGGTCGATCCCGATAAGGACGCCCGTGCGGTGCGCTGCCACGAACCCGAAAGCCGTTTCGATCAGCCCCACCAACCGGTTGTCGATGTGTACCCGCTGACGCACCTCGCCTGCGTTGGACTCGATCGCGACCAGGCCGTCGGCCGCAGGCAACCAGACGAGGCCACCCACGACGAGGGCCGCTCTCGGCAGTCCCGCTCCGGTCGTTGAAAACATGCGGGTGCCGGGTGCCGCAAGATCGATTTCCACTGGGCTCCCAATGCGCTGGCAACAAGGAGCCGCCGCGCCTCGAGCGTCGCGAACACCGTTCGTGAATCGTCGCTGACCACCGGCTCCGGTAGTGACCACGCGTTGACCTGGCTGCCGTCACGGGGATCGATCAACCGGATCTCGCCGGTAGCCGGATCGGCGAGCAGCACCTGCGCACCGACAGCCATCGGAGCCACGGTCGTGACCCGGCCGGGAGAGCGCCAGAGCGGTGCCCCATCGCGCAGGTCGAACGCCATCAGTGGCGTGTAGCCCCTCCAGCCACCCACCAGCACAACGCCTCCAGCGGAGACGATATGGCCAGTGAACCCGGGAAGGTCGGCGCTCCACAACCGTTGACCAGACGACAGGTCGAAGCACACCAACTGGGGAATGTTCTGTGCGATTCCCAGGCACCGGTCGCCGACAATCACCACCGCCCGTGGCCAGGTTCCGAACGGGGCATCCCAGACGGTGGCGCCATCACGCAGATCGACACCGACCAATCGCGTGGAACGCTCATGAACCACTATCAGGTCGGGTGCGGCTGCCCAGCCTCCGAACGCGCTGGACGAACCATGCTGGTGCAGTTGCCGCCGCCACCGCGCTTCGAAGATCACCCAGCGAGCGAACCAGACACTGAAGCGCGTTGCAATGTTGATGCGGAGAGTCAACGAGCGAGCGAGAGGGCGCCTGACGGCAGGCCGGCGGGAACCTCGCAGGTTCTCGCCGGCCTCCGGGGCCTACTCGTCGTTGACGGCGTCGGTGAACGCTCGAAGCCCAAGGCCCGGCGCCAGCGCCCCGGCAAGCCAGGTGACACGGTGGTCACCGGCGGCCAGCCCAGCACGGGCGACCGCGCACCAGCCCTCGCGATTCAGCAGGGAAAGGTAGCCGGCCACGACTTGTTCCCGCCGGCCTTCCGGCCAAGCTATTCGTCCGGCCGAAGGCTGATGCAGATATTCAGCCAGTTGCGCCGCGATCAAAAAGCGTTCCACGGACGGCTCCAGACGACTGGCGTGTTCGCAGTGGGCCTGCAAGACGGCGGCGGCGGGCGGGTAGTGATCGAGCGTGATGCCCGTGCCGCCGCTGTCAGCCATGATGGTCAGCAGCAGGCCGGTGTGATCGACCAGCTCGCTGTCGGGCTTCGCTGCGGTGATCGCCTCATGCAGGTGCGCTGCGGTGGCGACCTTTCCGGCGAAGTAGCGGTTGAGGTAGTCGCCATCACACGCACGCCGCAGCATCCAAGGCCTCGCCGCAGCGCTGCCAACCTTGCACAACGACTCCACGACATACACACGCCCCCAGCCCGTGACCCGCTCGGCCAGCCACAGCAACGCCTCCGAGCCGCCACACCACGACCGCCGTTCCAGCGCGCATGCGGCCAGCGGACCGAAGCGGTTCGACAACAAGCCGATCGTCTTGATCAGCGGAAGGTCGTCGTCATCCCAGAGGGTGGCCAGCAAGGCCAGGCCAACAGTCGCAGCGCAGCGATCGGTGGCGTGCTGGACAAGCCAGCGACCGGTTGCCCGGACACGGTCGGCATCCACGCGACAGGCCGCAGCCGCGATGTGATCATTAGGATGGATTGGAACATAAAGGTCATGGAACGCCCCGGCGAGATCGCCTGGCACGGCGGATCGCTTGGCAAAATGCGCATCCAGGACCGTAGCGACGTCAGCACCTTCACGACGCCGATCCTCCGACGCTCGAGGACGAGACTTCCGACCTCGATGCTGCTCGTCATCCGGATACGGCTCGCCATCACGGGAAAGGGGCGTATCGGGATTCTCTCGATGCGATCGCAGCGCGTAATTGAACAGCGAAAGCTGGGATCCGAGCAGTCCAGGCTCGGGTGTCACGCTCACCGGCGGACGGAGGACTCGATTCTTTCGATCATGCCCACATCATGCCAGGCACTTCAGCCAGGCAGCAAACCCTCCCCGGATTAGTTGACCTCCAGGCCAAGTGCAGATAAGCACCTACCACTTGGAACAAGAAACCCTGCCGGGGCCGGCTCGCCGCCCATGCCGACGCGGTCGACACTGAGCCCTTTTCATCGTGATCGTGCTGGTCACGGCGGGTGTGGGTAACCCGGAGATCGATGAGGGCGAGGCTCCAGGTAAGACAGCAGTCGACCAAGATCCGATGCCCCGACCGGGAGCCTCGCCGTGCTGTCTTACCCCGCCACGATTCCGCTGTCCAGTCGAACCCTGAGCCACCTCGCCGAGTGCATCCGCGGCCACCGTCGGCAGCGTCGATCCCGGTGGCGGCGTCTGGACCCCGGTCGGCAAGCCCTGCTCACCCTCGCCCACCTGCGCAACGGCGACACCTACACCCGCCTCGCAGCCGGGTTCGGCATTGGCGTCACCACCGCCTGGCGCTACGTCCGCGAAGCTGTCGACCTGCTCGCCGCAGCGGCCGACGATCTGGCTACCGCGATGGAGCGCATCCGCAAGCTGGCATACGCGATCCTCGACGGCACGCTGATCCCGATCGACCGGGTCGCCGATCAGAGGCCCTACTACTCCGGGAAGCACAAGCGGCACGGCGTGAACGTGCAGGTCATCGCGGACGCTGCGGGTCGCCTGGTCTGGGCATCGGCTGCGCTGCCCGGCGCCATTCATGACCTGAGCGCCGCCCGTGTTCACGGCATCATCGACGCGCTGAGCAGCGCGGACGTGATGACGTTCGCGGACAAGGGCTACCAAGGAGCCGGCGGGAGCGTGCGCACGCCGTTCAAGCGCCACCGCTACCGGCCGAAGCTGTCCCGCCGGCAGGAGGCCGTCAACCGCGCACATGCCCGTGTCCGCGCCCGCGGCGAGCGCGCCATCGCCACGCTCAAGACCTGGAAGCTCCTGACCAAGCTGCGCTGCTGTCCCCGCCGCGCGACCGCGATCGTGCAGGCCATCCTCGTCCTGCACCGCGTCGAGACCAGCCCCTACTCATGATGAAAAGGGCTCACTGTTCTCCGCGTCGGTATCGACTGGTCCGAACAGGGCCGTACCCACGCGACGCATGCACCCGCGCCGCGGCCTCACCGACGCGGACTACCGCGCCATCGCGCAATGGCTGCAGAAGGAAGGTTCTGCAGCGTAACCCCTATAGAGTGACCAAATGGGACACCGCGGACTGCGGTGGGTAAGCTCTATGCAGAGCCGAAAAAGGCGGAGAAGGGGAGAAGAGTCACAAATCAATGAGGCTGGTGAGGCAGCGCCCCAGGAGCCACTCCACCGTGAAGGTGTCGAGACCGGAACGCCGCCGTGATCAGCCGCTAGATCAACTGGATCGACGCCGACAGCGTCGGACCCGGTTGGGTTTTGGTTTGTGTTGATCCTCGGACACCAGTCTTCGTGCGAGGTCACGGGAGCTCACCACCCTGGTGGCTCCCGATGAGGACACTCCGTAGCGTCCGTGCGAACATCGAAAATCAGGGCCCTCGGTGCCACGCGCTGAGGCCGCGCAAACGGCCTCGGCGGTCGCCATGACGGCCGCCCGGCAACCTTCCCGCCGACGCTTCGACGAGCAGCTGATCGGTGCGGTCATCCCCATCCCGCTTCCGCGCTCGGCACCGCCACCAGCCCCGTGCCGGAGCTGCCCGCAGCCGTCCCAGCTGCGCGGGAACCGGTCAACGGCGTCGGCTTCGACATGGCCCGCCCCGATGCCGACGGGCGGGTGGCCGCCCGGGCGCTGCTGCGGGCGCTGGGCTGGCCTGCCGGTCACCGCCTCCACATCGACGTCGCCGACGGCATGCTCTTGATCACCGCCGCACCCGACGGGAGCATGCCGTCGGCGCCCGCGGCGCGCTACCCCTGCCGATCGCGGCCCGGCAGATGTGCGGCATCACCTCGCACCAGGTGGTGTTGCTGGCGGCGATCCCGGCGCGCGATCTGCTCGTCGTGCACCCCTCGAACACCACCACGCCGCCGTCCTCAAAGGTCCTTCCCATGCCGGCTGATCCGTCATCGCCCAGCAGATCCTCGCGCACCTTGGACTCACCCCGGCCGACCTTGCCGTCCACCCCGAGCCGGCGCGTCGTATGCCGACGGTTGCCGAGTACGTACCCCGCGTCCAGGCTGCGGCCAGCCCGGGTACCCGCCGTACCTACTGGAACTGCATGGCGGCCACGCTCGACCATCTGCGGTTGGACGAGGTGACCGCCGGCGACATCGAGACCCTCATGCGTCAGGTCACCGCCACCGCCTGCTCCCGACGCACCGGTCGGCAGGGCCGGCACGCCGGGGAGCACGTCATCGCGGCCGCGCGCGCCGTCTACCGCCGGGCCATCGCCGACGGCTACCTCACCGGGCGCGGTCCTGCCCACCGACCGGCTGTTGCGCTACCGCAACGGCCGGCCGATCAGCAGCCGCCGCTACGACCACCTTTGGAAACGCATCGGCGACCGCCTACCCTGGGTCGCCGATGCAGGGCATCTCCACCCACTGGCTCCGTCACACCGATGATGATCAGACGGTGCGGGTCGGGCGCGAGGGGCTCCTCGCTCGGTCCCTCCGCACCGATCCTCGGCGGCGGGCGGTGGGGTGGACTTTGCCTCAGGCAGTGGGGGTGAGGTCGGCGAGGAGGTCCTCCACCCGGGCGCGGATCTCGTCACGGACGCGACGGACCATGGCGAGGTCCTGTCCGGCTGGGTCCTCAAGCTTCCAGTCCTCGTACCGCTTGCCGGGGAAGGCCGGGCAGACGTCGCCGCAGCCCATCGTGATGATGACGTCGGAGGCTTCGGCGGTGGCGTAGTCGAGGATCTTCGGCTTGTTGGCGGTGATGTCGATGCCGACCTCCCGCATCGCCTCGACGGCCACCGGGTTGATCTGGTCGGCGGGCTCGGAGCCTGCGGAGCGGACCTCGACGGCGTTGCCTCCGAGGCGGCGCAGCCAGCCGGCGGCCATCTGGGAACGGCCGGCGTTGTGCACGCAGACGAACAGGACGCTGGGCTTGGACATCAGATGCCTTCCTTGCAGTACAGGTCATAGGGCCGATTCATGGGCGCCTCGTTGCGGGGCGCAGGCAACGACCGGTCTGGGTCGCTGTTGCGGTTGAGCAGCCGGTAGCGGCCGGCGGGACGCGGCGGGTTGGGCAGGTGGCGGTACCGCACCTCAATCTCACGGCGCTCCGGGTCGCAGTGGCTCATCGGCGGTGGTCCAGTGCCGGGTCGCGTTCCTCGGCAGGCACGACGACCTGGTCGGCGGCCCGCCCGGCGTCGGGGTAGAGCGCGGCGAGCAGGCCGACGCCGACCGCCAGCCCGACCAGTTGGGCGATGACGAATCCGGGGACGGAAGCGGGTGCGATGCCGGCAAAGGTGTCGGTGAAGGCACGGCCGATCGTCACCGCGGGGTTGGCGAACGAGGTCGACGAGGTGAACCAGTACGCCGCCCCGATGTACGCGCCGACCGCGGCGGGGGCGACCAGGGCGCGGCCGGAGCGGGCCAGGGCGAAGATCAGCAGGATCAGCCCGGCCGTGGCGACGACCTCGCCGAGCCACAGGTGGCCCGCAGCGCGGTCCTTGCTGGCGAAGTCGACGGCGGCGAGGTCGAACATCAGGTTCGCCAGCACCGATCCGGCGATCGCGCCGAGGACCTGGGCGACCGTGTAGCCGGCGAGGTCGCGGGCGGTGAGCCCGGTTCCGGCGCGGCGACCGAGGAACCAGTCGGCGGCGGAGACGACGGGGTTGAAGTGAGCGCCGGAGATGGGACCGAAGATGAGGATCAATGCGGCGAGTGCGAAGGCGGTAGCGGTGGAGTTCTCCAGAAGCTGGAGGCCGACGTCGCCGGGGGAGAGAGTGGCGGCCATGATGCCGGAGCCGACCACGGCGGTGACCAGCAGGGCGGTGCCGACGAACTCGGCCAGCAGGCGCCGCCAAAGTGCGATGGTCATCAGTCTGTTCTCTCCCATGATCTGAGGGACCCCGACTCGCCGGGGATGGTTACCAGGTGGTGGTGACGTTCAACTCGTCGAGGAGCCGGCGGACCCGGCGCTCGAGCTCATCCCGGATCGGCCGGACGCCGACCAGGTCCAGGCCGGCGGGGTCCTCGACGTTCCAGTTCTCGTATCGGGTGCCGGGGAAGACGGGGCAGGCGTCGCCGCAGCCCATGGTGACCACGACGTCGGCGGCGCAGACCACCTCGTCGGTCCACGGCTTGGGGAACTCCTCGGAGATGTCGATGCCACGTTCGGCCATCGCTGCGATCGCGGCGGGGTTGATCTCGATGCCGGGTTCGCTGCCGCCGGACCAGGCGATCGCGTGCTCGCCCGACAGGTGGGTGAAGAAGCCCAGGGCCATCTGCGAGCGACCGGCGTTGTGGGTGCACAGGAACAGCACCACGGGACGGCCGTCGCGGTGGTGACCCTCGACCCGGGCGAGGGCCCGCAACCGCTGGCGGGCGAACCGCTCGGCGAGCAGCGGGAGGTAGTTCGGGATGCTGGCGGCGGTGGCGAACTGGTCGTAGCTGGTGTGCAGGAACCGCTCGATGGTCTCGGCGCTGTAGATGCCGTCGAACTCGTCGGCCAGCCGGGTCGCGGCGGTGTGCAGGGCGAGCTGCTGGTCGAGGGTGATCTCGTGTTGGAGGTGGGCGCTGATATCGGTCATCGGGTGCCTCTCAACATGGTGGTGGGGGCGAGGCGGTCGACGCGGTCGGCGAGGTCGGCGTAGGCCGCCTCGAACGCTTCGTCGGTGTCGATGCGGACCGGGTCCGGCACGGACCAGTGCAGGCGGGGGCGGACCGGTCCGGTGAGTTCTTCGTGGGCGTTGTCGCAGACGGCGATGACCAGATCGTCGTCGCGCACGACGTCGTTGACGTGTGCCGTGCCGGTCGCGCCGAGGTTGAGGGCGTGGCGGTGGGCCACGGCAAGCGCGCGGGGATGCACTCGGGCCGCGGGCTTGGTGCCGGCCGAGGCGGCTTTCCCGTGGGTGCGTCGCTTCCACAGGGCGGCGGCCAGCTGGGAGCGGGCGGAGTTGTGGGTGCAGACGAACACCACCCGTCCCACATCGGCCAGCGGGGCAGGTGTGAGCGCCGCCAGGGCGGCGGGCTGAAGCCGCAGGTAGGTGCGCCGCCGGTCGCCCTCGGACCGGCCGCGGACGACGAGGCCGGCCTCGGTGAGCACCTTGACGTGGTGGGCGACGAGATTGGTCGGCATGTCGAGGGTGTGGGCGATCTCGCCGGGGGAGGCGTCGCCGAGGCTGAGCGCGTCCACGATCGCCAGGCGCGCGGGTTCGCCGAGTGCGGCGTGAATACGTGCGCGCCCGGCCAGGGAAGCAAGCTCAGCGTTCATTGACTCAACTATCGCTGAGTAAACGCCGGGAGTCAAACCTGCGGGAGCCTGAGGCCTGCGGTTCGGGCGTCGGGCGGGCGTTGGGGAGGGTCGGGTGGTCGTCGGCGACTGGTCAGCAGCAGGTCGCCAGGTAGGACTGCAGCTCGGCGAGGGCGGCGAGCGCGCCGTCCCGATCCGCCCGGTAGTACGGCTACCGACCCGACCTCGCGTACCTCGAGCCCCTCGGCGCCCTCGACCATGGCGCGCCCCGGCAGGTGGGCGGGATCTCCACCACCCATCCGGGGCTGGTCTACCTCGGGTTGGAGTTCCAGCGATCCTTTGCCTCGAACACCCTGCGCGGAGTCGGCCGCGACGCCGCGCACGTCATGACCGCCCTCGCCGCTCACGTGTCCCGACGGCCTCGAAAAGGCCGGAAGCGGGAAGCGGATGTCGCCTCGCGCACGGGATCCGGCGCTCAGCGCTGATCGCGTTCGGGGATCGGTGCTGGTAGGTGGGTTCCTCCGGCGGTTTACGCCTGCGACGAGGGGGCCGGCTCGACCGCCAGCAAGCCGGCGAGCTGGCGCAGGATCCCCGGGCGGGCCCGGTAGTAGACCCACGTGCCCCGCCGTTCGGCGTCGACCAGGCCCGCCTCGCGCAGCGTCTTGAGGTGGTGCGAGATCGTCGGCCCGGTCAGGTCGAACGCCGGCGTCAGGTCGCACACGCACGCCTCCCCGTCCTCGGCGGAGGCGATCATCGACATCAACTGCAGCCGTACCGGGTCGCCCAGGGCCTTGAATGCCGGCGCGAGCACCGCGGCCGTCTCGGCGGGAACCCGGCTCTGCGCCAGCGGGGGACAGCACGGCGCGTCGGCGTTGAGATCGATGACGGCGAGGGGTGCCTCTTGCTTTGACATGCCTCTAGGTTGACATCTCTCTAATCAACATGCAACTCTCTGATTCGACGGACGTCAAGACAGCCGTCATGAGGAAAGAGGTCCCACCATGTTCGGCTTCACCCGCCGGCCGCGCACACCGCTGCCTGGTGTGCGGTTCTGCGACTCCTGTGCCCAGGTGTCCACCGCGGCCCAGCGCGCCGAGCGGCGTCTCGACCGTGCCCGCACCATCGCCTACACGCTGACCAGCCCCCGCTGAGGAGAGGATTCGACATGAGCCAGAACACCCCCACGGCCGGCGGTTTCTCCGGCGACCCCGCCGCCGCGCTGCAGGTCACCGGGTCCGGCGCCTGCTGCGGCAGCCCCGCCCAGGCCGTCGGCGGGATCCTTCCGCCAGCCGGCGAGACTGCGAACGGCGACCCGTGCTGCGGCACCCGGCAGGCCGCCCAGGCCGCCGACTCGTGTTGCGGCACCCAGGCCAAGGCCGACGCCGTCACCTCCGGACAGGGGTGCTGCTCGTGACCACCCCGAACGAACTCCCGGAACTGCTCGGCGACGTCAGCGCCGACCGGATGACGGCCACGATCGCCGTCCTCGCCTCCGATCCCCTGGCCGGACGGCGCGTCGGCTCGGCCGGCGGCGCGACAGCCCGCGCCTGGCTCGTCGACCAGCTCACCGACCTCGGCGCGGCGGTCCGTGTCGAGGAGTTCCCGGTCCGTGGCGTGCCGCAGGTGTACGAGGCGCTGACGGTCACACGCGGCGACCGGAGCGGCTCCGCTCGGTTGTTGTTCGGCCGGCAGGTCGCGATCCACCCGGCCTCCGCCGACAGCTCCGACACCCGGCGTGGCGGCCTCGGTGTCGCGGGCAGCGATGACCCGGCGGGGCGGTGGCTCGTCGTGCCGGCCGAGGTGAGCCTGTTCGACGCCTACCGCGACACTCGCGGCGCCGCCGGGCTGCTGGTCCGGCGGCCGGTCGACGCCGAAGGCTGGCAGTTCACCATGCTCGCCGGACCCGATCCGGGGCCGCTGCCGGTGCTGACGCTCGACCCCGACACCCACCGGGCCGTTCTCGCCGCCGCCACCGCGGGCGGTGGCTGGCTGGCCGGTGCCACGCCGCTGCGCCGTGACGACGTCACCGGCACCAACATCCACGCCCGGCTCCTCGAGCCGGTCCCCGGCGGCATGGACCTGCTGCTCAGCGCGCACTACGACGGTGTCGGCGATCATCCGGGGCTGCGCCTGCCCGGAGCTTCGGACAACGCCACCGGCGTCGCCGTGGTCCTCGAAGCCGCCCGCATCCTCACTGCTGCACTGCCCGCCGGGGTGGGACTGTCCGTCGCCCTGCTCGACGGGGAGGAGGTGGGCGCGCTCGGTTCCGCCCACCATGCCGCCCAACTCCGCGCCGAAGGGGCCGCGCCGCTGGCCATCAACGTCGACGGTGCCGGCCGCCTGGAGGGAGCGGCGGCGGTGGAGGCTGGTGGCCCCGCCCATCGCCTCCTTGCGTTGCTCGACCAGGCCGGCCGGCACACCGGCCTCCCTCTGGCAGCGGGACCTGTGGCGTCGGACAACCGCCGCTACGGCGGTGCCGGTTTCGCCGCGGTCGGGATCGGTGCCGGGATGGGCGGTTACCACAGCCCTGCCGATACCCCTGACAAGGTCGACCCGGCCACTCTGGTCGCGATCGCCCGCCTCGTTGTCGCGACCGCCCACCTTGCCGGGGTGGCACCTGCTAGCCTTTCATCGTCAATCGGCGATAAACGATAGAGGGAGTGGTGGTGGGCGACCTGCTCGACCGGGACACCGCGCAGGCCTACGCCTCATGGTTCCGGGCCCTGGCGGACCCGAGCCGGGTGCAGATCGTGGAGTACCTGGCCCGGCGTGCCCGGCCGATGAGCGTGGGGGAGATCGTCGCCGCCGTCGGGCTCGCCCAGTCCACCGTCTCCCAACACCTGAAGATCCTGACCGAGGTGCGGTTCGTGCTTGTGGAGCCGGTCGGTACCGCCCGGCACTACCGCATCAACGACGCCTGCGTCGGCTGCTTCCCGTCGGCCGCTGATGTCGTCATGGGCCGCCCCGCCCCGAGCTCGAAGGGAGCCTGCTGATGGCCGACATCACCGTCCGCCGGATGACCTCGGACGACGCCGATCGTGTTCTCGCCATCTACCAAGCTGGCCTCGACGGCGGCAACGCCAGCTTCGAGACCATCGCGCCGACCTGGGCAGCATTCGATGCGGCCAAGCTGCCTGACCATCGCCTCGTGGCCGCCGACGCGGACGACATCGTGGTCGGGTGGGTGGCGGTGTCGCCGACGTCGAGCCGGGCGGTCTATGCCGGGGTGGTCGAGCACTCCGTCTACGTTGACCCCGCCGCACAAGGGCGTGGCGTGGCCCGGCTGCTGCTGGACTCGCTGATCGCCTCCACCGAGGCCGCCGGAGTCTGGACCATCCAGTCCGGCGTCTTCCCCGAGAACACCGCCAGCCTCGCCCTGCACCAGCGGGCCGGGTTCCGGGTCATCGGCATCCGCGAGCGGGTCGGCCGGCACCACGGGCGGTGGCGCGATGTCGTCCTGCTCGAGCGGCGCAGCCCCATCATCTGAACCCCTTCGGCTCCGCCCGCCCCAGCACCACTGCACCTTCTTGATTCGACATTTCTCAACGCAGAGGAGTTTCCGATGTTTGTGTTGGACGAACTGCCCGTCGTGGTGATCGGCGCGGGCCCGGTGGGTCTGGCCGCCGCCGCGCACCTGCACGAGCGTGGCCAGCCCTTCCTTGTCCTGGAGGCCGGTGCCACCGCTGGCGCGGCGGTGCGGCAGTGGGGGCACGTGCGGGTGTTCTCGCCGTGGCGGTACAACGTCGACCCGGCCGCGCGCCGGCTGCTCGACGAGGCCGGCTGGGTCGCCCCGGCCGAGGACGCCCTGCCCACCGGCGCGGAGCTGGTCGCCGACTACCTCCAGCCCCTCGCGGAGCTGCCGCAGCTCAAGCCCCATCTGCGCTACGACACCCGCGTGGAGGCGATCAGCCGCCTCGGCCTGGACCGGCTGCGCACCGCCGGCCGCGAGCAGACGCCGTTCCTGATCCGCCTCGCCGACGGCGACGAGCTGCTGGCCCGCGCGGTCATCGACGCCTCCGGCACCTGGGGCACCCCCAACGTGCTCGGCGCCGCCGGCCTGCCGGCCCGTGGCGAGAAGGAGGCCGGCGCGTACCTGGAGCACGCGCTGCCGGACGTGCTCGGCGCCGACCGGGACCGCTTCGCCGGCCGGCACACCCTCGTCGTCGGCGCCGGCCACTCCGCGGCGAACACCCTGCTCTCCCTGGCCGAGCTGGCCGCCGCCGAGCCGGACACGGAGGTGACCTGGGCGATCCGCTCGGCCAGCCCGGCCCGCACCTACGGCGGCGGCGACGCCGACGCCCTGCCCGCCCGCGGCGCGCTCGGCTCGCGGCTACGCGAACACGTGGAAGCCGGCCGGATCCGGCTGCTCACCGGCTTCTCCGTGCACGCGCTCACCCCGACCGACGGCCGCGTCGCCGTGGTCGTCCGGCACGCCGACGGCGGTGAAGAGTCGATCGTGGTGGACCGGATCGTCGCCGCCACCGGCTTCCGCCCCGACCACTCCATCGCCGCCGAACTGCGCCTGGACCTCGACCCGATCATGGGCGCCACCCGCGCCCTCGCCCCGCTGATCGACCCGAACGAGCACTCCTGCGGCACCGTGCCCCCGCACGGGGTCGACGAACTCGCACACCCCGAGATCGGCTACTACGCCGTCGGCATGAAGAGCTACGGCCGCGCCCCCACGTTCCTCATGGCCACCGGCTACGAACAGGTCCGCTCCGTCGCAGCCGCCCTCGCCGGCGACTGGGCCGCCGCCCGCGACGTCCAGCTCGACCTGCCCGAAACCGGCGTCTGCAACAGCAACCCCGCCGACTCCAGCGGCACCGACAGCTGCTGCGGCCCCGCCCCCGCAGCCCAGCCGACCGGACAAGGGCTCGCCACCGGGATTTCCGGCGGCCTGCTCTCCGCACCGCTCAACCTGATCAGCCTCGACACCCCGACCAGCGGCCAGACCGGCGGCTGCTGCGCCAGCTGATGACCAACACCACGACGGCGCCCGCCGACCCCACGGTCGGCGGGCGCCACGGGTGGCGCATCGTCGCCGCCCTCGCCCTCACCTCCACCATCGGCTACGGCACCCTCTACTACGCATTCGCCGTCCTCCTCGGCCCCATGGCCGCCAGCCTCGAGGCCTCCACCACCGCTGTCACCGGCGGGCTCACCGCCAGCGTCCTCACCGGAGCACTGATGGCCATCCCCGTCGGCAGGTGGCTCGACCGGCACGGCGGACGAACCCTCATGACCACCGGCTCGATCACCGCCACCGCACTACTCATCGCGTGGTCCCAGATCCACACCATCGGACAGCTCTATGCCGTCATGATCGGCATCGGCATCACCGGCGCGATGGTCCTCTACGAACCCGCCTTCGCCGTCATCGTCTCCTGGTTCACCCCCGACCGACGACCCACCGCACTGCTCGCGGTCACCGTCGTCGCCGGGTTCGCCAGCACCATCTTCATGCCACTCACCGGCTACCTGGTTGCCCACCTCGACTGGCGCGGCGCGCTCCTCACCCTTGCCGCCGTCCACGGCGTCGTGACCGTGCCGCTGCACGCCCTCACCATCCGCAAACCGCCGCACGTCACAGCGTCCAACCCCACGCTGCGAACGGCCCACACCTCGCGGCCTACGGCGGCGCGCGCCGCGATGCGCGACCCCCGGTTCTGGATCCTCGCCGCCGCGCTCACCGCCCACGGCGCCGCCGCCAGCACCATCGGCGTCCACCTGGTCAGCTATCTGACCAGCCGCGGCCACCCGGCTACTTTCGCCGCCACCGCCGCTGGCCTCCTCGGCGTCCTGTCCGTCACCGGAAGACTCGTCCTCACCGGTGCCCGACGCCGACTCCCCGTCACCACCATCGTCGCTGGCGTCTTCGCCATCCAAGCAGTCGCCGTCCTCGCTATGCCACTCGCCGCCGGAACCCGCGTCGGAGCCATCGTCACCGTCACCGGATTCGGGCTCGGCTTCGGCATCGCCAGCCTCGCCACCCCAGCACTCCTCGCCGGCCGCTACGGCACCACCGCCTACGCCACCATCGCGGGACGACTCGCCGCCCCCGTCACCACCGCGAAGGCCACCGCGCCCCTGGCCGGCGCTGCCGTCATCAACCACGGAGGCAACCAGATCCTGCTGGCCGCCGTAGCGACCGGCTGCCTGCTCGCCGCCATAGGCATGCTCGCCGTAGGGGAAGGCGGCACGCGCAGGCGCGCGCCTGCCTGAGAGCGTCGCAATCCGTGAGCGACACGTGCTACGAGAGGGAGCGCTCGTCGCAGGTGCCCTCGACTCACCTGCTTGGGCCGGAGGCGCCGCATGGGAGCTGCCCTCACCCGCATAATCGCGACGATTGACGAGCAGGCCTGCTGGACAGGTGGCGGACACTGAACGGGACCTCCTGCGTCCGGACCTCTGGGATCTGCTCCTACCGGCCCTCAAGGCCGCACGCCGTGCCGGACGGGAGTACGAGGGCCGCGGCAAGTACGTCCCTCGCCAGTCGGTGACGAAGTATCGCGGAAACGACGCTGGCTGGCCTCAGACCACGGAAAACACGCTCGGAAGCGGCGCCGACGACGGACCCATCAACTGGCCGGAGATGTTCGGCCCCGACCCAGGACTCCTCACCCGCATCCCGGTATCCGACGTGCCCTGTCGGATCCGCAACGCCAACGGGTCGCCCCTGGTTCCGGCGGAAGCCACTGGCCAGGAGGCCGAAGGCGACGCCGGTGCGGGTAGCTACTCGGCCGAGGCGGACGCGTTCGAGCCCGAGCACGCCGCCCGAGTCCAGCCCCCACACTGCCATTCGCCCCGCCCTGGGCCCGCCCGGGAGCGGAGCGTTCCGACGTTTCCGGGGCGGGATCGCAGCTGTACCCGTCGATCCCTCATGCCGAGCACACTGTTGCCTCCGCCGATGGCGATCCTCTACGGTTTGCTGAAGCGGTGGGCGGTGCGGTCCGCATCCGACCGACGCCGCCGGGTGCCCGTCGTGCGGGCCGGGATGGTGGAGTCCCGGGCCACCCCGTCGACGGTCGACGCGGCGGTCGTGTGACTCCAGCTCGTCCTCCGGGTGGTGCTGCCTGGCGCGGCTCCGCGCGGAGCTGAGGGCGAGCGGGCCACGCCGATCCCCACCGGAGAATCCCGTGTTTCTCAGCCCGCACGAACAGGACCGCCTGCTTGTCCACGTCGCGGCCGACGTCGCTCGCCGCCGCCGCGAGCGCGGCCTGCGACTCAACTATCCCGAAGCCGTCGCGATCATCACCGCCTTCCTGCTCGAAGGGGCCCGCGACGGACGGTCGGTGGTCGACCTCATGTCCGCCGGCCGAAGCGTGCTCGGCCGCGAGGACGTCCAGGACGGCATCCCCGAGCTGCTGAGGGAGGTGCAGGTGGAGGCGACGTTCCCGGACGGTACCAAGCTCGTGACGGTGCACCACCCGATCCCGTGATCCCCGGGGAGATCCTGCCGGCGGCCGGCCCGGTCGAGATCAACGTGGGCCGGCCGGTGACCACTCTGGTCGTGGTCAACACCGCCGACCGTCCGGTGCAGGTCGGCTCGCACTACCACTTCGCCGAGGCGAACCCGGCGTTGATGTTCGACCGAGCCGTCGCCTGGGGTCAGCGTCTCGCCGTTCCGGCGGGTACGTCGGTCCGGTTCGAGCCGGGCGTGAGCCGCAACGTCGAACTGGTCCCGTTCGGCGGCGCACGCGTCGTGCCCGGTCTCCGCGGCGAGTGCGCCGGGCCGCTGGACGAAGCGTCACCGACCGCGCCTGGAACAGACGGGGCGACGAGCGGGGCGCCGACGACCGATGGGCCGGCGCGGTGAGCGCCGTGCGGCGGGACCGCTACATCGACCTGTACGGGCCGACCACCGGCGACCGCATCCGGCTGGCCGACACGAGCCTGCTGATCGAGGTGGAGGCCGACCACTGCGTGGGCGGCGACGAGGCGGTCTTCGGCGGTGGGAAGGTGATCCGCGAGTCGATGGGCCAGTCCCGGGCGACCCGCGCCGAGGGCGCCCTCGACACCGTCATCACCGGCGCGGTGGTGCTCGACCACTGGGGCGTGGTCAAGGCCGACGTGGGCCTGCGCGACGGGCGGATCGTCGCCCTCGGCCGGGCCGGCAACCCGGACACCATGCCCGGCGTCCACCCCGAGCTGGTCATCGGCCCGGCCACCGAGGTCATCGCCGGCAACGGTCGGATCCTCACGGCCGGCGCCGTCGACACCCACGTGCACCTCATCTGCCCGGAGATCGTCACCGAGGCGCTCGCCAGCGGCATCACCACGCTCGTCGGCGGCGGCACCGGCCCCGCCGAGGGCACCCGGGCCACGACGGTCACCCCGAACGCCTGGCACCTGGCCCGCATGCACGAGGCGCTGGACGGGCTGCCGGTCAACGTGCTGCTGCTCGGCAAGGGCAACACCGTCTCCCACGAGGCGCTGTGGGAGCAGTTACGCGCCGGCGCGGGCGGGTTCAAGCTGCACGAGGACTGGGGCACCACCCCGGCGGCGATCGACGCCTGCCTGCGGGTGGCGGACGCCTCCGGTGTGCAGGTGTCGATCCACACCGACACCCTCAACGAGGCCGGGTTCGTGGCCGACACGCTGCAGGCGATCGGCGGCCGGGCGATCCACTCGTACCACACCGAGGGCGCGGGAGGCGGGCACGCGCCGGACATCATCACGGTGGCCAGCGAGCCCAATGTGCTGCCGTCGTCGACCAACCCGACCCGGCCGTACACCGCCAACACCCTCGCCGAACACCTGGACATGCTGATGGTCTGCCACCATCTCAACCCGTCCGTGCCGGAGGACCTGGCCTTCGCCGAGAGCCGGATCCGACCGTCCACCATGGCCGCCGAGGACCTGCTGCACGATCTCGGCGCGATCTCCATCATCGGCTCGGACTCGCAGGCGATGGGCCGGGTGGGCGAGGTGATCCTGCGGACCTGGCAGAGCGCGCACGTCATGAAGGAGCGGGTGGGCGCGCTGCCCGGCGACGGGGCGGCCGACAACCGCCGGGCCCGGCGGTACGTGGCGAAGTACACCATCTGCGCGGCGATGGCGAACGGGCTGGACCGCGAGATCGGCTCGGTCGAGCCGGGCAAGCTCGCCGACCTGGTGCTGTGGGATCCGGCGTTCTTCGGCGTACGACCGCATCTGGTGCTCAAGGGCGGCATGATCGCGTACGCCCAGATGGGGGACGCCAACGCCTCCATCCCGACGCCGCAGCCGATGCTGCCGCGACCGATGTTCGGGGCGTACGGGGTCGCGGCGGCGGCCACCAGCCTGGCGTTCGTCGCGCCGGCGGCCCTCGACGCCGGGCTGCGCCTGGACGTCCGGCGACGGGTGGTGCCGGTCGCCGACGTGCGCTCGCGGGGTAAGGCGGACCTGCCGGAGAACGCCGCGATGCCCCGGATCGAGGTGGACCCGGACACCTTCACCGTGCGCATCGACGGGGAGGTGGTGGAGCCGGACCCGGTGCCACGCCTGCCGATGGCCCAGCGGTACTTCCTGTTCTGATGCCGACGTCGAGCCTGCTCCTGTTGCTCGCCGACGGTCGCTTCCCGGCCGGCGCGCACGCGCACTCCGGCGGCCTGGAGGCCGCCGTCGCCGCCGGCCGGGTCACCGACCTGGACTCGTTGGAGGCGTTCCTCGTCGGCCGGCTGGCCACCGCCGGGCTGGTCGGCGCGGCGTTCGCGGCGGCGGCGCACCGGGCGGTGACGCCGGCCGGGGTCACCACGGGACCGGTCGGCCGGGGCCATCCCGCCGGGCGGGGGACCACACCGGCCGCAACCGCGCCGTGCGCGTCGGAGCACGCCGATCGGGCCGTACGCGGGTCCGCGCTGGCGCGGCTCGACGCGGAGCTGGACGCCCGGACCGCGTCGCCGGCCCTGCGCGGGGTGTCCCGCCGCCAGGGCCGGGCCCTGCTGCGCGCCGGCCGGGCCATCTGGCCGGACGCGCCGTTCGACGACCTGCCCGCGACACCGCAGGGGGCGCACCAGCCGTTGGTGCTGGGGCTGCTCTGCGCCGCCGCCGGTCTGAGCCGCGCCGAGACCGCCACGGTCGCCGCCTACGGGACGGTGACCGGCGCGGCCAGTGCCGGCGTGCGGCTGCTCGGCCTCGACCCGTACCAGGTGCAGGCCCTGCTGGTCGGTCTCGCCGAGCTGTGCGACGGCACCGCCGCCGACGCGGCCCGGGCCGCTGACGATCCACCGGAGCGGCTGCCCGCGGCCGCCGCGCCCCTTGCTGACATCTACGCCGAAGCTCATGCCACCTGGGAGGTGCGTCTCTTTGCGTCCTGACACCGTTTCGCCGACCGCTGCGCCCACCGCCGACCTGACCCCCGCACCGCACGACGAAACCGTTGCGCACACCCATCCCGAGCCGGGCGTGGACCCGCATCCGCCGTTGGCGCGGGCCGGCCGGGCGCTGCGCGTCGGCATCGGCGGGCCGGTCGGGTCCGGCAAGACCGCCCTGGTGGCGGCCCTGTGCCGGGCGTTCGCCGGGGAGCTGCGCCTCGGCGTGGTCACCAACGACATCTACACCACCGAGGACGCCGACTTCCTCAAGCGGGCCGGCGTGCTGGACCCGACCCGGATCCGTGCCGTGGAGACTGGCTGCTGCCCGCACACCGCCATCCGGGACGACATCGGGGCCAACCTCGACGCCGTGGACGAGCTGGCCGAGACGGTCGGCCCGCTGGATCTGGTGCTGGTCGAGAGTGGCGGGGACAACCTGACCGCCACGTTCAGCCGGGGCCTGGTGGACCGGCAGATCTTCGTGGTCGACGTGGCCGGCGGGGACAAGGTGCCCCGCAAGGGCGGCCCCGGCGTCACCTCCGCCGACCTGCTCGTGATCAACAAGACGGACCTGGCGCCCATGGTCGGCGCGGACCTGGCCGTGATGGACCGGGACGCGCGGGCCCGGCGCGGCGACCTGCCGACCGTGTTCCTGTCGATCGTCGGCGACCCGACGGCGGGCCGGGTCGCCGACTGGATCCGTCACGAGCTGGCCCACCACGCGGCCGGGCACCCGATCGCCGCGCCGGCCGGCCCGGCCTGATGCGCGCGTCCGCCCGGGTGGTGGCCCGCGCCGACGGCCGGGGCGGCACCGTCCTGGCCGAGCTGCGCGGCGAGACGCCGCTGCTGCTGCGGCAGACGCCCGGGGACGGTCGAGTCGTGACCGTGTACGTGGTGGGCGGGGCGGCCGGCCCGCTCGCCGGCGACGACCTGCGCCTGGAGATCGACGTGGGGCCGGGTGCGGCGGTGCGGGTGCACAGCGTCGCCGCCTCGGTCGCCCTGCCCGGCCGGCCCGGCGCCGTGTCACGGATGGCGGTACGCGCCGTGGTGCACGACGGTGGCGCCCTGCACTGGCTGCCCGAGCAACTGGTCGCGGCGGCCGGCTGCGCGCACCTCGCCGAGTCCCGGGTCGAGCTGGCCGCCGGGGCACGGCTGACCTGGCGGGACGAGGTGATCTGCGGCCGGTACGGCGAGACGCCCGGCGCCGCCGTCGTGCACACCCGGGTGGACTACGACGGTCGGCCGCTGCTGCGCCAGTCGCTGGCCGTGGGGCCGGGCGCGCCGGGCTGGGCCGGTCCCGCGGTCCTCGGCGGCGTGCCGGCCACCGGGTCGCTGCTGGTGGTGGACCCGTCGCGCACCGCCGAGCTCGCGACGGTCGACGGCACCCTCGCCCGGCTGCCTCTGGCCGGTGGTCCGGCGACACTGTGGAGCGTCACCGCGCCCGACGCGCACACGCTGCGCGCCCATCTCGACGACGCGGCTCTCGCCGAGGTCAGCGCCTGATTCCCGCCGTTGTGCGCAATCTCCGGCCCGGCGGTCGGGATGCTCCTATCCTCGGAACGCGGCCTCATTGTCGCGGCGACCCGCCGGGTCGAGGCGGGCGATCAGGTCGGCGAGGTGGTCGACCAGGGCGGTGTCGGCCGGTACGCCCGCCTCGGCGAGGCTGGCCCGGACCCGCTCGTCGATGCGGGCGTGCTCGCGGCGGCCCCGGGTCGTCAGGTAGGCCCGGATCCGTCGGCGGTCGAGCACGTCGATCCGGCGGAACACCAGGTTACGGTCGACGAGCTGGTCGACCAGCTTGGTGAGGGTGCCCGGCGGCAGCGACGCCTCGGCGGACACCTCGCTCATCGGGTGGCCCTGACCGTCGGCGAGTAGGCAGAGCACCCGCCAGGCCTCGGTGGTCAGTTCGTCGTCGGCCAGTACGGCGGCCATCCGGCGGGAGAGCAGCCGTTCGGCGCGGGTGAGCGAGCGCAGCAGGTCGGCTGGCGCCCCGGGCACGTCTGACATGGAACTCCCTGGGCCGGTGGCCCTGTCATGGTAGCGAGTCGTCCCGGTCCGTGGTGAGCTCTGGTCTTCCGACCAGGGCCGGGCAATCATGTGCTCATGTCCGCGCCGGCACCGCCGTGGCTCACCGTCGATCGGGCCGTGGTCAGCATCGCGCTGGTGTACCCGATGCGCGGGCCGGCGGGAATGTTCGGCCCGACCTGCGAACTCTGCGCTCAGCTCGCGGTCGAGGAGATCAACGCCGGTGGCGGGGTGCTGGGTCGGGAGGTGCGGCTCGTGCCGGTCGACGGTGGTGCCCCGCCCGCCGAGGTGGCCGCCGAGGTCGAGGCCCTGGTGTCGGTGGGCGCCGTGCAGGGCGTGACCGGGTGGCACATCTCCTCGGTGCGGCAGGCGCTCGCGCCGCGGATCGCCCATCGCGTGCCGTACGTCTACACCGCCCTGTACGAGGGCGGTGAGCGGACCGAGGGGGTCTATCTGACCAGCGAGACGCCGGACGCGCAGTTGTGGCCGGCCATCCGGCTGCTCGCGGGTGAGCTGGGCGTGCGGCGCTGGTTCGTGGTCGGCAACGACTACGTGTGGCCCCGGCGGACCGCGCGGGCGGCACAGCGGTACGCGCTGCGCGCCGGCGGTCGGGTGGTGGGGCAGGCGTTCCTGCCGTTGGAGACGCACGACTTCGACGTCGTGCTGCGCCAGATCGAGCGCAGCGAGGCCGACGCGGTGGTGATGCTGCTCGTCGGCGCGGACGCGGTGCGGTTCAACCGGGCGTTCGCCCGCGCCGGGATGGACCAGCGCTGCCTGCGGTTGAGCACCCTGATGGACGAGAACATGCTGCTGGGCAGTGGTGCCGGCGCGACGCGGCGGCTGTACAGCACCGCGGGCTTCTTCGCCGGCCTCGTGACGCAGGAGAACCTCGACTTCCACGGCGAGTTCGCCCGCCGGTTCGGGGTGGAGGCGCCGCCGCTGGGCAGTCTGGGGGAGTCCTGCTACGAGGGCGTGATGCTGCTCGCCGCCCTGATCGCGCAGGCCCGCACCCTCGACGTACGGGCGATCGAGACGGCCGCCGACACGGTGGCGTACCACGGGCCGCGCGGTCGGCTGCGGCTGCGGCGGCGGCACGTGCGTCAGCGGATCTATCTCGCCGAGGCCGACGGTCTCGACTTCACCGTGCTCGCTCAGCTCTGACCGCCCGTCCGGACCCTTGACAGGTCCACCCGGCCCCGCCCTAAGATACTTCCTGCGTGAAGTATCTGGCCCGGGGTCGGATACCACGATGGGTGTGTCCACCGTCGGCGAAATCTGCCCGCCGACCATTGTGGTGGCAATTTTTCAGCGAATTAATCACGGCCGGCATTGTCTTGCGAAGACAACGTCGGCCATTGTGGCGTGCGCTGTATCCAGGTGCGTGGGAAACAGTCAATTAAGGACTGGGAAACGCTTACGCAATCATGTCGGTCGACGCTTTGCGTGCCCGAACCGGATGCGATGACCGCAGGCGGCGTCCACCCGTCGACCCCGGCATCGCCAACGTCAGCTCCACCGGACCGCACCGACCGTCCATTCGCTACCTGAGTGCACCGCAGGGAGATTAGATGTCACCTCTATGGGGCCGCCGCATCCTGGCGGGTGCCATGACCCTCGTCGCCGCGGCCGCGCTGAGCGCGTGCGGCAGCAAGACCAGTGACGAGGGCGGCGCGGCCGGCGTCACCGCCGACGTCTCCGGCGACACCGTCAAGGTGGGCCTGCTCAACTCGCTCTCCGGCACCATGGCGATCAGCGAGGTCACCGTCCGCGACTCCATCATGCTCGCCGTCGAGGAGATCAACGCGGCCGGCGGCGTCCTCGGCAAGAAGATCCAACCGGTCGGCGAGGACGGCGCCTCGGACTGGCCCACCTTCGCCGAGAAGGCCGAGAAGCTCATCTCCGAGGACCGGGTCGCCGCCGTCTTCGGCTGCTGGACGTCGGCCAGTCGCAAGGCGGTCAAGCCGGTGTTCGAGAAGAACAAGGCGCTGCTGTTCTATCCGGTGCAGTACGAGGGTCTGGAACAGTCGCCCTACATCTTCTACACCGGCGCGACGACCAACCAGCAGATCGTGCCCGGGCTCGACTACCTCAAGGCCCAGGGAACGAAGTCGGTCTACCTGGTCGGCAGCGACTACGTGTTCCCCCGGACGGCCAACAAAATCATCAAGGCGTACGCGGCGGCGAACGGGATGAGCGTGGTCGGCGAGGATTACGCGCCGCTCGGGTCCACCGAATTCGGCACGATCGTCAACAAGGTCAAGTCCTCCGGTGCGAACGCCGTCTTCAACACGCTCAACGGCGACAGCAACGTGGCCTTCTTCAAGGAGTACAAGTCGGCCGGGCTGACCGCCACCGCCATGCCGGTGGTGTCGGTGTCCATCGCCGAGGAGGAGGTCAAGGGCATCGGCACCCAGTACCTGGAGGGCCAGCTCACCGCCTGGAACTACTACCAGACCACGCCCGGCGCGGCGAACAGCAAGTTCGTGGCCGCGTACAAGGCGAAGTACGGCGCGGACAAGCCGACGAGCGACCCGATGGAGGCCGCCTACGTCAGCGTCTACCTGTGGAAGGCGATGGTCGAGAAGGCCGGCGCGTTCGACGTCGAGAAGGTCCGGGCCGCCTCCGACGGGATCACCTTCGACGCGCCGGAGGGCCTGGTCACCGTCGACGGCAAGACCCAGCACATCGCCAAGACCGCCCGCATCGGCAAGGTCGGCGCTGACGGCCTGATCACCGAGGTGTGGAACTCCGGCAAGCCGATCGCGCCGGACCCGTACCTCAAGACCTATCCGTGGGCGAGCGGCCTGAGCTGACGACGCCGGCCCCGGGCGGGCACCGCGACGACGCGTCCCGCCCGGGCCCCCGACCAGCAGTACGGAGTACCCACCGTGACAGTCCTCTTCGGTCAACTCTTCACCGGCATCAGCATCGGCGCGGTACTGCTGCTCATCGCGCTCGGGCTGGCGCTGACCTTCGGCCAGATGAACGTCATCAACATGGCCCACGGCGAGTTCATCATGGCCGGCGCCTACACCACGTACGTGCTGCAACAGAGCATCACCGGCGCCGGTGTGTCCCTGCTGGTGGCGTTGCCGGTGGCGTTCGTGGTCGCCGGCACGATGGGCGTGCTGCTGGAGATCCTGCTGATCCGCCGGCTCTACGCCCGCCCACTGGACACCCTGCTGGTCACCTGGGGCGTGTCCCTGATGCTGCAACAGCTCGCGCGCGACGTCTTCGGCAGCCCGAACGTGCAGACCCGCGCGCCGGACCTGCTCACCGGCAACGTGGCGCTGCCCGGCGGGCTGACCGTCGCCAACAACCGGCTGTTCATCCTGGCCCTGGCCCTGGCCGCCGTCGCCGCGCTCACCCTGGCGCTGCGGCTGACTCCGTTGGGACGGCGGATCCGCGCGGTGGTGCAGAACCGTGACCTCGCCGCGGTGTCCGGCGTCCCCACCGCCCGGGTCGACCGGACGACGTTCTTTCTCGGCTCCGGCCTGGCCGGGCTCGCCGGGGTGGCGCTGACCCTCCTCGGCCCGATCGGCCCGACCATGGGCACCAACCTGATCATCGACGCCTTTCTGGTCGTCGTGGTCGGCGGGATCGGCCAGCTCAAGGGCAGCGTGATCGTTGCCTTCGCCCTCGGCGTGCTCCAGGCCACCGGGGAGTACCTCACGACCCTCAGCGTCGCCAAGGTGATCGTCTTCGTGGCGATCGTCGCGTTCCTTCAGTGGCGGCCACAGGGCCTGTTCACCCTGCGGACCAGGAGCCTCGCATGACCGCCGTGACACCCGCGCCGCCGAGCGCCGCCGGCACATCGGCCCCGGCCGACGCCCCGCCACCGAAGCGGCCGGGTGGCCGCTCGCGGCTGCGCGCGGCGGCCGGCTTCGCGTTCGGCGCGGCGCTGCTGTTCGCCGTCGCGCCGCTGGTGTTGTCGGACTTCCGGCTGGCGCTGCTCGCCAAGTACCTCTGCGTCGCCATGGTGGCCGTCGGCATCGGCATCGCCTGGGGGCGCGGCGGCATGCTCACCCTCGGCCAGGGTGTCTTCTTCGGCCTGGGCGGCTACGCGATGGCCATGCACCTCAAGCTCGCCGATGCGGGTCCGGGTGGGATGCCCGACTTCATGCAGCTGTACGGGCAGCTCGACGAAGTACCCGTGTGGTGGCGGCCGTTCGCCAGCCCGTGGTTCGCGCTGCCGGCCACGGTGCTGCTGCCGATGGCCGTGGCCTTCGGGCTCGGCTCACTGGTGTTCCGCCGCCGTGTGCGGGGCGCGTACTTCGCCATCCTCAGCCAGGCTCTCGCCGCCGCCATGGTGATTCTGTTGATCGGCCAGCAGGGGACCACGGGCGGCACCAACGGGCTCACCGACATCGAGGGCTTCTTCGGCTACGACCTGGACGACCCGGTCAACCAGCGGATGGTCTACTTCATCATCGCCGGCGTTCTGCTCGCGCTGCTCGCGCTGGCCCGCCAGCTCATCCACAGCCGCTACGGGGAACTGCTGGTGGCGGTGCGTGACAGCGAGGAGCGGGTCCGTTTCCTCGGCTACGACCCGGCGTCGGTCAAGCTCGTCGCCTACGTGGTGGCGGCGGGCATGGCCGGCCTCGCCGGTGCGCTGTTCGTGCCGGCGGTGGGCATCATCTCGCCCGCGCTGATCGGCATCGTCCCGTCGATCGAGTTCGTCATCGGGGTCGCGGTGGGCGGCCGGGCCACGCTGCTCGGTCCGGTGCTCGGCGCGGTGGCGGTGGCCTGGGCGCGTACCGCCCTCTCCGAACGGTTCCCGGGCACCTGGACGTACCTGCAGGGTCTGCTCTTCGTGGTGGTGGTGGCGTTCCTGCCCGGCGGCCTGGCGTCGCTGTGGGCGCTGGCCCGTCGCCGCGACGCCGGCCCGGAGCAGAGCCGGCGCGGCTGGTCAGCGCTGGGCCGGCGACGCGCCGAGCGGGCGGAGGTGCCGGCGGCATGAGCGAACGCACCGAGCGCAGCGAGGGCCGTGAGCGCATGCCCAGCGAGCACGGCATGAGCGAACGCACCGAGCGCAGCGAGGGCCGTGAGCGTATGCCCAGCCAGCACGGCATGAGCGACGACCGACTGGACGGGCTGTCCGTCCGGGACGTGCGGGTCAGCTTCGACGGGTTCACCGCTGTCGACGGCGTCTCGCTGGAGGTGCCCGCCGGGGACATCCGGTTCCTGATCGGGCCGAACGGTGCCGGCAAGACCACCCTGGTCGACGCGATCACCGGTCTGGTGCGGGCCACCGGCTCGGTGCGCTTCGGCGACCAGGAGCTGCTGGGTCGCCCGGTGCACCGGATCAGCCGGCTCGGCGTCGGCCGGACCTTCCAGACGTCGACGATCTTCGAGGAGCTGTCGGTCGTGCAGAACCTCGACATCGCCGCCGGCGCCCGCCGGAGCTGGGCCACCCTGGCCCGGCGCCGGCGGGGGGTCCCCGACGAGGTGGCCGCCGCACTGGAGACCATCGGGCTGACCGGCCGGGCCGACCAGCTCGCCGGCACGCTCGCGCACGGGCAGAAGCAGTGGTTGGAGATCGGCATGCTGCTGGTGCAGGACGCGCGGCTGCTGCTGCTCGACGAGCCGGTCGCCGGGATGAGCCACGAGGAGCGCGACGCCACGGGCGCCCTGCTGGAGACGGTGAGCCGCGACCGCACGGTTGTGGTGATCGAGCACGACATGGACTTCCTGCGTCGCTTCGCGCGCAGCGTGACCGTGCTGCACGCGGGCAAGGTGCTCAGCGAGGGCACGGTCGCGCAGGTCCAGGCGGACCCGCGTGTGCAGGAGGTCTACCTTGGCCACCCGGTCGACGCCGGGTCGGTCCCCAGCCCTCTGGAGGCATGATGCTGACCCTGCGTGGCGTGCACGCCGGCTACGGGCGGTCCCGGGTGCTGCACGGCGTGGACCTGGCCGTCCCGCCCGACGGGGTGGCCGCGGTGCTCGGGCACAACGGCGCTGGTAAGAGCACCCTGCTGCGGGTCGCGGCGGGCCTGCTGCGCCCGACCGCCGGCACCGTCGAGTTGGACGGCGAGGACGTCACCCGTCTCGCGCCGCACGAGCGGGTGGCGCGCGGCATGGCGTATGTCCCGCAGGGCCAGCAGTGCTTCCCGCACCTGACGGCGGCGGAGAACCTGCGCCTCGTCGCCGACGCCCGGCGCGACGGCGCGGTGGCGACGGCGGAGGTGCTGGACCTGTTCCCGGCGCTGCGTCCGCTGCTGCGGCGGCGGGCCGGGCTGCTCTCCGGCGGTCAGCGTCAGCAACTCGCCATCGCCCGTGCGTTGATCACCCGGCCGCGGCTGCTCATGCTCGACGAGCCGACCGAGGGCATCCAGCCGTCGGTGGTCGCCGAGATCCAGGAGCGGATCGTCGAGCTGACCCGGCAGTCCGGCTTCAGCGTGCTGCTCGTCGAGCAGCACCTCGGGTTCGCGCTGCGGGTGGCGAACCGCTACCACGTCCTCGAATCGGGCCGGGTCACCTCGCACGGCGACGGGGGAGTCACGGCGGAGCGGGAGGTGCGCGCGGCCCTCGCGGTCTGACCCGGGTCGGGTCGCGCCCGTCGGCCGAGCGCGGTCCGGCGGCAGCCCCGGTGCCGGTTCAGCCCAGTCGTCGCTACGTGGTTTTCTGCGCGTCGGCGGCGGCTTGGACGAAGGCGCGAACCAGGGGAGTCTCCGCGTCGCTGCGCCACACCGGGGCGTACCGCAGGGTCGGTCCGTCGGTGATGGGTAGGAAGGTGATGTCGCCTCGCCGCCGGGTGGCGGCCGCGTCCGAGCCGATCGGGGAGATGACGCTGCCACTGGCGGTCGCCCTGAATGCCTCCTCGAGGGTGGCCACGCCCAATCCGCGCCGGATGGGCCGCCCGGCCGGTGTCACGGCCGGGGTGTGCGCCTCCCACACGTAGTCGGGGATGGGGCCGTCCGGAAACGCCACCGGGTAGTCGCCGAGATCCTCCATCTCGACGCTGTCTCGGCCGGCCAGCCGATGATCGCAGGCAACCGCCAGCACCAGCTTCTCGGTGTGCAGCACCGGCCCGACGACGAGGTCAGGCTCGCGGATGGGAAGCCAGAGCAGCCCGATGTCGACCCGGCCGGCACGCAGCGCTCCGAGCGGATCGGTGGGCAGGATCTCGCGCAGGCGCAGCTCGCATTGCGGATGCCGCTGCCGGAACAGGTCGAGGACGGCCGCGATCGCCTGGTACTGGGTGGCCATCGTGCCGACGGTCAGCGTGCCGGCCTGCCCGCGAGCCGCGGCGGCGGCCTCGTCGATGCCCGACATGATCTCGCCGTAGCCGGTGCGGAGCCGGTCGCGAAGCCGCTCGCCGAGCGGGGTGAGCCGGACGCTGCGGCTGGTCCGCTCGAACAGGGCGCCGCCGATGCGGCGCTCCTGCTGTTTGATCGACTGACTCACCCGCGCCTGGGACACGCGGAGGCGTTCGGCCGTACGCCCGAAATGGAGCTCTTCCGCCAGCGTCAGGAAGATCTCGATGTCGCGCAGTTCCACCCGGCCGTCCCTCCCACTGAGCACGGGGCTTCGGGACCGGAAGTATATGGCGGTGGCAGCGGCTCGTCGCACGAGCGTGACCCGCACCGCCGCCGACCGCGTGGCTGCCTGGTGTCGAACGATAACCGGTGGCTAATGCGGCGGTGCGATCTTCTGCGTTGTTCGGCTCGGACGGTCGGGCGATCGTGGGTGCCATGAGGGAACGCTTGATCGACATCGTGGCGGTGCCGGACCACTCCGGGATCGCCCGTTGGCAGGCTGTGGTGCCACCCGGCTTCGTGGCCGGGGTGGCCGACCTGCGTCCGGTCATCCCGTTCGAGCACGGCCTTTTCGAGGTGGCGCTCGACATTCAGCCCGGCGCCGTCGAGCTGAACCTGTACGTGGAGCCGCAGTGGCGGCGGCGCGGGATCGGTTCCCTGCTGCTGGCGGCGGTCGGCGAACATGCCGTGCAGCAACGCCTGGTCGCCGAGGTCGCCGCGGGCTCTGCCGGGGAGGCGTTCTGCGTCCGGCACGGTTTCCGGCATACCGGATCCAGGTGCCATGACCTGCTCTCCTACGGCGACGTTCACCAGGCCTGGCTCGCTGAGCTGGTCGACGTCGGGCACGCCGGATACCGGCTGAGCCACTGGACCGGCGATCTGTCCGACGCGACCCAGGTCGAGGAACTGCTCCGCCACCCGAGCCGTCCGGGCAGCGCGGTGCTGAGCGCCGCGGAAGCCGACGGCGATCTGGTGGCCTACGCCGTGGCGGCCGTGGACGCGATGTCTCAGCGCCGCGCCCGCCAGTACGGGCCGAGCGTGCTCGCCGCCCATCGCGGACGGCGGCTGGGCCTGTGGGTCAACGCCGCCCTGATCAAGCGCCTGCGTGAGGTCCACCCGCACATCGACGAGATCGAGGCGCGCACCGCCGAGGATGACCTCGGCCTGCTCGCCTTACGCAGGCACCTCGGCTTCCACCACCTTCGGCGAACCCGCGTCTACGAGCTCGCCCTGCCGTAAGCCCCGTCCCACGATTCGCAGACCGAGCGGCACCGGAGCCGTCGCGTGCTGCCGGAGAGAGGTTTGTCATGAACAGTCCCGTACGTCACTGCAGCTGTTTTCCCCCGCCGTTCACGAGCCGCCCATTCAGGGCCAGGGGTCCCCCGAAGCCGGGCGGTGGTCCGTTCAGTCCGATTCACTCACGTCTCACAGGAGTTGAGTACCTTGTCCATCCCCCTCTCTGATCAGGACAAACTGACGTTGCGGACTGCGGCATACGGCGCTGTCACGCTGCTGTCGGCCGCCGGCGCCGCCGGCGGCTCGCCCCACAGGATCGCGACTGACGGCTCCATCGCCCTGGCCTCGGCAACCGGCCTGGTCGGGCACGTACTCGCCGAGAAGTCCACGGGAGTGGCCCTGAACGGCAAGTCGGTCGCCGAGATCGCCGACCGCGTACTGCCTGCTCTGACGGAGGCGATGCGCCTGCTCGAGAAGCAGGATCCGGCCGAGGCCGCGAACTTCCGCCGCACGGTCGTCGTCGCCCTCGACGCGGCCGTCCGGACCCGGCGGGGCGAGCCCGGTCCCACCGTGGCCGAGATGACCAACAAGATCATCGCGGCGCTCGACGCCGCCGCGGCCACGCCTGAGGTGACCGCATGACGACCTCAGCCATCGAGGCCTCGGGGCTGCGGAAGGCGTACAAGGACAAGGTCGTGCTCGACGGCATCGACCTCGAGGTCCGCGCGGGCACCGTGTTCTCGCTGCTCGGCCCGAACGGGGCGGGCAAGACCACGACGGTGAACGTACTGACCACGCTGATCGGCGCCGACAGCGGCACGGTGCGCGTGGCCGGGCACGACGTCGCGACCGAGGCCAAGGCGGTGCGCGCGGCCATCGGTGTCACCGGTCAGTTCGCGGCGGTGGACGAGCTGCTGACCGGGCAGGAGAACCTGCAGCTGATGGTCGACCTGAACCGTGCGGTCGGCGGCGACGGCAAGCGGATCGTCACGGGGCTGCTGGAGCGGTTCGATCTGATGGAGGCGGCGGGCAAACCCGCGTCGACCTACTCCGGGGGTATGCGCCGCAAGCTCGACCTGGCGATGACCCTGGTCGGCAACCCGCAGATCATCTTCCTGGACGAGCCGACCACCGGCCTGGACCCGCGCAGCCGCCGCATGCTGTGGTCGATCATCCGCGACCTCGTCGCCGACGGCGTGACCATCTTCCTCACCACCCAGTACCTGGAGGAAGCCGACCAGCTCGCCGACCGCATCGCCGTGCTCGACCAGGGCCGCCTGGTTGCCCAGGGCACCCCCGACGAACTCAAGCGCCAGATCCCCGGCACCCACATCCGGCTGCGGTTCACGACTCCCGCCGAACTCGACGCGGCCGCGGGGGCCTTCCCCGACGCGGCCCGCGACGACGAGGCACTCGCGCTGCGGGTGCCGGGCGACGGCGGCACCAAGTCGCTGCGGGAAGTGCTGGACCGCCTCGACGAGCACTCCCTCAACGCCGAGGAGTGCTCGGTGCACACCCCCGACCTCGACGACGTCTTCCTCGCCCTGACCGGTCACACCACGGAGGTGGACGCGAAATGAGCGCCAAGTCCCACTCGCTGGTGATGCTGCGCCGCAACCTCAAGCACCTCATCAGGAACCCGACGTCGGTGTTCAACGCCGTCCTGATGCCGATCATCATCATGCTGATGTTCGTGTACATGTTCGGTGACGCCTTCGACGTCGGCGTCGACTACATCGACTACGCGACACCGGGCCTGATCCTGCTGGCCGTCTGCTACGGGCTGGGCGGCACCGCGACATCGGTGAACTCCGACATGACCAAGGGCATCATCAACCGCTTCAAGGTCATGCACGTGTCCCGCGGCGCGGTGCTGACCGGCCACGTCATCGCCAGCGTGCTCACCAACCTGATCGCCATCGCCGCCCTGATCGGCGTGGCGTTCCTGCTCGGCTTCAGCCCCACGGCGAGCGCGCTCGACTGGCTCGGGGTGTCCGGCGTCATCGTGCTGCTGGCCTTCGCGACCGGCTGGTTCACCGTCGCGCTGGGACTGTCGGCGAAGTCGCCGGAGACCGCGGGCATGGCCGCGGTGCCGCTGGTCATGCTGCCGTTTTTCAGCAGCGCCATCGTCCCCGCCGAGACGATGGGCCCGGGCCTGCGGCAGTTCGCGCAGTACCAGCCCTTCACCCCGATCATCGAGACCACGCGCGGGCTGCTCGGCGGCGCACCGGACACCACCGACGCGGTGCTCGCCGTCGCCTGGTGCGTCGCCATCGCGCTGGTCGGCTACCTGTGGGCGCGGTCCACGTTCACGAAGCGAGCGTGACCTCGGCGACCTGACCTCCGCCTGCCCGGGTGCCCTCCCGGCGCCGCCTCGACGAGATGAACTCCGTCGAGGCGGCGCCGCACGCTTGCGCCATCCGGGCCGCGCCCGGGGCACGAACGATCCGGCACGCCGCCAGCAGGGAGCGGTCGTCGTGTCGCCCGGCACTGTCGTTCGGGTCGACGCTCCGGGCGGCAGCTCACCTGCCATCGTTGACGAGGCGTCGCCGGTGATCAGGCCGTTCGGAAACCTGGCGATGCCGCCCCACAGGATGGCGGTGTCCTGTCGAGCGGTCCGCTGCCCCAGGTCCCCCAGGTAGCCTCCCGAAATCGGTCGCGCGGCGTTCTCGCACCGGTCACCGACCGGACGCCCCGGACACGAGAGCGGCTATGGTGCGCGGATGGCGATCGACGGGTCGGGGCAGCGGCGGCCCAAGACGGCGGCGGCCGAGCTCGACGCGTACGTGCGCGAGTTCCGGGCGGGCGGCTACCCGGTGCCCCGGGTCGTCCACGCGGCGTGTGCGCGGTGCGGCGGATCGGAGTTCCGGGTGCGGGTCGACGACGAAGCCGGCTACGCCGACCGTACCTGCCATCCGTGCGGTGACCGGTGGGTCATGCTCGATGGCCTCGACGTCGCCGAGGACGCCGATCCCGGTGACGCCGCCTGCCTGTGCGGCGGTGAGCGGTTCGACGTTGCGGTGGGGTTCACGCTGTGTGAGGACGGTGAGGTGCGGTGGGGGTCGGTGGGGTTGCGCTGCACCGCCGACGGTGTCCTCGGGGTCTACGCCGATTGGAAAATCGACTACTCGCCCAGCGGTCACCTCATGGCCCGCGTCTGACAGGAGTGGTCGGGTGACACAGCCGCGGTTCCGTTACCACCCCGATCCGGTCGCGACCGGGTCCGCGGTTCCCACGGTTGAGGCGTGCGTGCTGTGCGGGGTTGCGCGCGGCTGGCGGTACGCCGGGCCGATCTACGGCCGCCAGGCCGACGTGCTGTGCCTGTACTGCATCGCCTCGGGTGAGGCGGCGCGTGCGTTGACGGGCGCGGTCGACTTCCCGTGCATGTTCACTGACGCGACCAACGTGCCGCCAGGCGTTCCGTTCGCCGTCGTCGAGGAGGTCACGCAACGCACGCCGGGGTTTGCCTCCTGGCAGCAGCCGAGCTGGCTGTATCACTGCGGCGACGGCGCCGCGTTTCTCGGCCCGGCCGGATACGAGGAGCTACGCGCCCACCCTGATGCGTTGGAGATGATGCGGGACGATCTGCACCAGCTCGGGTGGCCGGCGGATCAGGTCGGCGCGATGCTGCGGCGGATGGATGCCGCCGGTGAGCCGACGGCCTACCTGTTCCGGTGCCTGCACTGTGACGTGCACCTGGCCTCCTGGGACGCCGGATGACCGGCGGCAGCACGGACAGGGCAGCCGACGCCGGCGCGTCGGCCGGCGATGGGCGGATCCGGTTGCCGATGGCGTGGCGTACGTCCGGCGCTGGCGCGAGGACGTCACCGCGTGCCTGGATCGGCTGCAGCCTGCAGCCGAGATTCGAAGTCTGGTTTGGTCACCCGCCCGGCCGGCACACGATCGGCGGCGCCGCGGGGGAGGAGGAACTCGCCTCGCCCGCGGGCACGAGGAGGTGCGTCTTATCCGTGGACGGCGCGGCGACGTGGTACGACTGCTTCAGCGACGAGCGGACGAAGCGGGCGAGCAGTGACGACGAACAGAGCGGCCAACCTGCTGCGCAAACGCGAAAGCCCGCAGCGGCCGACCTTCCTGGAACTGTTCTTCGATCTGGTGTACGTCTTCGCGCTCACCCGGATCGTGCACGAGTTGGTGCTGGACTACACCAGGGGCCACGTCGCCGAGACATTGACCACTACCCTTTCGGAAAACGGCGAGACACTGCTGCTGCTCCTGGCCCTCTGGTGGATCTGGGCCCAGACGGCGTGGACAACCAGCAGATTCGACCCGTTCCAGCCGGCGATCCAGGTCGTTGTCGTCGCGACAATGCTGGGAAGCCTGTTCCTGGCGGTCGCGATATCCGGGGCTCTCGCCGAGACCGGCCTGCTCTTCGCGGGCACGTACGCCGCGATCCAGGTGGGCCGCACCCTCTTCTTCGCACTCACCATGCGGGGTCACATTCTGCGCCGCGTCAACATGCTGGCGCTCGTCTGGTTCGGCGCGTCGGCCGTCCCGTGGCTCACCGGCGCTTTCGCACCGGAGTTGACGCGCAACCTGCTGTGGACGCTGGCCCTGGCGATCGACTACCTGGGGGGCAGACTCGGCTGGCCGGTACCCCGGCTGGGTCGCGCACGGGAGTCCCCGTGGGCTGTGGCGGGCGAGCACCTGGCCGAACGCTACTGGCAGCTCGTCATCGTCGCGCTTGGTGAGACGATCCTGACCTCAGGATCGAGTCTCCTACGAGGTCCGATCGTGGCCGAACGAACATTGGCCCTTACATTGTCGTTCCTCACCACGGTGTTGCTGTGGCGGATCTACTTCTACCGGGCCGGCCAGATCTTGGGGGAGGCCATCGCGGCATCTGCCGACCCAGGCAGGCTCGGTCGGTCGGCCGAGATTTCCCACCTGCTCATGGTGGCCGGAATCCTCGCCACCTCAGCCGGTTCCGAACTCGTCCTCATGGATCCAACCGGACAGGCCAAACCCGCCTGGGTCGGCGCCATCCTCGGCGGGCCCGCGCTCTACCTCGCCGGGCGCTCATTGTTCGAGTACGTGGCCTTCGCCCGCGTGTCCCGGCCGCGGCCGATCGGGATCCTCGTCCTCGCGGGCATAGCGCCGGTGATGGTCGGCCGGCCGCCACTCGGGGTCGCTGCGGCAGCTGCCGCCGTCCTGCTCGGCGTCGCCGTCTCGGACGCGATCCGAGCCCACGGACGCCCATTGGAGCAGGCCTCGCCGCCACGCTGACGCGTACCCGCTACCCCACCGAACAGGTCCGCGCAACCAGCGCCGCCCGCAGCCTGGACGGCAATGCCGTTGGCCAAGGTCATCAGGTAGGCGGCCAGTGCGTCGGATCGCAGTCAGCAGGCAGAACCCTCGTCAACCACCTGCCGGAAGCGATCGCGGAGGCTGACATGTTGTTTGTCGTGCCAGGTGTTGAGCGCGTCCCGCGCCTCTGGCCCGAGGCGGCCGACGGATAGGAGACCCAACCCGTCGCGCTGTCGGGGCGCGGCGGCGACGGCCACGGGGTCAGATGGTGACGACGATCTTCCCCGCCGGGTGCCCGTCCCGCAGGTGCCGGATCGCGTCGCCAGCCTGGGCCAGGGGATAGGTGCGGTCGACCGCAGGGGTCAGAACCCCTGATTCGATGAGGGTTCCCAGCTCATTCAGGTCTTCGGTCCGCTCGACCGCACTCACGCTGCGCAGCCGTTGACCGACGAACAGGGACAGCAGCGGCGCGCGGACCATCTGCCGGTCGTAGCCGCTGAGCACCGGGCCCTTGGTGTATGTTCCGCCGACCAGCGCCAGTGTCCCGTGTGGGGTGAGGGCGCGGCGAAGGAGGGAGACCGGCCGGTCGCCGCCGGTGTCGATGACCACGTCGTAGGTCGGGCCGTCGCGGTCGATCTCCTCGCTGGTGTAGTCGAGGATGTCGTCGGCGCCGAGGGCGCGTACGAACGCGGCCCTGGCCGGTGTGCAGACGGCGGTGACTGTCGCCCCGTACGCCTTGGCGATCTGCACGGCGTGCGCCCCGACGCCGCCGGACGCGCCGATGACCAGCACGCGGTGTCCCCGGCGCACCGCGCCGCTGTCGCGGACCGCGCGCAGCGCTGTCATCCCGGAGACCGGAGCGGCGGCGGCCTGCGCGAACGACACGTTGGCCGGCTTGTGGGCGAGTCGCCGCTCCGGCGCGCTCGCGAACTCGGCGTACGAGCCGCGCAGACAGGTGCCATATACCTCGTCGCCGGGCCGGAACCGGGTCACGCGGGCGCCGACCGCGGCCACCACCCCGGCCAGGTCCCGTCCGCGCACCGGCACCCGGGGCCGGCGCAGCCCGCTGGCCAGCCGAGCCAGATAGGGGCGGCCGGTCATGAAGATCCAGACTCCGGGGTCGACGCCGGCGGCGTGGACCTGGACGAGGACGTCCTTGTCGCCCACGGGCGGCTGGTCGATGTCGCGTAGGTGGAGCACGTCGGCTGGGCCGTAGCTGTCCTGGACGATGGCCCTCATGGTGCCGTCTCCTCGGGGTACTGGAACACGTCGTCGAGCCGTACGCCGAACACGCGGGCGATCTTGAACGCCATCTCCAACGACGGTGAGTAGCGGCTTTGCTCGATGGCGATGACGGTCTGCCGGGTCACACCGATCCGGTCGGCGAGCTCGGCCTGGGTCATCTCGTCGTGCGCGAAGCGCAGCGCGCGAATGCTGTTCGTGACGCGGGTCGGCTTCACCACTGCGGGACGCCCCTGCGGTAGACGATCACCTTGGCCAGGGAGCCGATCGCCGCCGACAGGACGAAGCACAGGTAGATGACGTTGGCGATCCAGAACCAGTCCCACCTGGCCAGCGCCATCAGCATCGCCGACACCGCGCCGATGACCACGAACGCCTGGCCGACGTGGTCGCCGAGCCGTCCGATCTCCCGGTCGCGTACGTCCTTGACCCGGGAAGCGCGCGGGTTCACCACGCCCACACCGATTTCGGCCACGATGTTCGCGACGATGGCCCCGCCGACCGTCCACAGCAGAACACCGGCGTACGGGGTGGCCGTGAGCGGTCCGCCGTCGGCCTGGTTCAGGACGACGGCGGCATAGACCGAATACCCCACCACGCTGACCACCAGCATGATCCAGGCGCGCTTCTCCTCGTGTGTCACGGCCGCCTCCCTTGTAAAGAATTCTTGACACAGCCAGAGTATGGCGATTTTGACATCATGTCTAGAACCTTTTACATCGCATCGATCCGAGATCGGGGTGGAGCAGGAGGTCCCGCTGGCCGCTCGCCGCGGCCGGCGTACCGCCGTGCAGCCTCTGGATGAGCAGTTCGGGCCCGTGGGTCGCCAGCCGCAGGTGGGCGAGCCGACCGAAGCCCCAGTGACAGAGCGCGGCCGTGGCCAGCAGATTCCCCCGGTTGTGCAAGCTGGGTGAAGGCGCTCACCGGCATCGACATGAAACGGGATCACCGACGCCTGCGCGAGAGGAGGCCTTCGACGCCTCATAAAACTCGCCGCCCGGGCTGAAGTCCCGGCGCATCTGGCCGACCAGTGGTTCGACGACTGGCCTGACTTCTCACCGCTACCCGGCCCACCGCCGCCAACACCGGGATATCGAGCCCCCGGCGGTACGGTGACAGCAACCAGGGATCACTAATCGATTGCCGGTCGGGGCGGGACTGCCTAGCTTGCTCACCGTGCAGACCATTGGTCCTGGTGCATGCGGGTACACCGCATGAGTGGCCGCCTGCGCGAGATCGCTCGGCAGACGGTGGCGATCGCCGAGGCGGGACGCTATCGCAACGGCGCCGGTGACGACGTCGTCATCGGCGGGGCGGTACGTGCCGCGGTTGCCGGCACTCGTCATCACCTGCCGGACGAGGTGCTCCCGGTGGGAGCCGCGGGGCCCGGCGCCGGCACGGTCGAGGTGACGTACGAGTCGACGTTGCAGGCGGCTCGTCGGCTGGGGCCCGGCGCGGCGTGTCTGGTGTTCGCGTCGGCGAAGAACCCGGGTGGCGGGTTCCTGGGCGGGGCGCAGGCGCAGGAGGAGAGCATCGCTCGTTCGTCGGCGCTGTACCCGTGTCTGCTCGCCGCGCCGGAGTTCTACGCGTTCCACCGCGGGCAGCGGGATCTGCGCTACAGCGACCGTGTCATCTACTCCCCGGACGTGCCGGTGTTCCGCGACGACAAGGGCAACCTGCTCGACCAGCCGTACACGACGTCGTTCCTGACCGCTGCGGCACCGAATCTCGGCGCAATCGTGCGCAACCAGCCCGAGCGCGCCGGGGATGTGCCGGCGGTGCTGGCCCGGCGTGCCCGGCGGGTGCTGGAGGTCGCCGCGGCGCACGGGCATCGGACGATCGTGCTGGGCGCGTGGGGGTGCGGGGTGTTCCGCAACGATCCCGCTACGGTTGCCGGTGCGTTCGCCGATGCGCTGCGGGTGGTCGACCGATTCGACCACGTGGTGTTCGCCATCCGCGACGGCCTGCCGGGCACACCCGTGTACCGCACGTTCGCGGAACGCTTTCCGGGATCTGCCGTGGACTCGGCGGGTGGTGACGATCGTGGGTGAGCGTCGCAGGGCCCGCCGGACCCCGCAGGAGAAGAAGCAGCTCAGCTACGAGCACGACCGGCGAAACAACTACGGCGAGAACGACAAGGCCTCCCGCAAGAGCATCCGCCGTAACAAGCGCTACCCGAACCGGTCCAACCGCCACCACGATCGGCAGGTGCTCGACGCAGCAGCGGGTTCGATGAACGAACATGTCGCGGAAGCGGTCGAGCAGACGCTGTACGTCAAGCGGCGGCGACGGTGGCGCAAGTGGCCGGACATACCGTTAGGGGTCCACGTCGAGGCGGCTCTGGAACGCCGGCAGCAGCTGGAAGACGGCCAGGGCGGCCAACTGGAGGCGAGGCTGCAACGCCTGCGCAGGCGGGGGAGGCGTTGTCCCGAGCAGGGCATGTCTGGTCTGCGTGGCTGAGGCTGCCAATGCCCCGCGGATCCGGTTCCGGTTCGAGCTGCGCCCGCTGGCCCAAGTGCATCCCTGGGGCCGAGAGCGGCGCACGCTGCACTGGTTCGGCCTGACCGATGGCTGGTATTGGATCGAACTGAACGGTCACGAGCTGCTGCGCTATTCCGACCAGACGGTGCGCCGCCGGCAGACCGACGGCTACGAGGGCATGCCCTACGCCGACTACTATGTGGTTCGGCTGTGGGAGGACCTGCTGCAGTTACTGCCCGCAGTACTCGAGCCGGTGCCCACCGACCTGGTGCCGTTCGTCGAAGCCGACTCCACCAGTTGGGCGGAGCGGGGTGAGCACGAGGAAGACTTCACCGCCGAAATCTGGTACGGCGACCGGGTTCTTGACGTGGGCTATCTGCGCAACGCACCGGTGATCCGATGGTGGCGCACCATCATCAACGGTGCCGACGCGGTGACGGTCGACTGGTGGAACCGACGCTGCGAGAAGGACCTCGATGTCACGTTCGCCGACCCGGTACGGGGCCGCCTGGTCCTCACCACCGAGGAGCTCATCGACGCCGTGCGGGATCTTGACCGTGACCTGATGGCGGCGATGCACGAGCGGATCACCCTGCTGGAAGAGCGGCACGTCGTACTGCCTGATGTCGAGTTGGACCTGGCCGCGTTGCGTGCCGAGCACCATGACCGCGCCACCTGGTTGCGGCACGCTCTGGACCGGCGTGTGCAATCCGATTGGACAGCCATCAGAGCCGGGGCAGCCCTGCTGAGACGCTCGTCATGACCATCACGACGCCTACGACGCGAAACGGGTGACCAGGGACGTCGACGCAATGTTCGTCCCGCACGGAGTCGTCCTCGATGAGGCGCGGGCCGACGAACTGGGCCTACCGCCGCGGCCAACGTCGTCCAGTTCTGGGAGCCGCTTACCGAGGCTGAGGAATACAACCTGACGTCCGTCTGAGATCAGCGGTGGCGGCCTGACCGTGGAGGTCAGTCGCCGTGGTGGCGGCTGGTCGAGTGGAGTGATCCGTGAGGGCCCTGCCGAGCAGGCTCGCTGTCCACCACTGGCTTGCCCAGCCGGCTCACCCAGTCGACGAACTCCGCGTCCTGCCTCGGCAGCGGCTCGCCGTCCGGCCGGGTGCCTGCGCCGTCCGCGTCGGCCCGGGATCTGTTGCGCCGGAACAGGCCCAGCCGGCCGCCAGCCCGTTTGCTGGTCCGTTCCGCTTTGCCAACGGATGCCGGGGCGGCCGGCGCGGGGACTGCGGCGACCGGAACGGCCCCGGCGGGGCTGGCCTGCGCGGCGTCGGCCGTGGGCCGGGTACCGGCGCGCCGGGCGTTCGCGAGGGCATCCCAGTTCGCGGCCTGATCCAGGTCGGGCAGGGGTGGCCGGTGCCGAGGTGGGAGCGCCGGTTCGGCGCTGTCCTGCGTGCAGGCCGGGTCGGTTGCCTCGGCGCGCGGAGCGGGCTCGGTCGTGGGCGGCACCCGCCAGGCCGGAACGACTGGCTGAGCCGCCCGAACTCGAGTCCGGTCGGCCTGCGGCGGCTGGTAGATACGGCGCGTCCCCGGAGCGGCGGTTGCCCCGTCGAGTTCGATGTTGTCGGCCCCCGCCGTTCCGGAGCCGTCCCCACCGGGTCTCGCGGGAAGGTGGGCCGCCGTCGCGGGCGCCGGTTGCGATGTCTCCGGTGCGGCGAGGTCGGCCGGTGCGGCGAGGTCGGCCGGTATGGCGAGGTCGCCAGATGCGGCCGAGGCGGCGGTTACCGTCGGTGCGGCGGTCCGCGTCCTGGAGTGGGCGAGCACACCGTAGCCAAGTGGTTCGGCCGCGGTCGCGTGCGTCGCTGCCGTCACGCCGACGAACCTCTCCGTGCCGGCCAGGTCGACGGGCTCCGGCTCGTCGGCCGCGCCAGTGCCTGGCGTCATGGCCTGCGGCACGGCGGGGTCGGACAAGGGACGGAGAATGTCGGTCGGCTCGACGACCCGCTCTTCGGAGGTGCGCGACAGGATCGGCCAGCGGATCAACGTGGCGGCGGCCGAGCCGAGCACGCCGGCGGCGACGGCGAGCAGCGCGCCGTAGTACGGCGTGATCTGGTACCGGTCGATGGCGCCGCCGGGACCGGCGGTCAGGTAGGCGAACGCGATCAGCAACGCGCCGGTCGCACCGGTCGCGCCGTTGACCAGAGGCGGATGCCTGCGCCAACGGGCCAACCCGCCGGTCGCCGCGCCGACGAGCAGGGCCACCGCTGGCAGCATCAGGAGAGCCTGGCGGTGTGCCGCGTCGGCGTCGAGACCGGCCTGCTCCAGCACGCCGATCCGTACGGCGGGCAACGGCCCGGCGGTTGCGAGCGCCGGGACGACCGAGATGAGCGCCAGCAGCCAGACCACGCCGCCCACCGCCGCCATGTTCCAGCCCAGCGGCGGCTTCAGCAGTACGGCGATCGCGGCACTCGCGCCGACCAGCGCGCCGACGATCACGCAGATGCCGAGGGCCCAGGTCGGGTCCACAGAGAAACGATCGGCGGCCTGGGCCGGCCGGACGCAGAGCGGCGCGATGACGGTGGCGCCCAGCGCGGCAGCGGCGGCGATGGCCACCAATCTGCCGGTGCTTTCCAGCACCCCGAACCGGCGGGCCAGGCGTGCGGTGACGACCGTGCCGGCTACGGCGGCGTGTGCCGCGAACCAGCCCACCCAGGCGAGCTGGGCGGGCCACTGGTTGACGTTGGCTCCGGTGGAGACGCCGGTGAGCTGGACGATGCCGATGCTGAACGCGATGCCGAGCTGACCGGCACCGGCGAGCACGCCCATCCCGAAAGCTGCGACCAACAGGTTACGCCAAGTGCGAGAGCCCATGCCCGGCACCGTACGCACCTTTTGGGGCAATCGTTACCAAAACGCGGTATTCCATGTCGGACGGCCGTCCCAGCTGTCATCCCAGTTCGATCAGGTGCACGACGTACCTGGTGCGGTCCACCTTGGTGCCCATGTGGAGTTGCGCTGTTTTGTAGAACTGCTTGTCGAACGCCGATGACCAGCGCCTCGCCGGCAGCGGCTGGCCTGCTGATCAGCGCGGTCACGGATCGTGTGACCGACGCCGAGTACGTCTCATGCCGCCCACCCGTGTGGGCGAGGGTCTCGATCTCCGGCCAGCCAGGCCCAGGCGAACCTGAGCCTGGCTGGCCGGGCCACGTGCGGCTAGACGTCGCCGGACCGTGCCCCGGGCAGCGTCCGTACGACGGTCAGCGTCACATCGGCGTCCTGGTAGGACACCCTGAACAGGTGGTGGCCCGCGTTGAGGACCCGCCGCTCCGGCAGGGAATGGAAGTTGCCCCGGATCGAGTCGCCGCTCATGATTGTCAGTACCGCGCCCGGAGTGAGGCGCGCGCGAACGTCCAGGGCGAGTTCGCCGTCCAGCACCAGGTCACCTGCGGCCCGCACGCTCGTGTAGTCGTGGTCGCCGCAGATGGTGATGGCGACACGACCCGCTCGGCTGATGGTCACGTTGCCGCCGACGTTCAGGACGTTGCCGGGCGCGACGTCGGTGAGGGTGATGGACGCCGCGGACGCCGCTTCCGCGGACGACAGACCGGGCTGCAGCACACCGCGGTCGACGTCGATGCTGCCTGCCACGAAACCGGTGCCACCGAGCGTGCCGCCCTTGACGTCGATCGAGCTTGCGTGCGAGCCGGTGATCGAAAGCTTACCGCCTTCAACCGTGGTTCCGCCCTCGTAGGTATCGTCGCCCGCCATGATCAGCGTCCCGGGGCCTTGCTTGGTCAGAGAAGCCGTGTAGAGGTTTTGGTGGATGTTTTTCTGAATGTAGGCCGCGCGCTGGTCCATCCATTCCTTGCGCCACTTGACGGCGTCCTCATGGGTGATCTTGTCGTACAACTCGGGATGGCCGTCAGTGATGGCTTGGATGTAAGGATCAGCCAAGATGCCCTGAAGCATGAAGGCCTGTTCCTTGAGCGTGCCGTCCGGGTTCAGTACGTTGGGGCCGAATTCACCGGCGTAGGCAATGCCGTGCTCCTTGTAGCCCGCCAGCCACTCCAGATCTTCCCTTTCCCTTTCCTTGATCGCGGTTTGGCTGATGTCGTTCGACCAGACGTCCAGGGGCGCTTTATCCATGTTGTAGGTCATGGGGCTCAGGAACTGGCCGGGACCGTACATGCCTTTGGCCAGATCGGGAATCCCCCAGCCCCAGCGTTCGTCCGGAAGACCGTCGGGAGCGGTCCAGGCGATGGATGCTCCGGAGGGGGAGGTTTGCCCGGTGCCGAGGAATCTCATACCGTCGGACATCTTGTTATTCGCCGTGGTGAACATCAGCTCACGGACCTGCTTGGCGTCCATGTTCGGGTAGCGGGAGAGCAGAACCCCCATCACCGCTGTCGCAACAGGCGTTGCCGGGGACGTGCCGCTCGAGTTTGAATAGTTGGTGTCACCACCGCTGTTCGTGGTCCGCACACTGTTTGAAGGGGTAGACACGGTCCACCATTTGGCGAGCCCCGCCTCGTTGTACCCGGACTGCTTTGTGTATTCGGGATTGGCCGCAGTGGGTGGTTGCACCCCGCCGACGGCTACCCATTGCTTCTCCGCCGAGGGATTGAAGAAGGGGTATGCAGGGCGGAAATACGGGTTGCTCCAGTCGTTGTTGCCGGCCGACCTTACGTTGACCGTACCGCTGTCCTTGATAACGTCCCAGATGGCATCCATGAAGGAGCGTCCGGGGTAACTCGGATTGTATTGGATGCCGCCCTTCGAATAGCTCTTCTTGAAGAGGAAGTACTGGTACTCCAGATCCTTCAGGTACTCGTTGGGTATAATGGTCGCCATTGCCGTGGCGCTGGCGCTGTCTTTGCCACGCAGTTGGTAGGCGTTGACGAGGTTGCCGTTGACACCAAGGTCGTTTCCTAGGCCGTCAAAGCGGGTCCTGTCGAGAGTCTGGACATAAGAGCCCCAGCTGCTGTTGATGACCTGGGCGCCTGCGTCGACCAGGGCCTTGTTGGCGGTGTGCCAGTACACGTAATCGTGGAAGGGGCCGTGGGACTGGGTATCGGAGCCGCCGGTCATGGCGACATACATCGTCGAGCCAAAGGCGATGCCGTGCTGGTCTTTGACATCGCGGATGCCGGAGGTAACCCCAAGCATGCCGGTTCCATGCGCGAAGTCACTGGTTCTCGCCTGATCGCCGGCCACAGTGAACGGCTGGCCCGCAGTGAACGGGTTCGCCGGGGTTGCTGCGTTTCGATACCCGAAGCCGGACGTGCCGTATACACCCTCGGCTCTCACCGGAACGATCAGCCCGGTCTGAAATGCTTCGTGTGTAGGCCGGTAGCCCGAATCCATCATGCCCAGCGCGACGCCCTGCCCGCGGTACCCCAGGGCGTAGGCGGTGGACGCGTTTACTGCGACGAGCTGCCATGGGGAATCGACTGCGGTCCCAGGGTTGGAAGGATTATGGCCGGTAAAATAGCCATATTCCGGCGTTTCCCAACTGGCTTTAGCGGCAGCTAGTTCCTCTGGCCTCGTGGCGACAAAGCCGGGGTCTCCCGGGTATGCCGGCCCGCCGCCGATATGGCCAGGGGTCGATGTCGGACCGCTCTTGGACGATGCCGAGGCGAACCCGGCCGGAAACAAGGCGATGCCTCCTCCGGCGGCGAGGACACCTCCCAGCCGACGCAGAAACTGCCGCCGATTCACGAACCTCATGCTCATCTCCGACTCCTTCCGATGGGTCGATACCTCTGGCGGACCAGAGCGGCCTGCTGCGTCCCAGCGCCATTTTCTACACCCGCTGGTCGAGACAAATGATGTGCCGTTTCGCCGCTACCAGGCGGCGGATGTCGACGGCCTTGATCGGGGTCCCGACTGCGGCGCGAGCGGAAGCATGAATGTCGGATGCCAACTGCTGACGAGGCCGGTGCCGACGGTGACTTCGACGCCGGAAACGCTCCATGCGAGTGGCAATGCAGACGGCGCAAGCCGGCAACCGGCAATGGCCATTGCGAACCGACGCGGTGCGCGCACCTTTGCGGCGGCAGCCGCGACCAGAAGGAACCCCGGCCACGTCAGGACGGCGAACTGGAACGCTCCCACAAGTGGGCCTCCCTGTATGGTCACCAAATTAGACTGCGACAGAAGTCCCTCGTCAAGAGGGCAAAATCTGTCCACCAGAAGCGGTTTGAGCGACCGTCCATATCGATTCACATAACTGCTGTGCGCCGGGCCGTGGGTTGCGTCCACGGACGTCGCGTACGATTTGCCCGTGATGGGCTTGTTGCGTATATGAGAGGCGGCCACCGCGCGACCCTTCGAGACGGCAAAGTCCCAGTGAAGGAGAGTGATGCGCGGTGGCCGCATCATGCCGATAGCCGGTGAACGAGACCCCCGCCTTCTCGAAGTGCTCGTAGAGCTTGCGGTCGGTCGAGTGCATGCACTTGACGGGATCGCAGGTCGAGGGCTGCGCAGATGCCTGGGCGCCCGGGTGTCCGTGCTGTTGACGGCGCCGATGTTGGTGTGCGACATCAGCCAGGTGTAGACGTGTCGGGTCTCTGGCTCGGACAACGGGTACTCGCGCCGGGGCCGCCCTGGGTCAGGTTCCGGTCGGTGGCGTCGTCCTCCGGCATGACGGGCCAGTTGTGCGGGTAGTTGCGGTGCAGGTCGAGGTCGCCGACGCCGTCCTCGTCGAAGGGACCGCCGCCGTCGTTGTCCGCACCCCCGAAGAGCACCAGGTCATCGGCCGCTACAACCCGGAGGCAGTCGTCTGCGTCGGCATCCCCTTCGGCCACACCCGACCGCAATGGATCCTCTCCCAGGGCGGCGCCATCACCGTTGATGGCATGGAACGTCGAACTTTCGCCGACTATCGGTAGGACCGTCCACCGGGCCCAACGGCCGAGTCTCCGCCACGGCCCGCCAGTACCAGGGATGCCCGCTGTTCGAGCGTGTTCGGTGGTGGCCGAATCAGCTCAGTCTTGTCGATATCTATTGACATCGCTTCCGGAACAACGTTGTCTTGTGATCGGCCGTGACCTGTGCGTGGTGGGATCTGGCCGCGGGCACGTCCCGCCCCGGGAGCATCGACCAGTGACCCGGCCGCCCACCCTCGGAGCGCACCACTGACAGCCGCCACCCCCCGTCCGCACTTCCGAAGGGCCGACCGCATGACCCGACGCGCCTCCAGCCGACGTTGGACATTCCTCGCCTTCGCCACCGCGGCCGTCCTGGTCGTGACCACAGCGCCGACCGCCGTGACCGCCGCGCCCCAACCCGACGCCGCCGACACCGGTTGGACGAAGGGAACACCGCCACTCTCCACACCGTGGACGGATGACGTCTCACCCGCCAACGCGCTGCCCGAATATCCCCGGCCGCAGCTGACCCGGTCCCGCTGGCAGAACCTCAACGGCGTGTGGGAGTTCGCCGGTGCGGCCGCCGGCGAGGCCCCGCCGGTCGGCCGGGAGCTGGCCGAGCGGGTGTTGGTGCCCTACCCCATCGAGTCGGCCCTCTCCGGCATCCAACGGCACGAGGACCGGATGTGGTACCGCCGGACCTTCACCGTGCCCGAGCGGTGGCAGGTCGGCCGGGGTCAGCGCCTGGTGTTGCACTTCGGCGCGGTCGACTACGACTCGAAGGTGTGGGTCAACGGCCACCAGGTGGCGACGCACCGGGGCGGCTACGACGGCTTCGACGCCGATGTCACCGACGCACTGCGGCCCGGCGGGCAGCAGGAGCTGATCGTCTGGGCCGAGGACCTGACCGACGCGACGTTCCAGCCAATCGGCAAACAGCGCCGGGTCGGCGACCGGGGCATCTTCTACCAGGGCAGTTCCGGCATCTGGCAGACGGTCTGGATGGAGCCCATATCGGCCACGGGTGCCATCGACTCACTGAACCTGACGCCCGACCTGGGTGACAAGTCCCTGCGGTTGCGCGCGAACCCCACCTCCGGGGCCGAGGGCCTCACCGTCGAGGCCGTGGCGTACGACGGACGCAAGGCCGTCGCCCGCGTCGCCGGTCCGGCGGGGACCGACCTGACGATACCCATCGTCAAGCCCAAGCTGTGGTCACCCGACTCGCCTTTCCTCTACGACCTCCGGGTACGCCTGTTCGACGGCCGCAAGCGCGTCGACGAGGTCGGCTCCTACTTCGGGATGCGCGAGATCGGCAAGGCGAAGGGCGCCGACGGCAAGCTTCGCATGACGTTGAACGGCAAGATCCTGTTCCACATGTCCACCCTCGACCAGGGCTTCTGGCCCGACGGGCTGAACACCGCACCGACGGACGAGGCGTTGCGCTTCGACCTAGAGCAGCACAAGGTGCTCGGCTTCAACACCGTCCGCAAGCACATCAAGGTTGAGCCCGGCCGCTGGTACTACTGGGCGGACCGGCTGGGGCTGATGGTGTGGCAGGACATGCCCGCGACGAAGCCCGGCCGCCCGACGGTCGAGTGGCAGCGGCAGTGGGAATCCGAGCTCGGCGAGATGATCCGGGAACACGCCGCGCATCCGTCGATCGTGGTGTGGGTGCCGTTCAACGAGGGCTGGGGTGAGTGGGACCGGGGAGCCACCGGCCGCATCGCCGACTCGGTTAAGCAGCAGGACCCGACCCGGCTCGTCAACGCGCACAGCGGAGTGAACTGCTGCGACTCTCTCGGTGACTCCGGACGCGGGGATATCATCGACCACCACCAGTACCTCGGTCCGGCGTCGCCACTGCCCACCGCCGACCGGGTGGCCGTCGATGGAGAGCACGGCGGAATGGGCCTCGAGGTTGACGGTCACATGTGGTTCGGCGAGGGCGGCGCGTACTGGATGGCGCCGGACTCCGAAACGCTGACCCGACGGTACGTGGAGAACCAACGCGACCTGCTGCGCATTGCGAACACCTGCGGGGTCTCGGCCGGCGTCTACACCCAGATCACCGACGTCGAGCACGAGGTCAACGGCTTCTTCACGTACGACCGCCGTGTCGAGAAGATGGACTTCGACCAGGTGCGCGCGGTGAACGAGGCGGTCATCCGCTCGGCCGACGGTACCGGCGCGAACGTTCCTCCGCCGCCGCCCGGCACGCCCGGCCTCACCGGAGTCGGCTACTGGCCGCTGGACGAGAATGCCGGCGATACGGCCAACGACGAGGCGGGCAACAATGACGGCCGGCTGGTCGCCGGGCCCACCTGGACGGCCGGCAAGACAGGTTCGGGCCTGCTGTTCAACGGCAGCAACCAGTACGTCGACACCGGCAGGACCATCCTCGACACCACCGCCAGCTACTCGGCCTCGGCCTGGGTGCGTCTCGACAGTGCGGCTGGCGCCTTCCAGACGGTGGTGAGCCAGGACGGCGCCTCGAACAGCGCCTTCTACCTGCAGTACTCCGGCGCTGACCGACGGTTCGCGATGAGCTTCGCCGGGGTACGGGCCCTCGCGCCGACGACCCCGGTCGCCGGGCAGTGGTACCACCTCGTCGGTGTCCGGGACGCGGCGACGGGCCAGCTGCGCCTCTATGTCGACGGGCAACTCGCCGGGCAGGCGAGCGCCTGCCTCGGCGACGGTTCCACCGGGCCCCTGGTCATCGGCCGCGGCAAGTTCGGCGGCAACCCCGTCGACTACTTCGATGGCACGATCGACCAGGTGCACGTCTACGACCGCGCTCTGAGCGCCGCCGACGTGACGGCGCTCTACGAGTCCGGAAAGTAGCACTGCGGATTTTCCGGGAGGGGGCGACGACGCCCCCTCCCGGCCCGTGCCGGCGAACGGGCGTTTATGGCCCCGCCGACAGGGACCGTTGATGATGGGTTCGCTGTGGCTACCGATGGCCCCGGCTGGTTCCCGGGCGCGTAGCGCCGGGTGGCCCTCGCCTGGCAGCGGGGATCATGCGCTGGCAGCGTAGAGCAAGTGGCGGACCTGTGGATCGTCCTCCCGATCGGCACGCCAAACGATGCGCAGGTGCCCCCGGGCGTTCCGTTCGCCGTCGAGGAGGTCACGCAACGCACGCCGGGGTACGTCTCGTGGCAGCAGCCGAGCTGGCTGTATCACTGCGGCGACGGTGCCGCGTTTTTCGGCCCGGCCGGATACGAGGGGCTACGCGCCCACCCTGATGCGTTGGAGATGATCCGGGGCGATCTGTACCGGCTCGGGTGGCCGGCAGATCAGGTCGGCGCGATGCTGCGGCGGGTCGATGCCGGCGGTGAGCCGACGGCGTACCTGTTCCGGTGCCTGCGCTGCGGCGTGCACCTGGCCTCCTGGGACATCGGATGACCGGCGACGGCAGACATCGGACGCAACGACGACGGTACGGACCGGGGAACCGCTGATCCATGATCCGATTCTCACGGCAATCGCCGTGGCATTGGCGACCCGGCGTCGCCGGCAGCCGTCAGCCGTCAGCGGCCGAGGGTTCCCGTCCTGGCGGCTTCGACGAACGTCGCCCACGCTGCCGGAGCGAAGGTCAGTACCGGGCTGGCGGGGTCCTTGCTGTCCCGTAGCCCGACCTTGCCGGCCAGGTCGTCGGCGACTTCCACGCAGTTCCCGGAGCCGTTGCTGCGGGTGCTCTTGCGCCAGTTCACGCGGGCCGTGTCAACCTCGTCCACCCGCGCCGTCCTCTCATAGTTCGTCGATCGCACGCTGGATCAGGGTGCGCGATTCACGAGCACTGGCTGCCGTGGCGACCAGGTGCTCGAAGACTCGGCTGTACTCCCTGACCTGTTGGCCTTCGAGATAGAGGCTACCCGCGCGGGTTTCGACGTAGACAACCCCTGGGTCAGCTGGCTCCGGGAAGGTCATCAGGCTGAACGCACTGCCCATCGAGCCGTATTCGCCTGCGTCGAAGGTCAGGATCTGGATGGTGTGACCAGGCTGCTCTGCCGCCTCCACCAGCCGCTGCAGTTGAGCCCTGAAGTTGTCTGCGCCACCGACCGGGCGACGTAGTGCGGCCTCGTCCAGAACCACCCAGAGCTTGGGCGGTACTGGGTTGGTTTGGCGGCGCATTCTCAACTCGACCCGGCGCTCCACCTCGTCAGTCAGTGCGTCCGGATGCTCGGCGCGGATGATGGCGCGGGCATAATCGGCGGTCTGCAGTAGGCCGGGGACCAGTTGCGGTTCGAAGGCGCGGATCTCTGACGCCTCCGCCTCCAGGCCGACGTACACCTCGAACCAGTCGGGGAGTACGTCGTCATACGCCTGCCACCAGCCGCGCTTGCGGGCGTCCCGTGCCACTTGGACGAGCGCGTCGACCTCCTCGCCCTCGACGCCGTAGAGCTCAAGGAGGCCGCGGGCGACCGGCGGCATCACCGAGACCTGAGCGTTCTCGATACGGCTGATCGCCGACTTCGAGATGCCGACTTCTTTGGCGGCCTGATCGGCGGTCATGCCGGTCTGCTCGCGGAGACGGCGCAGCGCGGCGGCCAAGCGCCGACGACGGACGGTGGGGCTCCCAGTCATGAGGGTCAGTGTTCCGGAACCGGACGAACATCGCAACGGCACACTCCCAAATCGGGAGTTGCGCAAAAGGCTAGGACCGCTGCACGATGAATGGGGCCCGGATCGATGAGATGCATGTCGATCCTCTCGGGCTGCTCAGCTGGCCCTGCTGGCGTACTGCGGATTGGCTGCGGTGGCGGGTGCCGGGGTGGGTCCGCCAGTGCGGGGTGGGCTGGTGGCCCACCCCTTCCACAGGTCAAACTCAACGGTTGAGAGGCAGGTGCTGTCATGCGCGCCTTGTTTCGGCGTGGTCGGCGGTCGGTTGTAGGGCCGACCTGCTATCGGTCGGCGGCCTATCATCCGCTTCGGCCGTGGCAGGTGCGCGAGCGACGGTTCGGGTCGACGCCGGTCGGGCGGCGTGGGCTCGACCCGCAGGAGGTGGGGGAGTTCCTCGACCGGGTTGCCGGTGACCTTGCCGCCGTTTACGACGCGTTGGCGCGCAGCCGGCGGGAGACCGAGCGGGTGAAGGACGCGCTGCGCCGCTGGCAGTCCGAGCAGGCACGCGTCCGCAACGAGCGGGGGTATGGCCGGTGACCGGCCGCTGGGTGATTCACCTGCCCGCCGCCGCGCATGACCTCCTCGCCGCGCAGCGCCTCGCCCGGGTGCTGGCTCACTGGGCGCACGTCCTACAGCAGATCGAACCCGGCGGGACCACGGTGTCGGCGGAGGACGACCAGAACGTACGCCACTGGGTTTTCTGCGACCGGCTCGTGTCCGACGGTCAGCGCTGCCTGCTCTGGCCCGACCACGACGGCGACTGCTCCCGCCGGCCGAGGCGGAGGTGAGCAGCAGCCGCACCGCTGCGTCTCGAACATGATCGCGCCGGCGCCGATCTTCAGCTGCGTCTCGGACAAGTACGTGCGGTAGTCGTCGAGGGCCGGCACGGACAGGTGTGGGCGGTGTCGCCCGTGGCATGTGCCGGCTGTAGGCGCCGAGCGTCCTGTCGTACGCGGCCGACGCGACCACCTGTCACGTCGGCCGCGTCCGTTCAGCGCAGTCACCGGGAGTGGTTGCGGTCGATGGACACAATCCAGTCATGGCGTGGGAGGAACTGGTCAGGCCGTCGGGCGCCCCGCGGGGTTTCGCGCATGTCGAACTGATCCCGCGCACGGACGCCCGCACGAATCTCCTGATCGCGGAGTACAACGCGATCCACGCCCTCGTCGCCCAGAAAGCGGCGGCATCGCACGCCCTGGTCGGCGCGTACATGACCGTGGTCGCGGTGCTCCTGGGGCTGGTCGTGGCGAACGGCGCCGACCCGCGGCTGCTCCTCGCGCTTCCCGTGCTGTCCGCGGTCTCCGGGGTGACCATCCTGCGGCGCCGGAGGGACCGGGAGGCGGCGAACAGGTACGTTCTCGAGGTTCTCAAACCGGCCGCCGCCGAGTGCGCCGGCGATGAGCGGATGTTCACGTGGGGGGAGCACTACGCGCGCCACAAGGCCGGCCGGTCGCTGCTCTACGAACTCGGGTTGCAACTGGTCTTCCCGTTGTCCGGGCTGGCCTGCCTGATCGTGACCTTCCCGCGCCTGGAATCGGTCACCGACTGGTCGATCTGGGTCGCCGGATCGGTCCTGCTCGTCGTGCTGCTTCTCGTGTACGTCGGTCAGAACCGGTCTCGCCTCGTCGCCCGGGTCGCCGTGGGGTTCCGCTCAGGGGCCCTCGACGTCGTCCTGAGGCGGCGGGCGCGCAGGGTGGGCAGCGGAGACGCCGAGCGGTAGGACCGCGGCCGACATCCGTCCGGTGTGTTGCCGGCGCCGCGCGCCTCCCGACCGATGGGCGGTGCTGACGGGCGAGACCTCCGGCGGGGTGTGAGGTGCTGACGCCCACACGAAACCGAAGCTCTCATGGCCCACCGTAACGCCCGGCTGAGCATCCACGGCCGGCGGCTGCTCATCACGCGTGTCGTTGACCAGGTCGTCTGGTGGCCCACGTCGTGAAGAAACTCGGGCCGCTTCCGCGCTACCGGGTACAAGTGGCTGCAGCGGTGGCGGGCCGAGGGGCGATACCGGTCTGACCGCCCGGGTCCGGCCGGGCTCACCGCCAGCTCCACAAGACATCCGCAGAGCTGGAGGCACGGGTCTGCCCGCTGCGCCAGGAACGCACACTCGGCCCTCGCCGGCTACGAACGCGACCGACCCGGAGATCCACGTCGAGCCGGGCGGCTACCTGTGCGTGGTGCCAGCCTCGTTCGTTGGCACGGCCCATCCCATCCTGTTCCTGCCATTCGCCGACGAGGACCGGGTGCTCCTGCTCGACGAGGACGAGAAGATCGTCGACCGGCGATGCTGGCCCAGCTTCGTCGGCGGCCCTGACCGTTGCGATGCAGCTTCTGCCAGATTCGGCAGGCCCCATCCACGCTGTGGTGCACAGCGTGGATGGGGCGGATGCGATCAGTCGAGGACTGCCGTCACGCGAACAGGTAGATCCCCTGCGTGCCGTCGCGCTGGCTGCGCTGCGCCTCTCGGTCACTGGTGAAGACCACGGTTCCGTTGTCCACCGCCGGCCAGGTGCCGTTGCCCCGCGTGCTCACCTGGACCGCCGGCGTCCAGCCCGTTGCGGTCAGGCGGGACGTGAAGACCTTCCAGCGCCAGTCGGCGGAGCGGGAGTCGTACCAGACCGCGCGGACGGAGCCGTCCGGGTCGACGCCCAGCCGGGGACGCTGGCTCATGGCGTTCGCGTCGAGGCCGACCGCTTCGGCGGCCGACCACGTCGTGCCGTCGGTCGACCGGCTCGCCCGCAGTGAGAGGTTGGCCCCGGAGGCCGAGAGTGCCTTGGTTTCCCAGATGACAACCAGGGTGCCGTCACGGCCCACCGCGACGCTCGGGTGACGGTCGGCCGCATTGTCGTTGGCGCTGACCCGCACCGGCGTACCCCAGCCTTGCGACCGGCTGCTCCGGACCGCCGCCACGATCTCCCAGTTGTCGGGGTTGGTTCCACCGCTGGCGGCCTGGCCGGGTGGCGGGGTGTGGCCGGTCCAGCCCGCGTCCGGATCGAACCGGTTGTCCTGCCAGGTGACGACGATGCCGCCGTGCTCGGTGACCGCCACCGACGGGAACAGCGAGGCCGGGTGGATCGGCGAGCGGGCGTCGTCCGGCGTACCGGGAACGATGACCTTGCCGACGGCGGAGATGTTGACCGGGGTCGGGTCGACCCCGACGACCTGAACGTGGACGTCGAACGCGCCACTGCCGTTCTGCGCCCAGGCCACCACGGGGTGCCGGCCGTCGAGCAGGGTGAGCGCGGGCTGCTCGGCACGGCCCTGGCCGTTGCTGAGCTTCACCGCGGACTCGAAGCTCTTACCGCCGTCGCGGCTGTGGCGCAGGTAGATCTCCGGCCGGTGGGGCTGCTCGTGGCCACGGGAGTCCTGCCACACCACCCAGACGTCCTCGCCGGAGGCCGCGACCCGGGGTGCCCGCGCCGTGCCGGAATCGCCGGAGAGAACGATGTCCTTGCCGGCGTGCTTGTTGCCGTGCCCGTCCAGCCGGCGGTACACCACCGTCGTACGGTGGTCCCGGTGGGCCTGGGCGACCACGTGGGTGACCTGGCCGGCCACCGCGACGTCGGCGAAGCCGGTGAACTCGCCCTGCTCACCCAGCACCAGCTCGGCCCGGTCGTCACCGTTGGCAGGCTGCGGCAGTGCGATCTCGGGCGCCGGCTCGGCTCCCCGCTTGACCGATACGAACACCGGCGACGTGGCACCGCGCAACTGGTCGGGCAGGTTCGGGTCGACGTCGCGGCCGGAGACCTCCCCCGGCCCGCGCACCTCCACCCGGTACCAGCTGTGATCCCCGGTCAGCGTGAGCGGCAGCAGGTACGTCTGGTCATCCTTGGTGGGTACGAAGGTCGCGAGGGGACCGGCCGAGCGACCCGGTGCGGCGTAGACGAGTACCCGCATGCCGACGGCGGACCTGGCCCGAACCCGAAGCGCGGCGTGCTTCGACAGCTTGCGGTCGGCGACGATCACCTCGTCGCCGCCGATGGCCTCGAACCGGCCGTCGCCGTTGACGTCAGCCTCGATGGTGACGAAGGGTCCGTCCGGACTCAGCGACACCGTTGTCCGGCCCGCCTTCAACGCGTCGAGGATCGCTCGCACGGAGCGTTCCGCGGCAAAGACCCAGGTGGTCGGTCGGCCGGGGGCGTTGGTCGGCCGCAGCTCCTTGAAGTGGCTGTCGCTCGCCGCTACCGCACCGAAGCGGAACCCGTGGTTCCAGCGGTTCTCGGCGTACTCGATCTCGACTTCCGGGTTGCTGCTGACGTTCCAGACCTCGACGGTGTCGATCCCCTGTGCGCTCGCGTTCTCGTTCGGACCACCGGCCGGGGTGTACTCGCCGTCGTCCGGGTGGGCGACCGACCAGACCGCGTCCTGGGCATGCGCGTCCCAGATCGACTGCTGCACATGACGGAACGGCGCCGAGCCGGGCGGGTTGGCACCGTCCACCACGGTGTCCACCGCGCCCAGCACGATGGCATGTGGTGATCCGTTCGCCTCCTCGCCGTTGAGCAGAATCAGCCGGTCGGACTTCCAGAGCGGATCCCAGTGCTGGTCGAAGGTGCGGTGGTCGGTCAGCGGCATGAAGGCCAGGCCCACCGACTCCGCGTAGCTGATTTGGTCACTGACCGGCAGGTTCCCCGGATCACGCTGACTCGACAGTTGGCGCGGGGCGCTCCCGTCCGACGAGTGGTCGTCGTGGACGTGGGTGTCACCCGGCAGCCACGTGCCCTTCGGCTCGTCGTGCGCACCGGGCTTACGCTCCTCGCCGGTGTCCGCCCATGCCGTAGCCCCAGGCAACAGTCCGGCAGCGGCGACCGCGCCGCTCACGGCGATGAACTGTCTGCGGTCTAGTTCCATCTGGTCCCCATTTCACGCGAACCCATCGACCTGCCGCCGGCGGACCTACCGCTACGCGACGACCCGACCGGTTCGATCAAGGTCATGCCCGGGAGACGCTAGCCAGCCGAAGCGATCGACCTGGTGAATCGGATGTGAATCCGGCATGGCCACGGCGGTAGCTACCTGGCAGTACGGCGCAGGCGTTGATCAACCGACGGATACCGCCCGAGCGGGCGAGCATCGGCACGAACAGGCGTCGTGTACGGCGGCGCGGCGGTTCTGGCGCCAGGGTTCTGCCGCCGTGGCCTGGCCGATGTCAGCTCAGCGCAGCCGTCTCTGCCGCGCAGCACTGAGCGTTCGCGCAGGTCAGCGCAGAGCCGGGCCGCCAACTCCCGCTCGGCGCGCGCCTCGGCTTGCCGGACGAGGCGGGTCAGCGGCTCACCGCGTACGGCCGGGACCAGGTGGGCACTCGGCCAGCCGGTCCGAGGCCATCAACTCGTCCACGATCGCCAGGCCCTGCGTGGACCCGGAGCCATGGCCCACGGCGACGGCCCGGTTGAGCTCGGCCACCGGCGAGGTTGAGCAGGGTTGCATCAGGCGTGGCCTGTGGTCGATACCCGTCCGTGTCGTCGGACCGCGCAGTGGCGGATGCTGGGCGACGCGTGCGGACCAGCGGCTGCGCGCAGATACGCCGCATCCGGCCACCGGGGATGCGTGGTGGCCGGATGCGGGTGGTGGTCAGGGTTTGAGCACGACCTTCTCGCAGTTGTCCTGCTTGTTCTTGAAGATCTCGAAGCCGCGCTCTGCCTGGTCGAGCGGCAGGGTGTGGGTGATGACCCGGGTCGGGTCGATCTCCCCGCGTTCGATGCGCTGCAGCAGCGGGTTCATGTAGCGCTGCACGTGGCACTGGCCGGTACGCAGGGTCAGCGCCCGGTTCATCCACGCCCCGGCCGGGAACTTGTCGAGAAAGCCGCCGTACACGCCGATCACCGACACGATGCCGCCGCTGCGGCAGGACAGGATCGCCTGCCGCAGCGCGTGCGGGCGCTCGGTTTCCGAGCGGACTGCCTGCTTGACCCGGTCGTAGGCGTGCAGGTGCGCCGCACCGTGGGTGGCCTCCATGCCGACCGCGTCGATGCACTTGTCCGGTCCCCGGCCACCGGTCAGTTCCAGCAGTCGGGACCGCACATCCACCTCCTCGAAGTTCACCGGTGTGTGGCCCGCCCGTTCGGCCATCTGCAGCCGGTACGGCTCTTTGTCGATGGCGATGACCTTCGCGGCGCCGAGCACCCGGGCGCTGTCCATCGCGAACTGCCCGACCGGGCCGGCGCCCCACACCGCCACCACGTCGGTGGGCTGGATGTCGCACATCTCCGCGCCCATGTAGCCGGTGGGCAGGATGTCGGAGAGGAACAGCACCTGCTCATCGGTGAGGTCGGACTCGATCTTCAGGGGGCCGACATCGGCGAACGGCACCCTCGCGTACTGCGCCTGACCGCCGGCGAAGCCGCCGGTCAGATGCGAGTAGCCGAAGATTCCGGCGACCGGGTGGCCGAACATCTTCTCCGCGATCCCGGCGTTGGGGTTGGAGTTCTCGCAGCAGGAGTACAGCTCGGCGGCGCAGGCGCCGCACGCGCCGCAGGCGATCGGGAACGGCACGACGACCCGGTCACCGACGCGCAGCCGACCTGGGTCGACGCCCCGGCCGACCTCCACCACCTCGCCCATGAACTCGTGGCCCATGACGTCGCCGTTCTGCATCGTGGGCACATACCCGTCGAGTAGGTGCAGGTCCGAGCCGCAGATCGCGGTGGAGGTGATCCGTACGATGGCATCGCGATCGTTGAGGATCTTCGGGTCCGGTACGTCACGGACCTTGACCTTGTTGCGGCCCGCCCAGGTGTTCGCCCTCACGCCTCCGCTCCCTTCGCGAACTCGGAATCCGACAGCGGATGCGCCGGATGCTGCGGGAACTCCTTGCGGGCCCGCTTGCCCCATGGGGCGCCCTCGGACCGGACCACCTGCCCGGTCTCCATCACCTGCTTGAGTCGGCGCAGATCGTCGTCGAGCTGCTGGTGCGGTTCCTCACCGAAATACTTGGCGACCGCCTTGCCGACCGCACCGCCCGGGACGTCGTACGACATGACGACGTGCACCTCGGTGCTGACGCCATCCGGGCCAGGCATGAACCGGACCATGCCGGCGTTCGGCACGTCGGCGGTCCCGGTAGACCGCCACGCGATCTTCTCCCCGGGCGTCTCGTCGATGATTTCCGCGTCCCACTCGACGTTCTTGCCGAAGGGCGCGCTGGCGGACCAGTGGCTCGTACGGTCGCCGGTGGCACGGACCTCCTGAAGGTGGGCCATGAACGTGGGGAGGTTGTCCAGCGCACGCCAGAACGCGTAGACCGTCGCTGGGGGTTTGCGGATGGTTGTGGTGGCTGTCAGCTCCATGGTTCCTCCTCCGCGTAAACCCCGTACCGCCGGCGCTGAACCGATCCTCTTCGCGCGGGTGGCCTGCACGGCCGTCAGCAGGTCCACCACGGTGATCCCGACGATGGCGCCAGTGACACCGACGAGGCGACGCCGGCGGCGTCCGCCACGGTGAGCGATGGCCACTCCGAGAGAGGCCAGGTCCATCGCGTCGCCCAGGACCCGGGTCCACGCCCAGATGCTCTTTCGCCGGCTCGTCAGGAGCCCGGCCGCATGGACCAACTCCCGCGCCCCGACAAGCGGCACCACCGCCCTGGAGGTCGGGGAGTCGTCCACCCCACTGATCCGGCGCACCGTGTCCGGTGCCGCCAGCTGTGCCACGCCCAGACCGAGACTCATCCAGCCGAGCCCGCGCCCCCGCCACTGCACCTCGTCCTGCCTGGCCTGCGCGGCCTTCCGGGTTGCCAGTTGAGTCACGGGTAGCCTCCGTATCCGGTCGCACCCGGCCGAGCCATTCCGGTTCATGACGGTCCGGGACGCGACCCGTACAGGTGCGCATACCCTTCGGAAACCGCCTCAATCCGCGCATCGGCCGCGGAATGGAGAAGATCCCTGTCCCGCTGCTCAGCAAGAGCGGTGGGGTTTCTGCCGTGGGGGGTTGGGATGCCGACGCTGTGGGGCTCAGGCCCGGCCTGATCCTCCGGACCCGCAGCCCCCACCGCGTCAGGCCGTCGCCATCCGGCGGACCTTCTCGCCCTGGGCAAACTCCTCGACCATCTTGGCGCAGAAGGCCGGAAGGTCACTGGGGCTGCGGCTGGTCACCAGGCCGTTGTCGACCTGTACCTGTTGGTCCACCCAGGTCCCGCCCGCGTTGCGGATGTCGGTGCGCAGACTGGGGAACGAGGTGACGGTCCGGCCGCTGACCATGCCGGTCTCGACCAACGACCAGGGGCCGTGGCAGATCGCCGCCACCGGCTTCTGCTGCTGAAAGAACGCCCGGACGAAGTCCATCGCCTGTGGGTTCATCCGGAGCCGGTCGGGGTTGACCGTCCCGCCCGGCAGCAGCAGGGCGTCGTAGTCGGCCGCATTGGCCTCGTTCACGGTGCGGTCCACCCGATAGCGGTTGGCCGGGTTGATGTCCTGGTTCATCGACTGGATCTCGCCGGAGTTCAATGAGATCAGATGGACCTCGGCGCCCGCCTGCTCCGCAGCGGCTCGGGACTGGGTGTACTCCACGTCCTCCACCCCGGAGGCGGCGAGGCAAGCGACTCGCTTGCCGGAAAGTGGCTGCTGGCTCTGCGCCATTGTGGCGGCCTCTCCTTCGCGGCGCCGCCCCGTCGGCGGCGCATCGTTCGCTCGCGGTCGCCTTCCCGGTGTTAGAACCGGGAAACAGTCACCGAACGCCGCTCAAGGGTGGACGGATCGATCAGGCAGGGTCTGCGCGGAGGAAGGTCGCCCTACGAGACTGGTTCCTGTGGCAGCGGGTAACGCACTCAACCACTGGCGCCGAGGCCCCGGAAAGGCCGACATGACCCTCCCTGCCGCCTCAATCGAACTGCCGTCCGGCCAGAGCATGCCCGCGCTCGGCCAGGGCACGTGGTACCTGGGCGAGCGCCCCGCGAGGCGACGAGATGAGATAGCCGCCCTGCACGCTGGCCTGGACCGGGGTATGACCTTGATCGACACTGCGGAGATGTACGGCGACGGCGCCTCCGAGGAACTCGTCGGCGAGGCGATCCTCGGACGACGCCCCGACGTCTTCCTGGTCGACAAGGTGCTGCCGTCCAACGCCAGCCGACGGGGTACCGTGCAGGCCTGCCGCCGCAGCCTGCAACGACTCGGCGTCGACCACATCGACCTCTATCTGCTGCACTGGCGTGGCTCGAATCCACTCGCGGAGACGATCGAGGCGTTCGCCGAACTCGTCGATGCCGGTGACATCGGGCAGTGGGGGGTGAGTAACTTCGATCTTTCCGACATGACGGAGCTACTCGAGGCGGGCGGCAGCGCCTGCGCGACCAACCAGATCCTGTACAACCTCACCCGCCGCGGTCCCGAGTACGACCTGCTGCCGTGGCTACGCGAGCACCGAATCCCGGTGATGGCGTACTCGCCGATCGAGCAGGGCCGGCTGCTCGGCCACCCCCAGGTCGCGGAGACCGCCGCCCGGCACGGGGTCACGCCCGCTCAGGTCGCGCTGGCCTGGCTGTTGCGGCAGGAGGGGGTTGCGGCCATCCCTCGGTCGTCCAATGCCGAACACACCCGGGAGAACGCGGAAGCACGCGACCTGCAACTGAGCGAGCAGGATATGGCAGCACTCGACAGGGCGTTCCCGCCGCCGGCGGGCCCGCAACCGCTGGAGATGTTGTAGCGTCACCGACCGTTCGGCGGTGGGCGCAACAGGTCCAGGCCGCCGCCATTCGCGTGGAAGGTGATTAGGCTCAGCACGGTTTCTGCGCTGCGGTGATCGGCGCGCCGTCAGCTCCAGCAGCCGCTAGTGGACACCGCACTAGGTGCCAACCCGGCGCGTCTGGAGTCGATCCGCCCTCGGCCCGGTCAACTGCCAGAACTCCTGCGGCAGTTGGTCGACAGCGTCCCCGTACTCCTTCGCTCTGACCGACTCACGAAGGGTGTCCAGCACGGCCCGTGCTCCGTCGGTGGCCACCTGGCGATCCACCCCGGCTCGTGACTGCACACGTTCGAGGAATTCGGCCAGTCCGAATCGTTCCGGATCTTCGGTGGGTCTGGCCACCAGCCCTCGTAGTTCCTGAGGGAGTTGGGAGGCGAGGTCCCTCGCCTGGCCGCCAGTGATCCGTTCTGCCAATGTCTCGAGCGTGGCGCGGGTGATGGGTTCCGCCTGCCCCGGCGGAACGTTCGGTCGTGCTGCCACGGACTGGATGAACTCGGTGTAGCTCACCTCGGACCCCTTTCGAACGGATTACGGCGGGTACCCGCGCCCGCCGGGGTGAAACGGCGGTTCGCCGCCCGCGGCCGGGTCGTGGCGCAGAGCGATCCCGACGAGGGCTCCGAGTCGATCGACGGGGGACGACCCGTCCCTGAGCCGCTCCTTCAGCAGGTCAGGGGTGGCAGGCTAGGTCGTGGCACAACATCAGCAAGTCGCCCGCAGCAACGCGCCGATCAGCGGGTTGAAGGCGGGAGCCGCCGCGTCGTCTCCGAGCCGGTCGGCTGACCGTCAGCTCCCGGATGTCGGGGGCCGACGCGCCATCCGGCGGGTGAGAGGCACCTGGTACAGACCGGCGCTGGTGACGGCGTAGAACACCGGCAGCACGACGAAGATCGCCAGGCCGGCGAGCGGTGCGACCAGGTACCCGATCAGCCCGGCGGCGACGTAGAGGATGACCCCGACCAGTGCCCGCACCCGCTCGGCGGGGAAGTGTCGTTCACTCACCTCTTCCCTGAGTAGGTCTTTGCGCCGGGCCAGATAGTGGAAGAACGCCAGCCAGCTCGCGCAGAGCAGCGCGCCGATCAGCGCGTAGAAGGCGACGGCCACGCGTTGGTCTTGCTGGTCGTGCTTCTGAAGCGCGTCCGAGACGACGGCGGTCGGGAACGGCAGCAGCGCGGTGGTGAACAGGACGAAGAGGTTTACCCAGTGCAGCCCTCGATCGCTCTCCTTGATGCGATTGAATGCGCTCTTGTGGTTCAGCCAGACGATGGCCACGTAGGCGTAGGAGGCGAGATAGGCGACGTAGCCCGGCCACTGCTCCAGCAGCCCCGACAGTAGGCGACCGGGCGGTACGTCCGGCACCCGGAGATCCAGCACGAGCAGCGTGATGATGATGGCGAAGACGGCGTCGCTGAACGCTATGGCACGGCTGGTGTCCGACCGGATGCCAAGGTCGTCGGTTGGCCTGTTCACGGCCGGTGGCTACCCACTGGCACCCGCGATAACCGGTTCCCCCAACCGAACCGATAGCGCGAATCGTCAGATGGGGGCCGTCGGATTACAAGAATTTGACTGCCGTCAAGGAGGTGTCGGACGCGAGGACCGAGCGACCGACGGACACTTTGGTGCGCATGACGACGGCGAACATTTGCGGGTCCGACCTGCAGATGTACGACGGGCGCACGGATCTGTAGCCGGGTAGGGCGCTCGCGCCCGTACCTCGGTGGGGTCAAGGCCGGTGACGTGGTCGCGGTGTGGGGTGCCGGCGGGGTGGGCCAGATGGCGCACGCGCAGCCGTCCTGCTCGGCGCGGAGCGGGTGGTCATCATCGATCGTCTCGTCAATCGGCTGCAGATGGCGGAGAAGTACCTGGGCACCGACCGGGTCAAAGACGCACTGTGAGCGCACGTTCTGCCGCAGTTCGAGCCCGGTGGGACGGAAAGTCCTCATAGGCGAGGGACCGGATGGTGATGGCCCGCCGTGTCGCCGTCGGGCGACGCATCGCTGCGGTACGTCAATGCCGCTCTCTCTCCCCCCCGCGCATCCGTCCGTGCTGGAGCGGATCAATCGTCGATTGAGGCCGGCGGCCAACCCGACGAGCCCGTACCGCATCACCAGCACGGCCCCGCCATGCCGACCGGTGGGCACATCAACCGCAGGCCTCCGTGGCCTCGGGCCGCGACGCACTGCGTTGACCTGGCAGCACACCGTAGTTAGCGTTAACAACCACCGTCCATTTCAGAGGGAGCTCCACCACCGGTCGAGGAGGATCAATTGAGACTGCGACAGCGAAGGCCCCGTCCCAGGCTGAGTCGGAAGGGCAGAGGTGTCGCAGTTCTGGCACTGGGTGCGCTTCTCTCGGCCTCCTTCGCGACGACACCCGCGCATGCTGCCGAGGAGCAGCTCACCGAGGGTCTGGTGCACCATTTCGCCCTCGATGAGACCAGTGGAACGACGCTGGTCAACTCGGGTAGCGCGGGCTCGGCGGCGAACGCCATGCTCGTGAATCCGGAGAAGGCGACCTTGACCGGCGAGGGGGTCAGGTTCAATCCCGACTCTTACGAGGGTGCCCTCGACGGCGCGTACGTGAGACTGCCGAACGACATCACCGCCGGCATGTCCAACCTGACGGTCGACTACGACGTGTGGATCGACCCGGCGAACGTCGGTGAGCACCAGATGTGGGGCTTCGGTCGCAAGTCCGGCTCGTGTGACGTCGACACGGGCGCCCAGGGCGCCATCTTCGCGTCGAACACCCAGCGGTTCCGGGTCGCGGTGGGTTCGGTGAACCTGCAACAGAACCGGGTCCGCATGCCCGAGGGGGCGTGGACGCACGTCACCTACACCCAGTCGTTGAACGCGAACGGGACGAGCTGGACCGGCCGGGTCTACCTCGACGGCGTGCTGCACGCGACGTCGGCGAATCTGACCACACCGCCGTCGGTGAACGCGGCGGGGACCAACTGCAACTTCCTCGGCCGATCGCAGACGTCGGGCCACTACTCGTTCCGCGGCACGCTCCGGGACTTCCGGGTCTACGACCGGGCCGTGAGCGTCGACGAGACGCTCGCCCTGGCGCAGCGGACCGTCTCCGACGGCGTTCGTGCCGACGCCGCCGCCATCGACCTCGGCCTGACCAGTGCGGTGGTCCGTGACATCACCCTGCCCAAGGTGGGCTCCGCGGCGGGCTCGTCCATCACGTGGACGAGTTCGGATCCGTCGGTCGTCGAGGTCTACACCCCGCCGGCCCTGCCCAGCGCACGCAAGGTCGCGGTGACCGGCCGGATCACCCGGCCCGCGCAGGGGGAGCCCGATGCGACCGCCACGCTGACGGCGACCGTGCGCAAGGGCGCCCAGGAGGTCACCACCCGGGAGATCCCTGTCGTGGTGAAGGCCGAGTTCGACGACGCGCAGGCCGTCGACCGGGACAGCTTCGACCTGACCCTGTACGCCACCGACGACGTACGCGGAAACCTGAACCTTCCGGCCCGCGGTGAGTTCGGGTCCACGATCACCTGGCGGTCGACCACCGACCTCGTCACCCCGACGGGAGAGGTGACCCGCCCGGCTTTCGGCCATGCGGATGTCACCGCCACCCTGACGGCGACCATCACCAAGGGATCAGCCTCGCAGACGAAGTCGTTCCCGGTGACCGTCACCGCCCTGCCTCGGTCCGAGGAGTACGAGCGGTACTTCATGGGGTACTTCAAGGGTGAGGGAATCGCCGACGGCGAGCAGATCATGTTCGCCACGTCCAACGGGAACACCGCGCTGGACTGGACCGGCCTGACCGGGGGCCGGCCGTCGCTCATCTCCCAGCTGGGCGACCAGGGCCTTCGTGACCCGCACATCGTCCGCTCGCCCGACGGCGACACCTTCTACATGATCGCCACCGACCTGAACTGGTACGACCAGGGCGGTTACGCCATCAACGACACCCAGTACATCGAGGTGTTCGAGTCGCACGACCTGGTGCACTGGACCCCGCAGCGGCATGTGAAGGTCGCGCCCGACAACGCGGGCAACGCCTTCGCGCCCGAGTCGTTGTGGGTCGAGGAGATCGGCGCCTACGTCGTGTTCTGGGCGCAGTCGCTGTGGAACGACCCGGTGAACCGCACCGGTCAGGGCAACGCGCAGATGTGGTACGCCACGACGCGTGACTTCCAGACGTTCTCCGCTCCGAAGGTCTGGCAGAACCCGGCTCCGCTGTCGCGGATCGACACGACCGCGATCCGGGTCGGCGACCACTACTACCGGGTGACCAAGAACGAGGCCGGCAACCAGGGCTCGGACATCTTCTCCGAGAAGCACACCGACTTCCTGGACAGCAACATCAACAACTGGACGTTGGTCGCGCCGGCTCTGGGGCGCACGACGTGGGTCGCCAACCAGGGGTACGAGGGCCCGGTCATCTTCAAGGCCAACCCCGGCGACACCTCCTGCCCCGGCCAGTTCTACCTCTGGGGTGACCGGTACACCAACGGTGGCGGATACCAGGCCGCGTGCCACGAGAACATCGAGGCTCCGACCTGGAACGCCAAGGCGATCACGATGACCAACGCGGGTGTCGTCCGTCCGCGCCACGGCACGGTGATCCCGCTGACCGTCCGCGAGTGGAACGACATCCGCGGGATCCCGAACAGCGACGTCACGACCACCACCGAGGTGGCTGTCGAGCCGTACGCGAGCGGGGCCCAGACGACCACCGCCACCGCCACGGTCACGGCGGCCGACGGGTTCGAGACCGGCGGTCAGGTGCGGTTCAGCGTCGGCTCGTGGTCGACGCTCGCCCACCTGAGCGACGGCGCGGCCACGGTCACGCTGCCGGCGGGTCTGCCTGCGGGCACCCGGACGGTGACGGCCGAGTACCTCGGGTTCGACTACCTGAAGGCGTCGGACGCGACGGCGTCGTTCGAGGTGCCCTCCGGGCCGGCGGCCGTCAAGGTCCACGCGAAGGCCGCGCCGGCGTCGGTGGTCCGCGGGGACACGTTCCGACTGAACGTGACGGTGGGACCGGCTGGTAAGCCGAAGCACAACGCTCCGACCCCGACCGGCGAGGTCACCGTCACCTTCGGCGGCACCGTGCAGGTGGTGGCACTTGCCGACGGTAAGGCCGTCGTCGACCTGCCGACCGCCGACCTGCAGCCCGGGAAGTACCGGGTCCACGTCGCCTACTCGGGGAACCCGACCTACCGGCCGCACGCCGCCAACTACCAGACGTTGACGGTGCGCAAGCGAGCATAGGCGCCCTGAGCGCTCGGCCACGCGAGGGAGCGGGCGAGATCCGGTGATCTCGCCCGCTCCTGACGTACGGCCGCCCAGACCGGAACTACGGAGTGAGCATGCCCTTCTCGACGGCCAGGTTGTAGTTCTCTCCGAACACGTTGAGCTCGTGGACGCCGACCTTGACGTTCTCGTTCGTACCCAGGACCTTCAGCCGCACGGCGTTGGTCAGCACCCGGTCGAAGGTGACGTAGTCGGCCGTGTACGCGGTGGTGTTCGTGCTCCTGTCGACCAGGGGCCGCCACGTGTTGGTGGGGATGTCCTTGTACTCCAGCGTGTACCGCACCGCGTTGTCCTTGGTGAACGTGCGCCCGAGTTCCTTCCACTGGATCTGCGCGGCGGAGATGTGGAAGACGGTCCCGAAGCCCCTGATGTACGTGGGCGCGGTGTCGCCGTCAGCCGGCTCCCACCACGTGGACAGCAACCGGTCGCTGCCGTAGTACGGGTTGCGCCCGGGGGCGTAGCTGCTCGCCCAGTACGCCTGGCTGTTGGTGGCCACGTTGTAGAGCCCGACGTCGTCGCGGCCGGAGATCTTCCTCCCCGGGGCCAGCTGCGGCGTGTTGGACAACTCGCAGTCGATCGCTCCCCGCTTCGGGCCGGCGGGGACGACGGTGCAGACGTCCATGCCCAGTCGCCGCTCGAAGAACTCCTCGTACGCGATGACGTAGGTGTAGAAGAACACCAGGTTGCCGGACTTGTCGAGAACGAAACTGCCGTGTCCGGCGTTCGGATAGACCGCACTCGGGTGGTTGTTGCCGTAGCCGATGGGGTTCTGCTGGGTGACCTTGAAGCCGGAGAGCGGTTTGTTCGACGTCATCACGCCGGTCGCGTAGGTGGTGAACTCCGTGCCACCGGACGCGACCGAGAGGTAGTACGTGTCCCTCACCTTGAACAGCTGCGAACCCTCCACGTACCCATGCGTGTAGGTCGCCTTGTTGTCACCGATGTGCTGCCACTCCTGGCGCGGGTCGAAGGTCCAGAGCACGACCGGGTCGCTGATGAGCTGCCGAGGATTGTTCGGGTCGAGTTCGGCGCCCATGATCGGTGAGCCGATGTTGTACGTCAGGTACAGCCGGCCGTCCGTGTCCAGGAAGAACTGCACGTCGCCGACGCTCAGGGTCTGGCCGGTCGGGCGCAGGAAACTCCCCATGCTGGTCCACGGCCCGGTGGGCGAGTCCGATCGATAGACCGGCGTGTTGTTGCCGGCCATGTAGAACGCCTCGCCGATCTGCACGACCGTCGGTGCGACCAGGCCCAGGTTCATCTCATGCGGCGTCCAGGTCAGGTAGTCGGTGGTGGACCAGACGGTGCGGTTGTTGTTCGGTGCGTTCTGCATCGCGCCCGACGCGTAGAGATAGATGGTCCCGTCGACGTTCAGCGCGGACCAGTCCGCCCCGGTCCGGGCGGAGTTCTCCGAGATCCTGCTGAAACCGACGGTGGACCGGCTCGCGAGCGTCCGCCCGGACGCTGCCGTCCACGTCGGCAGGTTCAAGCTGGCCGGGATCTGCGAGGTGTTGGCGACATTCGCGTCCGTGGGCGGCATCGTCCCGACGATGTTGCGCACCGCCATCCCGGGCAGGTTGATCGGGTTAACATAGGTCTGCGTCATATCGACACCGGTCAGTGGCACCTTGGCGGTGGGGGTCTGCGGCCCGACACCCGGCGCTCCCGGGGGCGCGGCCCTCTCCGCCGAGGCCGCCACGATCGGTGTCAGTTGGCCCACTCCCACTCCTGCCAAGAGCGCAAGGCCGATAGCCGCTATACCTCGACGTCGTTGGCCGGCGTTCCTCTCGACAACCATCAGCTCCTACCTTCCGTCTGGGAAGCGTTAGCGCTAACAGCGGGCGGAAGTGTGCGAATTCCGGGGCATCCGGCCTGGCGTGGTTGATTGCTGGGTGAGGTGTCCGTCGAGGGTGACCAGGAAGGAGGGGATAACTTGTCCCTCGGCCGGTTGGACTCCAGCGCGCACGTCCCCCGGCTCGGTCTCGTCCAGCGGGGGTCAGCGACCGAACGACTGTTAGCGCTAACAATGTTGCGGTGATGTTAACGTCACTGTCTGGAGCGTGTCAAGAGCGTCAATGCCTCGTGACTCGTCGGGGACGTCTTCGGCTACGGTGAGAGCGCCAGCTCACCCCGAATGGCCACCATGGATGCCCGGCCCGCGTCGCCCTGCGAGGCTCAGGAGCTCCGCAGCGGCCGGAACGCGGCCCGCATCTCGGTCGCGAACAGGTCGGGCTCCTCCCACGCGGCGAAGTGGCCACCCCTGTCGACCTCGTTGAAGTACGCGAGGTCGGGGTAGACCAGCTCGACCCAGCTGCGCGGGGCAGCCCAGAGCTCGCCGGGGAACGTCGTGAAGCCGACCGGCACCGACACCGGCGGAGGCATCTGGCCGGACGCGGCGGCAGCTGCCCGGAACCGTTGAAACTCCCAGTACCACCGGGCGGCCGAGGCGCCGGTGCCCGTCAGCCAGTACAGCATGATGTTGTCGAGGATGCTGTCGCGGGTGAGGCCGCCGACGGGCTCGCCGTCGACGAACGCGCGGGAGATCTTGTAGTAGCTGTCCGTGTCGTGGTCGAGCATCCAGGCCGCCAGCCCGACGGGTGAATCCAGCAGGGAGTAGCCGATCGTCTGCGGCCGGGTGGACTGCTCCAGGAAGTAGCCGAAGCCGTCCGTGGTGAACGTGTTGAGCGCATCCAGCGCCGCGCGTTCCTGCGCGGACTCCGCCGGCAGTTGGTCCTTGAAGGCGATCGCCCCGGACAGCAGGTTGAGGTGGATGCCGAGCAGCCCCTGCGGTCCTTGGCGGCCCATCGCATCCGTGACGTTGGCTCCCACGTCGCCGCCCTGGGCGACGTAGCGCTGGTAGCCGAGGCGGTCCATCAGTTGCGCCCACGCCCGTGCGATGCGTCCGGACTCCCAACCGAGCTCGGCCGGCTCACTGGAGAAGCCGTAGCCGGGCAGCGACGGCAGGACGAGGTGGAAGGCGTCCTCGGCCCGTCCGCCGTGCGCCGTAGGGTCGGTGAGCGGGCCGATGACCCCGAGCAACTCGGCGACCGAGCCTGGCCACCCATGCGTCATGATCAGCGGCAGGGCGTTCTCGTGCGGCGACCGCACGTGGATGAAGTGGATCCCGACGCCGTCGATGTGGGTCGTGTACTGCGGCAGGGCGTTCATCGTCGCCTCGAACGCGCGCCAGTCGTAGTCAGTCGTCCAGTAGCGGGCCAGTTCCTGGACCGTCGCCAACTGCACGCCCTGCGAGCGGTCGGTGACCAGCTCTCGGCTGGGCCAGCGCGTGGCCGCGATCCGACGACGCGTGTCGGCGATCGCTTCCTCCGGCGTGTCGAGCCGGAAGGGTCGGATCTCCTTGCCGTTGGACATGGTCACCACCTGCCGGATCGGGTCGACCGGCGCCGAGACGCCGGCGAGGCTGGCACGCGCCCAGTCTCGCACCGGCCCGACGACCGGCGGACCGGAATGCGATTTCGTGAGTGGCTTCGCCCCGGACCAGCTCACCGCCCTCAATGCCAGGGCGCCGGAGGGCGGTCCAAGAATGGAGAGACGGGCCATCGCGTCCGGTCTGACTGAGTTTCTTCGAACGCCCATTTGGTGGCCGCGTATCGGGCCGACGCGTTGTTCGATGCTCGTCACCGACCCCCTCCAGGCGTGGATGCGAGCCCGGAGCTTCCGTGTGTTGACCCCTTCCGACGCTGGGGTGTGCGATTATCGCACCATGGCTGATGGCGGGGACTGGTCCCTCGTCGGTGAGCAGGTACGACAAGCCCGCCTGTCGTTGGGGATCTCGCAGCAGGATCTCGCGGCGATGGTGGGGCTGGACCGCACCATGCTGGCCAAGGTTGAGGCTGGCAGTCGCCGGTTGGATGGGTTGGAGCTGGCTCGGCTTTCCAGGGCACTGAAGGTGTCGATGGAGTACCTGATTGAGCCGCCGCCAGCAGTGTTGTCTCGGCGGGCGGCGCCGCTGACCGAGCAAACCGACACTGAGGCAGCCCGGTCATCGGAGCGCCTCGAAATCGCCATGGTTGAGTGGTTGCGCAACGTCCAGCAGTTGCTGGAGCTTGGCGTATTGCGTGCCCGTCCGCTGCTTCGCTACCCGTACCCGGTGGCATCCGAAGATGATGCGCGTCAGGCAGCCCGGTGGTTGCGGCAGCGGTTCGGGCTTGGTGATGAGCCGATCGGCAGCATCATGGACGTCTGTGAGCGCGCAGGTCAGTGGGTTCTGGTCACCGACCTGCCAGGCGACGGCGCATCGCTCATCGAGGGGGACATCGCCGTTGCTGTCGTGAGCACTACTGGCGATCCTGGCCGCCGTCGGGCTACCGCTGCACATGAGTTGGGACATCTCATCATTGGTGATGAGTATTCCGCCGACCTCGGCGTAAGTGCTTCCCGTGCAGAACGGGAGGCGGTGATTGATGCCTTCGCCGCGGAACTGCTGCTGCCCGTGCAAGCGGTTGCTGGAGCCGGAGCCGGCGGGACGGTGAGCCGAGACCAGATCGTGAGCTTCGCGGCTCGATACCGTACCTCTTGGTTGCTGGCGTTGCGGCAGGCTGAGCAGGCAGGGACCATCGATTCGGAGACGCGTAGGGCCTGGAGCCAGGTTCGGCCGACCCATGTGGAGTTTATGGAGGCGTTGGGTTGGGCACCGCAGCCCGACCTTGCGTCGGTACGGGTATCGCCCGCCTACGCAACGGCCGTGATGGAAGCGTTGCGGAACAGGCGAATCACCCGTGCCAGGGCGCTGGAGTTGATGCATGGCCACATCGCCGAGGCGGATCTATCGCAGGACGACGACGTGGAGATCGCGCCGTGAGTCGTTCGGCGCACGCCACCTCCGTCCTTGTGCTCGACACGATGGTTCTCAGCCACTTCACGCTCGCCGACCGGCTCGACGTTCTGCAGGATCAGCTCTCGCCGCCGCCCGCACCAAGCGGTCGCAGATAACGGTCGTTCCCTCAAGGCAGGGGAAGCCACAGGCCGACACATCAGACGAACCTTGACCCAGGTTCGTGAGGTGGCGGATCGGGCGGACCGTGACCAGCTGGTGTAGGCCCGGCCATCCTGGAACTGGAGCGCCCCGCCGGAGGCGCTCCACGCCTCCTCAGTGTCGGGCCGGACCCTTGTCCTAACGGGGGAGCCCGGTCTCGACCTTATGATCAAGGTTCATGGGCTGGTTGGTTGACCAAGGGATTGACGTCACGGTCGGGTCATCCCGGCTTCCCAGTCTGGCGGCATGAATTCTCGTCTTACCCGAAGCCTCGCCTCGGCGGGGCGGCTCGGCGGCATCGCGGCCGCCGTTCTGGCCACGGTCGTCGCGACCAGCCTGCTGCCGAACGCCGTGCGGACCGAGCCGGGGGCCGGCAGCGGAAAGCCGTCGCCCGGCGGTGCCGTTCGGATGAACGAAATCCAGTTCATCGGCGCGCACAACGCGTACCACCGGGAACTGCAGGGTGCCGAACTCGCGGCGATGATGAAGGTGGACCCGACGTACCCGGAGTGGGGGTTCTACTCCCATGCGGCGATCCCCGACCTGCTCGGCCGGCAGCACGTCCGTGGCCTCGAACTGGACCTGCTGCCTGACCCGCAGGGCGGGCTCTACCAGTACCCGCTGCTGCGCAAGGCGGCCGGGCTTGGCCCGATCGACGACCCGGAGATGGCCCAGCCGGGCATGAAGGTGATGCACGTCGCCGACGTCGACTTCAACACCACCTGCAACACCCTGGTCGCCTGCCTGAAGCAGGTGCGTCAGTGGTCGCAGGACAACCCGAAGCACGAGCCGATTCTGATCCAGCTCGAGCTGAAGCAGACCGAGGACGTCGTGGAGCGGGCCGGCGGCGCGGTCAGCCCGCCGTGGAGCGAGGATCTGCTCGGTGACATCGACGCCGAGATCCGGTCGGTCTTCTCCGAGACGGCCCTGATCACCGCCGACGACCTGCGCAAGCCGGGCCGTACCCTGGAGGAGTCGGTCCTGCGGTACGGCTGGCCGACCCTGGACGACGCCCGCGGCAAGGTGATGTTCTTCTTCGACAACGGCGGCCCCGGCGCGATCCGCGACATGTACCTCAAGGGACACCCCAACCTGGAGGGCCGGGCGGTCTTCACTCGGGGCAACCCGGGCAGCCCGGACGCCGCGATCACCATGGTGAACGACCCGCGCGGCGCCAACCAGGCTCAGATTCAGGACCTGGTCGAGCGCGGATACCTGGTCCGCACCCGATCCGACGAGCCGTTGGGCACGGTCAAGAACCAGGATTTCGCGCAACTCGAGGCCGCGCTGAGCAGCGGTGCCCAGCTGGTCACCACCGACTTCCCCTCGGTCGGTATGGCCGCCCGCTGGGACAGCGACTACGTCGCCGAGCTGCCCGGCGGAGCCACGGTGCGGTGCAACCCGGTCTCTGCCCCGAAGAACTGCCGAGACGACAAGCTCCTGCGGTAAGCCGTTTCGCACCGGGCGTGTGGCACGGCCGATCGCGGCTCGCCACAAGCCCGGTGTCTGGGGCGATCCGACGCACGAGCCCGGTGTCACCGCTGCGCGTTGAGGTGGCGCTACTGCTAGTGGTGCTTCGTATCCCGCACCGGGCCCGGCGAGCGGCAACCTCGGGGCGATCAGCCTCGTTGACGGCGTGGTGGTCCCACGCCGTCGGGAGAAACAGCCGCCAGTCCAGGGGGCACGACGCGGTGTCGGTGACCGCGTGGACGCTCACCCGATTTGGCAGTTCGCCACCTTGCCCAACGTGCCGGAGTACGGCCTGGCCACACCCGGCGAACTCTCGCCGTCCTTCGGAAAGCCGGTGTCGTCGACCACCCACGCCACCGGCTCGAGTTAGCAGCTCGCCGACACCGCCCGCTATTCGCGCAGGCGGGTCGCAATCCGGTCGGCCGCATCGGGGTCCAGGGGATAGGGGCTGCCGTACGCGATCGGGCCGGTGATGACGGCAGGGCCAGTCACCGGCGGCGAGCCATGCTCGGCGGCGAGCTGGCTGGCGGTGGGGTTGGGCTGCCCTGGTCGGGCCCGACCAGGGCTGTCCTCGGCGTGCCACAAGGTCAGGTCGTCGCCGAGCCTGGTGGATCGGATGTTCTCCGAGCCGAGAAGGCGGGCGACCTCCGGCACGAGATCCATCCCGAAGAAGGGTGTCGTCACCTGCTCGACGCCGTCGACGGTCACCAGCAGTAGCCTGCCTGCTCTGCCGCGTTCATTGGCAGTCCCGAAATCATCGGGCCGGCCTGTAGGGGCGGTCAGGTTCTGACTGGATGTGGCCGGAGGCTGAGCCGGTCGGGACGCGCGCAGTATCAGCACGATGATGCCGCTCACCGCAGTGGCCAGCAACGCCACCGCCCCGAACGGCAGAGCCAGCATGAAAGGCCACCGCCAACCGACCGCCCGCTGCAACAGCAGCCCAGCCACGGGCCCGAGACCCAGCGCCAGCACCACCGCGCCGGCGACGAGTGCCGTCACCCACACGCGCCGTGCCGCCATATGCGCGACCAGCACGGCCGTGACGCCCCAGGCCAGACCGGCCCCGAACCCGGTCACCGCGCGCCCGAGTAGCAGCACACCGCTTCCCGAGGCCAGCATGGTCAGCAGCGATCCGATAACCAGCAGCGCGACCGCGGGCAACGCGACGGCGGTCGGCCACCGCCGGCCGACCCGAGCGCCGACCAGAACCGCGAGTACTGCCGGCAGTAGGAAAGCGACGAAGATCCAGAGGGCTGCCGAGGTTGGCAGGTCCATGTCCCGCTGGATCGCGACCCATTCCGGCCCGACCGGGACGGCGAGCAGGAAGGCACCTAGCGACGCGGCGAGTGTCGGCCCGATCAGCAGCCAGACTGGGCGGTGAGCGTGCTGTCGATCACCACCGATCACGACGGAGCGTGGACCGTGCGGAGGAACCTGGTTGGCGGTGCTGGGCGCAGTCACCCCGGCGAATATACCGGCGCGGCGTTCTCTGGAGTGTCCGAGTAGGGCACAGTCTCGCATTCGGTGGCGACAGAGGGCGTCGGTCAGCTGGCGCTGCGCTTGTTCGTCTTGCTCGCCGCGTCCCTCGGACGACGCCGCCGAGAGTCGCAGCGACCCCACGATCGGACGGCTCCGAGTCCGCGTTCTGCAGCTACTTTCCCGAATCCTCGTTGGCGTCGCGGAGCTTGCGCATCGTGTCGGCCAGCGCGCCGAACCCGTCGGGTCCGATGGTGTCGAGCACCCGCTCACGCAGGGACTGCGTCGCCACTCGGGCGATCGCCTCGGCAGTCTCCTCGCCCTGGTCGGTCAGTTCGAGGTAGGTCACCCGACGGTCTTCCTCACACGCCACCCGCCGGGCCAGATCGGCTGCGCAGAGGCGGTCGGCGAGTTTGGTGAGCCCGCCGCTGGACATTCCGGCCTCGCGTGCCAGGCGGGTCATCGGCATCCGGTGTCCGTCGGCGGTGAGCAGGCGCAGGAGCACGTCGGCAGGGCCTTGGCCCAGGTCGAAGAGTGCGGCCACCTCGCCCACGATGGCCTGGTGCGTGGCGTGGAAGCCCTCCGCCACGAGCATCCATCCGTCGAGCAGGTCGTGCCGGATGCCCTGATCGCCGCCCTCGTCGCCCTGGCTGTTCGGGCGGGGAGCGGCGCTGCGGGCGTTGCTCGACTTCTTCTCCACGGCAGTCTCAACTCCGGTGCGAGCGCCGATGTTCCTCATGGCTCAGGATCGAGGCTAGGCCGTGCGAGGATCGCGCGGGTCATCAGCCCGCTGGCGAGGCCCAGCCCGACAGCTGCGGCGCTCCACCACGGGGCCCAGGGAAGCAGCCCCCAGGTCTGGTCGACCGACCAGCGGCCGGGACCGGTCAGCGCCAGCACGGCCGGCAGGATCAGCAGGATCAGGGGGTACTCGTACCCGTTGTGTTGCACCCAGAGCCCGTTGCGCCATTTCACGGTGATCGCCACGGTCATCACTCCCGCGGCGATGGTCGCGGCCAGGGGGATGAGCGCTCCGGCGATGAGCAGCAGACCCGCACCGATCTGCCCGAGGCCCGCGGCGGCCGCCGTGAGGCGGCCGCCGCGGAACCCGTCTGCCCGGAACTCCGCCGCCCCGCCCTCGATCCCGTCGCCGCCGAGGCGGTGGCTGATCTTCTGGATGCCGTGCCCGGCGAAGAGGAGGCCGATGACCAACCTCAGGATGAGCAAGCCGGTGTCCATCACAATCTCCTCGATCGGGTGCGGGCGGGTGGTGGTAGCGGGGCGGGCTGGTGGGTCAGAGCACGAAGCAGGTGTCGAAGATGTCGGGTGTCGCGGCCGGGGTGAAGCCACGCTGGGCGCGCCACTGCCGGTGCTGCTCGGACTCCGCGACGGCCTGACCGAGCAGTTCCGCCTGGCGCGCGCCCGAGATGCTGGGCTTCACGGTGGCCTGGTAGCCGCCGTAGTGCGCCACCGGGCTCCATTCCGGGGTGATCGTGGGCAGCTCGTCGTCCAGGCCCTCGTACTCGGCCGCGGCGTAGACGATGCGCCCGCCGGTGATGGTGAGCAGGGATTCGATGTGCGGGATGTCCTGCTCGGGGACGGTGAAGAAGTCATCGGAGAGGATGGCGAGATCACCGTAGAAGCCGGGCTTGAGGATGCCCTTGACGTCCTGCTCGCCGGTGAGCTTGGCGCCGGCCTGGGTGTACATGGTCAACGCGGTCTCCCGGCTGACCCGGTTCTGCGGCGGATAGATCGTCAGGTCGCCGACGGTGCGCCCGGAGATCAGCCAGTGCAGCGCGACCCAGGGGTTGTAGGAGGAGACCCTGGTCGCGTCCGTGCCGGCGCCGACGATCAGTCCGCGGTCCAGCATGGCGCGCACCGGCGGTGCCTCCGCGGCGGCGCCGGCGCCGTAACGGCGTACGAACGCCTCGCCCTGGAACGACATCCGGTTCTGGATGGACATGGCGCCGCCGAGGGCGGCGATGCGGTCCAGGCTGTCGCGGGAGACGGTCTCCGCGTGGTCGAACAGCCAGCGGTTTCCGGCGGGGAACAGCCCGTCGGCGGCGAGCTTCTCGAACACCGCCAGGTCCCGGCGGATCGTCTCGTCATAGGTGGCGTGCAGCCGGAAACCCCAGCCGTTCTCCATCAGCAGCCGCACGGCCTTCTCGAAGCCTGCCTCGTAGCCGGCCGCGAGTTCGGGCCGAGGCTCGGTGAAGTTCTCGAAGTCGGCCGCCGACCAGGTCAGGTTCTCCCCGGCGCCGTTGAGCCGCAGCCACTCGTCGCCGTCTCCCGGCCGGACCATGCTGATCCAGCGCTGCAGGTCGTCGATCTCCTGTCCCGGTGTCTGCGGGAAGAGGTGGTAGGAGATGCGCAACGACAGTTGGCCGGCTCGGGCCAGGTCGATGACGGTGCTGTAGTTGTCGGGGAAGTTCTGGAAGCCCCCGGCCGCGTCGATGGCGGAGGTGAGGCCGAACCGGTTCAGTTCGCGCAGGAAGTGCCGGGTGGAGTTCTTCAGGTCCTCGCCTTGCAGGGTCGGTGCGGCGGCGAGGGTGGAGTACAGGATCAGGGCGCTGGGCGCGGCCAGGAGCATTCCGGTCGGCTCCCCGTTGCGGCCGCGCACGATCTGTCCGCCCCTGGGGTCGGGGGTGGCCTTGGTGTAGCCGGCCGCCCGCAGTGCCGCCCGGTTCATCAGCGCGGACTGGTACAGGTGCAGCACGAACACCGGGGTGTCCGGCGCGGCCGCGTTGAGTTCGGCCAGGGTGGGCAGGCGCTTCTCGGCGAACTGGTCGGCCGACCATCCGCCGACCACCCGCACCCACTGTCCCTTCGGGGTGCGCGCGGCCTGCTCGCGCAGCATGGCCAGCGCCTGGCGCAGCGTGGGTACGCCGTCCCAGCGCAGCTCCAGCACGTAGTTCAGGCCGCCGCGGATCACGTGCAGGTGGGAGTCGTTCAGGCCGGGGATGACCCGGCGTCCCAGCGCGTCGACCACCCGGGTCTGGGTGCTGATCAGAGCGGCGACGTCGGCGTCGTCGCCGACCAATGTGACCTTGCCGTCTTTGATGGCGACCGCGCTGGCCTGCGGGCGAGCGGGATCACCGGTGTAGATCTTGGCGTTGCGGACGACGACATCGGCAATGTGGTTGGTGCTGACAGGAGGCAGCCCTGCCACCGGCATAGTAGCCATGAGAATCATCTCCAGTAAGCGCGTAGCGTTGAGAGGTGGAATGAGGGTGGTGCGGCTGCGGCGCTCGCGGCGCGGTGCGGGCCTGATCGGGACTGCGTCAGGTCGAGGTCGTGCGGCGGGGTACGAGCAGGGCCGCGACGGCGGTGCCGATCGTGCTGGCCAGCAGGGGCCAGCCGAGGCCGACGTGCCGCACGAGCAGTGCTCCCCCGAAGGCGCCGGCCAGCATGGCCAGCACGGAGGCCAGCCGACGACCTGCACGCGGATTGGTGCCGCCCGCCGGCCGCGAGTCGGATGCCAGCCCGGTCAACGTGAGGGTCAGCACCGTCGTGGTCACGTCCGGCACGGCCAGTTTGCGCACCGTCCCGTTGCGCAGTCCCATGGCCAGCGCGGTCAGCGCGATGAGCGCGGTCACCGCGTGGCTCGTGGCGAAGGCGACCGCTGTCGCTGTGGCCAGCAGGACCATTTCAGCGGCCAGGACCCATCGAAGCCGACGGTGCGACGCACCGCTGCCCATGGCCACGTCCAGGCGGCCGGCGATGCCCGCCCCGACCAGGAAAGCGGCCAGTGACACCAGCGAGCCGAGCGTCGAGAAGCCGGGTGTTCCGGCGGCGGCGAAGCCGAGAATGACCACGTTGCCGGTCATGTTCGCGGTGAAGACGTGTCCCAGTCCCAGATAGCTGACTGCGTCGATGACACCGCTGACGCCCGTCGCGGTCATCAGAGCCGGCAGGAGCGGCTCGCGACTGGCCGACGCACGCGGGGTCGACGGTTGGCTGTGGTTCACTGTCGTTTCCTTGCCTAGATTCGATCCGGCTCGCTCCCGTGGGAGACGGACGTTCGTCCGGCGTGAGCCGGGCCTCGCCTCCGATGGGCCGGCCGTCCAGCCCCGGGCGGGTGCGCCCTGGGCTGGACGGCTCCGGCTGTGCGATCAGCCAGCCGCGTGAGCGCCGATGACGGACTGGGCGTAGACCACGCCGAGGCCGTAGGCGCCGCCGTGCTCCTTGACGATGTCCATGACCGCCGGGTAGGTCTCGGCGCGGGCCCAGTCGCGCTGCAGCTCGAGCAGCACCTGGATCCAGGTCACCGGCACCGCGCCGGCGTTGACCATGCGCTGGATGGCGTGCTCGTGCGCCTGCGGGGTGACCCCGCCGGACGCGTCGGCCACCACGTACACCTCGTAGCCCTGGCCGAGCGCGGACAGCACCGGAAGAACGATGCACACCTCGGTCCACAGACCCGAGATGATGATCTTCTTGCGGCCGGTGGCCTTGATCGCCTCGACGACCGCGCTGTCCTCCCAGGCGTTCATCGTGCTGCGGTCGATGACCTCCTGGCCCGGAAAGACCTCGGCCAGCTGCGGCAGGATCGGGCCGGAGAACGACTCGGCGGCCACCGTGGTCAGCACGACCGGCACGTTGAACGCCTTCGCTGCCTTCGCGAGACCCACGGTGGCGTTGATGATCGCGTTGCGGTCGCCGCTGCCGGTTCCGAAGAACATCTGCGGTTGGTGGTCGACGAACAACATCACCGAGTTGTCCGGAGTCAACAGGTCCGGGCTGGGCGCGGCCTTGACGTTGGCGATGTCGAACATGACAGGTTCCCTTCTCTGCTCTGGTACGGGCTGGTGCACACCGCGGGCGCGTCGGAGCAGCCCCCGTAGGTGGCTCGTTGATGCCGGCACTGCGTCCTCCTTCGGTGTCCCGTCGGGGCGGTTCTCCGTCCCGGGGATAGCAACAATCTTCCTCAGAAGATATTTCCTCGGAAAATGTTGCGGCGAGGAATACCGTTGTGACTCGCGTCGCACGGCCCGGCGGTGCCCGCTCCCTCGGGCGAGCAGGCGGCGGCGGATCTTGTGCCGGTGTGGCGGGTCGATGATCAGCGGCGGTCGGGACCTCAGGTGCGTAACGTGCAGGGTGGATGTCCGCCCGAGGAGGAGAGCTCATGTCCAAGCCGCCGCTTCCCGACGCCGCGATCGAGATGTTGCGGAAGCCGAACCCGGCCGTCATGACCACGCTTCGCGGCGGCGGTCAGCCGGTGTCTGCCCCGACCTGGTACCTGTGGGACGACGGCCGGATCCTGGTGAACATGGACGAGAGCCGCCGCCGGCTGGAGCACGTCCGCAACGATCCCCGGGTATCCCTGAGCGTGTTGGATGAGGCCGGCTGGTACACGCACGTCAGCATCATCGGGCGCGTCGCCGAGCTGCGCCCGGACGAAGGCCTCGCCGACATCGACCGGCTGTCGCGGCACTACACCGGACAGGCATACCCGCGACGGGAACGTGGCCGGGTCAGCGCCCTGATCGAGATCGACCGCTGGCACGGCTGGGGGGCGCTGAAGGACAACAGTCAGGTCGGGTGACGCGACGATCCCGCGAGCACGCGCCGCCCCAGCCGATCGGCATCACCGCGCACGACTCGACATCGGCGAGGCCCGCGTCGCCGGCTGCCCGCTGGGTCATTGGTCCGCCTGCGGTCGCCGGTGACCTGCCACCGCGCGCCTGCTCCAACCACCACGGCGAGGCGCCGGTGGTCGCGTACGCGTCGTTTCGCTGCACGGCAAGCGACCGGCTGGCACGAGGTGCAGGACGGCATGACGGTTGGCCTCGGCCTGTGCGGCGGTCGACCGGAGGGTGTCAGGCATCGAGTCCTGCCAGATCGAGGCGTTCCAGCAGGCTGGGCTTACGTGCGTGCACCGCCCGAAGCTCGGCCAGCCGTTGCTGGAAGAGTGTCTGTGTTGCCGTCGCGTTCGCTGAGGTCGCGCAGGTCGACGAGGAGTTGAACGCCCGTGTCGTAGCCGCGGGCATTCTTCGTGTCGACGAGTTCGTTGACCCGCTGCCACGCGGCGGGCTGATCGACGGCGAGGGCGTCGAGGTGCCGTTGCCAGGCGGCCGCTGCGGATCGTTCCCTGGCGGATCCGGTCCCGCTCAAGCTGCTCGGCGACCTGGCGTTCTCGTTCGGCGTGGAGATCCGCGGCGGCGGCGAGCTCTGTGACTGAGAGTCGCGCTCGCATGCACCTTGTGTAAGTTCGCGGCAACGTCACAGACCGCGCCGCCTTCAACCAAGATCACAAGGGTGATGCCGTGCGTGGAGCGTGAGTGAACGGTCCGAGCAGGGGCGCAGCAAGAATCCCACCCCGTCGCCACCTCACCTCTGCGGTGCTCGCGGGTGGCGCCGCGATAGTCTGCAGCGGATGACGCCGTCGGCTCGAAGGTGAGGCTTGCCGATGGGTACCAGCTACGAACCGATGAGTCTGGCCAGGTTGGCCACCCAACTGGCATCCGCGGACACCGACCAGACTCGCTGGAAGCTCATATGGGAGTTCCTGGAGGAGTACCGCTGGGAACCCGCCGAAACCAGGGTCGACCTGTTACGAGATGAGCCCGGGCTAACCGGAGACCCACGGTGGGATGCGCTGCTTGCCGCGCTCGCGGAGCACCTGCTAGCTCAGGCAGATCTTGCTCCGCCCGCCTGGGTCGACGCACGTGTGCTGCGCCGGGCATGGTTCCCGGCCGAACTGGCCATCCACCGGGCCGACGCCCTGGCATGGGCCCCGGCGGCATTCCGAAAGCATGGCGTGTACCTGTCCGTTCACGACCTGGCTGCGGCGTGAGCGGGTCAGACGGCGTCCTGATGGGGCGCCTGGAACTCGAACGCGCGTTCACTCACCTGGCGAGCGGCTTGTCCGCCGCGGAGTCGTCGCCGACATCTTCATTGTGGGTGGTGCCGCCATGGCGCTCGCCTACGACGCGAAACGGGTGACCAGGGACGTCGACGCAATGTTCGTCCCGCACGGAGTCGTCCTCGATGAGGCGCGTGCAGTGGCCGACGATCTAGGCCTGCCGCCTTGGTGGCTCAACGAGCAGGCCAGCGTGTATGTCTCCGGCAAGGACGACCCGGGCAGGCGGCGGGTCTTCGACCACCCTGGCCTGCGCGTGATGGCCGCCTCGCCGGAGCACATCTTCGCGATGAAAGCGCTCGCGGCGCGAACCCGCGACGTGGACGACCTTCGGACCCTGGCGGCGCTGGCCACGGTGACGACGGTGGACGACGCGATACGTCTGTGCAGCGACTTCTATCCCGACGAATCGATTTCGCCACGAGCTATGGGAGTTATCCGAGAACTCTTCGGGTGAGTCGGACGCGGGTCACCCCGCAGTGCGCTGAGATTCACTACGGCGCGCACCGTTTGCGTACCCGGCTGGTAGGTGAGCCGGAGCCCGAGTTCCGGTAGCCCTCGGCCTTGTCGGCAGGATCGGCGTTCCGGAGGGCCGGCGCTGCCTGCTGCGGGCCGATCACGACGGCGCCTGCTCCAACCACCACCGCGATGTGCCCGGCGGCACGGGGCTGAACGTCGGACGGCGATGACGTACGGTGGCTCGACCAACCGCTCGCGCAGCTCGCTTTCGGCGGCCGGCGCCGTCACACGGGGGAGGTCTGATGGCAGAGTTCCCGATGGGGGAGTTCGGCGCGTCCACCGAGCAGTTCGTGGCGTCCTGGACGGCGGGCATCTCCGAGCACGCCGCCAAGACGCAGGCGCTGTCGGACCGGGTGGCGTCGATGTCGGCGACCGCCGACGGCGCGCAGGGCGCGGTGCGCGTGACCGTCGCCTCGACCGGCGCGATGACTGACCTGCGGCTCGACGACCGGGTGCTGCACTGGCGGGCGGACGAGATCGCCGCCACGGTGCTGGCGGTGATGCGACAGGCGCAGGGCCGGCTCGCCGCGCAGGTGGCCGAGGTCGCGGCGGAGACCGTCGGCGCCGACTCCGAGACCGCCCGGGCCGTCGTCGGCAGCTACGCGACGCGCTTCCCCGAGGTGCCCGAACAGGACGATCCCGGGTACGGCGGCTGGGGTGGCCGTGGGCGCTGAGGCACGCGGCTTCGAGGTCACCGCGGCGACGTTGACCGGGCACGCCCGCTCGGTGGGCCGGATCGCCGCCGAGATCGGCACCGCCCACGACGCGGCCGCCCACGTTCAGGTGGGCGCCGACGCGTACGGGCAGCTGCCCGCCTGCCAGGCGATCCCCTTCCTACTGGACTTCCTGCAGCAGCCGGCCGTGGACGCGCTGGCCGCAGCCCAGGAGGCGCTGCACAGCGCCGCCCGAGCGCTCGACGACACAGTGGACGCCTACCACCGCACCGAGGCGAAAGTGTCCGCGTCCTTCCACCGGTTGCACCCGTGAGCACCGACGCGGCGAACCCGCTGATCGCGGCCCGACAGGACACCACCACCGGATACAGCGGCATCGGCATCGTCGAGAGCCTCGTCGACCTGCGCAACGGCATCGAGAGCGGGTCGTGGATCGACCTGACCATCGGCGGCGTCGGCACGTCGATGGAGGTGCTGGTGACCTGCGTCGACCCGATCGGGTCGATCGCCTCCTGGGGGGTCGCCTGGCTCATCGAGCACGTCAAGCCCCTCTCCGACGCGCTGGACTGGCTCGCCGGCGACCCGGACCAGATCACCGCGTACGCGCAGACCTGGCACAACGTCTCCCGGCACGTCGCCGCCCAGGCCACCGCCCTGTCCGAGGCGGTGCGCACCGAACTCGCCACCTGGACCGGTCCCGCGTCCGAGGCCTACCGGCGCTACAGCGAGCAGCACCTGCGCCACCTCACCGGCATGGCCGACTCCGCCGACCTGCTCGGCACCGTCGTCGAGGGCGCGGGCCTGCTGGTCGCCCTGGTCCGGGAGCTGGTGCGGGACCTGATCGCCGACTTCGTCTCGATCCTCGCTGTGCGGCTCTGGGAGTGGCTCGCCGAAGCCGGCCTCACCTTGGGTGCGGCGACCCCGTGGGTGGCCACACAGGTCTCCGCGCTGGTCGCCAAGTGGGCTGCCAAGATCAGCGGGCTGCTGCTTGCCCTGGCCCGCAGCATCGAGCGGCTGCGACCCATCCTGTCCAAGCTCGGCGAGCTGCTCGACACCCTGCGGGCGGCGCTGCACGGCCTGCGGCGTACCCCTGGCGGAGCCGACATCCCCGACGTGCCCGCGCCGGCCCCGCGCCCGGGCGGCCACCCCGACCCCGCAGGTGGCGGCTGGCTGCCACCGCCGCGGACCGCACCGGACGGGCCAGGCGGGGAGTCCGCGCCGGCCGGCGGCCCCGCGCACAGCGGACCGCCGGCGGAGCCGGAGCCCGACACCGGCCCCGCGCACCCCGTCGACGAGCCGGCCGACCCCGACGGCGCCGACGCGGCGGGGGCCGGGTCGAACAGCGAGCCGGGCGTGCCCGATCATGCCAGCGAGGCCGAGCTGCGACTGCTCGGCAAGGAGGTGCAGAGCATGGTCGAGCTCGACCCCGGTGGGCACGTCAACGACGCCTACGACGTCACGTTCACCGACGGCACGCACGGCGTGTACAAGCCCAATGTGCCGGAGAACGAGTTCGTCCAGGTGCGCTCCACGATCCCGGAGAACCAGCTCGCCGCCCGGGAGGTCGCCGCCGCCCGACTCAACGAGGACCTTGGCTTCGACCTGGTGCCCACGACCGCCGCCTGGGACGGCCCGCACGGGCCCGGCTCGATGCAGGAGTTCGTAGAGGACGTCAGCCCCGGTCTTCCCGTCAGCGACTACACCGTCCCCGAACGCGAGCAGATGGCCGTGCTCGACTACATCAGCGGCAACACCGACCGGCACATGGGTAACTACCTGACCGGCCCCGACGGTCGCCTGGTCGCCATCGACCACGGCTACTCGTTTCCCGAGTCGAACGCCGAACCGCTGCGTTCGGACTTCGTCCAGCAGCTGACCAACCAGCAGCTCAGCCCGGAGACAATGGCCCGGATCCAGACCACCGACCCGGCCGTGCTGGCCGACCGGCTGCGCGCCACCGGGCTGAGCGATCAGGCGGTGGCCGGCGCCATGGACCGCTTCAACGAGGTCCGCAGCCGCGGCATGATCACCGGCGAGGCGTGGCGGGCGTTCCGCTAGCCCGCGACGACCAAAGCAGCCGTGGCACGACAAGGGAGGTAGGCATGACCGAGCAGGCACCGACCCGGGTGGCGCTGTACAGCTTCGCCCAGCACACCAACCGGCGGGTGGCCGAGTTCCGCTGGCAACCGGGCGAGGCGGTGTTGCTGGACATCCTCGACCCGAAGTGGGGTGCCCTGGCGCGGGACTTCTACGACAACGGCGTTCCTTCCGGCGCGGAGCGGGTGCCGCCGCAGGCCGGCGCGGACTTCATGCGGGCCCTGCTGCAGCGCTTCCGGATGAGCTACTACAAGTTCGTGGACGAGAGTGACTGAGCCGTCGGGCTCCACCGGTACGACCGCCTGCTCCCGCTGAACCACCGCGGGCTGCGGGAATACAGGTATTCCGATGGCCGGGATCAGTGCTTCGCAGCCGGCGTGCGCAGCTCGTCGGCGGGCGGCATCTGCGGGGTGGCCGCGGAACGGGTCATCCGGAGCAGAGCGGCCGCGGCCAAGCCACCGCCGAACACGGTCACCGCGCCGATGATCTGGCTGAACGAGAGCCCGGTCGCGAATGCGTCCCGGACCTGGTCCGCCGCCGCACCGGACACCCGGCCGATCGCGTCGGTGAACGAGGACTCGCCCTCGGCGCGCAGTGACCCGGGCAGGCGGGTGACGAAGAAGGCGGTGAGCACGGTGCCCAGGACGGCGACGCCGAGCCCGTTACCCAACTCCTGAATGGTGCTGCTGACGCCGGAGCCGGCACCTGCCTTCTGCAGGGGGATGGAGCTCATCAGGACCGTGCCCGCCACCGGACCGGCGGCCCCCGTGCCCAGGCCCACCAGGATCAGCCCGACGAGGCTGCTCAGATAGTCCTCCGCGGGCAGCAGGCCGATGAGCAGCAGGCCGATCGCGGCCACCGACATGCTGGACAGCAGTGCCAGCGGCGCCCCCAGGCGCTGTAGGACGATCACGCTGATTGCGGTGCTGCCGATCAGCGTGCAGATCGCGAGCGGCAGCAGCCGGATGCTCGCCTCAATCGGGGTATAACCATTCAGCAGCTGGAAGTGCAGCGTGAGCAGGAACAGCGAACCAGCCATGCCGAAGCTGGCGAGGAGCCCGCCCAGCACCGCCGCGCTGAATCGCAGGTTGCGAAAGAGGCCGAGGTCGAGCATGGGCGACTCGACCCGCAGCTCCCACGCGATGAAGGCGGCGAGCGCGAGCACGCCGATCACGGCCGGCACCTGCACGTCGGCCGAGGCCCAGCCGTGTTCCGGCACGGAGGTGATCGCCCAGACGAGGGAGACGGTGGCAATCACGGACAGCACCGCGCCGATCCAGTCGATGCGGTCGTTGCGGGTGGCGGGCACGTCCGGCACGAGAATCACCAGCGCGACCAGGCAGAGAATGCTGATCGGGACGTTGATGAGGAAGACCGCGCCCCACCAGAAGTGCGAGATGAGGAAGCCGCCGAGGATCGGTCCGCCCGAGCTGCCGACCGCCGCGACCGCCATCCACGCGCCGATCGCCTTCGGCCGTTCCGCGTCGGAGAAGGTGTGCATCAGGATCGCGAGCGTGCCAGGCATGAGCAGCGCGGCACCGAAGCCCATGACCGCGCGGGCGGCGATGAGGTGCCACGGCTCCGCGGCGAACGCGGCGGCCAGCGAGGCGGTGCCGAACAGCGTGATGCCGACTAGGACGACCCGCTTGCGGCCGTAGCGGTCCGAGGCGACGCCGCCGACCAGCACGAAGCCCGAGAGCACCAGCAGGTAGGAGGTGAAGGCCCACTGCGCCTCGGCCGCGGTGGTCGACAGCTCGGTCATGAGCGTCGGGATCGCGATGTTCAGGACCGTGTTGTCGATGACCACCATGACCAGCGCGAAGCAGATCACGGCCAGAATCGACCATCGTTTGCGGTCGATGGACGCAGCAGGCTGGCGCGCGGCGGGCTGGCTCACGATGCACTCCTCCGGATTGGCTGATCCCGTTCCGGCGCCGATTCTCACAGTACTTGACAGCGACTGTCAAGGAGGGTTGGATGCTGGATGGCGATCGATGTCGCACGGCTGTGAGCTGGGCATCCACGCTTGTTTCCGGCGCGTCGAGCCGAATCCGCCCGAAGATCTGCATGGGGGTCACTGTCGTGCCGAGCCATTTCCTGTTCATCAGCATTCCCGACCCGGGCCGCCTCTTTCCGCACCTCGCGGTCGCAAAAGAGCTGGTGCGGCGCGGGCATCTCGTCAAATTCGTGACCGTCGAGCCGACGGCCGGACTCGTCGGGTCGTACGGTGTCGAGCCGCTGGTCTACCGGTCGGCGTACGAGTCGATCCCCGTCCACGAGGAGAAGGAGATGAGCGCGGAGGCCGCGATGCTCGCGCTCAGCGTCGACGACTCCGCGGCCATGATCGACGCGGTGGAGGCGGCCTACGGCGACGAGCGGCCTGACCTGATCGCGTACGACGTGGCCAGCGGCACGGCCGGCCGGGTGCTGGCGCGCAAGTGGGGATGCCCGGCCGCCCAGCTGTACGCGGACTTCGCGCAGAACGACGAGTTCGCGTACACGCAGGCCTTCGACGACGACGGCGTCGCGCTCGGTAAGCCGCTCAGCCCGGCCGAGTGGGCGGCCCGCCCGGAGCTGAAGCCCTGGGTGGACCGTACGGAGGGGCTGCTCGCCGCGCACGGGCTGACGGAGGTCACCTTCGCCGAGCTGCTCGAGGTCGTGCAGGACTTCAACGTGGTGTACGTACCGAAGGCGTTGCAGCCCGCGGCAGACAGTTTCGACGACCGCTTCCGGTTCGTGGGACCGTGCGGGGGCGGGCAGGCAGCACTGGACGACTGGCAGCCGCCGGCCGACGGCCTTCCGGTCGTGCTCGTCTCGTCCGCACCACAGGGCGCCGACCTGGCACGGGCCTTCGCCGGAGCGCCGGTGCACGTCGTCCTGACGCCGGGCCCCGGCGCCGATCCTGGGTCTCTGGGCGAGCTGCCGCCCAACGTCGAGGTGCACGCATCGCTTCCGCAGGGTGTGCTGCGGCATGCGGCCGTCGTGGTGAGCCAGGGTGACGTGGGCAACGTGACCGAGGCCCTCGCCGCGGGCTGCCCGGTGGTGGTCGTTCCGCCCGCTCCACCCGCACGGATCATCGGCTTCCAGCTGGCGAGGCTGGGTCTCGGCCGCCTGGCCGCGCCGCACGAGCTTCGCGGCGCCGTGTTCGGTCTGATCGGCGACCTGGCCCTCGCGGAGCGGCTGGCCTGGATGCGTGGCGAGATCGAGGCGGCCGGCGGCGTGGCGCGTGCCGCGGACGAGCTGGCGGCGCACGCCGCGCGCTGACCGGGTGGACAGGGTGTCGCGGGCGACCGGTGGGCCGCCCGCGACGACCCGTGTGGGTAGCACCGTCAGACGGTGGCCTGCACGCTGCTGCCCGTCGGTGGTGTGGGGATCTCCCTGGTGGCGAGCTCCGCCAGCCGGGATCGGACGGCGGTCGGGATGGCCGGTGCGAAGGCGGCCAGGTAGGCCTCGAGGTGCTGCTGCGAGGTCTGCAGGAACGGCAGGTCGAACGCGACCATGTGCCGGATGGCCAGCAGCGGGACCGGCGAGTGCAGCGGGCGGAAGTCGCGGTTCCACAGGCCCGGCTCGGCGCACTCCGGGTGGAACTGTCCGATCATCAGCCGGTTCTGTACGAAGTCGGTCTTCAGCCGGGCCTGCAACCGGTTGAGCGGCTCGGGGTCCGACCGGTCGACGCGCGGCAGGACGATCAGGATGGTGAGGAACTGCCGGTCCTCCTGCGGCAGCTCGGCGGCGAGCTCCTGGTGCAGGTCGCGGTAGCCGAGCAGCGTTTCGCGCACGCCCTCGTCGTCGAGGTCGCGGTCCAAGCAGGCCAGGTGGAACAACCGCCGGTTGAGAGAGGGCCGAGTGTACGGGCAGACCGGCCCCTGCCGGCCCAGGTCCGCGTGTCCATAGGTGAGGAACCGTTCCGCCCACGCGGCGGTCTCGCGCAGCGCGGGTAGCTGTTCCGGGTCGATGAGGTTCCCATCGGCGACCTCGGCCGGCGACCACAGCGCCAGGCCGCTGAGCCCTAGCAACATGTCTACTCCTCGTGCACCGATCGGGCGGCGACCGCCTCGATCGCGGCGGTGCGGCCCGCGAGGCGCCTCACGCCTCGGATGGTGAGGCCGGCGCGGGCGAACAGGTCTTGGAACTGTGCGATGGTTCGCTCCCGGCCGCCGACGACGGTCAGCATGTACAGGTCCATCAGCGCCGCCGACTCGTCCGGCGCGGCGGCTGGGCCGGTGTCCAGCACGAGGTCGGACACGACGATTCGGGCGCCGGGCGGCATTGCCCGGCGGCAGTTGCGCAGCAGCGTCACGCATCGCGCGTCGTCCCAGTCGTGCAGGACCTGACGCAGCAGGTACAGGTCGCCGCCGGCCGGGACCGAGGCGAAGAAGTCACCGGTCACCACGGTGCACCGGCCGTCCAGGCCGGCCGCGCGCAGCTGCTCGCCGGCCCGGCGGGCCGGCGCAGCCAGGTCGAGGAGCGTGCCGTGCAGGTGCGGGTGGCCGGTCAGCAGCGCGGTCAGCAACGCGCCGTCGCCGCCGCCGACGTCGACGATCCGCTGGACGCCGGTGAGGTCGACCGCGTCGGCGAGGTCGTCCAGCGCCAGGCCGTCCGCCTGCGAACGGTCGAAGATCTCGCGAAATGCTGGGTTCCGGTCGACGTAGCTGAAGAAGTCCGTGCCGTACAGGGCGGGGAAGGAAGGAGTGCCGGTGCGCACGGCGGTGCCGAGGTGCTGCCACGCCTCACCGATCTGCCCGTGCGCCAGCAGCGCCGACGGCAGCGCGGACGCGGGAGCGTCCGTGCGTAGGCCGGCACCGAGCGGGGTCAGCCGGAACCCGTCGTCCCGCTCGTCGAGCACCTCGAACGCGACGAGGGCGCGCAGCAGCCGGATCAGCGCGTCCGGATCGGTGCCGGTGAGCCGGGCCAACTCAGGGCCGTCGCGCGCCCCCTCGCCGATCAGGTCCGGTACGCGCAGGTCAGCGAGCACGCAGATGGCCCGGGACAGCAGGTGTCCCTGGATCATCCGGCGTAGTCGCTGACCGTGCTCGGTTGTCGTCTCCACCGTTCGTCAAGCCCGGTGGAGGGTGACGGGCAGCCGGGTGACGCCGAAGATGTCCGGCCGCTGGTGGAACTCGGGCGTGCCGCACTCCAACGCGCGATAGCGGTCCAGGATCGCACCGAACACCACGGAGAACTCCAAGCGGGCCAGCGGTACGCCGAGGCAGTAGTGGATCCCGTGGGAGAACGTCAGGTGCGGGTTTGGCGAGCGGCCCGGGTCAAACCGATCCGGCTCGACAAACTTCCGCGGATCACGGTTGACCGAGTGAATCCAGTTCACGATGATTTTGCCTGGCGGCACCGGCGTGCCGGCGATCACGGCCTCCCGCGTGGTGAAGCGGTAGAGGAAGGAGACCGGCGGACGGAAGCGCAGCACCTCCTCGAGCGCGCCGGGCACCAGCGACCGGTCCGCGCGCACCCGTTCCAGCGTGCCGGGGCTGTCGTTGAAGGCGAGCACCGCGTTGGTGAGCGTCAGCGTGGTGGTGAGGTGCCCGGCCAGCAGCAGGAAGACCGAGAAGTTGACCACCTGCTTGTCGGTGAGACGCTCGCCGTCCGCGGTGGCCTCGACCAACCGGGTGAACAGGTCGTCCTTGGGGCTCTTACGCCGGTCATGCACGTGTGCCAGCAGGTAGTCGGCCATCTCGTTCAGCTCGGCCGCCCGCGTCTTGGCGTATCCACCCTCCTCGAACTGCCCGGCCGTGACGTCGGCGGCGTCCGGGAGCAGGTACTCCGCCCAGCGGCGGAACGTGGCCCAGTCGTCGCTGGGGATGCCGAGCATCTCCGCGATGACCACGACGGGCAGCGGCGCGGCGATGTCCTGGACCATCTCGATGGTGTCGCGGCCCTCGATCGCGTCGAGCAGGTCGGTCGCGAGCGCGGTGATCCGCGGCTCCAGCCCGGCGATCATGCGCGGCGTGAACGCCTGACTGATGATTTTCCGGAGCTGAGTGTGCATGGGAGGGTCGGTGACGCTCAGCGATGCCTCGGTGAAGTTCGGCATGCCCGGCTCCGGCGGTGGCGCGAGAGAGCTGAAGTCGGACGAGAACGTCAGGGGCTCGGAGAGCACGCCGACCACCTCGTCATGCCGAAGCACGTGGTACGCGTCGTTGGCGGTGTCGTGCCAGACCGGGCCGGCGTCACGCGCGCGTCGCAGCCAGTCGTAGAGCGCGCGGCCGTCGCCGACCACGGGTGGCGGACCGGCCTGGAGTGCCTCGTCGTGCGATGTGGAAGTCATGTCGTCCTCAGGAGCGCTTGACGGTGACGGGGAGGGCCTTGACGCCGAAGACGTCCGGGCTGCGGTCGTAGTAGCGGGGTTCGCCGATTTCGATCGACCGGTATCGGTCGAACAGTTCGTTGAGGACGCTGCGCGCCTCCATCCGGCCCAGTGGCGCCCCGATGCAGAAGTGGATGCCGTGCCCGAACGTCAGGTGCGGGTTTGGGTTGCGCGTGATGTCGAACGTGGACGGCGATGTGTACTGCCGCTCGTCCCGGTTGCCGGACATCGGCCAGCCCATCACCGGCGTGCGGGCGGGCAGTTCGACGCCGGCCAGCACGGTGTCCATGGTGGTGAGTCGCGCCTGCATCACGACCGGTGGCTTGAACCGCAGCACCTCCTCGATCGCGCCGGGGATCAGGGCGCGGTTCGCCCGGGCGGCCAACTCGGCCTCGGGCGCCTCGACGAAGCACAGCAGCGAGTTGCCCATCAGCAGTGAGGTGGTCAAGTGGCCGGCCAGCAGCAGGAAGTTGAGGAAACTGACGATCTCCTGGTCGCTGAGCCGGTCGCCGTCCACCTCGGCGAAGGCCAGCCGGCTGGTGAGGTTGTCCCGCGGGTTGCGGCGGTGCAGGTCGACGTGCCGCAGCAGGTAGTCGCGCATCTCGGTGAGCTGCGCGACCACGTCCGGTGGCAGCGCGGAGTTGTCCGGCACCTCCCCGGTCTCCAACTCGTAGTTGGTGGACAGCAGCGCCTCGCCCCAGGCCCGGAACAGCTCCCGGTCCTCAGCCGGGATGCCCAGCATCTCCGCGATCACGATGACTGGCAGCGGGTGCGCCATGACCGCGACCAGGTCGAACTCGTCCTGGTCGGCGACCGTGTCCAGCAGTTCCTTGGTCAGCTGGATGATGCGCGGCTCCAGTGCGGTGATCACCCGTGGCGTGAACGCCTGTGACACCAGGCGCCGGAGCTTGCCGTGCCGCGGCGGGTCGATCATGGTCAGCACGCCCTCGGCGAAGTTGGGCGCGCTGGGGTCGGACGGCGGCATCACGCCGGTGAAGTCCGAGCCGTAGACCTCCGGGGTGGACAGCACGTGCAGCAGGTCGTGGTACCGGAACACGTGGGCGGAGCCCGTCAACGGGTCACGCCACACCGGGTGGGAGGCGCGCATGATGTCGAGCCAGGCGCCCAACGCGCGGCCGTCGCCGACCCCGGTCGGGGGACGGGGTGGATCGTCGGAGTCGAGGGAGAGATCGGGTCCCGCATCAGGTCCCACGGAGTGGGTCATCGCAGCGCAGCTCCTCACGGAAGAGGGACGGAGATGACCGGCGGTGCTCCTGGCCGGTGATCTCGAGGCTAGCGGCGCGAAACGGCGCGACAGTGCTCTGAGCGACGGAGTGACCACAACCTGCCACGTCGACGTCCGTTAATTGCCAAACCGGGCAGGTGCGCTTCCGGCCTCCGTACGATCGGAACCGCTGCAGCGGCAGTCGAGTTCTTACGGGGGACGTCACACGTGCACCGGACAATCGAAAGCGGGACCCGTTTCCGTGCATTCGGGCCACGGCAACTGGACGAAATAGTGCGTCGCTACCCGATGGCGGCCGAGGTGCGCGACACCGTGCGAATCTTCTCCCGGGTGCTGCCTTTCCGGATCAACGAGTACGTGCTCGATGAACTCATCGACTGGTCCCGGATCCCGGAGGATCCGATATTCCAGCTCGTCTTTCCGCAGCCGGGAATGCTCAGCGGCGAACACGCCGCCGCGCTGCGCGCGCTGGACGGCCGCGCCGACGCGGACCCCGCCGTGGCGGCCGTGGTGCGCCGCATCCGCGCGGAGCTGAACCCGCACCCGGGCGGGCAGCTCGACCTCAACGTTCCCCACCGCGACGGCGCCGCGATCCCCGGCCTCCAGCACAAGTACCGGGAGACCGTGCTCTACTTCCCCAGCCAGGGGCAGACGTGCCACGCGTACTGCACCTACTGCTTCCGGTGGGCGCAGTTCGTGGGCGACGCCGACCTGCGGTTCGCCGCGCCCGGCCCGGACGCGCTGGTGCGATATCTGCGGGAGCACCCCGAGGTCAACGACGTCCTGGTGACCGGCGGCGACCCGGCCGTGATGTCCGCGGACCGGCTGCGTGCTCACCTGCAGCCGCTGCTGGCGGTGCCAACGCTTCGGGTGATCAGAATCGGGACGAAGGCGCCGGCGTACTGGCCGCAGCGATTCGTCACGGACCCGGACGCGGACGACCTGTTGCGGCTCTTCTCCGAGGTCGTGGAATCGGGCCGGACGTTGGCGGTCATGGCGCATTTCAGCCATGACCACGAACTCGCGTCACCGATGGCAAAGAAAGCGATTTCCCGCATCCGGTCAACCGGCGCCGTCATCTATTGTCAGGCGCCTTTGATCGCCCACGTTAATGACGATCCGGACGTGTGGTCGTCGTTGTGGCGGGCTGAGATAGCCGCGGGCTGCGTCCCCTATTACCTTTTCGTCGCGCGCGACACCGGTCCGCACGACTATTTCCGGGTTCCGCTGGAGCGGGCCTCCGAGATCTTCGCCGAAGCGTACCGCCGGCTGCCGGGCCTGGCCCGCACGGTCCGCGGTCCCGTGATGTCCACCGAGGCGGGAAAGGTCGTGGTCGACGGCGCCAGCGGAGGGTCCTTCCAGCTGAGGTTTCTGCAGGCCCGCGACCCGGAGCTGGTTGGCCGCCCGTTCCGCGCCCACGGGTCGGCGGACGCGGCCTGGATCACGGATCTGACTTTGCACCCGGACAGTCCGGCGGACCTGAGGCGCGCGCTGGCGCACACGGAAGCGGAGCTGACCGCATGATCACGCACGGCATATCGGCCAACCTCGCGCTCGACCAGGAGATCAACCGGCGACGTGCCTGTGGGGAGCGGCTACTGCACCTGGGCTTCGGCGAGGCGCGGCTGCCCGTCCACTCCGGCATGGTCGAAGCACTGCTGGCCGGCGCGCACCGGCGCGCCTACGGGCCGGTCGCCGGCGACGAGGCCGCGCGGGCCGCGGTCGCCGGCTACTTCGGACGGCGTCGGCTGCCCACCGAGGCCGACCAGGTCGTCCTCGCCCCGGGGAGCAAGCCGCTGCTGTTCGCGCTGATCGCTGCCGTCGACGGCGACGTGTTGCTGCCGCGGCCGTGCTGGCTGACGTACGCGCCGCAGGCCCGCCTGCTCGGCCGGCGGGTCTTCTGGGTCGACGTTCCCGCCGAGTGCGGCGGCGTCCCGGACCCGGACCTGCTGGCGAGCGCGGTGCACCGGGCGCGCGCCGAGGGCGGCAGCCCGCGGCTGTTGATCATGGCGTTGCCGGACAACCCGACCGGGACCACCGCGCCGCCCGACGTGGTGCGACGGATCTGCGACGTAGCCGGCGCGTACGACCTGGTGATGGTGGCGGACGAGATCTACCGGGACCTGGCACACGACCCGGACCGCGACTACCTGAGTCCGGCTGAGGTGGCCGGTGACCGCACCGTGATCACGACCGGGCTGAGCAAGACGCACGCGCTCGGTGGCTGGCGGGCCGGCGCGGCAAGGTTCCCGGCCGGTGCGCGGGGAGAACTGTTGCGCTCACGCGTGCTGGCCACCGCGAGCGAGGTGTGGTCGTCGCTGGCCGGGCCGGTGCAGTCAGTGGTCGAGTACGCGTTCGGCGAGCCGCGCGACCTGGCCGACTACGTCCGGGCCGGTGCGCGGATGCACGCGGCCGCCACCCGGGCCGTGCATCAGGTGCTGGTGCTTGCCGGCGCCGACTGCCGGGCGCCGTCCGGGGGCTTCTACCTCTACCCCGACTTCCGTCGGCTCGCCGGCGACCTGGCCCGCCAAGGCGTGCACGACTCCGCCTCGCTGGAGCGGGAGCTGCTGCACAGCTGCGGGATCGCGGTCCTCGGCGGTCACCACTTCGGCGACGACCCGGCCGCGCTGCGCTTCCGTGCGGCCACGAGCCTGCTCTTCGGCGACGAGCCGGAGGCGTACCGGGAAGCGATGGAGGCGGACGACCCGATGGGCCTGCCCGCCGCCAAGGACGCCCTGCGACAGCTGGCCGACGGGCTGGCTCGGCTGACGGACTGACCCGAGCGAAGGTGAGAGCGATGTTCGACACGGGGGAGCGGTGGCCGTTGACGGCCGCGCAGCTGGGTTCCTACTACGGGCATGAGCTCGATCCGACCGGCTGGGGGTACAACCAGGCCTCGTACCTGGAGATCGACGGGCCGATCCGGGTCACCGAGTTCATCGCCGCGGTACGCACGGCGGTGCGCGAGACCGAGGCGCTGCACACCCGCTTCCGCGCCGACTCGGACGGACCCGCGCAATACCTCACGGCGCCGGCCGAGCCACCGGTGCCGGTCGTCGACCTGCGGTCCGCGGCCACGCCGATCGCGGACGCGCAGGCGTGGATGCAGGCCGAGCTGTCCCGGCCGGTCGATCTCGCGACCGGGCCGACACACGCCCAGGCGCTGCTGCGGGTCGGCGACGAGCGGTACCTCTGGTACCAGCGCTACCACCACGTCGTCATGGACGGGTACGGCGTGTGGCTGCTGACCCGGCGCGCGGCGGAGGTCTACGACGCGCTACTGGCAGGCCGCGACGTCGGCCGGCCGCTCGGCTCGCTGCGTGACCTGCTGGCCGAGGACGAGTCCTACCTGAACTCGGCGGCCCCGAAGGCCGATCGGCGGCACTGGACCGGGCTGCTGCAGCCGGCGCCCGCGCCGATCCTGCTCGGCGGCCGGTCCGCCCCGGCGCAGCCGGAGTTCGTGCTGCACCGCACGGACCTCGGTGTGCCGGTGCTGGACGGCCTCCGGGCGCGGGCCGACCGGCTGTCGATCCGCTGGTCACGGCTGGCCGTGGCCACGGTCGCCGGCTGGGTCGGGGCGCTGACCGGCCGGACCGACCTGGTGTTGACGCTGCCGGTGACCGGCCGGACCACGCCGGTGGCGCGCGCAGTGCCAGGCATGCTGGCGAACATGCAGCCGATGCGGCTGCGGATCGCGCCGGGGACCGGGTTGGACGAGCTCGCCGGGCAGGTTGACCGGTGGATTCGCGGCGCGTCCGCCCATCAGCGCTACCCATACGAGCGGCTGAGCCGTGAGCTGCGCGGCGGTGCCGACCGGCCGAAGCTGTTCGGGCCGATCGTGAACGTTCTCTCCTTCGCAGACGAGCCGACGTTCGGCGGTCGGGCCGCGGTCCGGCACTGGATCGCCATCGGCCCGGTCGACGACCTCGAGGTGATGCTGCAGGAGTCCGCGACCGGCGGCTTGCAGCTCAACCTGTGGGCGAACGGCGGCGTGTACGACGAGGCGAGCGTGGCCCGGTACGCGGCGGACGTCGCGGAACGGCTGATCGGCGCGGCGGCGGGCGCGCGGCTGCCCGGCCCGGGCCTGGAGTCGGCGGGCACGACGAGGACCGCGTGGGCGCACTTCGTCGCGGCGGCGGACGCCTGGCCGGACGGGCCTGCGCTCGTCGACGACGCCGCTGGCGGCGGCGTGGTCACCTACCGGGACCTGCGCGCGGACGCCGAGCGGCTGGGCGCGGTGCTCGCCCGCCGGGGTGCCGGCGCCGAGACAGTGATCGCGCTGATGCTGCCGCGCGGGCGGGCGTTGGTGACGGCGATGCTCGCGACGTGGCACGCGGGGGCGGCCTTCCTGCCGGTGGATCCGTGCTACCCGGCCGACCGGATCGAGTTCATGCTCGCCGATGCGCGGCCGCTGCTGATGCTGACCGACCAGCCGTACGAGCCGGCCGACCCGCCGGTCATCCGGCTCGACAAGCTGGACACCGCAGCCGAAGCCGTCACGGCGGCCAGGACCTGTGCGCCCGACAACCCTGCCTACGTCATCTACACCTCCGGCTCCACCGGCCGGCCGAAGGCAGTGGTCGTCACGCACGCCGGCGTCGGCGACCTGGTCGCCACGCAGCGGGACCGGCTCGGCGCCGGCCCCGGCGCCCGGGTGCTGCAGTTCGCCTCGCCCAGCTTCGACGCCTCCTTCTGGGAGACCGCGATGGGGCTACTCTCCGGCGCGACCCTGGTGGTGGCCGCGCAGGACCGGCTGCGCCCCGGCGACGACCTGGCCGCCCTGGTGCGAGCGCACGGCGTGACGCACCTGACGGTGCCGCCCTCCGCGCTGTCCGCGATGGGCGAAGCCACGCTGCCGGGCGTCAGCACGCTCGTGGTCGCCGGCGAGGCGATCGGTGAGGCGATCGCCGGCCGGTGGGCGCCGGGACGCCGGATGGTGAACGCATACGGCCCGACCGAGACCACGGTGTGCGCCACCATGAGCACGCCGCTGGCCGGCGACGGGCCGCCGCCGCTGGGCACCGCCGTGCGCGGCACGGCGGTGCACGTGCTCGACGACGCGCTACGGCCGGTCCGGCCCGGTGCCGTCGGCGAGCTCTACGTCTCCGGCAACAGCCTCGCCCGCGGGTACGCCGGTCGGCCGGGCCTGACCGCATCGCGGTTCGTGGCGTGCCCGTTCGGCGCGCCGGGCGGGCGGATGTACCGCACGGGGGATCTGGTGCGGCTGCGGGCCGGCGGTGAGCTGGAGTTCGTCGGCCGCAACGACGACCAGGTCAAGATCCGCGGACACCGGGTCGAGCCCGGCGAGGTGCAGGCCGTGCTCGGTCGCCATCCCGACGTGGCGCAGATCGTGGCCGTGGCCCGGGACGACGCGCTGGTCGCCTACGTGGTGCCGGCCTCGGCGGCGGGGCGGGACACCACTAGTCTCACCGCGTTCGCGGCGGCCCGGCTGCCCGGCTACCTGGTACCGGACGCGTTCGTGGTGCTCGACGAGCTGCCGCTGCTGCCGAACGGCAAGGTCGACCGGGCCGCGCTGCCCGCCCCGGGAACGGACCGGGTCGAACGATCAGTACCGGAAGATCGGCACCAGACCGAGCTCGAGCGCCACCTCTGCGAGGTCTTCGCTGAGGTCTTGCGGGTCCCGCGGGTCGGGCCGGACGACAGCTTCTTCGACCTCGGCGGCCACTCACTGCTCGCCACCCGCCTGATCATCCGCCTGCGCGCGGAACTCGGCGTCGAGGTGTCCATCCAGGATCTGTTCGACCTGCGGACGCCGGCGGGGCTGGCCGAGCGGCTGGACACCGCGGACCGGGGCGGCCTGCGGCGGCGCGACCGGGACGGCGACGTGCCGCTCTCCTTCGCGCAGCGGCGGCTGTGGTTCGTCGACCGGCTGTCCGGCGCGGGGGCCACCTACAACGTCCCGTTGGCGCTGCGTTTCTCCGGGGACGTCGACGCCGGGGCGCTGAGCGTGGCGGTCAACGACGTGGTGTGCCGGCACGAGCCGCTGCGCTCGACCGTGGCGGAGCGCGACGGCGAGCCGTACCTGGTGGTGACCCCGCCCGGGCCGGGTCTGGTCGAGATCGTCACCGGCGAGGGCGCGCCGGAGGACGCGGTCGGGTACGCCTTCGACCTTGCCTCGGAGCTGCCGATCCGGGCGCTGCTGTTCGACGGACGCGTGCTGCTGCTGTTGATGCATCACATCGCGACGGACGGCTGGTCGGTGGGGCCGCTGCTGCGCGACCTGGCGATCGCCTATGAGGCGCGCCGGGCGGGCCGCGCCCCGGTGTGGCAGCCGCTGCCGGTCGAGTACGGGGACTACGCGCTCTGGCAACGGGACCTGGCCAGCGAGACGGACGGTTCGTGGGCCGCGGACCTGGACTACTGGCGTGCCGCGCTGAACGCTCTGCCGCCCGCGATCGCGCTGCCGGCCGACCGGTCGCGCCCGGCCGTGCGCGACCAGGCCGGCGGCAACCACGGGTTCGTCATCGGAGCTGACCTGCACGCGCGGCTGGTGGATTTGGCGCGGGAGACCAGGTCGACGCTGTTCATGGTGGTGCAGGCGGCGCTGGCGGTGATGCTTTGGCGCTCGGGCGCGGGCACGGACGTGCCGATCGGCACCGCGGTGGCGGGCCGGACCGACGAGAAGCTGGACGACCTAGTCGGATTCTTCGTCAACACCGTGGTGCTGCGGACCGACGTGAGCGGCGACCCGACGTTCCGGGAGCTGGTCGCCCGGGTGCGCGCGGCGGACCTGGCGGCGTTCGCGCACCAGGACCTGCCGTTCGAGCGCCTGGTGGGGGACCTCAACCCGGAGCGGTCGCTGTCCCACCAGCCGCTGTTCCAGGTGATGCTGGTGCTGAACAACACGCCCACCCCGACCGTGCCGGCCGGCCTCGGCGCGCACGCCCAGGTGATCCGCACCGGTACCTCCCGCTTCGACCTCACGGTGAGCCTCGACGAGGAGCGGGACGCTGGGCTCCGCGGCGTCATCGAGTACGCCGCCGACCTGTTCGACCCGGCCTCGGTGGCGCTGCTCGGCGAGCGGCTGGTGCGCGTGCTGGACACGGCCGTGCGCGACCCCGAGGTCCGGGTCGGCGACATCGCGCTGCTCTCCCCGGCGGAACGGGCCCGGATTCTGGACGAGTGGAACGGCGGTCCGCTCGGCGCGGCGCCCGGCGTCACCGTGCAGGAACGGTTCGCGGAGACGGCCGCGCGGACGCCGGACGCGATCGCGATCCGGGCCGCGGACGGCGACACCTGGACGTACCGACGGCTGGACGAGGCGGCGGCCGTGCTCGCGGCGCGACTGCGCGACGCCGGGGTCCGTCACGGCGACCGGGTCGCGGTGCTGGTCGAGCGCTCACCGGAGCTGATCGCGGCCACCCTCGCGGTGCTGCGGCTAGGTGCCGCCTACGTGCCGTTGAACCCGGGCGACCCGCCGCGGCGCCGCGAGTTCGTCCTCGACCGGGCCGGCGTAACCGCGCTTGTGTTGGACACCGCGCAGCAGGAGGTGGGCGGCATACCCGTGGTCAGGATCGGCGACCCGGCGTCGTCGTCGATACCGCCCCCGGTCGGGCTGCACATCGGTCACCCGGACGATTTGGCGTACGTGATGTTCACCTCCGGCAGCACCGGTGAGCCGAAGGGCATCGGGGTCACCCACGCGAACGTGCTGAGCCTGGCCGGTGACCGGCACTGGGACGACGGCCACGAGCGGGTCCTGGTCCACTCGCCGTACGCGTTCGACGCCTCGACCTACGAGATGTGGGTGCCGCTGCTGCGCGGCGGGCAGTGCGTGCTCGCACCGTCCGGCACGCCCGACTCGTCCCGCCTCGCCGACCTGCTCGAGTCCCGGGCGGTGACGGCGGTCTTCCTCACCACCGCGCTGTTCAACCACCTGATCGAGGAGCGGCCCGGCGCGCTGGCCGGCGTGCGCCAGATCTGGTTCGGCGGAGAGCTGGTGTCGCCGAGCGTGGTCCGGCGTGCGGTGCGCAGCTGCCCGCAGACGCGGGTCGTGCACGTCTACGGCCCGACCGAGACGACCACCTTCGCGTACGCCGGTGCGGTGACCGACGTCGCGGACGACGCCGAGACCGTGCCGATCGGGCGGACCCTCGACGGCGACCGGGGCTACGTCCTGGACGCACGTTTGCGCCCGGTGCCGCCGAACGTGGTCGGCGAGCTGTACCTCGCCGGACACGGCGTGGCGCGCGGATACATCGGACGGCCCGGCCTGACCGCGTCACGGTTTGTGGCGTGTCCGTTCGATGCGCCGGGCGGGCGGATGTACCGCACGGGGGACCTCGTGCGGTTGCGGGCGGACGGTGAGCTGGAGTTCGTCGGCCGGGACGACGACCAGGTCAAGATCCGTGGCCATCGGATCGAGCTCGGCGAGATCCAGTCGGTGCTCAGCGAGGACCCCGCGGTCGCGGAGGCGTTCGTGACGGTGGTGCGGGTCCCGGCCGTCGGTCGCCGGCTCGTGGCCTATCTCGTGCCCGCGGCCGGCACCTCGATCGACACCGAGCGGGTACGGGCGGGGGCGCGCGTCCGGCTGCCGGAGTTCATGGTCCCTGGGCTGTGGGCGGTGCTGCCCGAGCTGCCGCTGTCGGTGAACGGGAAGGTGGACCGTTCCCGGCTGCCCGAGGTGACGGGCGAGGCATCGGGGGGAGGCCGCGGCCCGCGGTCGGTGCGCGAGGAGCTGATCTGCGGCGTCTTCGCGGACGTGCTGGGCGTGCCGCGCGTCGGCATCGACGACGACTTCTTCGAGCTGGGCGGTCACTCGCTGCTGGCGACTCAGGTGGTCAGCCGGATCCGAAGCCTGCTCGGGCTGGAGGTGCGGATCCAGGACCTGTTCGCGGTACGGACGCCTGCCGGCCTGGTGGGCCGGCTGAACACCGCGGATCGTCCGGTGCTCGGACAGCATGCCCGGGAGGGGTCGGTGCCGTTGTCCTTCGCGCAGCGCCGGCTGTGGTTCGTGCACCGGCTGGAGGGCGAGGGCGCGACCTACAACGTGCCGCTGGCGCTGCGCCTGTCGGGTGCGCTCGACGTGCCGGCGTTGGGCGCGGCCGTCAACGACTTGGTGTGTCGGCACGAGCCGCTGCGGTCCACCGTGGAAGCTGACGAGGCCGGGCCGGTCATGGTGGTGTCCCCGCCCGCTGCCGGCCTGGTGCGCCTGGACGTCCGCCCGGTCGGCGAGGACGACCTGCACCGCGTGCTGCACGAGGCGGTGCGCTACCCGTTCGACCTGAGCGCGACGTTCCCGGTCCGGGCGTCGCTGTTCTCCGTCTCGGCGACCGAGCACGTGTTCCTGCTGCTGGTGCACCACATCGCGGCGGACGGCTGGTCATTGCGCCCGCTGCTGACCGACCTGGCGACGGCATACGAGGCCCGCCGCGCGGGCCGGGCCCCGGCGTGGGCTGCGCTGCCGGTGGAGTACGCCGACTACACGTCCTGGCAGCGTGACCTGCTCGGCGACCCGGACGATCCGGCGAGCGTGGCCGGGGCGCAGCTGGCCTACTGGCGGGACACGCTGGCCGGCATGCCCGAACAGCTCACGCTGCCCGCCGACCGGCCGCGCCCGGCGATCAACACCTTCGTCGGCGACGTGCTCCCCGTGCACCTCGATGCCGAGCTGCACGCGCAGCTACTGGACCTGGCCCGGCGTACGCACACCACGCTGTTCATGGTGGTGCAGGCGGCGTTCGCGGTGCTGCTCACCCATTGCGGCGCGGGCACCGACCTGCCGATAGGGGCGCCGATCGCCGGTCGTACCGACGAGAAGCTGGAGGACCTGGTCGGGTTCTTCGTCAACACGCTGGTGCTGCGCACAGACACCAGCGGCGACCCGACCTTCCGCGAGCTGCTGCACCGGGTCCGGGCTACCGCACTCGACGCGTACGCGCACCAGGATCTGCCCTTCGACCTTCTGGTCGAGCACCTCAACCCGGAGCGGTCGCTGTCCCACCAGGCGCTCTTCCAGGTGCTGGTGGTGCTGCAGAACGCTCCGGCGGCGGACTACACGCTGCCCGGCCTGCGCGTCGAGCAGGTCGACACCACGCCCGGCGTCTCCAAGTTCGACCTGTCGCTCAGCCTGAACGAGGCGTACGCCCCGGACGGCCGGCCGCGCGGTCTCGACGGATACCTGGAGTACTCGACCGCGATGTTCGACGCGGACACGGTCGACCGCCTCGCCACCCGGCTCGACCGGCTGCTGCGCGGGGTCGCCGCCGACCCCGACCAGCGCATCGGTGCGCTGGTCCTGATCGACGGCGCCGAACGCCAGCTCATGCTGGAGACCTGGAACGCCACCGCACGCGAGGTGCCCGAGGTGGCGTCCGTGCCGGAGCTCTTCACCCGGCAGGCCCGGCGCCGGCCGGATGCGCTGGCGATCCTGTCCCACGCGGGCGGGCTCACCTACCGGGAGCTGGACGAGCGCTCCGACCGCCTGGCGTACGTGCTGCGCGGCCGGGGCGTCGGGCCGGGGCGGGTCGTCGCGCTCGCGCTGCACCGCGGGCCGGAACTGGTGACCGCGATGCTGGCAGCGGGCAAGACCGGCGCCGCGTACCTGCCGGTCGACCCGGCGTACCCGCAGGCCCGGATCGCTTACCTGCTGGACGACGCCCGGCCCGCGCTGCTGGTGACCACGCGCGCCGCGGACCTCGGGCGCCCCGCCGACCTGTTCCTGGACGATCCGGAGACCGTGGCGGAGCTGGCCGCCGCGCCCGCCGGGCCGCTCGGCGTCGCGGTTCCGCCGGACGCGCCCGCCTACGTGCTCTACACCTCGGGCTCCACCGGACGGCCGAAGGGGGTGGTGGTCAGCCACCGTGGGGCGGCTCCGCTCGCCGAGGCACAGCGCGCGTGGTTCGGGGTCGGACCGGGCAGCCGTGTCCTGCAGTTCGCGTCGCCGAGCTTCGACGCGGCGTTCTGGGAGCTGGTGATGGCGCTGCTGACCGGCGCGACGCTGGTGACCGCGCCGGCCGCCCGGCTGCTGCCCGGCGACCCGCTGTCCGCGACGGCCGCCGAATTCGGGGTCACCCATCTGACATTGCCGCCGTCCGCGCTGGTCGCGCTCGGCGACCGCGACCTGCCCTCGGTGACGACGCTGGTGGTGGCCGGGGAGGCCTGCCCGCCGGACCTGGTGCGCCGCTGGTCCCAGGGCCGGACGATGTTCAATGCGTACGGCCCCACGGAGACCACGGTGTGTGCCACGATCAGCTCGCCGCTGAGCGGGGACGGCGTGCCGCCGATCGGCCGGCCGGTGCACGGCATGCGGGTGTATGTGCTGGACGCGCGGCTGCGGCCGGTGCCGCCCGGTGTCACCGGGGAGCTGTACGTCGCCGGTCCGGGCCTGGCCGACGCGTACCTGCACCGTCCCGGCCTCACCGCCGAGCGCTTCGTCGCCTGCCCCTACGGCGCGCCCGGCGACCGGATGTACCGCACCGGCGACCTGGCCCGCTGGTCGGCGGACGGCACGCTCGGCTTCGCCGGGCGGGCGGACGACCAGGTGAAGGTGCGCGGCTACCGGATCGAGCCCGGCGAGGTGGAGGCGGTACTGTCCGCCCATCCGCGGGTGCGGGCCGCGGCCGTCACCGTCCGCGACCAGGGCCTGATCGGTTACCTGGTGCCCGCCCCGGACGCGCCCTCCGCCGATGAGGCGGCCCAGGTCGACGCGTGGGAGGACGTGTTCCGCAGCCAGTACGAGGAGGCCGGTGCCGACGCCGGCTTCGGCGAGGACTTCTCCGGCTGGCAGAGCGCGCTGGACGGGGCGCCGATTCCGCTGCCCGACATGGAGGAGTGGCGCGCCGAGACGGTGGCCGCGATCCGGCGGCTGCGCCCGCGGCGGGTGCTGGAGATCGGTGTCGGCAGCGGCCTGCTGCTCGCGCCGCTCGCGCCGGATTGCGAGACGTACTGGGGGACGGACCTCTCCCGCGAGGCGATCGACGGGCTGCGCAGCCACGTGGTGGCGCGGCCCGACCTGCGGGACCGGGTGCGGCTGCACGCGGTCGCGGCGGACGCGATCGACACGCTGCCCGGCGACGGTTTCGACACGATCATCCTGAACTCGGTGGTGCAGTACTTCCCGAGCGCCGAGTACCTCACCGGCGTTCTGGAGAAGGCCATCCGGCTGCTCGCGCCGGGTGGCGCGATATACCTGGGCGACCTGCGGGACCCGCGCGCGGCCCGTGCGCTCTACGCGCAGGTCGCGGCCGTCCGGCTCGGCCCGGACGCGGATCCCGGGGAGGCTGCGGTGCTGGCCGAACGGCTCGCCGTGGAGGAGCGGGAGTTGCTGGTGGCGCCGGAGTTCCTGATCGGGCTCGCGGGGACGTCCGGCGTGGACATCCGCGTCAAGCGGGGGCGGCGGGACAACGAGCTGACCCGCTACCGGTACGAGGCGGTGCTGTACACCCCGCCGACCGTGCCGATCGACCTCCGGGACGTGCCGGCGCTGGCCTGGAACCGGGACATGGCGTTCGACGGCCTGGCCGACGCGCCGGACCGCCTGCGGATCATCGGGCTGCCAGGCGACCGCCGCGAGGACGTGGTCGCGGCCGGCCGCCGGCACGGATACCTGGCCGTCGTCACCTGGGCGGAGGACCGGGACACGTGTGAGGTGGTCCTGGTCGCCGGCGCCGCGGACGGCACGCCGGTGACTGGCGCCTACCGACCGGGCGACGGCGACGGGCCGTGGACCAACGTGCCGGCGCGCGCGTCCCGGCACGCCACACTTCAGGCGGAGGTACGGGAGTACCTGCGCGCCCGGCTGCCGGAGTTCATGGTGCCGGGCCTGCTCATGGTGCTCGACGAACTGCCGCTGTCCGTGAACGGGAAGGTCGACCGGTCCCGGTTGCCGGCCGTGCGCGCCGCGGTGCCGGTCGGCAACCGCGGTCCGCGGTCGGTGCGCGAGGAACTGGTCTGCGGCGTGTTCGCGGACGTGCTGGGCGTGCCGCGCGTCGGCATCGACGACGACTTCTTCGAGCTGGGCGGCCACTCGCTGCTGGCGACCCAGGTGGTCAGCCGCATCCGCGGGCTGCTGGGCCTGGAGGTGTCCCTGCAGGACCTGTTCGATGCGCGGACGCCCGCGGGTCTGACGGGCCGGCTGGGCGCGGCCGATCGGGTGGCGTTGGGACGGCGTACCCGCGATGGCGTGGTGCCGTTGTCCTTCGCGCAGCGGCGGCTGTGGTTCGTGCACCGGCTGGAGGGCGCGAGCGCGACCTACAATGTGCCGCTGGCGCTGCGGTTGTCGGGACAGGTCGACGCGCAGGCACTGGGCCTGGCGATCAACGACGTGGTGTGCCGGCACGAGCCGCTGCGATCCACGGTGGTCGAGCGTGACGGCGAGCCGTTCATGGCGGTGACGCCGCCGGGTCCCGGCCTGGTCGGGTTGGTCGTCGGCGAGGGGGATCCCGGTTACGCGTTCGACCTGGCCGCGGAGTTCCCGATCCGGGCCTGGCTGTCGCGGCGGTCGGCGACCGAGCACGTGCTCCTCCTGCTGATCCACCACATCGCGGCCGACGGCTGGTCGCTGCGCCCGCTGCTGGCCGATCTCGTGCTGGCCTATGAGGCGCGTCGGGCGGGCCGGGCGCCGGTGCAGGAGCCGCTACCGGTCGAGTACACGGACTACGCGGCGTGGCAGCGGGATCTCCTCGGCGATGCGGGAGATCCGGACACCACGGCCGGTGCGCAGCTGTCGTACTGGCGCAAGGCGTTGGCCGGCATGCCGGAGCAGCTCGCGTTGCCCACGGACTATCCACGGCCGCGGGAGCTCGGTTACGCGGGTGGCACCCACCGCTTCGTCATCGGCCCCGACCTGCACGCGCGCCTGGTGGAGCTGGCGCGGGAGACCAGGTCGACGCTGTTCATGGTGGTGCAGGCCGCGTTCGCGGTGCTGCTCTCGCGGCTTGGCGCGGGCACGGACATCCCGATCGGCACGGCGGTCGCGGGACGCTCCGACGAGAAGCTGGACGATCTGGTCGGCTTCTTCGTGAACACGCTGGTGCTGCGGACGGACGTGAGTGGCGACCCGAGCTTCCGGGAGCTGATCGGCCGGGTGCGCGCGACGGACCTGGCGGCGTTCGCACACCAGGACCTGCCGTTCGAGCGCCTGGTCGACGCGGTCGGCGCCGACCGGGCCGCCGGGAACAATCCGCTGTTCAATGTGATGCTCGCGCTGGACAACAACGCGGGCTTCGATCTGCAGCTGCCCGGCTTGCAGGCCAGTCCGGAGCCGCTGCCCAGCGGCATCGCCCGCTTCGACCTCACGCTCGGCCTGAGCGAGCGGGTGCTCGGCGACTTCGGCACGGAGGGTGTCGAGTGCAGCCTCGAGTACCGCACCGAGCTGTTTCGTCCGGCGACCGTGGACGCGCTGGCGCTCCGGCTTCTGATGATTCTGCGCCAGGTCGTCGTGAAGCCCGACCTGGCCGTGAGCGGGCTGGAGATCCTCACGCCGGCCGAGCAGGCATGGGCGGCCACCGGCGGGGGCGCCGCGCCGGATCCGGGCTCGTCGCACACGGTCGCCTCGCTGTTCGAGGCGCGGGTGGCGGCCGATCCGGACGCGATCGTCGCCGTGGCCGGGCCGGTCACCCGCACCGCCGCTGAGCTGAACGCGGCCGCGAACCGGCTCGCGCGGCTGCTGGTGGCGCGCGGCGCCGGACCGGAGACCGTGGTGGCCGTGCGGCTGCCGCGCGGGATCGCGCTGGTCGAGGCGCTGCTCGCGATCGCGAAGGCGGGCGCCGCGTATCTGCCGATCGACCCCGGCTACCCGGCCGCGCGGATCGCGTACATGCTCGAAGACGCCGCGCCGGTGCTGGTGCTGGCGCGCTCGGCGGCGGCGGAGACGCACCCGGTGCTGGACCTGGACGACCCCGGGGTACGCGCCGAACTGCTGACCGCGGACGACAGCAACCCGCGCGTGCCGTCGCATCCGGACCACCCCGCCTACGTCATCTACACCTCCGGCTCGACGGGCCGGCCGAAGGGCGTGGAGGTGCCCCACCGGGGCGTCGTCAACCTGGTCGCCGGCTCTCGGGAGCAGCTCGGCCGGCTGGGCGAGGACACCCGGATGCTGCAGTCGGCCTCGCCGAGCTTCGACACCGCGTACTGGGAGATGTGCGTGACGCTGCTGGCGGGCGGCCGGGTCGTGCTGCCCCGGACCGACGCCTGGAACGTCGCGGAGGACCTCGCGCCGCTGGTCGCCGCGCACGCGGTCACCCACCTGGCGGTGCCGCCGTCGGTGCTGGCCGCTTTCGCCGACGACACGCTGCCCGACGGCACCACGATCGTCATCGGCGGTGAGCCGTGCCCGCCGTATCTGCTGCACCGGTGGGCGGGGCGGTGCCGGGTGCTGAACGCGTACGGGCCGACCGAAGTCACGATCGCCGCCACCGTCGGTGGTCCGCTGACGCCCGACGGTGGCGCACCGATCGGCACGCCGCTGCGCGGGGTCCGGCTGCGGCTGCTCGACGAGCGGCTGTGTCCGGTGCCGGTCGGCGTGACGGCCGAGCTGTACCTGGCCGGGTCCGGCGTGGCGCGCGGGTACCGCCACCAGCCGCGCGCCACCGCGGAGCGTTTTGTCGCCGACCCGTCCGGCCCGCCCGGCTCCCGGATGTACCGGACCGGGGACCTGGTCCGGCTGCGGGCCGACGGGCAGCTCGAGTTCGTGGGACGGGCCGACGAGCAGGTCAAGGTGCGCGGTTACCGTATCGAGCCGGCCGAGATCGAGGGCGTACTGCAGGAACATCCCGGGGTCGGACAGGTCGCCGTAGCGGTGCACCGCGGCACCGGCCAGCACATCGTGGGCTACGTCGTGGCCGTGGACGGCCGCCCGGACCCGGCGGAGTTGCGCGCGTTCGCCGCGCGGTCGCTGCCCGGGCACATGGTCCCGGACCTGATCATGTTCCTCGACGAGTTGCCCTCGTCCCCGAACGGCAAGCTCGACCGGTCCGCGCTGCCGTCGCCGGAGTTCGCTGTGGCCGGTGCCGGGCGGGCGCCGCGCACGCCCGCCGAGACCGCGCTGCACGAGGCGTTCGTCGAGCTGCTCGGCGTGGCGACGCTCGGCATCGACGACGACTTCTTCGCCCTCGGCGGCGACAGCGTCGGCGCGATCCGGCTCAGCGGCCGGGCCCGTCGGGCCGGGCTGGTGGTGGAGCCCCGCGACGTGTTCCGGCACCGCACCGTGGCCGGGCTCGCGGCCGTCGCCGCGCCCGCACCCGCGTCCGTGGCCCCGGACGACGGCACCGGGTCGATGCCGCTCACTCCAGTCATGCACTGGTTGCGCGCGCTGGGCGGCCCGACCGCGCGCTTCCACCAGTCCGCGCTGATCAGGGTGCCGGCCGGCACCGGGCACGAACGTCTCGACCGAATGCTGCGCGCTCTCACCGACCGGCACGACGCGCTGCGTCTGCGTCGCCAGGACTGGACGCTGGAGGCACGGCCGGTCGGTACGGCGCCGATCGCGCTGCAGCGGGTCGATGTGCACGGGCTGTCGGACGCGCGGCGCGCCGAGGTGATCGCCGAGGAGACCGCCCGCGTCGTCAGCGGGATGGATCCGGACGAGGGCCGGACCACGGTTGCGGTCTGGTTCGACGCGGGCGCCGACGAGCCCGGCCGGCTCTTCCTGGCCGTCCATCACCTCGCGATCGACGGCGTCTCCTGGCGGATCCTCCTGGAGGACCTCGCCGGTTCCGCGGACGCCATGCCTGCGGTGGCCACGTCGTTCCGCCGGTGGGCTCACGTGCTGTCCGAGGAGGCGCAGCGCCCGGAACGGGTGGCTGAGCTGCCGTACTGGGCAGGCGTGCTCGGCGGGGCGGCGCTGCCACCGGAGTTGACGCCGGTGCCGGAGCGGGACACGACCGCTACGCTGCGGCACCTTAGCGTCGAGCTGGGCCCGGACGTCGCAGAACCGCTGCTCGGCGCGGTTCCCGACGCCTTCCGCTGCGGTACGGAGGATCTGGTGCTGGCCGCGTTGGCGCTGGCCGTGCGGAGCCGCGCGACGTTCGGCGCCGCGGCGGACGCGGGCCTGGTCGTGGAGCTGGAGAACCACGGGCGCGGCACGATCGCGGGCACCGACGTCAGCCGGACCGTGGGCTGGTTCACCAGCACGTACCCGGTGCGGCTGGACGCCGGGTCCGGGCGGGACCCCGCCGACGCCGTCAAGCGAATCAAGGAGCAGGTGCGGGCCACGCCCGGCGACGGTCTCGGCTTCGGGCTGCTTCGCTACCTCAACGCCGACACGTCCACCCGGCTCGCCGCGCTGCCCGCGCCCCGGATCGCGGTCAACTACCTGGGGGTCTTCCGGATCGGTGAGCCCGTGGACTGGGCGCTCGACGCGCTCGGCGGCGCGGCCGACCCGGAGCTGCCGGTCGCGCACACGCTCGCGCTGAACGTGGTGGCCGAGGACCGGCCGGGCGGCCGGGTCCTGCGGGCGACCTGGACGTGGCCGGCCGCGCTGCTGACCGAGGACGCGGTCCGGTCGCTGGCCGGCGCGTGGCAGGACCGGGCCCGGAGCCTGGCGGAGTTGGGCGCGGATCACGGCGGGTTCACACCGTCCGATCTGCACCTCGCCGGGCTCGACCAGGCGCAGATCGATCACCTTGAGTCGATGTGGAGGTCGCCGCGGTGAGCACGTCCGGGATGATCGACGTCCTTCCGCTCTCTCCGTTGCAGGAGGGACTCTTCTTCCAGCACCTCTATCACCGGGACGGCCCCGACGTCTATGTCACGCAGCTCGTCCTCGACCTCTCCGGCGACCTGGACCGCGCGCTGCTGCGCCGCTCGTGGGATGCGGTGCTGACCCGGCACCCGCATCTCGGCGCGGCATTCGTCTACGAGGGGCTCGACCGTCCGGTGCAGATCCTTTCGCGCGGCGTGGTCACGCCGTGGCGGGAGACGGACCTGACCGGCACCGGCGAGGACCTGGACGCGGCCATGACGCAGGAGTTGGACGCGGACCGGACCCGACGGTTCGTCGCGGCGGAGCCGCCGCTGATCCGCCTGCTGCTGGCCCGCACCGGCCCTGCCCGGCACCGGCTGGCGATCACCAGTCACCACATCCTGATGGACGGCTGGTCGGTGCCGATTCTGGTACGTGAGTTGCTGACGCTCTACGCCGCGGGCGGTGACCCTGCGGCGCTGCCGCCGCCGGTGCCGTACCGGGCCTACCTCGCCTGGCTGGCCGGCCGGGACACCGAGGCCGCGGCCACGGCCTGGCGCGCGGCTCTTTCCGGCGTCGACGAGCCGACACTGGTGGCCGCCGCCGGCACGCCACCGGCGACTCCCCGGCAGACCGGCACGCTGCTCGGCGCGGAACACACCGAGGCGCTGGCACGGCTCGCTCGATCGCTCGGCGTGACGCTCAGCGACGTGGTGCAGAGCGCGTGGGGGGTCGTACTGGGCGCGCTCACCGGCCGGGACGACGTGGTCTTCGGCGTGGTCACCGCGGGGCGCCCGGCCGAGATTGCCGGCATCGACGAGCTGCCAGGGCTGTTCATCAACACGGTGCCGGTACGGGTGCGCCTGTCTCCGCAGACGATGCTGAGCGAGGTGCCGGCGAGGCTGCGCGGCCAGCGCCTCGACCTGGAGCCGCACGAGTTCCTGTCGCTGGCCGAGATCCAGGCCGCGGCCGGCGTGGGCGAGCTCTTTGACACGGTCGTCGTCTTCGAGAACTACCCGTCCGGCGAGCTCGGTGCGGACGCGGGCGGCCTGCGGCTGACCGGCGTGCACGGCACGGACGCGACGCACTATCCGCTGATGCTCGCGGTCGTGCCCGGCGACCGGCTGCGGCTGCGGCTCGACCACGCGCCGGGACAGCCCGCCGGGGACGTGCTCGCCGCGCTGGTCTCCGTTCTCCGCACGATGACGGTAGAGCCGGACCGGCGCCTGGGCACCGTCGACCCGTTCGGCGGGCAGGGCCGCCGCCTGCTGGAGGAGCGCAACGACACCGCGCACCCGGTGCCGCAGACCGGTCTTACCGGCTATCTGGAGCAGGCCCTGCGCCGCTTCGGCGCGGACGTGGCCGTGATCTGCGGCGACCAGCGGCTCACCTACGCCGAGCTGGACCGGCGGTCGGAGGCGCTGGCGGGCGAGCTGGCGCGGCGCGGTGCCGGACCGGAGCGTGCGGTCGGCCTGCACGTGTCGCGTTCGGCGGCCCTGGTCGTGGCGCTGCTCGCGATCGTCCGGTCCGGTGCGGCGTACCTGCCGCTGGACCCGCAGTACCCGGCCGAACGGCTCCGCTACATGATCGACCAGGCCCGTCCGGTCCTGGTGCTGACCGACGGCGAGCCGCCCGATGGCGCGCCGGTACTGCACCTCGCGGACGTTGCGGTCGCAGGCCGGGCGCCTGCGCCCGCCGACGATCCGGCCTCCATCGCGTCGATCATCTTCACCTCCGGGTCGACCGGCGCGCCGAAGGGCGTGGCCGGCACGCGGGCCGGGCTGCTCAACCGGCTCGCCTGGTTCGCCGAGCTGCAGCCGTTCACCGGTAACGAGGCGCTCCTGGCCAAGAGCTCGATCAGCTTCATCGATGGTACGGTGGAGATCCTTCAGACCCTGGTGCACGGCGGCCGGGTGGTGATGGCCGACGCCGCCACCGCCGTCGACATGACCGCGCTGGCCGATCTCGTCGCCCGGCACGAGGTCCGGGTGCTCACCGCCGTGCCCAGCCTGCTGCTGGCCCTGCTCGACGAGGCGTCCGCCGGCCCGCCCGGCCGGCTGTCGTCGCTGCGCCTGGTGCTCAGCAGCGGCGAGCCGATGCCGGTCGAGCTGCCTGCCCGGCTGGCGGTGGAGAGCCCGGACGCCCGGTTGGTCAACTTCTGCGGGTGCACGGAGGTGAGCAGCGAGAGCCTTTTCGCATTCTGCGACGTGTACGACCGGTCCATCGGTACGCCGCTGTGGAACAACCGCGCGTACGTCCTGGATGCCGCGCTGCGCCCGGTCCCCGAAGGAGTGGCCGGGGACCTCTACTACGGCGGTGTGGGGGTCGGGCGCGGCTACATGCGGCGGCCGGGTGCGACCGCGGAGCGGTTCGTCGCAGACCCGTTTGGTCCGCCGGGAGCCCGGATGTTCAGGACCGGCGACCGGGTCGCCTATCGGCAGGACGGAAAGCTCGTCCATCTCGGACGGTCGGACGCCCAGGTCAAAGTACGGGGCGTGCGCATCGAACCGTCCGAGGTCGAGGCCGCGCTGACCCGGCATCCGGCGGTCGCGGCCGCCGCCGTCGCGGTGCGGCGACCGCCCGGCGGTGATCCGTTGCTGGTCGGGTACGTGACGCCGGCCACCGGCGCGGTGCCGGACCCGGCCGATCTTCGCCGGTACGTCGCCACGCTGTTACCGCCCGCACTGGTGCCGAGCGTGCTGGCCGTGCTCGACCGACTGCCCCGAACGCCGAACGGCAAGGTCGACCGTCGCGCGCTCCCGGAACCGGCCCCAGGGACGACTGTGGTGTCCGCGCCGGCCGGACCGCGCGAGCAGGTGCTCTGCGAGCTGTTCGCGGAGGTGCTGGGGCTGCCTGCGGTGGGCCCGGCCGACGACTTCTTCGGCCTGGGCGGCCACTCGCTGCTGGCCACCCGGCTGATCGCGCGGATACGGTCGGCGCTGGGCATCGAGGTGACCCTGCGCAGCCTGTTCGAGACGCCGACCCCGGCCGGGCTCGCCGCCCGCCTGGGCGAGGCCGGCGGCGACCCGCTCGACGTGCTCCTGCCGCTGCGGAGTGTTTCCGGCCGTCCGCCGTTGTTCTGCTTCCACCCGGCCGGCGGGTTCAGCTGGTGCTATACCGGCCTGCTGCGACAGCTGCCGGCGGACCAGCCGGTCTTCGGACTGCAGGCGCGCGGGTTGACCGATCCGGCGCGGGTCGCGGACAGCGCCGACGAGATGGTCGCCGAGTACGTCGACCGAATCCGGGGGATGGGCGAGCCGGGACCGTACTCGCTGCTGGGATGGTCGCTGGGCGGCCAGCTGGCGCACGCCGCCGCGGCCCGTCTCCAGGCCGAGGGGGACAAACCCGGCCTGCTTGTCATGCTCGACTCCTACCCGCCGGAGACACTGCCGGAAACCCCGCCGCTGGACCGGCCGGAGGTTCTGCGCCTGGTGCTTCGCGAGTACTTCGGCATGGAACCGCCGGTGGGCGTACCGCTCGACGCTGCGGCGGTCACCGCGCTGCTGCGTACCGCCGGCGTCGCGGACCTCAGCGAGGCGCACGTCGAAGCGGTCGCCCGCATCCTGCCGGCCGCGTCGGCGGCGGCCCGCACGTACCGTCCGCCGGTCTTCGACGGGGACCTGCTGTTCTTCCGCGCGACTGGGGGATGGTCCGGTCCGCCGCCGGATCCGCGCGCCTGGCAGCCCTACGTGACCGGTGAGATCGAGATCCACGAGCTGGACACGACGCACGGGCGGATGACCCGCCCGGCCGAGCTGGCGCAGATCAGCGCCGTGCTGCGGCCCCGGCTGCCCGGGACCGCGTGACCGTGAAGAGAGGGGAACTGATGACCAATCCGTTCGAGGACCCGGATGGCGAGTACCTCGTGCTGGTGAACGAGGAGAACCAGCACTCCCTGTGGCCGTCGTTCGCGGCGGTGCCGGCGGGCTGGACGGTGGCCAGGGCGGCCGGAACCCGCCAGGAGTGCTTGGACTTCGTCGAGGAGTCCTGGACCGACATGCGGCCCCGGAGCCTGGCCGAATCCATGCAGAGCCCGGAATCGCGGTGACGTACGGGCCGCGGGACCTGGCCGATCCGGGGCTCTACCGCGACGGCGAGCCCGAGCGCCTCTGGGCCCGAATGCGGGCAGCCGGGCCGGTGCAGTGGATCGACCGGCGGGACGGGGAGCCGTTCTGGGCGGTCCTCGGCCACGCCACCGCCGCGGCCGTGCTCCGCGATCCCGCCCGGTTCTCCTCCGTCGGTGGCATGCGGCTGGACGACAACTCGGCCGCGGTCCGGTCCTCAGCGAACCGCATGCTGATCGTCACGGACCCGCCGCGGCACGCCCAACTGCGGCGCGTAATGAACGCCGCGTTCACGCCCCGCATGGTCGCCCGGCTGCGCGACACGATGCGCGCGACCGTGCGGCTCGTGCTGGACGAGGCGCTGAAGCGGGAGACCTGCGACCTCGTCCGGGTGGCGGCCCGGCTCCCGGTGTCGGTGATCTGTGACCTGCTGGGCGTGCCGCCGAAGGACTGGGACTTCATGCTGGACCGCACCATGACCGCGTTCGGACACGGCAACCGGGGCGCGGACCCGGCCGCGATGGCACAGGCCCACACGGACATCCTGTTCTACTACGCCGAACTGGTCGAGCGGCGGCGCCGGGAGCCGGGCGAGGACGTGGTCACCGCGCTGGTCAACGGCCGCGTCGACGGCGAGCCGCTCACCGACGAGGAGATCTACCTCAACTGCGACGGCCTTGTCTCCGGTGGCAACGAGACCAGCCGCCATGCGACGGTCGGCGGCGTCCGGGCACTGATGGCCCATCCGGAGCAGTGGGCCCGGATGGTTGGCGGGGATGTGCCGATGAACACGGCGGTGTCGGAGATCCTGCGCTTCACCAGCCCGGCCATGCACGTCGCCCGGGTCGCCACCGCCGATGTGAAGATCGAGGGGATACGGATCCCCGCCGGCCAACGCGTCGCGGTGTGGCTGGCCGCGGCGAACCGGGACCCGCGGACCTTCGACCGGCCGGACGTGCTCGACGTCGGCCGGTCACCGAACCGGCACCTGGCGCTGGCACCCGGCGAGCACTATTGCCTCGGCGCCGCGCTGGCCGAGATGGAGCTGACCGTGATGTTTGAGGAGCTGTGTGACCGCGTGCGCCTGCCGGAGCCGGCCGGCCCGGCCGTGCGGCTGCACTCGAACCTGATCTGGGGGTACGAGTCGATGCCGGTGCGGCTGCGGGCACGCCGTGCCCGGGCGGCCGCACCGGCACCGCTCAGTGGTCCGCCCCGGACCGGGGAGCCGGGATGAGGTTGAGCGTCGCGGCACGAACGCCGGCCTGGAAGCGGGACGAGACGTCGAGCTGGGTCATGGTTTCCGCGACGTACCGCCGGTAGGTGCGGACGGAGACGCCGAGCTTACGGGCGGCGGTCTCGTCCGTGTATCCGGCGTCGAGCATGGTCAGCACGCGGACGAACCGATTTTCGGTCTCGCCCGTTTCACCGGACTGGCCGGTGAAGCGGGCGGCGACGGACAGGTCGACCGCGCGCTCGAACATCGCGTCGAAGAGCGTCGCCATGGAGCGCACCACGTGCGACTCGCGGACGACCAGGAAGCGAGGCACGCTGGCGTGGTCGGTGCGGAGGAGCAGTATCGCGCCGTTCAGCACGGCGAACCGCGGCAACCGCCAATCCACGGTGCGCGCCTGCACGTGCTGTCCCAGCACCTGCTCGAGGTACTCGTCCGTGCCGGACAGCCGGGCGGTCATGTCGGCGTCGATCAGCGCATGGATGGAAGCGGGCTCCTGCAGCAGCGCCCGCTCCAGCGGGCCGGCCGACACGTCGTGCCCGGCGGCCGCGAATCCGGCGATGTAGTGAATGTGGGGCGACCGGTCGGCCTGCCGCGCCCGGTAGTGGTGCACGATGGCTGCGGCTTCGGACTCGGAGTAAAGCGCCTCTGCTGTTGATGAGTAGGGCCGGCGTGTTCCTTCGTGAACGGTAAGCGCTTTTTGGATGAGAATTGTAGCATCGACGAGCATTGTTTCAACGCTGCTTGAGCTGTGCGGATTGACCGACAAATCTTGGCGAATGCCAAAACTCATAGCGCGCTACCCCCGTAGCAAGTCGAGACTAACGGATATGATTGCGTGCTTAACGACGTCTGTCAAGCCCTTGGCGAGGCGGGGGGTGCAGGGTGGTTCAGTTTTTAGACAATCAGCACCCGGGGTTCTCTAACTGCTTTACTGCTGGTGTCAAGGGCCTGCTAGACTGGGGCGCGAGGGCGGAGGTGCACCGATGAATGGCGAACCAACGGGTAGCAACGGTCTCGTGGACGGCAGGCCCGTGTGGGGTGAGGTGTCGACCGCAGTTCACGTGGCCATCGTCCGTCAACTCGTGCGCGACGCCGGAGCGCGTCTGCTCGATCCGCTGGACCGGCTGCTAGGGGCGGACGGCGACGACGCGCCCGTGTCCGAGGTGCTTGGCAGGCGGCTGGAGATCGCCGCCGAGGTGTGGGCGGCGCAGGTGCTCGGCCCGGACGAACGGCTCGCCGCCGAGACCGCCAGGCGCTTGGTCGCCGAGATCTATCAGTCCGGCGACGTCTTCGCGCCGCCGTTCGAGTGGTGGCGCACGCCGTTCGGGGCGCTCGTGGCGCGCCGGTTCGGCCATCCGGCCGCCGAGGCGGTCTCGCTGGCGGTGGCGAGTGCGATGCTCGGCATCACTCGGCAAGGCGTCCATGATCTTGTTAAGCGCGGCAAGTTGCGGCGGGACGAGGCGGGCGGCGGTGTCCTGGTGAGTTCGGTCCGGGATCGCCTCACGCAATTGTCGGAAGTTTTATCCTGCGAGCGCTGATGGGATTCGGATGGCATTGACGGGGCTTCATCCGGAGTTCTCGGGAGACGATTGGGGCCGCCGAGCTACGGCTATTCTTGAAGCCGACAGGGTCGCCGAGAAGGCGACGCCCCTGATTCGATTCTCTTTTGCCGGTGAATCGTCTGCGGCGTTGTTTGTGAAAGACGAGTCGGTGCGACCCACGGGCAGTGTCAAATACCGTTTCGCGCGCAGCCTCTTCCTCCACGCCCTCTCCCGCGGTCTCATACAACGGGGGACGCAGCTGGTGGAGGCGACCAGCGGGAACATGGCGGTCGCGGAGGCGCACTTCGCCCGGATGCTGGGGCTGCCGTTCACCGCGGTCGTGCCGGGTAAGTCGTCGCCAGACCGCATCGCCCGGATCGTCGCGCATGGCGGGGCCGCCTATCGGGTCGATCCGCCGCTGGCCGTGTACGAGAACGCCGAGCGGCTGGCCGGCCAGTCGAACGGGTACTACCTGGACTGTCTGTCCACGCTCGGGCCGGCCATCGACGCTGACCTCGACAATGGCGTTCCCGGACTGCCCGACGAAATCCTGCGCGATTTCGCGGCCCAGGGTCGGCCCGAGCCCGCCTGGATCGTGACCGGCGCTGGCACCGGGGCCACCTCCCGGGCGATCGGCCGCCACCTACGGCGGCACGGATACGCCACCCGGCTCGCGGTCGTCGACGCGGAAAATTCGGCGTATTTCCCTGGCTGGGCAACCGAGTGCCGGGACTACGCGACCGGAATGCCGTCGCGAATCGAGGGCATCGGGCGACCGCGGATGGAGCCGGCCTTCGATCCGGACGTCGTCGATCTGGTCATCCCGGTGCCAGACGCCTCGAGCGTGGCCGCCATGCGATTTCTCGCCCAAGCAGGCGGCGTGGCGGCCGGACCGTCCACCGGCGCCTGTCTGTGGGGCGCGTGTCACCTGATGAACCGCATGAGTCAGGCGGGCGAGTCGGGTGCGGTGGTCATCGTGGCGGCCGATGGTGCTGAGCCGTACCGTCGCTCCTACTACGACGACGAGTGGGTCGCCGGGAAGCGCTGGGACCTTACCGAGCCCACGCTGCGCTTGGAGCGTTTCATGCGGACCGGCGACTGGGATGGTCCCCGATGAGACCGGCGCCCACGCCAGTCCGCTGAACGTTCGTTGGAAGAGGCTTCCGCACGGGAAGCCCCTGCGAAGGAGACCGGGCGAGGCGTCGAGGGGGACCGGACGAGCACACTGGCTGTTGCCTAATGAGCCTTCTCCAAGCTGATCGTGCAGCTCTGGACGGGTGCGGCGAGCCCGGAGATCGATATGATCGAGGCTGCGGGTAAGACACCAGTCGACCAAGATCCGATGCCCCGACCGGGAGCCTCGCTCGTGCTGTTTTAGCCTTCCAGGTCGGCGCCGACGCCGCCGGCCGACTGGTGTGGGCCTCACCGGCACTGCCCGGCTCGACGCACGACCTTACCGCCGCCCGCATTCGCGGCAGCATCGACGCGCTGTTGAGCGCGGACGTGATGACCTCTGTCTCGGTCTTTCAGCTGTTGGGGCGATCGACGAGCCGGCGCAGCGCTGTGCCTACGGTGGGGAAGGCGAGTCGCAGGGTGTGGGCGGTGAGTTGGGTGCCCCACCAGGTGAGGGCAACGAGGTAGCCGACGATCAGGGCGCTGCTGGTGTTGTAGCTGAAGACGAGGGCGTAGCCAATGGCCAGGCCGGGCGCGGTGATGGCGCGGATCAGCCGGCCGCTGCTGGCGGTTAATGCGGTGGCTGCGCCGAGAAGGGCTGCACCGAGGCTGCCGGCGATGCCGGCGGTGGCGTTCGTCTGGATGGGGGTGGTGAGGGTGAGTGCCGCGCGCATGAGGAAGATGCCGGCGGCGGCGATGAGCGCGCAGGTGATGGCGGGGCGGGTCAAGGCGAGCCAGGTGGGCAGCGCGTCGGCGGGGATGCGGGGTGCGGTGGCGGCGATGAGGGCCGCGCAGGCGGCCAGGGGCAGGGCGGCGCCGAGGGTCCATCTGAGGTAGGGGCTGTAGTCGAATCCGACGGCGGTGCCGGTGGCGAGTCCGTAGAGGGTTGCGGCGATCGCGCCGCCGACGGCGGCGGTGAGGTATCCCCGTCGGATGAGGCTGCCGGTGGTGGGTTCGGGCGTTGACGCGGTGGAGGTGCCGGCGAGCCAGGTGGTGGGTGCCAGGTGCGCGACGGCGAAGGCGGTGAGCATGGCGAGTGCGCCGGCGGTGCCGAGTTGCGGCAGTGAGGTGCGGGCACCGACGACCCAGCTGTCCACGGTGGTGATGTCGGCGGTGAGGACGGCTTGCAGGAGCAGCGTCAGCGAGGACGCGCCGATGAGCAGGGCGCCGGTGAGGTCGCTGATCCGCAGCCGCACGCGGGGTAGCCGGGCGGCGCCGGCCGGCATTCCGGGCTGGTGGGTGGCGGTGAGGGTCAGGGCTCCGTCGGCGAGGGCGTGGGGGTGCTCGACGAGGGTCGGAGTGACGCCGGTCGCGTCGGTGAGCTGGTCGGTGAGAGCGGGCAGGGCATCTGCGGGGCGCAGGACGACCACGGCGAGGTGCCCACGGTCGATGTCGGCGGCGTCGAGCAGGTCGCGGACTGCGCCGGGTAGCTGATCGAGCAGAGGCTGTGCGGCCGCGGTGATGTCGTCGCGGGTGATGACCGCGGGCTGTCGGGGTGCGGGCAGCAGGATCGGCGCCCGTTCCTGTTCGGCGAGCAGGTGACGGGCGGTGCGGACGGATTCCAGGAGGGCGAGGCGGCTGGCCGCGGTGTCCTCCGCCGGGTGGGTGATCGCCGTTCGGAGGGGGTCGTTGTCGTCGGTCGCGGTGTACACGACGCGGTGGGTGATGAGGTGGTCCAGGTCGGGTACGCCGTCGAGCTGCCGGGTTGCCAGTTCGCGGTAGCCGTCATCGACAGTCTGCAGGACGGTGAGGGTCGCCGGGTGGCGGTCCGCTTGGCAGACGAGCACGCAGGAGCCTTCGGGTGAGGTCAGGCCGAGCGCGGCGGTGTAGGCGGCGAGGGCGGCGGGTGCGGTGACCAGGGCGGGAGACGGTAGTCCCGCTCGGGTTGTCGCTTCCGTGACGTGTCCGCGGCGGCGTGGCCCCCAGGCGGGTGGAATGGTCACGGTGAGCTCGGCGGCCGGCTGGCCGACCTGGTGGGCGGCGTAATGGCCGATGTGCCGCAGGACGGCGGCGAGCAGGTCCACGGGGTCCGGCTGCGCCGAGGCGGAGGCGTCGACGGGCATGCCGAGCAGACCGGTGGGGTTGTCGACGAACCGGTGGTCGGCCGGGAGGGACCTCGCGGCGGTGGCGTCGAGGCCGACGTAGAGCTGGCCGGCTGGGCCGATCGCGACGCCCAGCGGCATGGTGAGGCGACCGTCGATGAGGATCGGTACCCGCGTCCCGTGCTGGCTGACGGTGGCGGCGATGGCTGAGCAACTGAGGTCGATCGACAGTCTGGCGCCCCCGCTTGGCATGAGGGGCAGTCTCGCCCGTGGGGGAGTGGCGACGTCAACCGTGATCGTCTCCGCGTGATCCTTTGTGCGCGGATGGTGAGAATCCTCCTCGACGGGATGGCCGCGGACGCTCATCCTCGTGTATGCGAGGAGGTTGACGATCAACCGCGGGGGAGGGATCGGTGCCGCAGATGTCCCCGGACAAGGGCGACAGACCCGCCGAGTACGGTGCACGGCCCACGGTCCATGCTCCCCGGGAATCGCCCCCGCCCCGTCGCGGCTCGTTGTCCCGGTCGGTGGCCAGAGCGGGTCGCGCCGTCATCGGCGCCGGCACCTTCCTGATCGCGGTGCCGGCGGTGCTGTGGTCCGCCGGCGGCAACCCCGTGCGACGCCTACCGGCCTGGTCGCAGATCCCCGACTGGTTCGCACGCTCCAGCGGACGCTTCACCCCCGACGTCCTCATCGGCGCGGCGCTATGGCTGATGTGGCTGCTGTGGGGCGCCTTCGCGCTGCTGCTGCTCGCCGAGGTCCTCGCGGTGTTGACCCGGTGGCGGGTTCCCGCGCTCAGGTTGCCGACCCCGCTGCACCGGCTCGTCTTCGGCTTGGCCGGCACCGCCGCGCTGGCCGTCACGTCCACTGGCACGTTCGTCCGCGCGTCCACACCCGACCAACCCGCTACGTCGACCGCGGCGACGGAACGTGTCGAGGTTCCTCGGCAGGCCGTCGACCGCGGGCCGGCCGTCATCTACGTCGCCGACCAGCGCTACCTCTACACCGTCGAGCGGCACGACACCCTGTCCAAGGTCGCCAAGCAGTGGCTCGGCGACGCGAACCGGTGGCCGGAAATCTGCCACCTGAACAAACACCGCCACTTCCCGGGTGTCGGCGGGAAGCTGCGTGACTGCGACCTCATCTACCCCGGCTGGGAGCTCCGGCTGCCCGCCGACGCCCGCCCACCGAAGGCCGCCACACCCGCAGCACCTCCCAAGCCACCATCGCCGACCACACCCCGCCCCGCTACCCCGTCCGCCCCGCCGAGCCCGGATCCCGAGCCACCGGCCGCGCAGCCGCCCGCCAGCACCCAGGGGGCGACCACCAGCCCCAGCACCACGTCACCGCCGGCCCCGAGCACGCCAGCGTCCACGCCGGCTCCCTCGTCGACAGCCTCCGGGCACGCCACGTCGCCAGTCCCGCCATCGGTCACCGACACCCACGATCCCGCCAGCGACTCGAACGAGGACGGGGTGCAGCTGTCGGCCACCAGCTGGCTGCCCTGGTCGCTCGCCGCCGCGATCAGCGCCGCCACCACCCTGGTCTGGCTGCAACGCCGACGCCGCTACACCGGCGAACCCGACACCGACCCGCCCGCCGAGCTGCCCCCGCCTGTCGTCCAGGTCCGCCGCGCCATCGCCGCCCGCACCACCGAGCCACCGTCCCCGGACAACGACGACCCGCAACCGTCGGCCCTGGTGCCCGAACTCGCGTCGCTGCCGGGCGGCGGAGTCGGCGTCGTCGGCGACGGCGCGCACGCCGCAGCCCGCGCCGCTCTCGTCGCCGTCCTGTCCTCCGGCGGCCCGCACCACCCCCACGCACGTGGTGAGGTCATCATCGACACCACCACCCTGGCCACGCTCCTCGGCGCCGACCCGGCAGCCCTCGCGCCGTGGCAACGGCTGCACATCGTCGACAGCCTCAGTGAGGCTCTCACCGCGATCGAAGCGCGGCTGTTGCACCGCAGCCGCATCCTGGACGAGCACGCGCTGACCGACCTCGACACCCTGCGCCAGCGGGTACCCGACGAGGAGGCCCTACCACCGGTCGTGCTCATCACCGCCGTCCCACCCGCCAACGCCTCCATGCAGGCCAAGACCGCCCTCACGCTCGGCGGCGACGTTGACATTGCCGCCGTGCTGCTCGGTGAATGGCCGCACGGCACCACGATCACCGTCTCCCCGGACGGCCACACCACCCTCGGTTCCGGACCGACGGGGTGGCAGGTCCCCCCGCGCCTGCCCGTGCTCGAGACCGACACCGCCCGGCAGATCCTTGGGACCCTGCGGGAAGCGCAGACCGGGGAACCCGCCCCGCTCCCGTCACCCGGCACGCCGGCCCCGGCCGTTGCGCTGCATGTGAGTCGAACCGTTACCACGTCTCCCGACCGGAGCGCACCGGTCACCGCGACTGTCGACGCCAGCCCCACCGTCAAGGCCCGACTGCGGGTGCTCGGGCTGCCGCACATCGACAACATCAGCCACCCCGGCCGGCCGTTACGCGCCAAAGCCCTCGAGCTTGCCGTGTTCCTCGCCTGCCACCCCGACGGCGCCACTACCCGCGACATCGGCGAATACCTCGAACCCGACGCCCGCCTCAGCCAAGCCGACCAACGCGTCCACACCAACGCCAGCAACCTGCGACACGTCCTCGGTCGCGCCGCCACTCCCGGCGTGAGAAACGCCTACCTGGTCAAGAGCGGCGGACGCTACCGGCTCGACCCCGCCACCGTCGACGTCGATGTCTGGACACTGCGCGACCTGCTCCGCACCGCCACCATCGCCACCGGCCCCCGCCGCCGCGAACTGCTCACCGCCGCTTGCGGCCTCTACAGCGCGCCGCTGGCGGACGGCCAGGACTACGAATGGCTCCCGGCGCATCGGGAGACAGTGCGCCGCTGGGGCACCGAAGCGCACCTGCTGCTGGCCGACGACCTCATCGATGCCGACCCGCAAGCCGCCTCCGACCTGCTCGACAAGGCCATCGCAATGGATCGCTACAACGAGGCCCTCTACACCCGCGCCATGCATGCGCGCCACGTCCTCGGCGACGCCGATGGTGTCCGCACCCTCCTACGCGTCCTAGCCAAAGCGCTGGCCGACCTGGATGCCGAGCCCCAGGAGGCGACCATCGCCCTCGCCAACCGGCTCCGGAGCAGCCCCGTTGATAGGTGAGGATCGGAAGGAGTGCGGCGACCTACCCCGCGTCATATTGGCGCAACGCATCCGCCGAGGACCGCCGAACGAATCTGACGCTGCGGTTTCGCGTAACTGCTCGGGGGCCTCGCCCGTCAAGGACCTTCACCGGCGAGGGGCGGCGGCCTGCTGGACACCACGCATCGCACGATCATGCGGCGGGCGACGTCCGCTCATGTTGATGTGAGCGCGCACGCCAGGCGCCATCCGACGACGGCATACGCGCCGTCGAGGCGCAGCTCCCGTTAACCTGTCGGGTTTGTACCACGACCGCAGGGGGCGACGGTCTTGCCGACGTGACGACCTTTCGCAGACGTGGGTGAGTTGGGCGCTGCTGTCGGCGGTCTTGCGCAGCATTCGGCGTGCCGGCCTGCCCTTGGCCACCCGGCTACACGGCGCGCAGCGCCCCGGGGCGGCGGCCGGTCAGGCGGTCGAGCGCGGCCGTGGTCGCCGCGTCGGCCGGCAGGTGAACGATCAGGCGCTGCTCGTCGGCGTCGGGCAGGTCGAGGATTTCGTACGCCAGCCGCAGCCCGCCCACCTCGGGGTGGACCATCCGCTCGACGCCGGTGCGCTCCGGCGGGCCTGACGGCGCCGCCATCCGATCGGTGAACTCGGGGCCGACGAGCACGGTGAGGTCGTCGGCCAGGTCGGCGGCGTGCGGATCGCCGCGGCGGACCTCGCCCTTGAGCTGGGCGACGTGGTGGTCGGCCACCCGGTCCCAATCGGGGTACGCGGTGCGGGCCCGTGGATCGGCGAGCACGTACCGCACCACGTTCGGTCGGTGACCGTCGAGCAGCCCGACCGGGCGGGTCAGCCGCTCGTAGCCGGTGGTGGCCGCCAGCACGTCGCCGAGCCGGTTGAGCACCACTGCCGGGCCGGGTTCGAGCCGGTCGAGCAGGGCGCGCACCGTCGGGCGCACGTCGGCGGCTGGTGCGAAACCGGCCGGGCACATCACGCCGGCGTTCGCCTTGCCGAGATAGCGCAGGTGGGCGCGGTCGGCGGAGGAGAACCGCAGTGCGGTGGCGAGCGCGTTGAGCACTCCCGGCGACGGGTGCCGGTCGCGGCCCTGCTCCAGCCGGGTCAGGTACTCCACGCTCACCCCGGCCAGCGTGGCGACCTCGGCCCGCCGCAGGCCCGGTGTGCGCCGCCGCACCCCGGCCGGCAAGCCGACCGCCGCCGGCGAGGTCGCCTCCCGCCGGTCCCGCAGGAAGCGCCCCAGCTCGTTGTCGGTCGCCGGATCGGTCACGTCCTTGACCCTACCCACCCGGCATGCCCGCAGCGTGGCCCTGCCAGGGACAGCCATGGCACGGTCTCCCTCGGTGCCCGCCATCCCGCCACAGTGAAGCGGACCCGACGAGAGGGAGACATCTGATGGATCTGGGACTGACCGGACGCACCGTGATCGTCACCGGGGCGACCGGAGGGCTGGGTGGCCCGATCGCACGCCGGTTCGCGGCCGAGGGCGCCGACGTGGTGCTGACCTACCACCGTGCTGCCGACATAGCCGGGAAGCTGGCCGCCGACCTCGGCGGGCGCACGATGGTGGCCCGGTACGAACTCGGCGACACCGGTTCGGCCCGCGACCTCGTCGACACCGTGCTGGCCTGGTCCGGCCGCATCGACGTGCTGGTCAACAACGGCGTGCGGTGGGGGGTGTCCGAGCCCGACGCCGGCAGCCGGTTCGAGGACGTGCCGGACGACACCTGGCTGCGGGTACTCCGCGACAACATCGAGGGGGCGCTGGCGCTCAGCCGGCTCGTCGTCGCACACATGCGGCAGCGTCGATGGGGGCGGCTGGTGCACGTCTCGTCGTCGATTGCGACGAACGGCATGGCCGGCGGCGAATACTACGGCGCGGCGAAGGCGGCGCTGCACGGGTTCAGCCGCTCAGCCGCGTTCTCGCTGGGCCGGTCCGGCGACATCCTGTCCAACGTGGTGTCGCCGGGCCTGACCCGGACCACGACTAACGGGCACATCGTCGACTCGGTGCCGGAGAGCTACACCGACGTGATCCCGCTCGGCCGCCTCCTGGACGCCGACGAGATCACCGCGCCGATCACGTTCCTCGCATCGGCAGCGAACACCGGCATCACCGGTCAGGTGATCGCCGTCGACGGCGGCGTCTGACCGTTGGCGGCCGGTACGGCCGATGAAGATGCAGTACGTCCATCGGCGCAAGGTCACGTGCACTCATCTGCCGCACTGCGCTCGTTGCCGGACAGCGGACGCGAGTGACCGCACGCAGCAACCGTCTGATCTCGTGGCCGTCGCTTGACCCACCCGCTCAGTCGTCGACTTCCTGCGCTGCTGCGGCGATCGGCTCGAGCCCCGCGATCAGCTCGTCGAGCTCGTCGGGGGTGAGCACGTCATACGCCGGCGCCGCCAGCTCGTCGGTGAGAGCCTCGATCCGCTCCTTGATCTGGCGGCCGGCGCCGGTGAACCCGCCGGTGGCGTCCACGAGGCCGCGGCGGCGCAACCCATCGATGACACCGGCGAGCTGCGCCTTGGGCAGGTGGTGGGTCCGGCCGAACTCCTCCGCCCTCATACCGAGGGAGAGAGCGAGCAGGACGTGGGCCTCCGTGCCGCCGATGCCGTGGGCGACCAGGGCGGCGTTGTGGCCGTCCCCGCGGTGCTCCCGCAGCAGCGTCGCCGCGTGCCAGAGCCTGGCCACCGGCTCCTCGGGCACCTCGAGCGCCCGCAGCCCGGCGTACAGCGCGCGGCCCTCGGTCGGCGCGCTGACCCCTGCCCGGGTGGCCAGGCTGGCGGCCCGCACCAGAGCGGGCGAGTCGGCGAGCTGCCCGATCCTCTGCCGCAGCGCTGCGGCGCTGCCCCGCTCCCGCACCGCGATCGCCTCCTGCGGGGTGATCTTCCCCCAGACCCACGGGATGTGGCGCGCCACCTCGCCGTCGGCGAAGTTATAGAAGACCGCGTGCACCACCGCGGCCGGCGCCAGGCCCAGCGGCGCGGCCCGGCCGGCGAAGTACCCGTCCCAGTAGTTGCGCACACCCAAGGCCAGGAATGCCTCGTTCGGCACCTCGGAGAAGGTGACGGTGGCGATCGGCTCGACGAGCTCGAACATGCGGTGGATCTTGGCCAGTGGGTGCAGCATCGGTCCGCATCTCCCTTGGTCGCGACCGCGCCCTCGTGGGCAGCCTCTCACACCAGCTACGAACAACGCGGCCCGGATGCGACAATCCCGGCCGACATCAGTCTGACTCTCATGGCACCCCTTTATGTCAAGGCGCCGCTGACACCATGGGTTAGGGTGGTTGGTGGCGGGTCCGGGAAGTGGCTTGTCCGAAGGGCCGATGTCCGGGGTCAGGTCGGTCACGCTGGATTGCAGAGTCGTCCCCGAGTGCCCTCCCGGGCCTGCCACCTGCCTGCGATTTTGGTCGGCGACCATGCGGGAGTAGACCACGTTGGACAGGCGGCGCTTCAGCGCGCGCATGGCTTCCATGGAGGTCTTCCCGGCGGCCTTCTTCGCGTCGAAGTAGGCGCGACCTTGCGTGCGGTTGCGCAGCTGGACCACGGCCATGATGTGCAGAGTTCGGTTGATCCGCCGGGTTGCCGGCGCGGGAGAGCCGGTGACGCTGCTGGTCGCCAGAGGAGGCGTCCAGGGGTGCGGTGCCGTTCCAGGAGGCGAACCGGTCGCGGTCGGCGAACCGGTTGATGTCTCCGACGTCTGCCAGTAGGCGGGCCGCGCCTGAGGGGCCGATGCCGTGCAGCTCCATCAGGGTAGAGCCGCGGGCGGCCACCAGCTCCTTGAGGTCCTTCTCCGCGGCCTTGATCTTCTTGTCGATCCCCTCGAGTTCACTGATCAGCTCGACGGCGAGGCGGCGTCTGGTCTTGCCCACGATGTCGCGGGGTTTGACCGTCGCAATCAATGCGCGGGCCTGTGGCGCGGACAGGAACTTCTTCGCGCCGCCGGGTAGCAGTTCCAGCAGCAACCGGTGCAGCCGGTTGATGGTCTGGGTGCGGGCGCGGCCCAGCTCGTCACGCCGGTCGGTGAGCATGCCCATCACCTGCAGGTCCGCGTCGACCTGAACCTGCACCAGATGCGGGCTGCGTAGCGCCACCATCGCCACCGAGTGCGCATCCACCGGGTCGGTCTTGCGGCCGTTGCCGGCGGCGAACACCCGCACCTGCGCCGACAGTTTCGCGGGCACGTCCAGCACCGTCTCATCGTCGTGGACCAGGCGGTGGGCGATGTGCTTGCCGATGCCGGTGCAGCCCTCCACCGCCCAGACCCGATCCGCATACCTGCGACCGGCCGCGAGCATCTCGGCGTAGCCGGCCTTGTCGGTGCCGTACCTGCCCGTAGCCAGCACCCGGCCGCGTTCGTCGACGACCTCGATGGTGGCCGAACGCTTGTGCGGGTCCATCCCGATGATCATGCTCATCGGCGCCTCCCTTGGCTGAACTCGACGGAGTTGTCAGCAAGGAGGGCACCGCTACTTCGAGCAGAACAAACCCCTTTCCAGCCACTCCTCGCGCGGTGCCCGGCGAGACCGCAGGCCATGAGAGAGCCACACCAATGACACCGGTGGGCAGCCGCAATGTGGGAGCGTCTCGCCGGGCACCTGGACCGAGTCTGGCCGGACACCGATCCTGGACCAAGTCTCTAAGAGCTCCTAACTCTTTGAGCGTTGGAGTCGTCGCCAGCAGATGATGGCGCAGGCGAGGGTGAGGAAGGCTTCGTGGATGTCGTCGCGGACCTCCCAGCGGATGCGTAGGCGACGGAACCAGTGCAGCAGGGCGATGGTCTGCTCGATGACCCACCGTCGGGTGCCGAGGCCGGATCCGTGATCGCCGCCGCGTCGGGCGATGACCGGGGTGATGCCCTTGGCTCGCAGGTCTCGGCGGTAGCAGTCGTAGTCGTAGCCGCGGTCGGCGTAGAGCCGCTTCGGTCGTTGTCGGGGTCGACCGCGGATGCCTCTGATGGGTGGGATCTTGTCGACCAGGGGCATCAGTTGGGTGACGTCGTGCCGGTTGCCGCCGGTCAGGCTGACGGCGAGGGGGATGCCGCCCGCGTCGGTGATGACGTGGTGTTTCGAGCCCGAGCGGCGGCGGTCGACCGGGCTCGGACCGGTTTTGGGCCGCCCTTGAGCGCCCGAACGTGGGAGCCGTCGATCACCGCCCGGGACATGTCCAGCTGGTCCGCGGCCCGTAGTTTGCCGAGCAGGACCTCGTGTAGTCGCTGCCACACGCCGGCGTCGTTCCAGTCCCGCAACCGGCGCCAACAGGTCATCCCCGACCCGAAGCCGAGTTCCTGGGGCAGGTACTCCCACGGGATCCCGGTGTAGAGCACGAACAAGATCCCGCACAACACCTTGCGATCATCGAGGGGCTTACGGCCCGGGAACCGGTGCCTGCGCGGTGGACGGGGCGGCAGCAGCGGATCGATCTCCGCCCACAACTCGTCCGAGACAATCCACGGCGGCTGTTCACCCCTCCTCACGGCGGAGCACTCTAGTCGATCGTCCATCAAGGACAAGACCCCTAGATCATTCTGTTAGGAGTTCTAAGTAGCCGAGATCAGTGCGTCTACTTCTTCCCGCTCGACGCATCGAGAGGCGCGGTTACGGGCCCATCGAGGCGCAGGACGATTTCCTCGATTTCAGTGCTGCGCCCGTTGGCGAAGGACGTCTCCGTACCTGTGATCCAATGTCGGTATCCGCCGCCGATGGCGGCCTCAGCCGACGTGGGTCGACGGGGCGCTGCGGATCAGATGCTCGGGGGAGGGGGGAGCGACCCGGGTGACGAGGAACTTCGGAGCCATCTCGCAGTAGCTGTCGGTGATCAGTTCGGCGATCTCGGTCCAGTCGGTGTGGTCACCGAGCAGGGCGCCGGCGACGTTACGGCCCCATTCGGCGCGGAAGAAGGGGAAGCCGTTCGCGGTCAGGCCGAGCAGTTCGTTGGCGGGCGCGCGAAACGTCATCAGGGTCGGCGGCTCGCCGGCGATCGGATGCCGGGCGTACGCCCAATGACGTTCCTGACGCGGCGTGTAGACGTGGACGAATGTCCGCTTGCGGATCCGCCAACGAACGCCGATCCAGGCCGGTTCCTCGTACGCCTCGGGCAGCCGTCGGCAGATCGGTCGCAGTTGGTCCAGGATCTCCGGTGGCACGTCTCCAGGAGCGGACATAGGCCCGACAGTAATGGGTCGTCAGCGAACTTCGCGCACCGGTCGCTCGCCGCAGCTTCGACGCCCCCTCGAAGCGGCAGCTTGATCAACCTGACGGTCTTCCCAGCCCCGGCGTCAGGTCAGTCGCGGTGCCACCTCGGCTGCGACCCACTCCATAGCCTTCTCGACATGTTCAGCCGCGACAGGCAGCCACAGGGTGCAAGCGGTGAGCCCTGCCTCGGCGAGCCGCCCGAGGTCGTCGGCGACGCTCGCTGCAGTGGGTGTAGTGCCACCGAGCGGCCGTCCCGGTGGGGGGACCGCTGCGGGGAGCCCGGGCGGAGTGAGGAATGCAGCTGACGCGAGCGTCAGCCGGTCAGCGATTTCTGCGCCGGCGAGGTCACGCAGACGGCGCCGGACGTCGGTGACCTCTGCGGCGTCGGCGCCTGTGCCGTACCAGCCGTCGCCGAAACGCAGCGCACGGCGCAGGGCAGCGTCGCTGTGGCCGCCGACCCACACGGGCGGACCGCCGACGGTGATCGGAGGCACTCCCAAGTGAGCGGCGTGCAGTGTCGTGAACGGCCCGTCGAAGTCTGCGGGTCGCCGGGCCCACAGGGCCTTGGCAGCGGCGAGGTGGTCGTCGGTGCGTGCACCGCGTTCACGGATGGGTACACCGACGGCATGGAATTCGTCAGGATTCCAGCCGGTGCCGACGCCCAGGACGAAGCGGCCGCCGGACACGACATCCAGGGTGGCCGCCTGGTTGGCGAGCACCAGCGCCGGGTAGTACGGCGCGACGAGTACGGATGTCAGCAGCCGCAGGCGCGTAGTCGCCCCTGCGACGGCCGACAGCAGAACAAGCGGGTCCGTGTCGAGGCCGAAGCCGCTATCCAGGAGGCGGTTGCCAACCGCGACGTGATCGAAGCCCAAGTCTTCAGCGTGCTGTGCGGCGCGGAGCACGCTGGCTCCGTCATCGAGCGGCCAGCGCGGTTGAAGGGAAATACCGAGGCGCAGCAAGGGCATGAGGTTGCCTTTCGACGGCAGTCCGATGGCGACACGGCGATCATCGGCCGCCCTGTCGCCACACCCAACTCCCGCACCGCCTCTATTTCATCCCGGGCCGGGATCCTGCGGATCATCTGTCACTCCGTGTGGTGCTCGCCGACCAACGCCGGAACTCTGTAAGCCGGTGAACCTTCCCGGTCAGAGCACTAGGTACGCGCGATGCTCAACGAGAAGGAGAGGTTCCTGGCCGGGTCGGGCGACCCGCGCTCGGCGCGGCTGCTGGAGCTAGCCGATGAGCGCGGCCGGCTCGACGGCGAGCTACGCGAGATCGCCGAAGCGGCCCGGGCTGCGGACGCAGTGGCCGACGACCTGGCCGCGCTGCGAGAGAGGCTGCGCAGTGCCGCCACCTGGTCCGACTACGACGTTTCCCTAGGCGGCGCGCTGGGAGGCAGCGCGGTCATGCATTCGCGACTTGACGAGACGGCGGCCCTGGCCGCCCGCGCCGACCGTAACCTGGCCGTGCTGCGCACCGCGCTCGCCGACGTGCCGGGCCGGCCGGTGATCGCGTCGCAGCTGAGCTTCGACTGCCTGACCCGGCTCGCCGGCGTGTGGCTCGAAAGCGTTCTGGCCGACGTGGCGGTCCGCGGCCAGATCCGACACGCCGCGGCACACGCGGCCCGCTGCGTCACGCTGGTCGACGATGTGCGGCGCCGACTGAACCAGCGGGCCGCCAGCGCCCGGGAGCGACTCGCCACGACCGCCACCGAACGCCGCGATCTCCTCACCACCCCGCCGACCGCCCAGCAATCGTAGGAATTCGGTTCATTGGTCCGCCCCGCGAGCGTCGCGCCGCAGCCAGTCGGCAGGCCCGCCGCGCCTCCCGAACAGCCCCCACTAAACCGTGGGGTCCGGTGGTCGCCCCCGGAAGCGGAATGCGACACAAATGGGTCGCTAGCCGCAACCCGCTGGTTGAGATCATCACTGAGCCCTTTTCATCATGAGTAGGGGCTGGTCTCGACGCGGTGCAGGACGAGGATGGCCTGCACGATCGCGGTCGCGCGGCGGGGACAGCAGCGCAGCTTGGTCAGGAGCTTCCAGGTCTTGAGCGTGGCGATGGCGCGCTCGCCGCGGGCGCGGACACGGGCATGTGCGCGGTTGACGGCCTCCTGCCGGCGGGACAGCTTCGGCCGGTAGCGGTGGCGCTTGAACGGCGTGCGCACGCTCCCGCCGGCTCCTTGGTAGCCCTTGTCCGCGAACGTCATCACGTCCGCGCTGCTCAGCGCGTCGATGATGCCGTGAACACGGGCGGCGCTCAGGTCATGAATGGCGCCGGGCAGCGCAGCCGATGCCCAGACCAGGCGACCCGCAGCGTCCGCGATGACCTGCACGTTCACGCCGTGCCGCTTGTGCTTCCCGGAGTAGTAGGGCCTCTGATCGGCGACCCGGTCGATCGGGATCAGCGTGCCGTCGAGGATCGCGTATGCCAGCTTGCGGATGCGCTCCATCGCGGTAGCCAGATCGTCGGCCGCTGCGGCGAGCAGGTCGACAGCTTCGCGGACGTAGCGCCAGGCGGTGGTGACGCCAATGCCGAACCCGGCTGCGAGGCGGGTGTAGGTGTCGCCGTTGCGCAGGTGGGCGAGGGTGAGCAGGGCTTGCCGACCGGGGTCCAGACGCCGCCACCGGGATCGACGCTGCCGACGGTGGCCGCGGATGCACTCGGCGAGGTGGCTCAGGGTTCGACTGGACAGCGGAATCGTGGCGGGGTAAGACAGCACGGCGAGGCTCCCGGTCGGGGCATCGGATCTTGGTCGACTGCTGTCTTACCTGGAGCCTCGCCCTCATCGATCTCCGGGTTACCCACACCCGCCGTGACCAGCACGATCACGATGAAAAGGGCTCACTATGGTCAAGGATCCAGTGCGGTCGCGACGCGGCGGATCGCCGCGATCTTGTGAACCCAATCGCCCAGGTGGGTGATCTTGACGACGTCTCCGGTCTTTGGCGCGTGGATGATGAGTCCTTGGCCGAGGTACATGCCGACGTGGCGCGGGTTGGACATGGTGCCCTCACTGCCGGGGATAAGGATGAGGTCGCCGGGTAGCAGGAGCGCCGGACCGGGCACGGGCTCGCCGACCTCGGCCTGCTCGGTGGTGACGCGGGGGAGGGAGATCCCGGCGGCCCGGTATGCCTGCTGCATGAGGGAGGAGCAGTCGCATTGCTTGTCGGGGTCGCCCGAGTGCGGGTCGGTGCATGACCCTCCGAAGCGGTACGGCGTGCCGAGCTGTCCGAGCGCCCAGAGGATCGCGGTGGTGACCTGCGGCGGGGTGTTGGCGGGGAGGCTGAATCCGTCCGGCAGGGCGGCGAGTGAGCTGGTGGTGCAGTCGGTCAGGGTGTTGGTCAGCTGGTCGACGAGTTCGACGGCGTCGTCGGTCCACCTGGCGTAAGCGTCGGGGAAGGCCGAGCGCTGGACTGCCTGCGCGGCCTGGGTGAGGGGCATGGTTTCCCAGCCGGTGACGGTCAGCAGCCTGTCGAAGAACGTCCTGGCCTGGTACTGCGGCTTCGACAGCTGCGCGACGGTGCCCCAGCCCTGACTCGGCCGCTGCTGGAACACCCCGATGGAGTCGTGGTCGTTGCTGTCGCCGAGGTGCGGCAGGTTGCGCAGGCCGGATTCCTGCATGGCGGTGGCGAGGGCGATGACCCATCCCCAGCGGGGTACGCCCTTGGCGACGCCGACGTCGATGATGGTCGCGGCGATCGCGATCTGTTCGGTGTCCCAGGCGCCGTTGCCGGGTGGCTGACCGGCGGGTCGGAGCGCGGGCGCGGCGGCGCTGCACCCGCCGGCGCCGCCACCCAGGATGGAGGACAGCAGCAGCATCGGCAGGCCGAGGCAGCCGATGATGACGATGGTGACGACGCCGATGACGGCTTTGGTCATGGCAATGCCTTTCGATGAGAACGAGGAGGGGCCGGGTCTTCGTGTAGGACCTGGCGGCCGCTAGGGCGAGGGCGAAGAGCTCGGCTATCGGCGGTAAAGCAGCGGGCCAAGCTCCGTGTGGGTCACCGGAGGAGTTCGGTGTTTGGGTGGCGCGCGACGGGTGGCCGAGGTCGGTAGGGGTGACGTAGCGCGAGGCGCAGTGGCCGCCTTCGAGACCGGGGTACGAACCGCGGCGCCCCGTAATAGTCGAGGAACAAGTGCGCCGCGGACCTGCGGGTGAGCCGGTTCGTCGGCTGACGGGCGCTGGTGCCGAGTCAGTGGCAGTCGGGGGTGGTTGGTGGATCGCGGCCGGCTGTGGTGGATGGGGCAGGTGCAGTCGGCCTGCTCTCGTGGGCGTTCCGGTCGGTGAGGGACGCGCCTTTGGCTGAGTCGGGTCGTGGAACGCAAAAAGGGTCGTGGGCCGCCCTCGCGGGCGGCCCAACAGGCCCATCAGGGGGCGGGGTGTGGAGCGACTACGCCTGGCCACGCTCCTGCGGCGGGCTTTGCAGGATGGCGATGGCCTGGTGTAGCTGCCGCTCGATGAGGAGGCTGGCGGCGTAGAGGTCGTGGTGTGCGTGGATGTGGTCGGCGTTGGGCCAGTCCCATTGGCCGCCGGGGAGGCGGTTGACGAACCAGAGGTCTGCGCGGTGGTCGAGGAACAGGGCGCAGTCCCACTGTTCGATGATCAGCGTTGTGGGCTGTGTGGCGCAGGTGATCGCGCAGGCGCAGCGGTCGTCGTGGTAGGTCGTGCGCGGGTAGCCGTGGTGCTGTGGGCAGCGGCAGTCACAGAGCCGCTGCCACGGCGCCGTGTAGGCCATGCCGGCCTCCTTGCAGCGTGAGGCGCGTACGCCTCGGGGCCGCCGGCGGGGGCGGCCCCGAGGCGTACGCGGGTGGGAAGGGTGCGGCCCGGGTCAGGACGGCGGGCTGAGCCGGGTCCGGCCGGGTCCGAGGCGCACGTCGCGCTGGACCTGGCGGGTCTCCTCGACGGTGAGCAGGTAGGCGGGCAGCTGCGGCAGGCCGCCGCGCCAGGCGCGGTAGAGCCGGTGGATGCCGTCGATGAGCAGCGGCGATGGTGACCCGCTGATGAGCAGCTGCGCGATGATCACGGGTGTGGTCAGGTCGGTGGCCGTCGCGTAGGAGCGGTCCAGGCCGTCGCGGGTCGCGCCGACGAGGCTGATCGTGCGGGCGTTCGTGTTGTCGAGGTGGGAAAGCCCGCATGCCTGCGCCCAAGCCGCCACGTCCAGCGGCCGGGTGTCGCGCCGTGCGGCGGTGATCAGCGCGAGCGCCGTGTCGACGGCGAAGATCCACGGCCCGAAGTGGAACCACTGTGGGTGGGGTTCGGTCATCGGCCGCCGCCGGTGACCCGGGTGTAGATCGCGACGCAGCGCAGGATCAGCTCGTGCGACGGCAGGGTCAGCAGCCGCTGCCGGTGCTCGTCGGTGAGGTGGTCCCAGATGGCGCAGGTGGCGCTGGCTGACCACAGGTCTACCAGCACGCCGTCGACCTTGGCGTGCTGTCGTGCGGCGACGATGCGTCGCAGCGATTCGAGCAGCGTCGCGTCGCCGGGTGGGTGGGTGTAGTCGTCGGGCCGGGCCGCGTCGGGCAGCAGGGTCAGGCAGTCCTCGCAGGTGCGTTCGGCGCGCGGCGGGTCCTCGTTTTCCCACCGGGTGATGGTGTCGGCGGGCAGGCCGCAGACGGTTTGCCGCGGGTCGCGTGGGTGGTGCAGGTGGCCGGTCGTCGGCGGCTGCTGCGTTGCGGGTGGCATCCGGGTGCGTGGGTCATGGGTGGTTGCTCCGTTCGGGCTGGCCGGGGCAGCGGGCGCGCGTCCGCTGCCCCGGCCTGGGAGTGGGGGACGGTCAGACCGTCAGCAGGTGGAAGGCGGCCACCTTCAGGTCGCCGGTCTTGCCGGTGACGACGCGGTTGGCGCGGGTGGTGGCGTCCTTGGCCTGCTGGTAGTGGTCGAGGTACTCGGTGATGGCCTGGTATCCGGCCCAGCGGGTGCCCGCGATGGCGCGTTGGGTGTCGGCCTCGGTGATCAGGTACTTGAGGGTGCCGAGGCGCTCCTTGGCGTTGTTGCGGGTCTTCTCCGAGGCGTTGTCCTTGACCGGCCACACCTGCGCGACCACGTTCTCGAACTCGCGCATGGTCATCTCGGTCTGCAGCATCCGCTCGGCGGCCTTTTCGAAGGTGTCCATGTACGTCCAGATCAGGCCCAGCGCCTCGCGGGCCTGGGCGATCTGGGAGCCGACGTTGCTGGTGTGCCGGAACGTGTAGTGGCCCACGGCGTGGGCGAAGGCCGCACGCTGCGTATTTGCACACACCACGCGGATGGGGCTGGCGTCCACGCGCAGGGCGGCGGTGCCGTCGTGGGAGGTCGTCCCGATCAGGTAGAGGTCCATCCGGTCGACTCCGGCGATCTCCATGGAGTCGGGGAGTTTGAGCGTGACGAACACGCTCTTGCCGTTTCGCAGGCTGCCGGCGGTTTCGAAGTGGGCGCCGCCAACCTGGTCCACGAGCCGGTCGAGCATGTCGGCGCACTGTTCGTTCTGGACCACGGTGTAGTCGGTTCCGACGACACCGAGGTACTCGGTCGCACCGGTGACCGGGTTGCGGCGTACGGTCATGCGCTTGTCGTCGGCGGGGATGGGAACCTCGACGCCGTCCACGTCGTCGATGCCCTGGACGCGGATGGTGCGTACTCCCCAGTTGCCGAGCAGGGCGGCGCCCATGATCTCCTGGGCGCTCATCGTGTTCTGGGTGACGGTGCCTAGTTGGTGCCAGGCTGACAGGCGGGCGCTGGCGAAGGCGGTCTGGCCGTTGGCGAAGGTTTCCAGTTCGTGTGGCACAGCTTGTCCTTTCAATATGCGGCGGGGGCCGAGCCGTCCGGCTCGACCCCCGACAAGGGATGGGGATGGGTTACTGCTGCCCGGCGTCGCGGGTCGGCTCGCGCCGAGGTGCGATCGTCATGGGCGTCCGGTCGACGCGGACGATGCGGCCGTCGGCCGCATCGTTCAGAGAGAGCGCGATGCACGTCCAGGTGGCGGCCGTCGAGCGGGCGCTCATCTCCCCGGCGCATCAGGTAGGCATGCGCGGGGCGTTGGGCCGGCCTCTCCGTGACGAGCGTTGACTGAGGAGTGGCCGGTCAGGCATCGGCGGCCAGGTTCCGCGGGACGGTTGCGGGTGTCGCCCGACTGCGCAGCCGCCGTCAGGATCGTTCGGCAATGGCCCGGGCGGACTGGTCCGTCGCGTCGTCGTCGGGCTGGGCGGGGTACTGGAACGCCCACGGCGACTCGGAGACCATGACGATGTGGCCGGCGGCACCGAGCTTGCCGCAGTTGTTGCGCACCGCCCCCGAGCTGACTGCCCGGCCTCCGAGCCGGGTGCTGATCGCGACGGCGATCTCCTGCGGCGTCATCGTCCGCCCCGGGTTGGCCGTGAGCGTTTCGAACGTCAGCCGTTCCAGCTCGCCTCTGGCGAACGGCTGGCTGCCGTCGGTGTTGACCGTGGCGTCCGTGCGGGGCGTCCCGGCGGACGACATACCGTGTGTGCGGGTGGGCGGCCGCGTGGGCAGAGCCACGGTGTGGACCGTGCCGTCTGAGGCGACGATGTGCAGTGTCGCGTCCGGGCGGACGAGGGGCTGCACCTGGGCGAGCGCGTCGGGCGACGCGGACAGGCCCTTGACCACCTGCAGGCACAGCGGGCAGCGGGGCGGCGCCGGGTTCGGGTCGACCTCGCTGGCCTTGGTGGGGCCGGCGATCCACCGCCGCGGCACCCCGGGCAGCAGGCGCGCGGCGTCGGCCTGTTCCATCGCGGTCAGCAGCCGGGAGGCGGTGGTCTCACCGATGCCGCTTTCGGCCACGATTTCGCTGATGGTCGCACCGTCGTCGCCGTGTTCGCTGAGCACCGCCTTGATCGTCATGACTTTGCGGTCGCCGGGGCGGCTGGGCTGGACCACGGTGACCCGGTCCCCGGCGTCCGAGCCGTCGGAGTCGTTGTCCGCGTCGCTGGTGTCGTCGGTGGCGACGGTGCCCGGGTCGTGGTTGTCGGCATCACCCTCGCCGACCTCGGCCGGGTGCGGGTCGACGTCGGTTCCGCTCGGCTCGCCGCCGGGCGGCGTGTGGTCGCTGCCGGCGTCGTCGTCGGCGTGGCCGGCCTCAGCCCGGTCGGTGCCAGACGCGTCAGTTTCGCCGGTGTCGTCGTCAGCGCCGGCCGGCTCGTCGGCGCCGGGTTCGGCGTCGCTGCTGATGTCGCGCTCCTGGGTTTCGGCCGCGACGCGCTGCGAGGGGGCCCACCGGGTGAGGGTGCCGTCGGTGGTGTCCGCGTCGGTGTCGACCGCGACGATCAGGGCGGCGTCGGCGAGGGTCTTGATCGCCCGGTCGGTGGTGGAGCGGGCCTTGCCCGAGCGTTCGCTGAGCTCGGCGGCGGTGCCCTGGCCGAGCGCGACCAGGGCGTCGAGGACGGCCCGGGTGCCGGGCGTCATGGTGGACGGGTCGTACGGCATGTTCCCTCCCTGGGAACTGGTGGGTTGATGCCCCGGCACGGCGCTGTGTCGGGGGCTTGTGCGCCGGGTCGTGGACAGCCGTCATGGCGGAGGGCGCGTCGTGCGGCCCGCCGCCGTGACGTGGGTGTCGGCCCGGTGACCGTGGCGGCGTCGGGGAAGCCCCCGCCGGCGGCTGAACTGTCGTGTTGTCGGATGCGGGGTCAGGCGATAGCGACCGCGCACAGACGGGCACGGCGGTGGAGGCTGCGCACGTAGGCGCAGGCCTCGTTGAGGAAGCGGAACCGGTCGGCGACGGAGTCGCCGGCGGGGGTGAGCAGGCGGCCGTCGGTGGTGATCAGCGCGTCGCCGATCAGGGCGGCGCGCCAGTGCAGGCCGGCGTAGGTGGCCTCGCCGGCCTGGTAGACCGACAGCTCGTACGGGTCGAAGTGGTGGGCGAGCATCGCCAGGACGCGGGGCTGCTGCTCGAAACGGCGGCGAGCCTCGGCCACCGTGACGGTGGCCGGGGCGGCGTGGTGCTGGGCGAGGAAGTCCTCCCACGGTCGGGCCGGCAGGGTTCGGGCGGCGATGTGGGTGTTCCAGGCGCGCCAGCGCAGGGTCGCGTCGTGGGCGGCGGTGGCGGCGGTGCCGGTGAGATCGAGGCGGCTCTTGCGGCCTCCGGCGGCGACGGTGATGGCGCCGAAGCGGCGGGCGGCGTCGAGCAGGTAGTAGCCGATGAATCGGGTGAGCCAGCCGATGAGGCGTCGGTGGCGGACGCGGTAGCGGCGGGCCGGAGTGCCGTTGGCCTCCAGGAGGTCGTTGACCTTCTCGCTGGCGGCGAACCAGTCAGCGTCGTCGCCGGGGGCGAAGCAGACGGTGACGACCAGGTCGGCGTAGCCGGTGGGTGTGGGCATGGCGGGGTGCTCCCTTCACGAAGGTGTGGGCTCGGGTGGGTGTGCGGTGATGTCACCGGGTCGCGGCGTCTGGACCGGGAGTGCTGCCGGTGTGGCGCGGGCGGGAATCACGGGCCGACCAAGACGGTGGGCTGGGGTGATCCCGCGGGCGCGGGCAGGTCCGGGATGCCAGACGGGCGGTGGTGCGGGAAGAAAGAAGAAGCTGCACCGTAGCCGCGTGACCTGACAGCACCGCCCCTGTCAGGAAATCCGGTCATGCCCGTGACCTGGGCGGACTGGTGCGGTGGCGCGCCTGTCAGGGTCTGTCAGGCGACGAAGAGGCCGTCGTCGTCGAAGTTGGGGTTGTCGGCCACCGGCTGACCGTGGTCGGCGACCAGGTCGGCGATCCCGACGCGGCTGGTCGCGCCGATCGGCAGCCATACCGCGTCGGCCGGGTTCGTGTCGTGGGTGGCGGTGGCGACGGTGACCTCACCGTGCTGGCCGCGCAGCATCCGGTGCAGGTGTTCCTCCCGGGGGGCGCTGCCGAGCCAGAACAGCACCGGATACCGGACGCCGACGCGGCGGGCCAGGGTGGCGTAGCGGTCGAGTTTGGCGAGCAGCCTGCCGAGCGGTTCGGTGCCGGTGTCGGCCTCCAACCAGAACCCGACGGTGGTCTCGTCGAGGCTCCACAGGCCGTGGCCGTCGGCGGTGATGGTGCGGAACTGCTTCGTGGTGGTCGTCTCCGACCACCACCGGTCCAGCCGGGCATGCGGATGCCGTCGGGTGTGCGCGCGGAGCCGGACGAAGAACTCGTTGACCGTGACCAGGTGGCTCAGGTGCGGATTCGCGGAGAGTCGTTGCACGCGGTGGCGGCTTGCCCGGGCGGTGGGTTCGGGACGGTCGTGCACGGCGGCCTGGAACCGCTGGCCGTGGTGGCCGAGCGTCCAGTGCCAGGGGTGGTTGCCGCCGCCGGTGCGGGCGAATCGGAACCGGTCCAGCAGGCCCAGCTCGCGCAGTTCACCGAGGCGGACCTGGCAGGTGCGCCGGGCGGTGAACAGCAGACGGTGGATCTGGTCGGTGGTCAGCACGTGATGCTCGTCGAGGAGGTGTAGGAGGTGGCGGTCGCGGTCGGTGATGTGGGGGTAGATGGCCAGCAGGCCATCGGGGCGCGGTGGAGGCATGGGTGCCTTTCGGGGCTCGTTCGGGGGCGGCATGGGGGGCTCGTTTGGGGGTGTCGCCGAAACGAGCCCCCAAACGAGCCCACGCAGCCGGGTCTGTCAGGTGCTTGACCTGGGAAGATCCGGCCTGACGGCGACCGCAGTGCAAGATCGACTAATCCCGACTCCCTACCGGGACTCTCTCTCCCCGGGGTGGGCAGGGGTGCTCAACGCTCCTGTCGGGCGGTCCGCCGTTTCATGGCGGTGCGGGCGAGCTGCTGCAGCGGCGGCTCGTCGTCGGTGCGGCGGTGCGCGGTGGCGCAGTGCTGGCGGATGGCGGTCGCCTCGCCGACGACGGCGACCGGCGGGTTGGTGGTGAAGGTGAACGACGGGAGTTCCCGGTTGCCCACCAGCAGCCGGGCGGCGGCGGTGTAGACGTCCAGGTGGGCCAGGTCGTGCTCGTCGAGCTCCGGTTTGGTGTGCCGGGACAGCTCGCGCGCGTCGGCGGGGTCGACGGTGAAGAACAGCTTCGAGCGGGCGTTGGCCGACACCGCCGCGGCGATGTCCTTCGGGAGCTGCGCCAGGTCCTGATGGGCGAGCACCAGGCCCAGCCGGAACCCGCGCGCCTCGGCCAGCATGTCCCCGACGCTGCCCGGCAGTGTCAGGAAGTTCTGGTGAAAGTCGGCCAGGGACGCCCTGCCGGTGTTTCCACCGGTGGGTTTTCCCTGACCGCTTCCCGAACCGGACGTGCGCCTCTCAACGCATCCGGCTCTCCGCAAGTCCCGTCAGGGCAGCGCGGTCCTCGTCGTCGGACTGGTCCACGGAGTCGGGATGGCTGCTCCCCGGTATCGGTAGCTGTAGGTACGCACCTTGCCGGGATCGAACAGCCGGACTCCGTCACTGCTGGGCCACCAGCCGCCGCCGCAGTAGCGACGGCGGAGTTCCTTCCAGTTGGTCTTGGGGTGCTTACGACGGATCCAGGACCATACGTGCTTCCAGACGAAAGCGCGTAGGTACTGGAACGTCTTGAAGGACACCCCGGGACGGAAGTAGGTGCACCAGCCCTGCACCACCCGATTCAGCGGGAGCAGCAGGTCGGCCAGGTCCTGGCTCGTGGTCTGTCGACACAACGTCTTGATCTTCCCGGTGATGTTGGCGAGCGCCTTCTTCGCCGGGTAGGTGTAGACGTAGCGCTGGTTGGTCCCCTTCTTGGTGTGGCGCTGGATGCGCCAGCCGAGAAAGTTCAACCCCTCGTCAATGTGGGTGATCAAGGTCTTGTCCGGTGACAGGCGTAGGCCCATCGTGGCCAAGACCTCGGCGATCTCATCCCGCAAGGCTTCGGCGTCGTCGCGGGTGCCCGTAATCATCAGGCACCAGTCGTCCGCGTACCGCACAAGGCGGTAGTTCGGCAGACCTTGCGAACGTCGCTTCGCCCTGAAATGCGCGCTGATGCCCGGCCCACCCGGTGCGTGGGCGATGTACTCGTCCAGCACCGACAAGGCGACGTTACTCAGCAGCGGGGACAGGATCGACCCCTGTGGGGTACCGGCGTCGGTCTTCCGCAAGGCGCGTTCCTCGGTGAGGATGCCCGCCTTCAGGAACGCCTTCACCAGGGCCAAGACCCGGTTGTCTCCGATCCGTGCCCGCACCCGGTCCATGAGGGCCGGATGCGAGATCTCGTCGAAACACGCCTTGATGTCGCCCTCGACCACCCAGTCGAACCTGCGCTGACTGGTCGTGAGGAACTGCACCTCGGCCACCGCGTCGTGAGCCCGGCGTCCGGGGCGGAACCCGTAGGAACACGGGAGGAAGTCCGCCTCGAAAATCGGCTCCAACACCAGCTTCAAGGACGCCTGGACCACCCGGTCGGCGATCGTGGCGATCCCGAGCCGGCGCAGCTTACCGCCGGCCTTCGGGATCATCCGCTCACGCACCGGTAAGGGTTGGAAGCTGCGGTCCTTCACCGAGCTGCGAAGCTCGGCGAGGAACCGCTCAACTCCAACCCCGACCTGAATGGACACGGCGGTATGGCCGTCCACCCCGGCGGTCTTGGCGCCCTTGTTACCCCGCACCCGATCCCAGGCCACCATGAGGAAGGCCGGGTCGGTGACGAGATTGAACAGATCACAGAACTTCTTGCGAGGATCGTCGGTTGCCCAACGGTGCAGCTTGGCTTGGATCTCCTGTACCCGGCGCTCCGCGGTAAGCAGAGTCAGGGCCGATTCGTCGGTATTCACCGATGCCTCCAGGTATTCCACATCTTCGACTGCTTGACTTGCTGGACCCCTTCGCCATGTACGCGGCTTTCCCGCGCTCGGACTACTACGGGTCCTCCGTCCCATCCCGTGGCCGTCAGACGACAACGGTCCTGCCCTCGACCGGACTGGACGTCCGGCCGGTAGGGCGACCACGGATGGTTCCCAGGTTCACTGCACACCGGTTCACGGATTAGGTGCCCGACTCTGCCCCGGCAGCTTCGCCAGTGGTACGCCGCAGGCTTTCCCACTGGCCTCCTTCCCGTCGAATGCCTAACGGTTACGGAGTTGACCACCGCGATCGATCGGTGGTGGTCACGCACTGCATCCCAGCCCATATCCACCAGGTTGGAGCTGGTACATCGCTTACGGGGGATCATGCGTCGGTTCCTCTCGTACACCTTTCCGCGTCGCTTGCCGGACCCGGCCTGTCTGGTAGTGCCAGACCGTCCCGTCGTTGTCAGGACTGCTCCCACCCTCCCCGGCGTTTCCCGGACCAGGCTGTCCTCAGCTTCACCGGCCAGCTGCGACTGGCCGACGGAAGGGTCCTTTCATCCCTTCCCGGTGTTGCACCCCTCGGTCAGCGAGCTGACCTGGGATTACAGCGCTTCCTGGCGCACACACTCGTCCACGTACAGGCTGGCGTCTTTGCGCTGGTCTTCGGGGATGCTGGCGCGGGCGATGGCGGCCTGCCAGACGCGGGCCACGATCAGCGAGCCCAGGATGCGGGTGGTCTCCTCACCGAGGATGCCCTTGGGGAGTCGGCACAGCAGGACCCCGCCGTCGAGGATCGCGCCCATGTCGAAGGAGCTGTGCGCGTTGCCGATGACGCTCTTGACGAAGTCGCGCAGCAGGAACGCCCGCAGCCGCGCGAGCACCGGTGCGATGACCTGCCCGCGGAACTGTTCGTTGATGCCGTCGTACCAGACCCAGAACCCGCCCAGGCCGTCCGGGTCGTCCAGGCCGTGAGTGAACCGGGCCCGGAACTGCTTGTCCTGCAGCAGCGACGGCACGAGGCTCAGGGTCGGCTTGGCGTGGCGCATCAGCGTCAGGCACGCCACCCGCATCGTGTCGTCCATGCGGGGTCCCCACTGACCCTGGAAGATCTTCGCGAAGATCCCCACCAGGTTGTCGACGGCCAGGTGCGGATCACCCCGGTCGTCGAGGGGGTTGAAGCAGCCCGGGTTGTCCTGGTCCGGGTCGATGATGACGATCTTCTTCGCGTACGAGGCCGGGAGCCGGTCGAGGATGTCGGTGACCAGGTCGCCGCGCGGGTCGATGACGACGGTGCCGCGGCCGGCGGTGATGTCGGCGAGGATCATGTTCAGCAGCAGAGTGGACTTCCCGACGCCGGTCTTGCCGACCACGTGGACGTGTTGGCGGGCGTCGGTCACCCGCAGCCCGACGCTGTGGTGGCCGATCTGCGAGCGGCCCAGCACCTTCACGCTTCGCCCGCCGGAGGGCACCTGCACCGGCGCCGGCACGGCCTTGGCCCGCGCCCGGTCCAGCCCCGGCACCGCCTGGTCCTGCGGCAGGGCGGCGAGAGCGGCGAGTTCCGCCACGGTGGCCAGGAACCCCCGTCGGAGGCTGCGCCCGGCGAGGGTGGCGACGGGGTGGGGCATCCGCATGCGGCGCAGCCGGTTCGGGCCGGTGTAGGTCGCGGCGGCCGAGGCGATGCTGTGGCTGAGGTGGAGCAGGCGTGCCCGGGTCTGCTTGGCCCGTTGCTTGCCCGGCGGTGTCATGTGCGGGTCGGCGGCGACGGCGAAGCGGACCGCGATCTCGAAGTGCGGCACCCGCACCGCCTTGTCCACGACCGTGCGGGCGTCGGCGCCGGCCACCGGATCCCGCTCGGCCACCCGCCCCGCCTTCACCGGCGCCTGCAATCGGGGTGGGCCGGGCGTGAACACCTCCAGCAGCCACAGCAGCGGCTCGATCACCAGCCGCGCCAACCCCGACACCGCTCGCGCGGCCACGTCCGGATGTCCGTGCGGCTGGGAGCCGCCGGCGGCCGCCGCCCGCCGGGCGGCCCGCACACGACGCGCGGGTGCCGGGCGAGCGAGGATCTGCACGCACGCATGTTCCCGGTGGCGGACCTCCGCGCCCGCGGCGAGCAGCGCCCGCAGCGGATCGGCGTCGTGGTCGCTGCGCAGCGGCAGCCCGTCGGGGTGCTGCGGCCAGTGCGCCCCACCCACCTCCGCGCCGACGTGCGCCGGGATCGGGGCGGCGGCGTTTGCGGTGGTGATCGTGGCGGCGGGCCAGGCCGCGCGGACGGCGGCCTCCACCGCGCCGGGCGCCACCGTCCCGGGAACCCACACCCGGATCGACAGCGCGCGGCCGATCCACGTGTACTCCCACCCGACGTGCGGGTCACCGAACACCCGGCGTCGCCACCCCGACCCGGTCAGCACACCGGTGAGGGTGGTCCAGAACGCGGCGGCGGCCTCGGCGGTGACCTCGGGTGGGGCGGCGATGGTCAGCCACCGCGCCCCGGTGGTGAGCCGCCGGTGCCGCCAGGCGAGCACCTGGTCACGGACGACCACCGCCCCGACGATCGCGGCGGCGACGAGGAAGGCGAGCCACGGACGGGCGGTGACCCAGTGCCCGACCTCGACGGGCCAGGTCGGGGTGGTCGTCACGGGATCTCCCCGGTGCCGACTGCCGCAACTACCGCCAGCCGATCACGGTCGATGCTTGTGGCGAGGCGTGAAGTCCGCGACCAGCACCTCGGTCTGGCGCTGCTCGTTGGCTGAGCGGGCGAATGACGGATGGCGGGGGAATCTGATCTGTCGTTTGTTTCCACGATTTCCTACCAATCTCTTCGATCATCGAAGGGGTGTGGTCTGCCCGAGATTCGGCGTGTCGCTCAACTCGGTTGAGGATGAGGGGACTACAAGCAGGAGCCGGCGGATCGATATCTGTTGGTGTGCAGACGCTCGGGGATCTGTGTCAGGACAGTCGCGATGACCGACCACTGCGTCCGCTCCTGGGAGGTGCCGCAGCCGGCGGTGGGGCGAGTCAGCAGCCCGGACGAGTCACCCGGTAGTCCAGGTCGAGGCTGCGCCCTGGTGCTGGGCTTGGGCAGGTCGACGGGCGGGGCCGGACGCAGCTCGGACCCTCTAGGTGCCGGACCTGCCTCGGTGCCCAGCCTGCTCACCCGTCGCAGTTGAGCCGCCTGAGGTTGAGACAGGCCAAGACTCGTCGATGAGTTTCCGACGCCAGGGGTCCACAGCGTGCAGCCCGGTCGAACCGGCAGCGGCTACCGCGCGGGCGCACTGCCGCCTGAAGTCCTTCAGCGGAGACCAGCGGCGGAGCGGCATGCTCACGTACGGGACCGTCCGGCCAGGTGCCCGTTCCCGTCCCGGTCGGCGACCGCGTGCGCCGGTGCCTCACACTGGGGCGGTTACACGCTCTCAGGAGGCGGTAGTGACACATAGGAGGGCCTCGCCCACACAGGGCCCAGGCGACGAGCGCAGCGACCGGCGAGCCCGCGGCGTCCGGATCGCAACAGTGCTCACGTTGGTTGTGGCGGGGCTGGGGTTTGTGCTGAATCTGACGAACGTTGCCGGCTTCCTTCGCGATGGGTCGCCGACCGATCCCCGTCCGACCCCCACTGGCGAACCCGCCGTTCGCCCTACCCCCTCCGAGCAATTCACGTACCAGGCAACCGTGCACGATGGCCGCCGCGACCTCTTCGAGGGGCAGCTCTACGTCAGGACCGACCAGACGGTGAAGGTCGCCGAGTGGTTCACTATCAGGGTCCTCATCTGCGGCCCAGCCAACAGCGACGAACTCTGCTCCGACCCGGCGGAACCGACAGGCGTTGGTGCCACCCCTCGGCGCCCGCCGCCAGCATGACGGTACCGATCGGCGGGCGCGTTGGCGTCACTCTGACCTCCCCCTACAGCGAGGTCGACATTAAGGACGATCTAAACCCCGAGGGCGGCGTCCAACCAGTCACCGAACCCACCGATGCCGCCACCTGGATCTGGAGCGTGCGGGCCAGCAAGCCCGGCACCTACCAGCTACAAGGCGGAGCGTTTGTCCTCGCTGCGGACACCGATCAGGCGCTGCTCCCGCATGACAGGTTCACGATCACCCTGACCGTTGAACGGACGTCGGACTACACCGCCGAGCAGGTCTGGACCGCAACGCTGGACATCACCAAGTGGTCGGTGCCCCAGATCGTCACCATCCTCACCGCGCTCCTTGGTGCCGGTGCGTTCGCGGCCTGGATTCGGCGCCGCCTGCAGTGATCAACCAAAGCGATAAGAGTCAGCCGGTTGCGGAAGCTCGCGGTGACCTACGGCCGAGCCGGAGTACGGCGGGCGGCGCCGAGGGCAGTAGCGGCAGCGGTTCGGGGAGGCAGTCGCACCTCCTCGTTCACCCCGTCTTGAGCGTGGTCGGCGGTCAACCGGCATGCCGGGCATCGAAGGAGCCGCAGCCCGGCATGCCGGTTGACGACATGTTCCATGCCGTGGTTCAGCCGGTGTGAATCACACCGTTTGATTTGGACACCACACCCTGGAACCGCCATCGTTGAGCCGGTCGTCGCGGATCCAGCCACCGACGCCGGCGGTGTTGACCACGTAGGTCCAGGTCTCATACCCGTGGATGTTCAGTGCGTAGCAGTGGTAGTCGAGTGGGCTATCCGCGTCTGTCCAGCCAGTTCCCCCGCAATCGGTGCTGGACCCGCTCCTCATGACTTCGGTTACCCCGCGGGTGTAGTGGCCCCCGGTGGAGTCACGGTCCGGCGGGGGCTTGCGCCCGCAGGCCCAGTGGGCCGAGGCGGGTGAGGGGCCGACGAATCCGCCGGCGGCGACGAGTGTGAACGCCGCCGCGGCGACAGTGACGGGTCGACGGATAGTTCTCCGGCTCACAGCTTCTCCTTCGATGCGGCGTGGATGCCTGGGCGCCCGGGTGGCAGTCGACCGGAGCTGGTCCGGCCGGCCGGACGGATCGATTGCCCTGAAATTAGTGCGACCTGTCAACGCCGACCGTGGGCCTGCGCCGTGCCCAGCCGACTCCTTCGGTTCAGGGGGTGTGCCGGGAGTAGGACGGGTGCCGGCCTTCGCCGCGACGCGAGATGTGAACTGCGGTGACGTGGCACCCGAACCGCCTCACCGTCACAGACAGGCGCTCGCCGGCCAGAAGGAAGCTCCTGGACGCCCTCCCTATGCCTGCGGGGGCCGATTAGGCCAGGGTTCAGGCGCTATCACTGAGTAGATACCTCCGACTCGAAACCTGTCGCGGCGATCGTGTGCTCGGCGGCCGACCCGACGGCGCGGAACGGGATCCGGGCGCGGCCGGCAACCAGCAGGCCCTCACCCCGCGGTGCCGACAGCAGTAGCCGCGACTCCCCGGTGGTCAGGTGGAACGCCTCGCTCACGGCGTCGATGGACTGCGGGGACTGGCGCATCAGGACCTGGGTGGCGGCGTTGGACACCACGGCGAGGCCGAGGTCGGTGGAGAGCACGTCGGCGGCGTCCTGGGTGATGACACACAGGCCGGCGGAGCGTTTGCGGGCTGCCTTGGCCATCCGGAACAGAAATCGGCTGCCCTCGCCGTCGCGCATCAACAGCCAGGCTTCGTCGACCACGACGAGCTGCCGCCGCCGACGCCCGGACGTGCCTGGCATGTCGATGCCCGACCAGATCGAGTCCAACGCGAGCAGTGTCCCGACGGTGCGCAGTTCGTCGGGCAGGTGTCGCAGCGACCACACCACCAGGTGTCCACCCGGACCAGTGGTGGTCGGCCCGTCGAACAGGCTGGCGAAGTTGCCCACCGTCCAGGGGGCCAGGCGGGCGGCGAGCTGCCCGGCGGCCGGGTCATCGTCGCCGGCGAGCGTCTCGGCCAGGTTCCGCAGCAGCGGCGCCGGTTTACTCCACGTGGCCGGGTCGGCGTTGATTCCCGCTGCGGCGTAGGTGGCGGTGATGGCCCGGTCCAGGGCGGCCCGCTCGGCTGGCGGGGGTGGCGCGCCGAGCATGACGGAGATCAGGGTGTGCAGGTAGAGGCCGCGGCGGGTCAGCGTGTCGGGCCGGTCATCGGCGGGCAGGTCGAGGGGGTTGATGCGCACGCCGGGCTGACCGAGCTGCACGACCGTGCCGCCGACGTGCGCGGCGAGGGGCGTGTACTCGTCCTCGGGGTCGATGACGGACACCGTGGTGCCCTGGTACAGGTTGCGCAGGACTTCCAGTTTGACGAAGTACGACTTGCCGGCGCCGGAGCGGGCCAGCACGACGGAGTTGTGGTTGTCCTGCGCCCACCGGTTCCAGATCAGCACCCCGTTGGAGGTGGTGTTGACCCCATAGAGCACCCCCTCGGGCGCGGCGATCAGGCCGGGGGCGGGGGCGGCGAGGTCCGCCGACGCCAGGGGGAAGGCTGCGGCGAGGGCGGTGGTGTCCAGGATGCGGCGCATGCGCAGCGGGTCCACCCCGATCGGCAGGGTGGCCACCCAGCCCTGCTGGTGGCGGAACGTGGCCGGTTGCAGGTCGAGCAGCACCGACGCGGCCGCCGACCGCACGCCCGCGGTGACGGCGCGCAGGTCGTCGAGGGTGCGGGCGTGGATGGTGACGTAGATGCCGACGTCGAACAGCTTCGCCGCACCGCGGGCGACGCGTTCGGCCAGCTCGGCGGCGTCGGCCGCCGCCGCCTCGATCATCGGGTCACCCAGCCGGCCGTGGTCGGCGTCGAGGCGGCGTGAGGATTCGAGGCGGGCGCGTTGGCGTTTGAGCATCGGCGCGGCCACCTGCGGGGCGACCGGGTCCAGGTGCACGGCGACGTCGACGCGGCCGGGGTAGGACAGCAGCGGATCCAACCAGGCGGGCCCGACTTCGGCGGGGTATCCGCACACGACGTAGGTGGCGGCGTAGCCGTCGCCGACCTGCACGTGCCCGGGGCTGACCGACAGCGCGGCCGGCGACGGCATCCCGGCCCCGGCCGCAACCGGCTTCCTGTTGATCTTCAAGAGGTTCATGTCGTGCTCCGCAGTGTGATGGGGGTGCCGGGCAGCGCGCGCGGGCCTGGCACCGGCGGGGAGAAGGGGTCGACGGCGGTGGCGAGGGCCGAGGCGACGGCCGGCCCGTCCAGGGCGGCGGCTTCCACACCGAGCCCGGACAGGGCTCGGACGGCGGTGTCGGCGCCCTGCTCACCGGTGATGACGGCGAGCACCTGGCGGCGCAGCGGATCGCGCTCGCTGTCGAGGGTGAGCAGGAATTCGGCGTGGTCGTCGGCGGCGGCCTGTAGCGCCGGGTGCGGCAGGCGCGGCGCGTGGTCGACGATCGCCTGCGCGTGGGCGCTCAGGTCGTGTCGCTGCGCCGCGACGACGATCTGCGCCGGCCCGGCCAACGAGTTGAGGAAGCGGCCGAATCCGTCCAGCAGCGCGCCCTGCTCGCTGCCGGTGCGCAGGTGGATGTTCGTGGTGCCGCAGGCGATCAGCACCCGACTCGCGCCCTCGCAGGTGAGAACCCCGGTCGGACTGACCGCGGTGACGGGGGAGCGCAGCGGCGCCGGGACCGGCGGTGCGCCGGCGACGACCGCGACGGCGCTGGCCCGGGCGGTGCCAGGCGCCAGCGTGCGGGGACTGCGCGACAGGGCGAAGCCATGGCGCAGCCACACGTCCAGGGGCAGGCCGTCGCGGCGGCCCAACGCCACCACCACGGCGGCGGCGAACACGACGATCCCGGCGACGACCCAGACGATCGGCGGCAGCAGGTGCCCGACGGCGCGGTGCACGCCCATCCCGGCCAGGCCGACGCCGCCGATGATGCCCAACTGTCGGAACGTCAGTCCGAACGCGATGCGGTCGGGTTCTTCGACATTCGCCGGAACCCGTGCCCTATAAGACCCGTCAGTTGCATCGGGTTTCGGACTCATTGGTGATCACTCATCCTTTCCATCCGTTGAGGGGGCAGAGCTTGGTCGTGCTGTTCACGCAGCGGAAGCGGCATGGTCTGTTCTTCGTGTGTGAGGTCGAGGGGAGGCGGCGCATCACGGTGGCTCAGGACTGGACCGACTGGGGTGTCGCGGCGTTTTCGGATCGGCTCGCGGTGGAGGGGTTGTCGGCGGCGCGTGCGTTGATCGACAAAATCGATCCAGTGCTGGCGGTGGCGGATTCCCATGAGCAGGCTCCTGACGGTGATGGGTGCGATGGCGGCTCGAATTGGCTGGAAACGGGAACTGTTGAGCGAGTGGGACATTCGCCAGGCCGTGATGGTCGTGGCGAACATGGTCGAGTCGCTGCCGGCCGCGGGCGGGCGCGATGAACCCGACGTCGAAGATCACCGCCTCGCATCTGTCGCGGGTGGCGATCGTGTATGTGCGGCAGTCGACGCCGGCGCAGGTGCGACAGAACACCGAGTCGACGCAACGCCAGTACGGGCTGGCCGGCACCGCCGCCGAGTACGGCTGGCTGGCCGAGCAGATCGTCATCGTCGACGCCGACCTTGGTGCGTCCGGACGGTTCGGCTCCGAGCGGGAGGGCTACCGGGAGATCGTGGCCCGGTTGTGCATGGGCGAAGTCGGCGCGGTGTTCGGCCTGGAAGTGTCTCGACTCGGGCGTTCCAACGCCGACCTGTCGAGGCTGATGGAACTGGCCCGGCCGACCGACACGCTGCTCATCGACACCGACGGTGTCTACGACCTGGCGTGCGTCAACGACCGGATCCTGCTCGGGCGCCCGGCCGGTGCGCGAGGGCGCCACGCTGTGTCAGGGCATCATCGTGTGCGGCACGTGTGGCGGCCGGGTGGGCACCCGATTCAGCCGGGCCGACCGCAAGGTCACCTACAAGTGCGCCGATCCGACCGCCCGATGCCGAACCGTCACCGCCGACACCGTCGACGACGACCTGCTGCTGAAGACCATCACCGCGCAGCAGATCCAGGTCGCCCTGGCCGCGGCGGACGAGGTCACCGATCGGCAGGTACGCACCCACCGCGCCGCCGAACTCGCCGTCGACCGGGCCCGCTACGAATCCGACCGGGCTCAGCGCGCCTTCATGCAGGTGGAGCCCGACAACCGCCTCGTCGCGCGGACTCTGGAAACGCGGTGGGAGGCCAAGCTCGCTGCCCTGGCCGCGGCAGAGGCGGCGTTTGCGACCGCCCGAGCCGTCAAACCCCCAGTGCCTGACCACGACGCGCTGCGCGCGCTGGCCGCGGACCTGCCTCGACTGTGGGACGCGCCGACGACGAAGCCCCGCGACCGGAAGCGGTTGTTGCGCACACTGATCGCCGACGTGACACTGCTGCTGGAGCAGGACTCGGACGCTGTCCGCATCGGGATGCGCTGGCACACCGGCGCCACCGACGAACTGGTCGTGCAGCGCCGTGGACCGGGCCGGACCCCACCGCAGGCCCTCGCCATCGTTCGCCAGTACGGCACCACCCACAGCAACATCGAGATACGGCACCACCCACAGCAACATCGAGATCGCGAAGATGCTCAACGACCGGCCTGCGCACCGGAAAGAACCTGCGCTTCGCCCCACGGCACGTCGCCGCAGTTCGCGGCACCTACAAGATCTTCACCCCGCGAACCGTTGCCGTTGGGGACGGCGAGATCAGCGTCAAGCAGGCCGCCGAACAGCTCGGTATCCCCTCCGACGCGATCTACAACTGGCTGCGCCTGGGGCAGGTCCCCGCCCACACCCGCGCCGGACGCTGGTGCATCCCCTGGGACGCGCAGACCCAGGAGATCTACCGGCAGAAGGTCGCGGGCTCGTTCCGGCTCAAGCCGAAACGACCCGCATAGACACCGACGGTGCGTGTCTGCCTACCCCGGGTCCGTTCGGCTCTCGGCGAACGCCGGCTGCTGTTCTGGGTGCACGTACGGACTGGACGGTATGCTTGGCCCCAGGCAGAGCGCCTGCCCGAGCCCGACTCGCCGCTCACGCCGGCGGTCACCAGAGGCCAAGAGGCTCCGACTCAGCGCAGAAGCTGCCGCTCGATGCTGTTCGCGTCGCTGTTCGGCGGGGTGCGTGAGGCTCTGCCGGAGGACCGTTATGACCGACAGCCAGAACCGCCGACACGCCGTCCCTGATCGAGCACGCACCCGGGCTATACGACTACGGGCGGCTCGCGCGGGCGTCCCGTACATGGTCGCAGCGCGCCAGTTGGACCTCGCAGGGACAGCAGGCACGATGGTCGCGAGCCGGGGCCGAACCGTCTACCCGGTTGGCGTCGACACCGATCGTCAACGGCTCATTGATGCGCGCTCGCGGCGTACGCTCACCGATCGGGTTGAGGATGCCCGACTGGCCGCCGACCTGCCCCTTGGCCGCGCAACCCACCTGGTCAGGCGGTTCCCGCCCTTCCGCGCTCACCGAGGCGTTGGCGTCTTGTACGGCGGCGAAGCCCGTGGGGAGATCCTCGCGCTGCTGTACGCGGTCGTCATCTACGAGCGACCAGACCTTGAACCCGATGCCGCGGATCTGGCGTGGGAAGCGGAGATGGGTGAGGAAACGGCCGTCGACACGGCGTGCGCGGACCTCGATCGAGCCGTGCGGTTGCTGCTCGACGACGACCGCCGTCCGCTGCAGCCACGGGTCGAGGCTGCGGTCCGGGCCCTTCCACTGCTGCGGGACCGTTGGGAGGACGCGCAGGCGCTGGGACGTCAATTCATGGTCTCAACGTCGATGGATGGGGTTCGGCAGATCATGGACGCCTTGCTGATGGTCGCCGACGACGGGCACGCGCCGGGTACGCGGGTGAAGCTCCTGTCCGGCGCTGATGCCGACCTCGCTGGCACCCTCGTCGGCGCGATGTGGGGCCTGTCTGGGCCGCCGATCAGCTACTGGGTCCATCCTGACGGTGCCGCCCTCAAGATGGCGGCCGAGCCGCAGGACCTGATCGTGCTTGCCGGTCAAGGCATCGAGTAACCCGCGCCTGGGAACGTTCCGCAGCGAGTCGGCGGCAACCCGCACCGTGCAGACTTTTTGGGCAGAGCGCCTGCCCGCGCCCAGCATCACCGCCCACGCCGGGGATGCGCCGAGGCCAAGAGGCTCCGACTCAGCGCTCATCGGTCCGCTAGGCGAGATGCCGTCCGACCGGGCAGGGTGCGTGGGCCCTCCCAAAGGATGTTGATGACCATGTTCGAGCGGTTCACCGACCGAGCGCGACGGGTTGTCGTCCTGGCCCAGGAAGAGGCCCGGATGCTCAACCACAACTACATCGGTACGGAACACATCCTGCTGGGCCTGATCCACGAGGGTGAGGGCGTCGCCGCCAAGGCTCTGGAGAGCCTCGGCATCTCCCTGGAGGGCGTCCGGCAGCAGGTCGAGGAGATCATCGGCCAGGGCCAGCAGGCGCCGAGCGGGCACATCCCGTTCACGCCGCGGGCCAAGAAGGTGCTGGAGCTGTCGCTGCGCGAGGCGCTGCAGCTCGGCCACAACTACATCGGCACGGAGCACATCCTGCTCGGTCTGATCCGCGAGGGTGAGGGCGTCGCCGCCCAGGTGCTGGTCAAGCTCGGCGCCGACCTCAACCGGGTCCGCCAGCAGGTGATCCAGCTGCTCTCCGGCTACCAGGGCAAGGAGCCGGCCGCAGCGGGCGCCGCGGCGGGTGAGGCCGCGCCGTCGACCAGCCTCGTGCTGGACCAGTTCGGCCGCAACCTGACCCAGGCCGCCCGCGAGGGCAAGCTCGACCCGGTCATCGGGCGCGAGAAGGAAATCGAGCGGGTCATGCAGGTGCTCTCCCGCCGTACCAAGAACAACCCGGTCCTGATCGGTGAGCCCGGCGTCGGCAAGACCGCCGTGGTGGAGGGGCTGTCCCAGAAGATCATCAAGGGCGAGGTGCCCGAGACGCTCAAGGACAAGCAGCTCTACACGCTCGACCTCGGTGCGCTGGTCGCCGGTTCCCGCTACCGCGGTGACTTCGAGGAGCGCCTCAAGAAGGTGCTCAAGGAGATTCGCACGCGCGGCGACATCATCCTGTTCATCGACGAGATCCACACCCTGGTCGGTGCGGGTGCCGCCGAGGGCGCGATCGACGCGGCGAGCATCCTCAAGCCGATGCTGGCTCGTGGCGAGCTGCAGACCATCGGCGCCACTACCCTCGACGAGTACCGCAAGCACCTGGAGAAGGACGCCGCGCTCGAGCGCCGCTTCCAGCCGATCCAGGTGGGTGAGCCCTCGCTGGCCCACACCATCGAGATCCTCAAGGGCCTGCGCGACCGCTACGAGGCGCACCACCGGGTGAGCATCACCGACGCCGCTCTCGTCGCTGCCGCGACCCTGGCCGACCGCTACATCTCCGACCGCTTCCTGCCGGACAAGGCGATCGACCTGATCGACGAGGCCGGTGCCCGGATGCGGATCCGGCGGATGACCGCGCCGCCAGACCTGCGCGACTTCGACGAGCGGATCGCCCAGGTCCGCCGCGACAAGGAGTCCGCGATCGACGCGCAGGACTTCGAGCGCGCCGCCCAGCTGCGGGACAAGGAGAAGCAGCTCCTCGGCCAGAAGGCGCAGCGGGAGAAGGAGTGGAAGGCCGGTGACCTGGACGTCGTCAGCGAGGTCGACGACGAGCAGATCGCCGAGGTGCTCGGCAACTGGACCGGCATCCCGGTCTACAAGCTGACCGAGGAGGAGACCTCGCGCCTGCTGCGCATGGAGGACGAGCTGCACAAGCGCGTCATCGGCCAGGAGGACGCGGTCAAGGCGGTCTCGAAGGCGATCCGGCGTACCCGCGCCGGCCTGAAGGACCCGAAGCGTCCGTCGGGCTCGTTCATCTTCGCCGGCCCGTCCGGCGTCGGTAAGACCGAGCTGTCGAAGGCGCTGGCCGAGTTCCTGTTCGGCAGCGAGGACGCCCTCATCCAGCTGGACATGTCCGAGTTCCACGACCGCTACACGGTCTCCCGGCTGGTGGGTGCCCCTCCCGGCTACGTCGGCTACGACGAGGGCGGGCAGCTGACCGAGAAGGTGCGGCGTCGGCCGTTCTCGGTGGTCCTCTTCGACGAGATCGAGAAGGCCCACCCGGACGTCTTCAACACGCTGCTCCAGATCCTGGAGGACGGTCGGCTCACCGACGGTCAGGGCCGGATCGTGGACTTCAAGAACACGGTCATCATCCTGACCACCAACCTGGGCACGCGTGACGTGGCCAAGGCGGTGTCGCTCGGCTTCCAGGCGTCGGAGGACTCCGAGTCCAACTACGACCGGATGAAGCAGAAGGTCAACGACGAGCTCAAGCAGCACTTCCGGCCTGAGTTCCTCAACCGGATCGACGACACCATCGTCTTCCACCAGCTGCGTCAGCAGGAGATCCTGTCGATCGTCGACATCATGATCGCCCGCATCGAGACCCAGCTGAAGAACAAGGACATGGGTCTGGAGCTGACCGAGAACGCCAAGAAGTACCTGGCGACCAAGGGCTTCGACCCGGTTCTCGGTGCGCGTCCGCTGCGTCGCACGATCCAGCGCGACATCGAGGACAACCTGTCCGAGCGGATCCTCTTCAACGAGCTGACCCCGGGTCAGATCGTGGTGGTGGACTGCGAGGGCGACCCGAACAACATCGACAAGTCCAAGCTGGTCTTCCGCAGCTCGACCCGCGAGAAGCCGGCCGAGGTCGAGGTCGAGGTCGCATAGCCGGCCCCGCCCAGCAAGAAGGGCGAGTCCTCCCGGGACTCGCCCTTCTGTGCACCTCAGTGGCAGCGGTCGTCCTCGCAAGCGCCCTGGATGTAGTCCTCCAGCAGACAGTGCCAGCCGCATGTCTCACCCGGCCAAGCGTGTGGCGCAGCACCGAACACGCCATGGGACCAACGACCGGCACAGCCTGCCAAGCCGACTACGGTTGAGCGAGTCCGCTTGAGCGGGCCACATGCCGTAGCCCACGCGGTATACGCAAGAGAGGCAGGACGAAGCGTCCGTCGGGACCACGGCGCGCGGGCCGCTGTCGTCGGGGTTCATCGCCCACCTCGCAGTGCGGCGCGCCCGAGCCGGCCCAGCGGCAGGCCGCGGGTGCCGCCGTGGAGGACCACCGCGCGCAGCAGAGCCCCGCCGGAGTGCGCCGAGCCCTTGCCGCTGATGTGGCGACGCATCAGGCCGGGAATCTTGACCGTGGTCCACAGCACGACGATGACCAGTAGCAGGTTGACCGTGTCCGAACCGGGTAGCCCGAGCAGGATCGGCAGGTTCGCCTCTGGGTCGATCAGCAGGTTGATGCCGGCCGAGAACGCAATCGCCTGCACGGTGGGCGTGGCCAGGCAGGCCAGCATGCTGCGCCACCACAGGTCCGCCGCACCCTGAGTCCAGGGTGTGGCGTAGCAGGCCAACGCGATCGGCGCGACGCCGGCCAGGACGACCAACAGCCCGACCCTGACCAGCCAGCTACCGGCGAGCAGGAACATCAGCACCACGATCAGCACGCCGATGATGGCCATCAGCAGGGCGGCGCTTTCGTCGGTCATCGCCGAGGCGATCCGGGCGCGGGCGAAGGTCACGGCCTGCGTCGTGGGTGCGCTGGCACCGGTCATCGCCACGGTCAGGGCATTGGCCGCGTCGATGAGCACCGAGGTCAGCGGCACCGCGAACGCCGACAGGAGCGCCCCGACCACCAGCCGCGGAATCAGCTCCTTGAGGCCGTAGCGCAACTCCATCGAGCCGCTGGCCATCGTCGCGACGCCGACCGCGATGAGGGCCAGGATGAGACTCGCGCTGACGACCAGCGAGCTCTTCTCCGCGATCGTCCGTACCTGCGGCAGGGCCGTGACATCGGGCGACAGGAACAGTGAGGATGTCAGGATGGCCAGCGCGCCGCCGAGAAGGTCGGTGACCTTCTCGGCGAGCCAGCGGACCAGGCCGTTCATCAGCCAGTCGACCATGACGGAGCCTCAGCCGCCGATGATGCCCTGCAGCACCTGCAGGATGACCGGTGAGAGCACGGCGAGGGCGTAGCCGATCAGTGCGGACTTGAGGTTGCCCTTGGCCTGCTCGACCTGGGCCGGGTCGCCGCCGGCGGCCATGTAGCGCAGGCCGCCGATGACCAGGAACATCGTCGCGACCACCGCGAGCAGGCCCATGATCCAGCTGGTGATGCCGACGATGACTTGGTTGATGCTCTTCGGGGCCGCCAGCGGCGGCGCGGTGGCGGCGAGGTCGGACAGAACAGTGAGGGTCGGGTGCATTGCAGCGCTCCACGGGGTGCGGGGGCCGCCGCGGTGGGGACCTGGGGGCAGGACCCGGTGTGGTCCGGTGGGGGCGCTCCTCCCTTGCGTGAGGCGCAGGGATCGCGGGTGTCAGTACGCCGCGCCAGCCGTGCCGAACCTGTGGGCCCCGCCGGAAGGTGGTCCCCACCGGGCGGGCATGCCGTGGATGACATGCGCTATCCAGATCTCGGCTGTCAGGCTGATCGAACCCGCCTGGCACCTGTCACGCCCTGACAACAGCGGTCAGCGCTTCACCGGCCGGCGCGCCTTGTCGTCGGCGCCGGCTCTTCCGCCGCCGCCACCCATGCTCTCCCTGCGCTGGCTGTCACAAAGTCGGGCATGGAGGGTTGCGTGGGCGATCCGCTCGTTTCCCGGCCTGCACCTACGGCGCGCGGACGCGCTGGCCGCCCGCGGCGCACTCGGCGGGGCCACGCTCCTTTCAGAGCTCTTCGGCTTGCGTGGCCAGTCGAGTCCGGAGGGAATCGAGGATCAGGCCGAGGCCGACGCGAAGCGCTGGTCGAAATCGCCGGGGCCGACGCGGGACAGCGTGGCCGCCAGCGCTGGGTACCGGTCGGTCGGCACCTGATTGGCGGTGATGGCGGTGGAGTCTCTCGCCACTTGCTGCTCCTGGGCGATGCCGAGGATGAGATAGAAGATCGTCCAGTGCGCCCGGGAGGCCCTACGGCCGTCGAAGCCGGCCTCGGTCAAGGTCGACACCACTGCCTCGGCGTAGCGCACCGAGTGCGGGTCCGGGCCGCAGGCGACCCTGATCAATCTGGCGCCGTGGCGGTGCGCGAGCAGCGCGTCGCGCAGCCGCTGGCTCCAGCGTCCAGATCCGCTCGTCCCAGGCCTCATCCGGCCGTCTCCTCACGGCGCGCGAGAGCGAACACGAGCCAGGCGATGGCGCAGACCGCAGCCGACATCAGCAGGGCCCATCCAGTGCCTGCGGCGACGGCAGCACCCATGACGACGACGCCGAGGGTGGCGCCGACCTGACGCACGGCGTTGAGCAGGCCGCCCACCGCACCGGCCGTGCCCGCCGGGGCGACGCCGACAAGGGCCGCGACCAGAGCCGGCAAGGCGTAGGAGACGCCGAAGCCGGTCAGCAGCAGGCCTAACGTGAGCCACGGGTAACCGCCGTCAGCGAAGACCACGCCGGCCAACACGGCCCCTCCAACAGCCAGCAAAGCCAAACCGGCCAGAATCGGACGGCGAGGACCCACCCGTGCCACGAGCTTGCCCGTGAACGGCGGATTGGCCGCGAAAGGAACCGTCAGCGGCAAGAACGCCAGCCCGGTCTGCAGCGGGTCCAGGTGCCGCTCCTGCTGCAACAGCAGCGGCAGCACGAACAGCCCCCCAGTCAACGCGAAGTTCACCGCCGCAGCGGCCAGCAGACCAGCCCGCACCCGGCCTGACCCCAGCAGAGCCTGGTTCAGGACCGGCGCCTGGCTGCGGCGCTCCAGGCCGCAGAACACCAACACCGACACCCCGAACCCCACCGACGACCACGCCGCGTGGGCCCACGCCTGCGAACCGGCAGCGATCAGCGCGTCCGTGAAGAGGGCCAGCACTGCGGCGGCTGCCAGCTGGGCGGGCCAGTCGATCCGGCGGTCACTGCGCGGGCAGGCCACCGCCCGGCCCAGCGTCAGCGCCAGCACCGCCAGGCCGATGGGCACGTTGACCAGGAAAACCGAGCGCCATCCGGCCGCGCCGACCAATGCGCCGCCCGCGATTGGACCGGCCGCAACGGCCGCACCGCTGATCGCGGCCCATGCCGAGACCGCGCGCGCCCGTGCCGCCGGTTCTGGGTAGAGCTGGGCGATCATCGCCATCGAGGCGGGCACGCATGCCGCCGCGGCGACCCCCGAGATTGCACGCAGGAGGACCAGGGCCCACAGCCCCGGGGCGAACGCACTGAGCAAGGATGCGAGCGTGAAGACCGTGATCCCGGCCCGGAAGAGCCGCTCGGCACCGAATCGGTCCGCCGCCGCCCCCGCCGACAGCAGCAGCGCGGCGAACGCCACGGTGTAGCCGGCGGTCGCCCACTGCAACCCGGCCATAGAGGTGTGCAGAGACGACGCCAGATCAGGCTCGGCGACCGACAGCACCGTCATATCCAGCAGCACCATGAAGTAGCCCAGCGAAATGCCCGTCAGGGCGCTGGAACGCCCCTGCGGCGGACGGAGATTCGGCCGTGCAGGTGCAGACGAACTTAAAAGGCTCATGACTGGGACAGCTCCCCGAAGACGACAGTGGGAAGGACGCCAACACTGTGCGTTTCGGCAGGTCAACCGCTCCACCACCGCAGCCGCACGACGCGTTCGGAATTTCCGAACGCTGCGGGCTGTTTGCGCGCGTGTGGAGCTACGCCAACTCAGGACCTTCGAGGCCGTCGTCCGCCACCGAACCGTGACCGATGCCGCCGTCGCGCTCGATCTCGCCCCCTCGTCCGTCTCCCAGCAGATCCGGACCCTCGAGGAAGCACTCGGCGTGGCCCTGTTCGTGCGCGGCCCCAAGGGGATGGAGCTGACCCCCGCCGGACAACGGCTGCGGGGATGGGCACGCTCGTTGCTCGACCAGGCCAAGCAGGCCACCCGCGACGTCAGAGGTGAACGACAACGGCTCCGGCTCGGCGCGCTGGAAACCCTCGCCGGCTCCTACGTGCCCCAGGTGTTCGCCCGATTCGCCGAACGCCGGCCCGACATCGACCTCGAGATCCACACCGAACGCGCCCGCGACGGCCTCCTCACCGACGTGATCGAGGGACGACTCGAAGCCGCCCTGCTGCTCGACTCCGGCGACAACGTCGGCGGACTCGGCTTCCCCGCCCCCGCCGAACCGCTCACCTTCATCGACCTCGACCCGGTCCCCCTCGCGCTGGTATCCGCACCTGCCCACCCGCTCGCCGCCCGAGCCGCACTGACTCCCGACGACCTCAAGCACGAGCGGCTCTTGGTCAACGTGCCAGAGTGCTCGTTCTGGATGGCCGGGAACAAGATCCTCGGACCCGGTCCCCAACGGATCAAAGTCGGAGGCGTCCCGGTGATGCGCGCATGGGCCGAGCACGGACTCGGAATCACGCTGCTACCCCAGTTCGCGGTCGCCGACAGCCTCCAGTCCGGCGCCCTGATCCAACTCGACCTCCCACTCCCGGATCTCAGCCTGCGGCTGATCTGGCGAGAAGACCAGGAGTCGTTGCCTGGCATGCGCGACGTCCTGTACGCCGCAGCCCGCCCCTGAACACCAGACCTCGCCGACCCACCGCGCAGAACCCTGTCCGCCCTTGTGTGGGCCTTGCTGTCCGCCCCTGGGGCGATCTTCATGTCCGCTGACATCCGCGAACTGGTGGCATATGCCGCAGACCTGACAGCCTGCGTGAACGGCTTCGAGTACCGCCCGGCCGATGCCTGAAGCATGGTGCCGAAGACGGCGCCGTGGGTGCCGGAGACGGCACCCACGATTCGACCGGTAGCCTCGATCCACGGCCAGGCGCCCCTCTCCGGGTCACCGAACGCCCGCCACCATCCGAACCGCGTGCCGAGGGCGACGACCAGTGCCACAGCAGCGACGGTGAACACCGCGTACAACGGTCGACGCGACCCGCCAGCCATCCCGTAATGCTGCCGCTACGTGCCGTACCGAGGAAGGGGCCTGATGCCACCAGCCGCGTGCCCGGATCACTGTGGTGCCGTCAGTCGATGCACTCTCGTCACAACCAGCTCGCTACCTGGCGTTACGGTCGGGCGTCGGCTCGACAGTCGCAGTCCATAAACGGGTGGTTGATCAGCCCATCCAGCAACGTCACGTCAATCGGTGTCCCGCGACGCCTCAGACGTGTCGGGCCGGAGCGCCAGGACCACCACCGCAGTTTCGGATGACCGCCGCGCGGCGTAGCCATCCAGGTTCTTGTCGATCTCACGCCAGCGGGCCCACAGCCGCGACCGTTCGTCGCCTGTCGCCGCACGACCACGCACCAGCCGCGGCCCGTCGACCAGGTCAACGGTCGCGTCCGGGTGTGCCTGCAGATTGAGCCACCAGGCCGGCTCGGGCTCCCCCCACCCGTTCATGGCCAGCGAGACCAGATTCGCGTCGTCCTCGAAGTACCCGAGGATCACGCTGCGCTGCTGGCCGGTGCGCCGCCCGACGGTGGTCAGGCGCAGCATTCCGTAGCGGTTGCCGCGCGGACGCGACAGTCCGACGCGGCCGCCGGAACGCCGGACCACGCCCCGATGAGCCGACCAGAACAGCCGAATGAACCAACGAGGCGGCAACCACGGCTTCTTGGCAGGGTGCAGGTCCGACTCGGTCACTGCTTCATCGTATTGGCCGCTGTCACGCACGAACGGCAGCCAGAGCGACAGACCGGATGCGTGATCACGCAAGTCCCGAGGTGACGACGACTTGGTTGCGCGGCTGGCTTCGGCTGGCTGACGGTCTGCTGCGCCTGTAGATGCGCTGAGGCGTCGTCCCGGCCCGGCACCTGCTGGTCAGGGCTTCACGTGCTGCCGTGGGACAGGCGCGCGAGGTGCGGCAGGCATTGTGCGAACTCGGCGACGCTACACACGCCGCACGCCACCCAGGCAACGGTCAGGCTGCCCGTCATCGGCGCCGTCGCGGAGGTTGTCGCTGTCCCAGGGTTGATCGATTGGTTCTGGGTCGGAGTACGGGGGCTGGGCCCGGGCGTCGAGCGCTTCGTCGAGGCCGTCTTCGCGCCCGGTGAGGCGGTCGTAGGCGGGGTGCCACGTAGGCGAGTTTGTTTCCCCTGCATTGACATCATAAGTCGCAAATGTTTCAATAAAGCTGCGCGCTGATGTTAACGTTAACATTGGAGGGCTCCATGTGTAAAGGATGGATGTCCAGGGTCGGAACGCTGCTGCTGTGCGCAGTTCTCGTGGCGCCCGCCGGCGCCGCTCAGGCCGCCGACGCCTGGTCACCCACGTCGTCGTACACCTCCACCGACAAGGGCGACGGCACCTACTCGGTGCCGCTGTTGAACTCCGACGTGCCGGACATCGGCGTGGAGCGGGTCCCGGCCGCGGAGAACGATGAGGGCCGCGACATTTACTACATGATCAGTACGACGATGCACCTGAGCCCCGGCGCGCCGATCATGAAGTCCTACGACCTGGTGAACTGGCAGATCGTCAACTACGTCTTCGACCGAGCGAGTATCGGAGATGCGTTCTCCCTGCGCAACGGGCAGAACTCGTACGGTCAGGGCCAGTGGGCGTCGTCGCTGCGCTACCACGACGGCACTTTCTATGTCGTCTTCAACACCAACAACCTCGGCGGCGCGTACCTCTACCGCACCGACGACATCGACAGCGGGTCGTGGCAGCGCACCCCGCTCGGGCGCGGCCTGCACGACCCGTCACTGTTCTTCGACATCGAGGGCACGCCCTACATCTTCTACGGCTCCGGCGGCATCAGCGCGGTACGCCTCAATTCGAACCTGACGGCCATCGAGCAGGACTACCCCAACATCTTCACCGCGAACAACTACGCCGGCCGGCCCTTCATCGGGGGGCTCTTCGAGGGCGCCCAGTTCTACTACATCGACGGCTACTACTACGCCGTCATCATCACCTGGCCTTCCGGCCAGGGCCGCCAGGTCGTCATGTTCCGTTCCCGGGAGCTGCTCGGGCGCTACACCTCCGCCGGCGGCGTGAACACCTACGAGGCGCGCGGGGTGCTCAACTCCAATGGCTTCGCGCAGGGCAGCCTGGTGCCGATCTCCCGCCCAGGCGGCGGGACCGACTGGTACGGCATGTTCTTCCGTGACACGTTCCCGATCGGGCGGATCCCGGCGCTCATCCCGGCGGCCTGGCAGGACGGGTGGCCGACCTTCGGCACCAACGGCGTCGTCCCGGTCAACGGCGTGTTCGACAAGCCAATCAAGCTCAGCCCGGCGGAGGAACTGTTCGAGCGGCAGAAGAGCATCGTCACCTCGGACGACTTCGCCAACGACGCGCCGCACCGGGCGTACCAGGACGAGGAGTGGACAATCCCGCCGCCGCCCACGTACGACGACTCGCTCCTCGGCGTCGAGCTGCTGCAGAACCCCGGTTTCGAGTCCGGCTCGGTCGCGCCGTGGGGCACCCAGTTCGGCGCGACGATCGGTCTCGACCCGACCGGTCCGGCCACCGGATCGGCGGCGCTGAAGGTGAGCAACCGTACGCTCAACGGCTCCGGCCCCAACCAGTTCCTCAACGGCAAGATGCAGCATGGCGTGACCTACACCGTGTCGGCGAAGGTCAAGTACGCCACAGGCCCGAACGCCATCACGTTCAACCTGGTCGCAGACTGGGGGGCGGGCGTGCAGACGATGGCCTCCCGAAGCGTGCCGATCGGGCAGTGGACCACGGTGTCGGCCCAGTACACCGTGCCCACGACGGCGAACCTGAACAACTTCAAATTCGCGGTCGAGACGCCGTGGGCCAACCCGCAGCCGCCGTCGTCGAGCGTCGACTACCTGATCGACGACGTCTCGATCGTCGGGCAGCCGGTGACGGCCGAGTACCCGACCAAGGAGGAGATCACCCCCAACGGGTCGCGGCTGGACCTGCCGTGGGAGTGGAACCACGCCCCGGACAACCGGTACTGGTCGCTGACCGACCGGGACGGGTGGCTGCGTCTGACCAACGGCAAGGTGGTCACCGGCACGTACATCTACACCAAGCTGTCCAACCGGGCCGAGCTGGCCTGGTTCGAGGAGGCCCGCAACATCCTGTCGCAGCGCACCTTTGGGCCTCGGCAATCGGTCGAGACCCGGATGGACGTCTCCGGCATGAGGAACGGAGACGTCGCCGGCCTGGCCGCCTACAACCGGGGCTTCTCGTACGTGGCGGTCAAGCGCTCCGGCGGGGTGAACACGCTGGGCGTCGTCAACCGGGGGCAGCCGTTTGCGGTCGACCTCGACCAGGCCACGTTGGAGAACTTCCTGCCCGGCACGACCGTGTCGCTCGGTGACGCTACCCAGGTGTACGTGAAGGCGGACCTCGACTTCGCCTCGCCGGTAGGACAGCTCTGGACGACCTTCTACTACAGCCTCGACGGGCTGACCTGGCGCCAGCTGGGCAACCGGGTCGGCCCGCAGGCGCTCGACGGCAGCCTCGCGCACTTCATGGGCCACCGGGTGGGCCTGTTCAACTATGCGACCCAGGAGAGGGGCGGGTACGTCGACTTCGACAACTACCTGCTCAGCGACACGCTGACCGCGCAGGGGCGGCCGCTCGACACCAGCGACCTCGACGCGGCCATCGCCCACGCCGGCACGCTCGACCGGCACTACTACCCGAGGGACGCCTGGGCCGGCATGCAGGCCGCGCTCGGCGACGCGAAGGCCGCCCGGGCCGGCGCCTTCGGCACCCAGAACCAAATCGACGCGCCGGAGCGGGCGCTCAGCTACCACCTGGCCCGGCTCGGTGTCCTCAAGACCGAGAACCCGTCGCTGGACCTCACCGTGGTGGCGGACACCCGGTGCGCCGGCGACAAGGTCATGGTGACGGTGCGGGTGAGCAACGGCGAAGCGATGCACGTGGTGGCCGCGGCGGACTCGACCTACGGGACGCGGCCCTTCGGGGCGGTGCCGCCGGGCAAGGAGAAGGCCCGGTCGTTCGCCACCAACGCGAGCAGCGTGCCGGCCGGTGAGGTGACCGTGGTCGGTTCCGCCAGCTACCAGGGCGAACCGGCCGAGGTGACGGTGCGGGCGCCGTACGCGGCGCGCGCCTGCCCATGAGTGACGGGAGGCAGGGGCGGCATCACGAGCCGCCCCTGCCTCCCGCACCCCGAACCGCTCCGGGCCGTACCGCAACCGCGCCTGGGCACCGAGGAACCGCTTGCGGTTCACCCTGAGATAAGGAGAAGTGCCTTGGAACACGGATTGCTGAGATCGTCTCGACGACGGATCACGGCCGTCGCAGCGGCCCTCACCCTGGCGGTGGGATCCGCCGCCGTCGCGGCGGCGCCCGTCCAGGCCGCCAGCCCGAACCTCATCGTGAACGGCGGGTTCGAGGACGGGCTCGCCAGCTGGTTCGCCAACGACGGCAATGCCTCGGACACCGCCACGCTGTCGACCACGACGGACGCCTACTCCGGCACGGGCGCGGTGCTCGTGACCAACCGGAGCACCACCGGATCGGGCCCGATGCAGAACCTCTCCGGCAAGGTGCAGGCCGGCAAGACCTACCTGGTAACGGCGCGGGTGAAGTACGAGAACGCGAACAGCCCAGCGACCAAGCAGTTCTTCATCACCATGCACTACGGCGGCTCCACCTACACCAACCTCGGCACCGTCACCGTGCCGCGCGGACAGTGGGGGCTCATCCAGGGCACCTTCACGATTCCCGCTGGGCAGAACGTCAGCACCGCACGGATCTTCGTCGAGACCCCGTGGACGGCGAACCCGTCGACCGCGCCGGACACCCACCTGATGGACTTCAAGGTCGACGACGTGACGCTCCAGGAATACGTCGTATCGAAGACGATCGAGGTGGTCGGTAAGCTGCCCGGCGAGCACAACCCGCTCATCGGGCACAAGTTCGGTGCCGACGGGTTCGGCTTCGTGCACGACGGCCGGGTCTACCTCTACATGACCAACGACACCCAGGGCTACGCACCCAACCCGGCCACCGGCGTCTCCCCGGGCATCAACTACGGCGACATCAACCAGATCACCGTGATCTCCTCGGCCGACCTGGTGAACTGGACCGACCACGGCGAGATCCAGGTGGCCGGCCCGAACGGCGTGGCACCGTTCACCGGCAACTCGTGGGCGCCCGGCATCGCCAAGAAGGTCGTCAACGGCGAGGAGAAGTTCTTCCTCTACTACGCCAACGGCGGCGGCTCGAGCAACGTGATAACGGGCGAGTCGCCGCTCGGCCCGTGGACCAGCGAGCGCACCAGCACTCTGATCAACGGCAGCACCCCCGGTGCCGAGGACGTGGCGTGGAAGTTCGACCCAGCACCGCTTGTGGACGACGACGGCCAGGCGTATCTCTACTTCGGCGGTGGCCCGGCGTCGACGAGCATGCCGCCGGTCGAACGCTTCAACAACCCGAAGAACATCCGCAGCATCAAGCTGGGCGAGAACATGATCGCCACCGAGGGGCGCGCGGCCGTGGTCGACGCTCCGGTCGCCTTCGAGGCCGGCCACGTGTTCAAGCGCGAGGGCAAGTACTACCTGTCGTACTCCTCGCACTTCGGCGGGAATGACTTCGGCGGTAACCAGCCGCGGGTGCCCGGCTACCCCGGCGGCGGCCAGATCGGCTACATGATCTCCGACAACCCGATGTCGTGGCCGAAGGAGACCTACGCGGGCGTGCTGTTCCCCAACCAGTCGCAGTTCTTCGGTGCCGGCACCGGCGGCAACAACCACCAGTCGGTGTTCGAGTTCGAGGGCAAGTTCTACTTCACGTACCACGCCCCGACGCTCAACAAGCGCATCAACGGCAACACCACCCAGGGCTACCGCAGCCCGCACATCCAGGAGTTGACCTTCAACCCGGACGGCACCATCCAGCAGGTCGTCGGCGACTACGCTGGTGTCAACCAGGTACGCAACTTCAACCCCTACCGGGTGTTCGAGGCCGAGACCGTGGGCTGGAGTAAGGGCATTGCCACCGGCAAGGTCGACAGCGCCTCCGCCGAGTTCGGCACCCCGGCGCCGAACCTGGTGGTGCGCGACATCGATGAGGGCGACTGGACGGCGCTGTCGGCGGTCGACTTCGGTGCCGACGGGGCGGCCAGCGTGACGGCCACGGTGCGGGCGCTGGCCGCCGACGGAAGCATCGAGGTGCGACTGGACAGCGCGAGCGGTCCGGTGGTCGGCACCATCCCGGTCGACACCCCGACCGGTGAATGGGCACAGGTGACCGCCGACCTGCAGGGCGCCACCGGCGTGCACGACGTCTACTTCACCTACCGCGGCCCGGCCGGGGACGACCTCTTCGAGATCGACTCCTGGGCGTTCGAGGCCGTACCGCCGCTGGACCTGTCCGTCGTGGCGGACACCCGGTGCGTCGGCGAGATGGTGATGGTGACGGTCCGGGCCGCGAACAACGAGGCGATCCACGTGACGGCCTCGGCGACGTCGGCGTACGGGAGCAGGCCATTCGGGTCGGTGCCGCCCGGTAAGGAGAAGTTCCGGTCGTTCCCCACCGGCACCGCCACCGTGCCGGCGGGTGAGGTGACGGTGACGGCCACCGCGACGGTCGACGGCGAGCCCAAGTCTGCCTCGTACAAGGCGAGCTACGCGGCCCGCTCCTGCGGCTGATTCCTCCTGACAGTGGCGGCGGCCCGGCGATGCCGGACCGCCGCCACTGGCGTCAGCCACGATCAGTTGCGATGCCGCCGGCCACCGCCGACATCCTGATCCGCCGCCGACAGCGGCGGCCGCGACAGCAGGGGAGACGGCAACCTTGCGGCAGCGGCAGCGTGGGCCGGCCGCCCGCGCTGAATCCGCTCGCGACATGTAGGCAGCGGGCCGCCGTTGCGCCCGCTGGCGAAGTCGCCGCGTCCTATGTCCGCGAGCGTGCTGGCGGCCGTGACTCGTGCAGTGTGAGCCGACACGCCCAGCGCGGGTGCGGCCAGGCATCATGCGGCCTCGCGGCCGGCTCGGCGCGTCGCGCAGGACAGGTCGCCTCGCGAGACGGCGGCCGCCACGATGCGCTCGGCCCGGCGTCGACGCATGCGCAGCACCGAGGCGCTCACACCGTGCTCGGCCGCCAGCTGCTCGACGAGGGTGTCGCCGAACCGAGTCGCGCTGATCAACTCGGCAGCCTCGCTGGTAATCAGGCCGGCGGCGGCTGCCCGGCCGAGCAGCAGGTCCGGGTGCCCGTAGGGCATCCGCGGTGACCGCGACCCGGTGGACAGATCCAGCGGCAGCTCGTCGCCCTCGTCGGCTTTGATGACCGCGACGCCCGCGCGCCACGCCGCCCAGCACAGCCGTAACCAGAGCCGAGGTGGGGCCAGATCCACCGCGCGCAGCGCCTGGAGGAACCCGGCGAGGACCTCGGAGTCGACGTCGTCGGCGTGCCGGGCATGACCGCGGCTGATCTTCCCGGCGAGGCGTGTCAGCGCCGGCAGCGCCACGCCAATCGCGCCGACGACCCAGGCGGGTCCCTTCTCGCGAGCATGGTGGGCCAAGTGCCGCCAGAGCACATCGGTGGTGTCGCTGTCGTAACGCTCGCACAGCAGCAGCGTGCGCAGCTCGCCCAGCGGTATCGCCGCATCCGGCAAGCCTGGTACCGGGCGTGCGTCGAACACCAGCGGCGCCGGCTCGCAGGTCAGCAGCACGAACGCCGCCTCAGCGGTGGTCAGCGCCGTGTCGGCGCTCCTTGTACGGGTGGTCGTGGCCATGTGATGTCCCCTCGACGGGAGCGTCTCGCCGTGTGCGAACGCTTCGAGACCGTCGATTGGGACAGCCCGACCTGACAGCAGCCAGCGGTTGTCAGACCGGAACAGGCCTTGCCCGGTGCTGTCAGGTTCGCCGCCGCACCGGCCGCACACCCGCCCGCCGGATGGCTGTCAGGCGACCGGGGGACCGGTCCTGTCAGGTCGGGGTCGGGTTCGACGGACCTGACAGCGACGCACTGGGGATCGTCAGTACGTCCCGCTGGCCTGGGGGCCACCGTGCCTATGACCCAGTCCAATCATCGCCGCGCACCGATCCCCGTGGGGGACGTGGTGCCCGGCGACCCTCCCGTGCCGATCACCGTCTGGCCGGTACCCGCCCCACAGCAGGGCGAGACCATGTCCAACCAGATGGGTGTGCGCCTCGTACACAACCTCACCCACCCCGGCGACATGGTCGTCGACCTGGCGCACGGGCCGCAGTTGGCCCGCGCGATCATCGTCGCCCGTCGCCGCAGTCACCTCCCGGCACGCCAGCTCGGCTGGGGTCGGGAGGCGGCCACCCTCATCGTCACCGCATGGCCGCCCGCGGACGGCCGTCCGCCGGCCGAGTTCTTCGAGGCCTGCCGGGGCGCGCTGCTGCCTGGCGGCTGTGTAGCGGTGCTGCTGCCACACGGCGACCCGGTGCTGCCGGTCGACGTCGTCATCGCCGCCAAGCAGGCCGGGCTCGGCTACCTGCAGCACATCGTTGCCGCCCACCGGCCGCCCCGGCGCGGCGACCACACCCAGTTCGACATCCACACCGACGTGCTGATCATGACCCGCAGCGCGACCGGGAACAGCGGCACCGATGGCTGAACCCCTGTCGGTCACCTCGGTCTGGCTGACCTGTCAGCAGCCCGCCCGCGACCAGCGGCGAGGCCGCTACGTCCCGCAGACATCAACCCACCCCGGCAAGATGCTGCCCCACCTCGCCGCGCACGCCATCAGCTCCTACACCGCGCCAGGGGAGCTGGTGCTCGACCCGATGTGCGGGTCCGGGACCACCCTCGTGGAAGCCATGCACCTGGGCCGACACGCCATCGGCGTGGACGTCGAACCCCGGTTCACCGCCCTGGCCGAGGCCAACGTCGCGCTGGCCGCCTCACAGGGCGCGGCCGGCACGGCGGCCGTGCTCACCGGCGACGCCACCGGGCTGCTCGATCTGATGCCCGCGTCCGCGGTCGGACAGGTGAGCCTCGTGCTCACTTCGCCGCCCTACGGGCGCGCAACCCACGGACTCGTCCAGATGACCAAGGCCGGGGTGCGTAAACGCAACCATGTCTACGGCGACCGCGAACGCGGCAACCTGGCCTACGGGGGATGGTCGAGGCTGCTCGACGGGTTCGCGCAGATCCTCGCCGCCAGCTACCAGCTGCTGCGTCCCGGTGGGACTGCAGTCATCACCTGCCGACCCGTACGCCGCCAGCGCGACGATCTGCTTGACCTGCCCGGCGAACTCCTCGCGGTCGCCCGGTCGGTGGGGCTGGTCCCGGTGCAGCGGTGCGCGGCGATGCTCGCCGCCGTCCGTGACGGGCAGATCGTGCACCGGGCCAACATGTTCGGTCTGCTCGCCGTCCGACGCTCCAGGCACGACGGTATTCCCGTGCACTTGGTGGCGCACGAGGACGTGCTGGTCCTGCGACGCTGCTAAAACTCCGCAAGTTCCAACGAACCCATGTGTTGAAGCGGCGAATGCGGGTGTCTGGTGGGCTGGTCATGTCATGCCACCCGGACACTCGGGTTTCGGAACCACCCTAATACGGCAGCCGCCGTTCGGGATCATGGCTGGAGTTCGAGGTTGAGGCGTCGGGTGTAGTGGGCTTGTCGGGCTCGGGCTTGATGCTGGCGCCGCCACTGTGACCAGCGCAGACGGTGGGCGAGGTTGCTGAGCGGGTGGATGATGCAGGCGTTGATCAGGCGGCGGACCTCGTTGACCGTGAGCTTGATCAGTCCGGTGTCGGCAGGCTCGTCGTCGGTGGCGTCGGCGGCGCAGATCGCCAGGACGGCGAGGGCGGCCAGGGCGAGGGTGGTGAACCGGTGCCAGGAGTCCCAGCGGCGGACCTGGTGCTGGTCGAGGCCGACCTGACCCTTGGCGGCTTGGAAGCTTTCCTCGACCGTCCACCGGATGCCCGCGACCCGCACGAGTTGGGCCAGGGTGGCCGGTTGTGGGGTCCAGCAGCGGTAGAAGGCCAGCTCACCGGTGGTGGTGTTGCGGCGGATCAGGAGGCTGTGGTTGCCACCGTCGTCGGGGTCGGCGTCGGTGGTGACCTCATCCAGCCAGGCCCAGTCGTAGAAGCGGGGCCCTTTCGACCCGGCTCCCGCGCTGCGGCGCTGCCACGCTGGGGCCGGTAGTTCGGCGGCGATGCGGTCGGCGCGGATCTTGACCTTGCCGCCGTCGAGGGGCACCAGGTGGCTGCGGGACACGGCCAGGACATAGCCCAGCTGGTGTTGGCGCAGGTGGGCGCGGAAGACGCTGCTGTTGCCGTAGGCCTCGTCGGCGGCCGCCCACCCGGCGGGGACGCCGGCGTCGAGGGCCCCGGTGATCATCTCGGCGGCCAGCTCGGACTTCGTGGCGAAGGCGACCCCGTCGGGGACTCCGGCGGCCTGGCAGCGGTCCCGGTCATCGGTCCAGGACACCGGCAGGTAGACCCTGCGGTCGATCAGCGTGTGCCCGTGCCGGCTGGCGTAGCCGCAGAACACCCCTACCTGGGCGTTCTCAATCCTGCCGGCGGTGCCCGTGTACTGGCGTTGCACCCCGACCGTGTGCACGCCCTTCTTCAGGTCTCCGGTCTCGTCAACGACCAGCACCGCGTCCGGGTCACCGAACCGGTCGACGATCACCGTCCGCACGTCGTCGCGGACGGCGTCGGCGTCCCACACCGCCCGATACAACAACCTCTGCATCGCATCCGGCCGGGCGTGTCCGGCCTGCTCCGCCAACTGCCAGCACGTCTTGACCTCGATATCGGCCAGCAGCCCCGTCACAAACGCCGCCGCCGACCGCCGCGGCTCGACCCGCCCGAACCGTCCCGCGAACGCATCGCACACCCCGGCCAGGACCTGCCGCCACCGGGCAGGGTTTACGCTGTGGCACGCGGCCACCGCCAAATCTGAAGTTATGTCCACAGCAGACAGACGATCACGCGGTGGCCGCACCTCGCCTACCGGCCCCACCAGCGACATCTCAAACGGCGGCTGCCGTACTAAGCGATGTCTCGTAACGCGATGGCTGTCCGGTCCGGATTGCCGGTGATCATCAGCCGTGCGCGTCGGCGGTCGCCCAAGCCCTCGGGCAGCGCAGCCTCAAGCCGGATTTCCGGCTGGCAGGCGGCTCAAGATGGTCCGGGCCAGCGCGGCGAGCCGGGTTCGTAGGTCGTCGTCGGCCCGTCCACCGAGGCCGTCTTCGAGATGCGCGGCCAGGGCGGTGACCGCCGGGAGCAGGTCATCCAGCGGGCTGCCCTCGTGTCCCACCACGTAGAGACGGTGGGTTCCCACCTCGGCGGGGATGCTGCGGTCGAGGATCCTCTCGCAGGTGTCGGCGGCGATCAGCGCCACCGCAGTTGGCAGGTCCGGTTCTGGGAGCCCGAGTTCGTCGGTGACCGCCGCCAGGCGCCGATTCGCGTCGTGCGCCGGCAGTGTCCGCGCTGACTCGGCCGCGAGCGCCACCACGGCGTCGCCGTTGACGCCGGCAACCAGCAGGTCGCAGGCCAGCATTACCGCGTAGTGCGGGTCGGCGTCATCAAGCAGCGCCCGGGCTTGTTCGGTCCGAAGCCGGCGAAGAAGTTCGTCATCCACGCGCCGAGGCTAAGGGACGCTTCGTAGCCCCGCGCGTCTATCTGGCGTGGATGGTCGGGCAGGATGCCTGGGTGCAGGTGATCACCGCGGCCCGGTCTGAGTGGATCTTCCCGTTCACGGGATTGCAGCCCGCCCAGTTCCGCAAGCTGGTCCGGCTGGTCGCCGAGCGTGGCGGTGACGGGGTCGCCGATGGTAGGCCGGGCCGCCAGTGGGCACTTGATCTGGCCGACCGCGTGTTGCTGGTGGCCACACCTACTGGCGTACAAATCTCACGATGCGCCAGATCGGTCCGCTGTTCGGGGTGTCGCACTCCGCGGCGCACCGGGTCATCGACACCCTCGCGCCGCTGCTGGCCCTGGCACCGGTGCGTAAGCGGCCCGTCGAGCAGATCGCGATCGTCGACGGGACGCTGATCCCGACCCGCGATCACCGCTTGGCTGCCCGAAGCAAGAATTACCGGTACTCGATGAACCTGCAGGTTGCCATCGACGCCAACACACGCCTGGTCATCGCCGTCGGCGACCCGCAGCCCGGCAACCGCAACGACACGATCGTCTACCGCACCTCCGGCATCCAGGAGAAGCTGGACGGGCGGCCGGTGATGGCCGACGGCGGCTACCGGGGCAACCCCGAGGTGATCATGCCGTACCGCAAGCCCGCCGACGGCAGCGACCTGCCCGCCTGGAAGCAAGCCCTCAACGTCGAACACCGCACCGTCCGAGCAGGAGTCGAACACGCCCTGGCCAGGATGAAGTCCTTCAAGATCCTGCGCCACTACCGCCGCGCCGCCCACACATTGGCCGACGCCGCATCTGGCACCGCCAACCTCCACAACATTGTTCTCACCGGGTAGGCACCGGGCCGGTGCGGGGCAACGCCCTCACCCAGTTACGAGACGTCCCTTAGCGGTCAGTGACCACGCGGAGGCTCGGCACTACGCAGGACTCACGACTTCCTTCGATCGGACCGTTTGGTTCAGTTGAGCGGTAGCAGCTATCGCCGGGCGGGCGGCGGCGCATCTGTCGTCGCCCTATGGTCAATCAGCGACTGGGTGAAGCTTGTTGAGTGCCATGTCGATGCGGCGGCGTCCCTCAATACTCATCGTGACGGCCAACCTCCACGAACCGAGGCGCAGATCTGCTTGATCAGTGCGCTCGATCCTGGAATGTGTCACGCTCCGCCGCGTGCGAATCTCTGCGGATGTTCTGCGAGCGGCTGCAGCCGACGCCGCCTCCCCGGCCTGGAAAGTCGTCTGGGAGCAGTCCTGCCGTCAGGGAACCTGCGATCCGGCCAGCGCAGCTCTGCTGCCGTGGTTAGCTTCGACGATCGTTGGGTTCGGCGACGATCAGCGAGAAACGCCGTTGGCTCTGGCCGGCTTCATCGCGGTGGATGCCACTGACGCGGACCGCGCAACCTACGCCAACGAGATCGAGGCCTTGCGCGCCCTTGCGGTCGACCGCCTGTCAGAAGCCTCCAACGATCCCGCCTTCGTCTATCTCCTCCAGGCGATTCGCGGCTTGGAGGGCGACGAGCTCTGGGGGAAAGAACTCGACCACCTCAACGACGGCGAAATCGACGTGCGATGCCCCGAGTGCAGCGAGGAAACACTGGTGGAGCTACTGGCCGACGATCTCGACATCACCCCCGGTTTACCGTCGGAGCTGGCGGAACGTCTGCATGCTGAGGCTCTCAACGCTGGCCGAGGAGCAGTGGCCACCGGCTTGGCTCGCCTTTTCGGGCAGCTTGTCTGTCCCGAATGCGGGGCAGCCTTCGATATCGCGGACAATCTTGCTGGCGTCTCGCAGCCCCGGGGATAGCCGGATTGCCACGGGTCGTTGTGCTACCGGTCGAGACAGTAGCGGTGCCCTGACCGCTACTGAAAGGAGGGACGTTGTGGATCGGGTGGTGGAAGCACTAATCGCGAGCATCGCCGCTCTCGAGTCGGTCCTCCAGCAGCACCAGGACGACCGATCGGCCGGCAACGCGCTCGAGGAGATTGCGTACCACCTTGGCGAGATGGAGCCGGATGAGCGCCGGGAGTTCGACGCCGCCATTGAGCGCGTCGCCACCAGGTGGGAAGCGGATGATCCGGACCGAGGTTATGGCGACTGGATCCGCCGGCTACCCGGCCAGCTGGGGCTCCGCTGACGCTGCCCTCACCCCTCCGGACAAGATCACGCGCGCCAGGTCGGTCACCTTGGCGGCCATCAGGCCCTCCAGGGCGGCAGGCCCGTCGTCATCGAGGACGTCCGTCGCCGCCAGGATCTCGACGACATGGTCGAGGTTGAGGAAGTACTGGGCGGTTAGGGCGCCGAGACCGCTGGCCTGGATGCGGCCCGGTTCGCGCTGGTCGGAGAACAGCCGGACGAGGACGCGTTGCATGGCGCGTTGCGCGGTGGGTCTCCAGCCGAGAGGGTGTGGGCTAGGTGCAGTGCCCAGACCAGACAGGGAATGTCCGACGGTGGCGCGGTGCGCAGGGTCGACGGCGGCGTTCAGGTAGTCGCGTGGTCCCGGCGGCAGCAGCGCCGGTTGCAGCCAGGGTGCTGACCGGTCGAGCGGCGGGAGGTGGAGCCTGCTTCAGCGGGCGCCCCTTGGTGCTGTAGCGGCGTGGCTCATCGAGGGCCCGTCGTTATCTCCGAAGTTCGACCGTCACTGTGTTCGTCGCATTGACGCTTGGGTGACGGGTTCCACTCGGCCATGGCTTGATCTGGAGTGCGCTCCAAGTTTTACGTTCCTTCCATGGCCGATGGAAACGCTCTCCCGCAGCGGGAGCCGACGCTCACGATCGCCCAGGTCGCGGAGCGGACCGGGCTCTCTCCGGACGCCCTGCGCTACTACGAGCGCGCGGGGCTGATCGAACGGGTCGGCCGCACCACCGGAAACCAGCGGCGTTATGCCGCAGCCGATCTGGCCTGGCTGGAGTTCTTGCTGCGCCTGCGGGAGACGGGGATGCCGATCAGCGGCATGCAGCACTACGCGCAGCTACGGGCCGTCGGCGATGCCACCGTCGTCGACCGGCTGGCCCTACTGCGTGAGCACCGCCGCGACCTCGCCGCGCGCATCCACAGCCTGCAGCGCAATGCCACGGCCCTGGACAACAAGATCGATCACTACGAACAGCTGCTCGACGAGCAGCCGGAAACGGACACCCCTGCATGAGCACCCCTCCCGCCGCCGAGACTCGCCGGGACCGCTTCGACCACGGCATGAAGGTCCTCAGCCGCGTCGACGGCGAGGCCGGTCAGCGCGTCATCGACGCCCTCGCCGACATCAACCCGGAACTCGGATACCAAGTCGTCGCCTGGGCCTTCGGCGAGATGTATGACCGCCCCGGTCTGCCGCCGCGCGACCGGCAACTGGTCACCCTCGGCATGCTCACCGCCCTCGGCGGCTGCGAGGCCCAGCTGGAAGTCCACATCAACGCCGCCCTCAATGTCGGCCTGGCTCCCGATGAGGTCGTCGAGGCGTTGCTGCACTCCGCCGTCTACTGCGGTATGCCCAAGGCCGTCAACGCCACCTTCGTCGCGAAGAAGGTCTTCGGCGAACGCGGCCTTCTGCCGGTCAAACCCGAGTAACCCGGCACCGCAATCCACGGCTTGGACCTCCGCATGACATCCGGTGGTGGGTGGAGCCTCACCAGCACCGTGGCATCGGCGGCGTTGCTGACGGCCGGCAGCGCAGTTCGGGCGGGACCACCGATGCCCGGGTCGATGTGATCCGCGGCTTCGACGGCGCGCCCAACGGGTGAGAACCGGACTTGTGGGCGCGGTCGCTGGACGTGGCGTTCCCCGACCACTGGGCGCACGCGCCCCGCGCATCCATCGCCGGGTGGCTGGGGATCAGCGCTCGATGAGCAGCGGTGCGAGCCGGCGGATGGCGTCGTCGACGTCCGAGGCCGACGGTGCCGCGACATAGCTGAGCCGGACATGCCGAAGGCTGTCGCCGGTGACGGAGTAGTTCGTGCCGGGCGTGATGGCGACGCCCGTGGCGAGAGCGGCGGGAACCAGTTGATGCTCGTCGAGGTGCGCCGGAAGCGACACCCACAGGTGGTAACCGCCGCGCGGGCGCAGGGCGAGAGCGTGGTCGCCGAAGGCCGCCAGGACAGCTTCGGTGGCCACCTCGCGACGGTGCGCCAGGGCGACGCTGAGCGCTGTGAGGGCCCGTCTCCAGCCAGGGGCGGTCACCACCTCCAGCGCGGTCAGCTGCAGCGGAGCGGGTACGAACAGCGTGTCGATGACGTGGGCGGATCGCAGTCGGGCCAGGACGGGGCCGCGGGCCGCGATCGCGGCGACGCGCAGGTTCGGCGAGGTCACCTTGGTCAGCGATCTGATGTGGACGACACTGCCGTCCGGGTCGTCGGCGACCATCGGCGGCGGCGCGGCGGAGGCGTCGGCATGCGCCATGTGCCGGGCAAAGTCGTCCTCGATGACGAAGGCGCCGTGGCGGCGGGCGATGGCCCGGATCTCCTCCTGCCGCGCCGCCGAGACGCTCGCGCCGGTGGGGTTCTGGAACAGCGGCTGGACGATGATGACGCGCGCCCGGGTACGCGCGAGGGCCCGGTCGAGATGATCCGAGCGCAGACCGTCGGCGTCCATGGGGACCGGAACCGGGCGCAGGCCCGCCGCATGGCTGGCGGCAATGGCGCCCGGGTAGGTCGGCGACTCCAGCAGGACCGGATCTCCCGGCTGAGCGAGCGCGCGCAGCGCGATGGCCAGCGCACTCTGCCCCGCCGCGCACACCAGGATGTCATGGCGACCGAGGCCGCCGCCGATGTCGGCGGCGAACCAGTCGCGCAGCTCGGGTAGCCCGCCGGCGGGCGGGCGGTCCCACGCCTCGGTGCGTCTGGCCGCGCGTGCCATCGCGGTGGCCAGGGTGCGCAGCGGCTGGAGTCCGGGATGCAGGTAGCCGCCGTTGAGGTCGACGATGTCCGGCCCGGACGTCGACAGCGTCTGCAGCAGCGCGGGCGCCTGGAAGTCACGCAGGGCGCCGAGCGACGCTGCTTCCGCCCCGGCCGGGTCGAGGGCCGCCTCCTGCCAGGACGTGTCCCCGGCGCGGGCTACCGGGCGGGCCGCCGTGCGGTACGTCCCGGCGCCGGGGCGGGCTGCGATGAGTCCGCGCTGGGCGAGTAGCGCCAGCGCCGCGGAGACGGTGGTGCCGCTCGCGGCGAAGCGCCGCACCAGCTCGCGGTGGGTGGCGATGCGGGTGCCCTCCGGCAGTAGCGCTATCTCCTGGGCGATCGACTCAGCCAGGAGACGGGAACTGCTACTGTCTGACATGAGTACAGAGAATAGCGCTATCGCTCTGGTGTGGATATATCACCACTCGCGAGCGGGACGGTGTTCGCCGCGCTCGGCGTGCTGAGCTTCTCGTTCAGCTTCCCGGCGACGCACTGGGCGCTCGATGGGTTCGGGCCGTGGAGTGCCACGGGGGTTCGCGGTGTCCTCGCCGCGGTCATCGCGCTCACCGCTCTCCTCGCCACCCGCGCGCCGGTGCCGGCCGCCGGCGACTGGCCAGCCCTCGCCGTGGTGGCAGCCGGCTGTGTGATCGGATTTCCGCTGCTCACCACGTTCGCTTTGCAGACGTCGACCACGGCCCACTCGGCCGTTGTCATCGGCGCGCTGCCCATGGCCACGGCGACGATCTCCGCACTGCGCACCGGGCGCCGCCCGTCGATGCTGTTCTGGGCGGCGGCGTCGATCGGCGCGGCCACGGTCATCGCGTTCAGCATCGCGCAGAACCATGGCCGGCCCACGATCGCCGATCTCTACCTGTTCGGTGCGTTGCTGGTCTGCGCCGCCGGCTACGCCGAAGGCGGACGGCTCGCCGCGCACATGCCCGGCTGGCAGGTCATCGCGTGGGGCGTCGTCCTCGCGGCGCCGGTCAGCCTCGCCGTGTGCGTGCTCGCCCTTGCGCACGAGCCGGTGCACCTGACGGCCGAGACCATCGGGGGTATGGCGTACATCGCGGCCATCTCGCAGGTCGGCGGGTTCGTTCTCTGGTATCGCGGCATGGGACTCATCGGCGTAGCGCGCGCGAGCCAGCTCCAACTCGCCCAGCCGCTGCTGACCCTGGTGTGGGCGGTTCTGCTGCTGGGCGAGCACCTCAGCGTCATGGTGCCGCTGAGCGCGGCCGTTGTCCTCTGCTGCATCGTCGTCACGCAACGGGCCAGGACGGCATGAAAGCGCAGCGGTAGCTGGTCACCCCACGGCCCGACAACGACACCGATCCGGTCACGTACTGGCTGTCGAGCCTGCCCGAGGCGACCAGCCACACCGACCTGGTCCGCCGCGGCACGATCCGCTGACGCATCGAACACGACCACCGGGAGTCGCAGAGGGACCTCGACTCGGACCACGTCGAAGGCCGCTCCCGCACCGGCCGGCACCGCCACACCACGCTGATCGCCGCCGCGCCGCTGTTCATCACCCCCCTACGCCCAGCCCACAAGCGGCTGGCCGGCCTGACCCTCTACACGGTCATCCGCGAGCGACCACGACTCCTCGCGACGCCACCCCTGCCTCACCTGCCCGTGAGCCGGCTCGGCCAGCCGCCCACCCCATGCGCTCTGCCAGCGACACTGCCGTCGATGGGCTGTCAGGGTCTGCCAGATTCCGGGAGCTGACAGCCATCACCGCGGCCACCGCGACGCCGCTAGCCTGAAGCCTCTTCTTTCTCCTTCCGCGCTGAATCGACGCGTCCGCGACGTCATCGCGCCCACCACCCCTGGTCGGCCGACGCTCGCCCCGCCTCACACCCTCAGCGCCCACCCCGCACCCACCTCTCGCTCGCCGACTGCCGTGGGCGCCAACCCCTGTTCCCATGCGGCGACCACCACCCGGTGGCCGCCGCCTTTTCGTGCCTTCTGGGAGGACCTATGTCTCACCCCACCATCGATCTGACCGGCGGCGGCCGCCGCCTCGCGGATCACCGCACCCCGGCCGGCCTCGACAGCCGTGGACTCCTCGTCGACGCAGCCGACGCACGTACCGCCGGCGCTGCGGTGGCGCCGCGATGACCGGCACCAGCCAGACCGACCAACTACGCGCCCTGCACGTCGAGACCGTCGCCGCCGTGCAACAGCGGCAGGGACTGGCCGTCGCCGCCCGCTGCGCGCTGATCGCCGCCCTACACGAGGGGCTGATCTGTCGACCCGGCTGCGAGGACGCCCTCACCGGCTGGGGGTTGGAACCTCCGCCGCAGCAGTGGACCATCCGCGCCGACGCCCGGCTGTCGTTCCCGCGCGCACACGCCGACGACGACGAAGCCCGCGCGCAGGCACGCTTCGGCGTACCGGACGAGCTACGCGGGCTGGCGCCGACGGTGGCCGTCTACCCGCAGCGTGTGATCGACGTGGCGCCGGTCCTGGACGGGGCCGGGCAACCGGGCCAGCGGCGGTACCTCATCACCGTGCAGGTCGCGCTGCACACCTGGGTCACGGCGACCAGGGGAAGCGACGCGCTCGAGGCCGCCCGCACCGCCGTGCAGGCACACCTGCCGGCCCTGGCCGCCGCCGGAATCACCCTGACCGGACTGACCTGGCACGACGTCGACCCCGACGACGCGCCAGCAGAGGGGATCCCCACACCCGCGCTGTCGGCGGCCGAACTGGCCTCACCCGCCGACGACCTCGCCGCAGCAACAGCCACCCGCGACACGGCCGTCACCGCGCTGACCGGCCTGCGGCGCGCCATCCGCACCCGGGCGATCCGCGCCCTGGTCGACGACGAGATCAGCGGCAGCTACCAGCACACGGCGCAGCGGGTCGAGCGGTTCCTCGTCGAGCTCGGGCTCGACGCGCTGCCCCGCGCCCACCACGTCACCGTCACCGTCGAGCTGACGGTGCCCGGCGGCGACGGCACCGCCCAGGACGCCCACGACCGTGCGCGGCAGCTGATGCGGGCGGTCACCACCGACTGGCCGGACGACGCCCGGCCGTGGACCGCCGACGGCGGGCCGATCCCCGAGCACGCCACCGTCGAGGAAGGCCGCTGGCGGATTGCGTGGCGACACGAGTACGAGATGTGGCTGCGCGGCCACCCCACCTGCAGCAGCGCCGCCACCATCGCCGAGGCGCACGCCCGCGTCAACCTGGCCCGCGCGCTGCGCGGCAGCGGCCACCGGCTCACCACGGTCACCGTCCACGTCAACGGCGTCGGCGTCGACCTGTACCTGGATCCGGACCGCGACTGAACCCGCGCCCGCCGAGCCGACGGCCGGCGGGCCCGCCGCAGCGGCCGTGCACGGATCACCGGCGCCCCAATCCTCTCGCCCCACCCACAACCTGCATGGGAGATCACCATGACGTTCCCCGACAACACCATGACCGTGCGTTCCCCCGCCGACCTGGTCGCCGTGGTGCCGTACCTGCTCGGGTTCCGACCCGCCGAGGGCAGCATCGTCGTGCTCGCCACCAGGGACCACCGGGTCGTCTTCGCCGCCCGCGGCGACCTGCCCACCCCCGACGCTCCCACCCGCGACGTCCTCGACCTCGCCGCCCACATGCTCCCCATCGTGCGGCGCCAGCAGCCCATCACCGACGTCGTGACCATCGGCTACGGCACCCCCGCACACGTCGACGCGGCGCTGCGCGCCGTCGGTGAGGTGTTCACCGCCGGCGAGCTGACCGTCCGCGCCCTCCTGCGGGTCACCGACGACCGGGTGGTCAACCTCTCCTGCGCCGACCCGACCTGCTGCCCGCCGCGGGGAACCCCGTTCGACCCGACGGCGTCGCTGCTCGCCGTGCAGGCCACCGCCGCCGGGCTCGTCGCGCTGCCCGACCGGGCAGCCGTCGCCGCCCGCTTCGCCCCCGTCACCGGCGCCGCCCGCGACGCCATTCACCACGCCACCGACCGGGCGCTCGTCCGGCTCACGACCCTGACCGCCGCCGGTGGCGCCGCGGTGGACACGGCCGGCGCGCACGTGCTGCGCGACGCCCTGCGGCAACCCGACCGGCGGCTCACCGACGACGAGCTGGCCTGGCTCACCGTGCTGCTGACGCGAACCTCCGTGCGGGACCTCGCCGTCGACCTAACCCAACCCCACGATCCGCACGTCACGTTCTGGGCCGAGCTCACCCGCCGCGCCCACGAACCGCTCGTGCCCGCACCGGCCACCCTGCTGGCTGTCACCGCGTGGCGCTGCGGCGACGGCGCCCTGGCCGTCATGGCCGCCGAACGCGCCCTGCAGGTCGACCCCACCTACCCGCTGGCCGACCTGCTGCTGCGGGCCCTGCACGCCGGACTCCCACCCTCGGCGTTCGACCGGACCCCCGAGGGCCACACCAACCCCTGACCGCCAGCGATCTGGAGAACCCGCATGGATCCCATCCGCAGCATGCTGCTGACCCTCGCCCGCCACGCCCAGGAAGCCCGACTGCGGTGTCACGCCGAACGCGCCGCCGTGCGCGCCCGCGGCGAAACCCCCACCCGCAGCGAGACGTACGCCTACCAGGTGCAGGCCGACCTGTGCCTCATCGCCGCGGTCGGCGCCGCCGACCTGCCGGCAAGTTTCCGCCTCTACGACACCACCCTGTCGCGCGACCCCCTCGTCGCCGCCGAGCAACTCCGACAGGCCACCTCCGCCTACGACCACAGCGGCCCGATCGAAGCCGCCCACGAGGCGGCGCGGCTGGAGTACAAGGCGGCGTTTGCCGAACCGCTCACCGCGCAGGAACAGCACTACGTCGAGCTGCTCGCCGGCCTGCCCGCCGCCCGACGCGACAAGATCATCGAAGCGGCCGAGGAACGTTCCCGCCGTCGGGGAGCGACCCGGTGAGCCTCCACACCCTCGCGCCCAAGCCCGGCTTCGACCGGTACACCATCCAGGTCGGCTGGAACCCGCACCGCTCGTACTTCGCCACCGTCATCGACTTCGCCTGGGACCCGGCCACCGACCCGGACACCGAACCCGACACGGTCCGGCTCGGCCACCACACGGCGGTCCTCGACCCGACCGAGGTCCTGGCAGCCGTCGAACCCTACGCCGACATCCCACCCGACCTGGCCGCCCAGCTGCGCGCCGACCAGGCCGCCCACCCGCCCTCGCCGCGACACGCAACACCACCGGCACCACCCGGGCGGCGCTGACCCGCAGACCGCACCTTCCGCCGGCCCACCGGCGGCACCAGAAACGGCCCGCCATCGGCGGGCCGTCGTCGTATCCAGGACCCGGGACGCCATCGCCTACCAAACGGTGCGTCCCGGGTTCTCCCCTGAATGGAGGGACCCAGTGTTCACCACACCGGCCGTGATCGCCAGCACCGCCGCAGCCCTCGCGCTCGGCCTCTGCAGCCTCTACCTGACCAGCGCACTACGCCGCGCCCGCGCCGCGCTCGCCGACGCCGCCTGGAAACTCACCCACGACCCCCTCACCGGACTGCTCAACCGCGCCGGCCTGCTCGCCACCCACACCGCCCTCGCCCGCACCCCACAGCCGATCCTCGTCCTGCTCATCGACCTCGACGAGTTCAAAACCATCAACGACACCCACGGCCACGACACCGGCGACGACCTGCTCACCGAAGTCGGCGACCGCATCGACCAGGTCGCCACCCTCCACGGCGGCACCGCCGCACGCCTGTCCGGCGACGAGTACGCCGCCCTGCTGCCGGCACACGGCAGCGACCCCGCCCGCGTCGCCGAGGCGTTCGTCGTCCTCATCGCCCAACCGGTGCACCTGACCGCAGGCGGCGACATCGTCAAAGTCGACCCCACCGCCAGCGTCGGCGTCGCCGTCGTCGACAGCACCGACGCCCTCGACGACGTCGCCCTGCACCGTGCCGACATCGCCATGTACCACGCCAAACGCCACGGCGGAAACCGACACGTCCACTACACCCCCGGCATGAGCATGCCGGCCAGCCGGCTCCGCCACGGCCCCCGCGTCCGCGACCTGCACCGAAGCCCGGGGGAGGGGGACGCGTGAACCTGGCAACCCTCATCGCCTGCGCCACCTGCGGCTACGGCCTCACCGAAGAACACGACGGCGACCACGTCACCTACCGGCACCCGGTCAGCGAAGACGGACGCCACCAGCCCGTGCCCGTCGCCGCCAGCCTCCTTGGCGACGTCTACGACCGCTGCCACATCTGCAGCGCACACCGACCCGTCTGGTGCTACCGCACCGCCGAACTCGAAGCCCAAGGCTTCGGCGGCAGCCGCGACATCATCCAGACCTACACCACCCGCTGGCACGTCTGCCTGCGCTGCGCCCAGCACATCGAAGCCGACGACCCCGACGGCCTCACCGCCACCAGCGCCGCCCACATGCGATGGCACCCCACCGACCCCCGCTACGCCATCCTGGCCATGGTGCACCGGGCGATCATCCTCACCCGCGACAGCCGGCGCCTGCTCACCACCACCGACTGGCCACCGGCGAAACTCAGCCCGGACATGCTGCCGAAAATCCGCGACCGACTCACCGGACTGCTACGCGGACCGGCCGACCTACCCGCACCCCTGTACGCCCCGGACACCCGACGCGCCCTCGCCGACGACCTCGACCGCGCCCCGCTCTACTGGGTCAACCAGGAGTTCACCGACCTCACCACCGCCGTCACCCGAGACCAGCCACCCGCGCCGGTCACCGACCGCATCGCCCCCTCCCTGAGCGGGATCGTCGCCTGGCCCCAACCCGTCGGCGCCGGTGGGCTCACCACCGCCATCTCCTGGACGCCACAGGCGCACGGCTGGCACATGATCTGCTACCGCAGCATCGGCGGCGGCCTGCCCGAGGATCTGATGCCCGCACTGCGCCACGACATCGGCTGGCTCGTACCCATCCACAGCGAACACGTCGCCCGCGACACAGCCGTCGACGGCGACCACCCCCTCGGCCCGCTGATCACCTGCTGGCTGCTGATGAACCAGCAGATGGCCGAAGCCGCCCCCGCCGCCCTACCCAAAGCCGTCACCAAGGCCCACCAGCGGCGCCACGGCCGCGCACCCGACGTCCGCCTGGTGCGGATCACACCACCCGCCGTCTCGGCCACCCCGCCACGCGGTGGGGCAGAGCCCACCCGCGCCGCGCCCGCCTACCGCTACTGGGTCTCCGGGCACGAACGCAACCAGGCGTACGGGCCGGGCCGCCGCCTCCGCAAGAAAGTGATCATCGAGCCCTTCCTGAAAGGCCCCGACGACAAACCGATCAAACTCAGCACCACCGTACGCCTGCTCGGACGTCGCGAACCGACGGACGGCCTGGAAGCCAGGTAAGCAGCCATCGGCCGTGCGGTGGTAGGGCAGCAGGTCCGCCACCGCACGGGACGGTGCCGACCACGAGAGCGCGGCGCGGGCAGTACCACCGGCAGGATCGTCGCCCGTCGCCGGCGCGTCGGCGCCGCAGCCGGTCCCTGGCGATCGACTACGGCGGTTTCCGGCTTGCCTACCCCGTGCCAGGGCTGGGGTGGTGCCCACCGCGCCGCGCCCCTCGCCATCGGCCACGCTAACCGTGCCGTCTTCGCCCTTCCGGTGCTTTCACTCGCCGTCACCCGAGCGGACGGGGACACCACCACTCGCCGATGCTGAGGGTGGCATCGAGAGACACCCCCGTCGCGACGTCCGTCGCGCTCCAGCTCACCAAGCCCTCTTCGTCGCCCGCTTGCGAGGCGGGGTAAACAGGTCGGCCACCGCTGTGATCGCGGACGGAACCAGCCGGTAATACACCCAGACGCCGCGCTTCTCCCGCTCGAGCACACCGGCTTCGGTGAGGATCCTCAGATGCTGGTTCACAGTCGGCTGGGACAACCCCAGCGGTGCAACCAGGTCACTGACCGACGCTTCATTCTGCGGGGCGGAGTGGTCACTTGGGGCGGACCGGCGAGGCAGCTGAGCCGGAGTTCCCTTATCTTAGTTTAGTCGGGTTCTGTGCGCGCTGACTGCAGGGCGATTGCACGGCGCTGGGTAGGGTGGAGGAACGCGGCTACTCCTGCGAAGAGGATTGCGATGCTGATTGCCCATGAGGTGGGGTCGGTGTCGTGGCGGGCTGGCCAGTCCAGCGGCGGGAGGTGCATGCCTGTGCCGGCGACGACGAGGCCGATGGTGAGCACTGTGGTGGGTACGGTCCAGCCCATGCTAGGGCGTAGGGCGGTCGCTCCCAGCAGAGAGTAACCGAGCAGCCCGAGGTAGTTGCGGGTCGCGCCTAGCTCCGTGATCGTACCGATGAGTGGCTGAGCTGCCCACACGATGAGTCCGACGCTGATCACTGCGGCCGTAGCGAGGTACAGAAGATCGTAGAGGTCGACGCGGCGGACGCTGAGGTGCTCTTGTAGCGGCAGTGCCGATGTCGCGGCCACCGTGGAGAGGTAGGCGGTGATCACGGGCAGGACGGCTGCCCATGGCAGTGGGATCGGCTCGGTGGTACCGACGAGCAGGCGCTGGCCTCCGAGTTCGCGGGATGCCAATGCGGCGACGATGAGCACCAGCAGGAGCGGCACTGTTCGTCGGGACTGCAGCAGGAGGCGGGGGCCGGTCACGTGAATGACTGGGGGGTCAGGGCGCAAGTCCGGACGAGGTCGGCGTGGGTGGCGAGCCACCTCTGCTGGCTGTCGAGCGGGAGGCTGAGGAAGTGGCTCTTCGCCTGCTGTTGGCTGGGGTCGCGTGGCATGAACAGGTTCTCGTCGCCGACGGCCCAGGCGACGAGGAGCTGGGACATGGCGTGGGCGGTTCTGTCGCGTCGTGCCCCGTGGGCGCACGATTCGACGCCGAGGGCGGCGACGGCGATGTCGATGCTCGCGCGGTCGTAGTGGTCGCTGGCGGGGGCGTCGAGGGCGTACGCGATCGCGCCGGGCGTTGGTCGGCCGCCCACGCCGCGCGGGCGCTGTTCGACTCGGCTGATGGCAAATGGTGTTGGGGCCAGACGTTGGCCGATTGTCTGCATCCGCTGGCTGATCGGTGTGAGGCTGGTGGCGAAGGCGGGATGGATACACACCTGGGGTGAGCTGCCCGAGCAGGACCAGATGATGTGGCGGTTGACGTCGATGGAACGACCGTTTTCGCCGATGACGATCGCGGTGCCGCTGACAGCTAGGGCCAGGGACGCCCCGACCGTCGGGACCACCACCCGGGCGGAGGAGCGGACCTTGACGGCCACGAGTGCCAGGGCCAGGAGCCCGAGGCCGGTGAACCACAGCAGTTGCCCGCGGATGGTTGGGGTGTGTGGGGCGCTGAACGGCAGGACCAGCTCGATGGTGAGTGGGAACATTGCATGCCCGGCCCCGTACTGCCTGAGATTCCACGCCGACGCCAGGTAGGTGACCAGCGCGACGGCGAACGGCGTGAATCGTCCCGGCAGTAGCACTCCGACGCCGTAGGCGATCGACACGGTGGCGGCGAAGCCTGCGCCGGCCGCTGCCAGCCACCACCAGAACGGGCCACCCCACGTCGCGTTCGCCGCCGTGGGCAGCAGCGTCACCGCCGCGACGACGGCGTAGGCAACGGTGGCGCAGCCCACCAGCACACCGGCCTCCGCCAGTGGTGCCCGCGCCGGTTCGCGCCCGGCCAGCAGCCAGGCATGGCGCCCGCCACGGCGCTGTGAGCGGCCACCCGCCCACGCGGCAACGCCGACCGCCAGCGGGGCCATCAGCATCGGCGCGCTCGCCACTGCACCGGTGGCGTACGACCAGACCGTGTCCGTATCCAGCTGGGAGCGGGACATGAACACACCGAGCCCTACCAGGAAAGGCAGGCTCCACAATCCCGGCCCTCGACGTAGCTCGATGCGGATCGGGGTCACGCCCGCACCGCCGTCTGCCGCAGCGCCGTGACATAGCCACGCTCCAGGTCGTTGTCTCCGTCTACCCCCGGCATGGCGAGGCCCTCCAGCCCGGCGACCGTCCCTGTGAACACCACCGCTCCGTCGTCGAGCACGATGATGGTGTCCGCGACGTGCCGGGCATCGTCCACCACGTGAGTGCTGACCAGCACGGTGGCCGAGCCGGCGACCTTTCGCAGGACACGACGCAACTCGATGCGCTGCTGAGGGTCAAGACCGGCCGCCGGTTCGTCGAGGACGAGCAACTCCGGTTCATGCACGATCGCCTGCGCGATACCGGCCCGCCGCAGCAATCCACCAGAGAGGCTGCCCATGCGTGACCGGGCCCGGCCGGACAAGCTCATCAACCCCAGCGCCCGGTCCACCTTCGTTGCGATGTCGCGCTCCGGTACGCCCTTGAGCCAGGCGGCGTAGGCGACGGAATCCCGGACGGTGTAGCCGGGATAGTGAGACACGACCTGCGGCAGGAAACCAATCCGCGCCGCGACGGACCGAAGGCCGCCGCGGCGCAGCACATCACGACCGAGTACGTGCAAGCTTCCCGCCTCGGGACGCTTGAGGCCAACGATGGTGTGCAGCAGCGTCGTCTTTCCCGCGCCATTCGGCCCCAACAACACCGTCACGCCGGGCGAGACCACGACATCGAGATCGCGAAATACACTCCGCTTCCCGTACCGCTGCGCCAGTCCGTGCCCAATGATTGCTTCGTCCATCGCGGGCCCCCTGATTGCGTCAGCTCAGCAGGTGGTCACCTTGTAGTGCGAGGTGTCCCTGTAGGTCGGGTGAGAGGTGAAGAACGAGCGACCGTAGTAGTTGGCGGTCCGTCCGCCATCGCAACTGCTGGTCTCAGCATAGTAATACGTGCCCGTGTAGTAGTCGTCGTAACTGGACACCACCGGGTCAGGGGACAAACTGGCATCCCTCTTGATCTCCACCCGGAAGGTGCGCGTCACGGACGTCTGACAGAATCCGTCGTTCCACGCGGTCATGTAGCCCGAGCTGTAGCCGAACACCGGGTCCCCCTGGGTGCAGCCCTGAGGGTTTGCCTGCGCCGGGCTGGCCACCGCGATGGTGGACAGCCCCAGGACGACCGTCATCACGGCCGCCACAGATCGCCTCATGCGAGTCTCCGATCCTGGTTGACGGATAGCACACGCGCGCGGCTGCAATGATGACTAGTCGAATAAAACCTAATCACATTCAGTGCCAATCGTCAATTCCCTGAGCTTCCTCCTGATGCCTTATGCGGCTTGCGCAAAGTGCGTATGAAACGGCCTTGTAAAAGGCGTGAAACGCAGGCTGGAAGCTCTCCGCCGCATTGTCGAACCCTGCGCACCGATCAGCTTGATGCGGCTCGTTGTGCTGGCGCCGGGAGGGTCCGTAGCTTGGGGACGAGGCTGCGGATCGCTGGGGAGCGTGGGGCAGCTGGGGCGAGTTTGTCGTGAAGTCGCAGTAGGAGCGCGACGCTGCGGGCGGAGTTGCCGGCGGGTAGGCGTTCGAGGGCGATCTGGGCGGTGCTGACTGCGAGATCGAGGTCACCGGCGGCGGTGTGGGCGAGGCTGAGCCATGCGCCGTGGCGTAGCGCGGAGCGTTGTGTTGCTTCATGGGTTTTGGTGCGCGCGGGCGTGGAGTAGGTGGCTGGCTTCGCGGAGCAGTTGTTTGCGTCGTAGGACTTTCTCTGCCAGGCGCCCGGCCGCGTTGATCTGCCCAGACGGGGCGACGTGTTCATGTTCGGCTGTGCATCCGTTAGCCAGCGCGATACCTTCGACGACCAAGATCGCGCCGTTAGCCATGGCGTCACCCTGACAGCCAGCGAGGCCTGTTACTCGTGGCACCAGGGTGCGGATGGGGACTGCGCCGCGTTGCTACGCGGGACGTCGCACTCGGCGAGCGCGCCGAGCACCTGGGAGTTGTTCAGTGACATCGAGTTCAGCACGCCTCCGCGGCGGGATCTCCATCGAGTTGGGGCGGGTGCGCGCAGCCGGCCGTGGGCGCAACCGGTGGCGGACCACCGCGGTGACCATGGTCGCCGCGGTGGTGGTGGCGGTATCGACAGGAGTTGTCGTTACGCCTGCTGTTGCCAAGCCGACTGAGGACAACACCAAGCCGATTGACTACACATCGTTCGTCAACCCGTTCGTCTCAACCGCGGGTGACGACGGCAACGACCTGCCCGGTGCGCAGGCGCCGAACGGCATCGTGAAGGTCAATCCCCTCACCATGCCGGGTCGTAACCACACGGGCTACGACTACAACCAGACCCATATCGCCGGATTCACGCAGACGAACCTCGACGGGGTCGGCGGCTCCGGTGGCGGCGGCGACATCCTCGTCGTACCGACGCAGGTCGAGTACAGCGCCCGGCCATCGACCGGTTCGTACTCCCACCCCTTCAGCCACGACGACGAGACCGCCAGCCCCGGGTACTACCAGGTGCGGCTGGGTGAGATCTCCGGCCGGGACGGCGCCGTGCACAACGGCCCGGGCACGATCAACGCCGAGGTGACCGCGACGACCCGTACCGCGCTGCACCGCTACACCTTCCCCGACGGCGCCACGCCGGAACTCGTCGTCGATCTGAACAACAACTTCACCAGCCGGACTGGCTCATCGGTCGACGTTGAGCGTCTCGACGACGGCCGGGTCGCCCTCTCGGGTGACATCAACGGGAACTTCAACGGCGCGTCCTACGCGCTGCACTACCACGCCGAGACCGAGCAGCCGGTCGCGTCGTTCAAGACGTGGGGATCGGGTGAGTTCGGCGACGCGGCCTCCCGGCGCGGCACCGACACCGGCGCCGTGCTCACCTTCGCACCTGACGACGCGGGTGAGATCGGCCTGCGGATCACGGTCTCGCCGATCAGCGCGGACCAGGCGCGCATCGACCAGGGCGTCGAGGTCGGAAAGCTGTCGTTCGACGACGTACGCGCCGGCACGAAGGCCGTCTGGAACGATCGGCTCGGCCGGGTCGATGTCTCGGCCTCGGTGAAGGCCGACTCCGACGGCACGCTGCGCCGCCTGTTCTACACCCACCTGTACCGCATGTTCGCGCTCCCGATGAACGCGACGAGCACGTCCGGCACCTACCGCGGTGTCGACGGGGTGGTGCACAAGGTCGACGACTTCACCTACTACGACGCGTGGTCGTCGTGGGACGACTTCCGCAAATACTCCGTCTTCGCGTACGTCGACCCCGAGATGTACCGCGACATGATCCAGTCGCTGATCTACCTCTTCGCCGACGTGCAGAGCACCGGCAAGGGCATCGGCGGGCTCACCCACTCCGTGCCCACCGTGCGCTGGGAACGCTCGGCGGTCATCGTCGCCGACGCGCTCTCGAAGGGCTTCACCGGCTTCGACCGCCTCGACCAGGCGTACCCGGCGCTGAAGAGCTACGTCGGCTACTACAACGGCAACCAGCTGCGCCAGGGATACATCGAGAACCGCCCCGGCGACACGGTGCAGCGCGGGTACGACCAGTGGGCTTTGGCGATCATCGCCGACACCCTCGGCCGCGCTGACGACGCGAAGCAGCTGCGCGCGCAGGCCGCCCTGCCGATCGCGAACCTGTACAAGCCGGGCGCGTGGACGGCGGCCGATGGCACCAAGGCCGCGCTGCTCACCCCGCGTGACGCGGCAGGCAACTGGGGCGAGGTCGACTACGAGCGCTTCGAGGCGGCGAACCTCTACCAGGGCACGCTCTGGCAGTACAACTGGTATCCGGCCTACGACATGGACGGCGTCGTCGCGGCGATGGGCGGCCCGGAGGCGGCCCGGCGTGCGGTCACGCACTTCATGGGCGAGGACGACCCCGACAACGGCCTCGGCATGCTGCACTCGAACGCGAACGAGATCGACCTGCAGGCGCCCTACCTGTTCAACTACGTGGGGCTGCCGAGCCTGACCCAGAAATGGGTGCGCACGATCTACACGAAGGAGAGCTGGAACCGCTACATCGCCACAGGCAGCACCGACGAGTACCCCAGCGGTAACGGCGAACTGCGCCCGCCGCTGAAGACCAAGGTCTACAAGCTCGATCCGCGCGGCTTCCTGCCGACCATGGACAACGACGCCGGCACGATGTCGACGATGTTCGTCGCCGCGGCCATCGGCCTGTTCCCGGTGACCGCCGGCTCGTCGCAGTACCAGATCGGCTCGCCGTTCTTCGACCGCACCACGATCTCGTACGCCGACGGTCGCACGTTCACCGTCTCGGCGGACGACGTCTCCGACGACTCGTACTACATCCAGTCGGCCTCGCTCAACGGCGCCAAGTTCGGCAACACCTGGCTCGACTACCGCACGCTCGTCAACGGCGGTTCGCTGGACGTGCGGATGGGCGCGAAGCCGTCCACCTGGGGGACGAACGGCAAGCCGGCGTACTCGATGAGCACCGCGGGCGATGACCATGGCGGCGGCACCCCGAACGGCTACACCGTGCACGCCTCGCCCATGACGATCGCCGCTCGCGCCGACGGTCGTGTCGACGGAACGATCGCGCTCTCACTGGGCGGGGGCGCCAAGTTCCGCGGCGCTCGCGGCAAGAGCCTCGTCGCGAGCGGCGCGGCCACGATCCACGGTCTGCCGGCGGGCGTGTCGGGGGACGTCGTGGGCGTCGACGCGACGACGGCCCGCGTGGTGCTGTCGGGTACCGCCGCAGCGGGTGCCCGCTTCTACGTCACCTTCGCCGACTCGGCGTTCATTGGTCGCGTCTCTGCCGACCAGGTGACCGGAGACGGCCTGTCATCGCGCACCGCGCTGTCGATCTCGGTCGCCGCGGCGGAGCGTGCGACGCTGCGGAAGCTCGTCGACGAGGGCCTACTGGTACGTCAGGGGAACTACTCCTTCGCCTCGTACCACGCTTTCCGGGGCGTGCTCGAGCGGGCTCAGACGGTGCTGGCCGACGACGCGTCGACCACCGCGACGCTGCGCAACGCGACGGAGTCGCTCAACGGCGCGATCGCCGCGCTCACCCTCGACCAGGGCGGCTACCGTGTGCTGGAGGCCGAGCAGTCCGACGAGTGGTCGGGCGGTGACCTGAAGAACGAGGCGAACTCCTCCAACGGCAACCTCGGCGGCGTGCGTGACGGATCGTGGATTCGGTACAAGAACCTCGACTTCGCCGGTGTCGCACCGAAGACGCTGACGATCCGCTACGCGAGCACGTACTCGCCCACGGGCACGCCGAGCGCCATCGAGGTGCACGCCGGGACGCAGGACGGTCCGATCGTCGGTAAGGCGGTGCTGCCCGGTACCGGCAACTGGGGCACCTACGTCACCGTCCAGGCGGAGATCACCGATCCCGAGGCGCTCACGCGGGCGCGCGACGTGACGCTCGTCTTCCACGCCCCGGCCGGTCAGGCCTGGGTGTCGAACTTCGACTGGTTCCAGTTCCGGTCGACCGCGCCCGGTGATGAGCCCGGTGCCACGCTCGAGCCGCTGACCGCGACGAACACCGCGCAGACCGGTAACGGCCGGCTGCCGCTCAACCTGTCGCGCGGGCTGTTCGAGAACGTCACCGACGGTGCGTGGGCGCGGTGGAGCAGCGTCGACCTCGGCGGAAACGGCGTGGACAGCATCACCGTGTCGTACGACAAGCCGCGCTCACGCGCGGCGTCGGACTCCCACATCGAGCTGCACCTCGGCGCAGCCAATGACCAGCGGATGGTCGACATCCCGCTGCCCTACACCGGTGACGGCTGGGGCACCGAGGGCAGGGCCACGGTCGGGCTCCCCGCGTCGGTGTTCGCGGGCGTGCAGGACGCCGTCGCCGTGTTCCGCTCCACCAACCACAGCGACGCGCAGCCGTACGTCGCGAACGTGACGTCGTTGACCTTCACGGCGGCGGCACCCGCGCCGAGCAGCGTGGTGGTCGAGGCGGAGAAGTGGGTCGGCAACAGCGGCAGCGGTCTCAAGAGCGAGCAGAGCACCTGGGACGACGGAACGCAGGTAACGAACCTGGGCGCCACCTACAACGGTGCGTGGCTCGACTACGACACGATCGACTTCGGGTCCAAGGCGCTTGAGCAGGTTTCGGTGCACTACGTCAACAATTCCTCGCGGTGCGGCCAGAACTCGGCGATCGACGTCTACCTCGACTACTTCGACCCCGCCTCGCCCGGTGCCCCGTACGTCACCATCCCGCTTCCGGTGACCGGCTCGGCGTGGCAGAACGCCGCGACCACGACGGTCGCGCTGCCCGCCGGCCTGACCGGATCGCACCGGGTCGTTCTGCGGCTGCGGACCACCCCCGACGGCAACCACCCGTACGTGGCGAACATCGACAGTCTGACGTTCGCGACGGCTCCGGTGAGTGAGGACCCGGACGACGGCCCCACGGACAAGTCGGCTCTCAACGGCGCGATCACCGAGGCGGCGGTGTACGTCGGTGACAAGGCCCGCTACGGAAGCATCGACTTCGGGGTGTTCGAGCGTGAGCTCGGCAAGGCGCGCGCGGTCGCCGCATCGGAGACCGCGACGCAGGCCGAGGTCGACGCCCAGGCGCGGGCCCTGCGGCTGGCGTTCGGCCAGCTGACCCCGCGGGCCCGGCTGGCGCTGGAGAACACCGTCGCACGGGCCGGGTCGGTCGAGCAGCGCCGGTACACCGACGCATCGTGGGCGGCGTTGACCAGTGCGCTCACCGCAGCCAAGGCCACGCTCGCGGACGCTGCGGCCAGCGATGCGGCGTTGAGCAACGCGGACGCGGCGCTGACGAAGGCGCTCTCCGGCCTCAAGGTCAAGCCGAACGAGGTCCCGGCGGCCCCGGCGGCCGTGTCGATCGGAAGCGACGCGAGCAGCGTCACCGTGCGCTGGACGGCTCCGGAGAACGACGGCGGATCGACCGTGACGGGCTTCGTCGTCGCACTCAACGACGGGCACGAACTCGTCATCAACGATGCCGGGCAGACGTCGGCTGTCTTCACGTGGCTCAAGCGCGGCACCGCGCAGCGTGCCCGGGTCCGCGCCGTGAACGCGGTCGGGGCATCGGCATGGTCGTCGTTCACCGAGCCCGTCATCGTCGGCGCGAGCGCCCCGCACGCGCCGACGGTGGCCGCGGTCAGTGCCGCGGGCAAGGACGTCCGCGTCTCGTGGGCCCCAGCCGGTGACGGTGGCGCCCGGGTCCTGGCCTACCGCGTCACCCTCGACCAGAAGCGCACGCAGATCGTCGCGGGCAACGCCCGCGAGGTCGCCTTCCTCGGCGCAGGCGGCGGCTCCCACACCGCACGGGTGGTGGCGATCAACGCCGTGGGTACCTCGGCGATGCCCGCTTCTGCGGCTACGGCAGAGCAGCCGGGCGGCGCGTCGACGGCGGCAGCGCCCGGACCGTTCCCGTCCCAGGCGTTGTCGGCGCACTACGACTCCGACTCGTGGCCGGCCACGCCGGACGGCAGCCACTACTTCGTCCACCTGCTGCGCGGCTTCACGCAGCTCGGCACCGACGTGCGTGGCGCGAACGAGAAGATCGCCGATCTCGACAAGGTGTCGGCGTACAACGACACCAAGGCGCTGGAGATCAACCGCTCGGCGTCGAGCGCCCAGGTCAAGCGTGCCGAGAACGACGCAGATCACGGCGCGGACATGACGATGGCAGATGGCCTCGGCTCGCGCCTGGGCGAGCTGTACCTGCAGGCCCGCAACGACGGCAAGCTGCCGAAGACCGACGCGTTGTTCGGCCGGATCACCTCCGGGCTCGACGGTACGGGCACGGCGAAGAACACCTACGCCTACAAGCGCCCGTACGTGCGAATAGGGCTCGTCGGCGAGGGCGGTCTGGTCCGCGACTCGGGCAACGGCTCGTACGGTGGGCTCGCCGGCGACGGGTCGTTCCCGAGCGGCCACGCCTACGGCGGCTACACGGCAGGCACCTTCCTCGCCACGCTGCTGCCGGAGCTCGCGCCGCAGATCCTCGCGCGGACCTCCGAGTACGGCGACAACCGGATCGTGCTCGGGTTCCACTACCCGCTGGATGTCATGGGCTCCCGGATGACCGGGCAGGCCACCGTCGCGCACCGCTGGGCGGATCCCGCATTCGAGGACCTGCTGATGCAGACGCACGACGAGATCGAGTCCGTGTTGCTCGATGAGTGCCGCGAGGAGGGCTTCGACTCCCTGCTCGCCTGCGCCGGGGAGCCGTACCGGGGGCTCGACGCCGACCAGGCCGCGTCGATGTACACAGAGCGGTTGTCGTACGGGTTCCCGCGCGTGGGGCAGCCCAGCGTTGCGGCGAACGTCCCGGACGAGGCCGGCGCGCTGCTGACGACCGCGTTCCCCGACCTGACGAACGCGCAGCGGGTGCAGGTCCTGGAACAGACGGCACTCGACTCCGGCTACCCGCTCGACCTGACCGCCGCGGGCGACCCTAGCTGGCAGCGCATCAACCTCGCAAGGGCGATGACCGCGCAGGTCAAGATGAACGACGACGGCACCGTCACCGTCACGAACTACCCCGACGACACGAAGGCGAGCGTGGCGACCGCCTCGTCGCTGACGGTCGACGGGGTCACCGTTGACGGGTTCGACGCACGTACCCAGACGTACATGGTCGACTGGCCAAAGAACCGGCGCCTGCCCACCGTCGTCGCGCAGCCGACCGAGCACGGTGCGAAGGTGTCGGCGTCGACCGCCAAGCACGGGACGCGTGTGCTCACGGTGACCTCGGCAAACGGCCAGATCAGCCGCAGGTACACGGTGGCCTTCTTCCGTACGGCGGTCGACCACAGGCCGGGCGCGGTCCAGCCGGGACACCCGGGTCAGCCGAGCCACCCGGATCACCCAAACCATCCGGCTCAGGCGGGGACGTCGGGTAGGCCCGGACCGTGGACGACGATCTCGTACACGGACACCGACCCAGCGCCGCTGTGGTGGCAGGTCGCACTGCTCTCGGTCGCGTTCGGCTTTGCCGCCGGAATGACGGGGCGGCTGCGAAAGCGTGCCGCATCCAGGCACTGAATCCTGAGAAGGTAACTGGTGCGGACGGTGGCTGCCGCCTGCAGTGGCAGCCACCGTTCGTCGGCATTCGTCGCCAGGCTCGACCATCCGAACTTCCGGTGACGGTCAGCTACGCGCAGCCGTCGCGATGCTCAAGCCCGCGAACAGTTCCAGCGGGCGTACGCGGCTGTTTCGCGTAGCCCTGTTGACCACCGCCGGCCAGCGGGGCCGGCGCCGCAGCGGGTGCGTCGCCGTTACCGCCCCGAGCCACGAGCGCCGACCAAAATCAGTACAGGCTCGATCGGCGGGTGGGGTGGAGGCGGAAGCTTTCGGTTTTCAGCACGCCGTCGGGGACGTCTGCCGGTAGCGGTGATCGGGTGAGCCGGACCAGGGCGTGCTCCCCCTCCCGGACCGGCAGCCGGGGAAAGTCGTTGACGGCGTACTCGGTCCTCAGCACGGCCAGGGCCTCGTCCGGGTCGGGGGTGGGGTCGGGGAAGGGGCCGGCCCAGTACCAGATCGTCGCGTACAGCACGGTTTCGGCGTCGTCGGTGTCGCGGTCGAACACCGGCACCGCGACGAGTTCGCGCAGCAGCAGAACATCGTCCGAGTCGCGCATCGTCGCGTTCGCCGCTGGTCCGTGCTTCGCCCACACGGGCCCCGAGTAGAAGGCCGTCAGGCTGGTCCGGCGCGATGGCATGTCGGGGAATCCGCGTAGCCACACGAACTGGTCGGGTCGGTCGAGGTCGCGGAACTGGCCGAGCACGGCGATTCCCAACTGCTCCTGGCTCTCCACGAATTCACGGTCGAACAGGTCGATCAGCTCGTCGCGGTGTCCCTCACGCAGGGTATAGCGGCGCAGTTCGACGATCATGCGAGGATCCTGTGCAGAATGTCGGCGACGGTGGAGCGCGCGAGCGTCGTCCGGAAGGTGTCGGTCGCTTCGTCGTACAGGTCGGTGAGCACGGGACGGATGCCGCGCCCGACCGGGCACTGCAGGTTCGGCTCGCTGTGGTGCAGGGCCAGTAGCGGTTCTGGTGAGACGGCGAGCCAGACGTCCAGCAACGTGATCTCGGTTGCCGGACGTCCGAGGCAGTAGCCGGCGCCGTTGCCGCGGCGTGCGCGCACCAGGCCGGCGCGCTGCAGGTCACCGAGGCTGCGTCGGAGGATGACGGCGTTGGTGTTGACGCTGGCGGCCACCTCCTCGGAGGTGAGCACCTCACGACCGCGCCGTCTGGCCAGTTCCATCCAGGCCAAGGCGTGAGCCGCGATCGTCACCCTGCTGTTGGCCGCCACCCCGGCAGTCTCGCCGACCCACGCAGCGAAAGCAACCATCTTTGTTACGTCTGGCAGCCCGTTGGCCTTCGCCCTTCCGGATCATCCGTGTTGCCGGGGCAGAGGGTCACCGGGCCGGGCGGCCGAGGTCCGCAGCCGGGGACGACCAAAGAAATGAAGGCAGGCGTTTCGCGCCGATGCGCTCATCGTCGGCCAACTGGACAGGCTGCGTGGAATTCCGGGTTGGCTCGGCACCCGGGAGAGGGCCGGTCGGCGACGGTGGCCGTAGCACCGGCATCCCCGGTCAGGCCGTGGTGCGCACCGCCGCCGTGACCTCCACCTCGATGACCGCGCCGGGCAGGAAGAGCCGGTTGACCTCGACGGTCGTGCTTGCCGGCGGAGCGCTGGTAGGGGAGGCCGGGAACAGTCGGCCGCGTACCGCCCCGTAGGCGGGTAGATCACCCAGGTCGGTCATGAAGGTGCGGATGTGCAGGACGTCGGCGAGGGTCGCGCCGTGGGCCGCGAGGATCCCAGAGACGAGTTCGAAGATGCGCTCGGCCTGGGCGGCGGCGTCACCGGGGGCGACCACCTGGCCGTTGTCGTCGACGGCGACCTGTCCGGCGAGCAAGAGCAGCGCGCCCCCGCCGACGTCCAGCCGGGCGATGTGAGCGAACCGGTCGCCGAACGGCGCGGCCACGGTCTGCGGGTTGTCCAGGATCAGCTTCATCGGTTCTCCAGGTTGATCAGGGTTGCCACGTCTGCCCGCTGGTCGGCGGCGTGGTGCAGAAGGTGGGTCGCGGCGGCCAGCACCGTGGTGGTCGGTGCGACGTGGTGGGCCAGGTCGGCGTCCTTGCCGGCGAGGGAGATGGCGAACGAGGCGCCGCTCCTTCTCGCCCGGGCGACCACGCCGCCCAGTGCGCCGGTGCTCAGGGCATCGAGCGCCACCGCCCGGTCGACGCCTTGCGCGTCGGCGACGGCCAGGGTGTCGTGCAGTGCGCCGAACGCGGTGACCAGCGCCGTGTTGGTCACCAGCTTCAGGGCGGATCCGTCGCCCACCCGCCCACAAAGCCGGACGGAGCCGAGTGCGCGCAGCACCGGCGCGGCCCGTTCGACGACGCTGGCCGGTCCACCGACGAGGATGGTCAGCGCGCCGGCGTCGACCGCGTCCACGCTGCCGCCGACCGGGGCGTCGAGCAGAGTGACGAACTCGGGCAGCCGGGCGGCGACGGCGCGCACCTGATCCGGTCCGATCGTCGACATCTGCACCACGATCGCGCCCGGCCGCAGTGCGGCCACGGGGGCCGTATCGTCGCCGGTCCCGAAGAGGGTGGCCTCGACCGCCGCGGCGTCGGTGAGCATGGTGATCACCAGGTCGGCTGTGGCCACGGCCTGGGTCGGCGTGGTGGCGACGGTGGCGCCCGCGTCGGCCAGTGCAGCGGCGCGGGCGGGGGTGCGATTCCAGACCGTGGTGTGGTGACCCGTGGCCAGCAACCGACGGGCGATGGCCGCACCCATCTGTCCGGTGCCGAGCACCGCGATCTCTGTCATGGCGGCAACGCTAGGGCGCCACAAGCGATGCGACCAACGAATGCTGAGCATCGGCTCCATGCCTAGCTAGCATGGCTGGATGGATACGCAGCTTCTCGACGTGTTCCGGACGGTGGCGCGCTATCGCTCGATCACCGCCGCCGCCCGCCAGCTGCGCTTCACCCAGTCGGCGGTCTCGCGGCAGATCGCGGCGCTCGAAGCGGAGGTCGGGGTGCGGGTCTTCGACCGGCTACCGCGCGGCGTCACCCTCACCGAAGAGGGACGTGCGCTGCTGCCGCACGCGGAGGCGGTACTCGACCGGCTCACCGCCGCTCAGCGCGACCTCGACGAGCTACGCGGTCTCGGCAGTGGCCGGCTGCGCGTCGGCGCGTTCCCGACGGCCGTCGCCGCACTGGTGCCGCGAGCCCTGGCATCGTTTCGCGTCACGCATCCGCGGGTGGCGCTGTCCCTGGTCGAGGGGACGACTCCCACCCTGCTCGACCGCCTGGCGACCGGGGACGCCGACGTGGCGGTGATCAGTTCGCCGCCGACCGGGCTGATCGACGACCGCTTCGGCCTGCATCACCTGCTCGACGAGCGGCTGTTGGTGGCGGTTGCCCGCGAGCACCGGCTCGCTGCCCGGGGCACGGTGCGCCTGGCTGACCTCGCCGACGACCCGTTCATCGTCGGCTCGGCGACGGCCGAGGAGACGCTGTTGCGGGCCAGCCTACCCACCGGCTTTCGGCCGAGAATCGACATCGTGGCCGCGGAGTGGATCGGCAAGCTCGGCTGCGTCGCGGCCGGGCTCGGCGTCGCACTCGTGCCCGCGCTGGCCGTACGGGGCACGCCGCCGGACATCGTGCTGCTGCGACTGCACCGCGACGACGAGTCGGTCCGTCAGGTGTTCGCCGCCACTGTCGCCGGTCGCGCCCGACCCCCGGCCGTCACCCAGTTCCTCACCCATCTCGACGAGGCGGCCCGCGACTTCGGCGAACGTCACTGACCCGTCGCTGCGTCCGAGGTGTAGCACTTGGAGGCTGCGCCGGGTGGACAGTGATAAGCGGGGACGCCACCGCGAGCGCTTTGGCTGACGGCGACCATGCCGCCCCCGGGTTAGACGAGTTAGGCACGGAGCTCGGTGTTTCCAACTCAGGGACCGGGAGGCCAGGCGCCTCATGCCCTGCGACGGACGCGGCTGCCTTTCTACGCCCGCGGTTTGTCCGGTCGCGGCGCCCAGGAGCTGCGGTCGGACCAGGCGTCGGCCCCCACCTCGGGTTGGGGGAAGGGGGTGGTGTCGTGGCTTCGGGTGCCGAGGTCAGGGCGCTCCTTGCGCTCCTGCTCATCGATCTTAATGAGTTCGGACATGGCTTCGACGCTGCGTCGCTCCGCATCCAGCAGGTAGCCAACGAAGGTCTGCACCACCGTGAGCAGAGCCTTCTCCGGCTCGCTGCAGGACGAGAACAGGCCGTTGACGGACTCGAGGTAGCCCTTGAGAGCGTCGATGAGTGTGCCGATGTGCTGGTAGCCGAGGCTGGCGTAGGCGTTGCGGAGTCCCTCCAGCATGGTGGCGGCCTTCTTGCCCTCATCGGCGAGCCAGCGTGTCTGCGTGACGAGTTGGTCGAGGTAGAGGCCGGCGCGGTCGGCGTAGTGTCCGAACGCCTGAAACGCGCTGCCCTCCCAGTAGAGCTTCAGGTTCTTCAGTTCGCCGCCCATCTCCGCGCGAAGTTCGGCGTAGGTGTTGGCGGCCGAGTGGACCAGGTCGGCGCGGTTGCGGATGATCCTGGGTGAGGAGCGCCAGGCGTGGACCATGAGGTCGGTCAGGGGTAGCCGTTCTCCGGTGCCCAGCTCGATCAGGATTGCCTCGAGCTGGAGCAGCGTGTCGCGGTGCTCATGGATGAAGGTGTCGAGTTGGTCGCCTTCGCCGTTCTCGTAATAGGTGGTGCGCCCCCCGCTGATGGTGAGGTCGTTGCCGTCGGTGCTGCCGATCCTGATCGGCTCCTCGACGACGCGGGTGCGAGGCAGAGTCTCGTTGCGGGTTGCGCCCAGACGCTCGTTGTCGTCGGGGATCATCAGGACGGGCTCGTCACCGGGGATCGCCTTGCGGGGCGCCGGCTGGGCGAGGATCCCGGCGCCTCCGGGGCGGACCCGCACGCTGCCGGCATGGCCGTCACCGAGGGGCAGATAGGGCAGCAGGTCGCGGTTCTGCAGGTCGAAGGTGGTCGCGATGTCCAGGTCGGTGCCCTCGTAGTCGGCGGCGATCTGCATGAGGCCGTCGGCCATGCGTTCCATCTCGTTGCGGGCGGTGTTCGCCTCGGACAGCCGGCTGCTCAGCGCGGTCGCCCAGTCTCGGTGGAGTTTCTCCGAGATGCCCTCGAGGGTGCCCCATGCGCCCGAGGGGATGGATCCGACATCGCTGAGATAGCGGCGGACGGCACTGTAGGCGACGGCGTCCTCGTAGCGTTCCCGGCCGAACGCGACCAGGGCTTGAGACTCCACCCGTAAGGCGGACGTGTCTGTCGTCATGGCTCCTGCATCCCCCCGTGCTCTAGCTCGAACGGCGTGAACGGCTCGACTCCGAGCGGCGAGCCGAAGTAGTCGATGCGCAGTTGCCGGTACTGCCGACGGTGATCAGCAACGGCGGCGAAGAGCGCTGTCCGGATCTCGGTAGCCACCTGGTCCGGGTCACACCGCCGCAGCATGCCGGGACGAATGTCGACCTCGATGTCTCCGTCGTGCTCCCGCGCGACGGTCACCCAGCCGTTGGTCGATACGCCCTCTGCCCTGATTCGGGCGACGTCCTCGAAGTAGCGGTCAAGCTTTCCCACGAGGGCTCCCTACTCGCCGGCCTCAAGACTCATCGCCAGATCGGTGAGGTGTTGTGCGCTGGTGCGGGCGTACGCGGCGACCTGCTCCAGGGACTGGCTGGAACTGCTGAACTCGACGCGCGAGTGTCCGTAGCGCCGGTCGGAGGCCACAAAGACGCTGGCGAAAATCTTGTCGTTGATCTGCTCAGAACAGGAGCGGGCCACGGAGTACTTGGCGGCGCTGGGGTTGGGAACAGCCTCGCCGTAACAGGGGCCATCGGTAGCCCTCTTTCGCAGGGAGGCTTCGTCATCGTCGGCGCTGAGACTCACCATCACCGTGCCCCAGTACGCCTGATCTGCGGACCGGAAAGCAAACTCGCACCGCACCAGGTAGTCGCTCACCTCACGGTTCGGTTCGGTACGCGTCAGGGTCCATGAACCCTGCACTGCGGACGGCAACGCACCAGCCAGGTCACTGCAGGAGGGAACAACGTCGTCGTCGGCCCGAAGACCCCACCGCCAGGCCCCCAACAAGCCCAGAACCACCACCGTGGCGCCGGCCAGCATCGCCAGTTTCCTGTCCATGCGGACACTCATCAGCCACGCTGCCCCTGGTCGGAGGAGGGTGGCACGTCCGGTGTCGACGGCTGCAGAGACGCCAACGCGAGCCTGACCGCTGCCCGAACCTGACGGGCCAAGGAATCCTCACTGTGACGGTGCAAGCCCTGCACCTCCACCGCTACCTCACCGTTGGGCGAGGCAGCGATGCGAACCGATCGGTCGGGCGAGTAGACATCAGCGCCTGAGGTGTCACCAGGTGAATCGGCCTCCGATGGCCTCCACGGACTTGGGCTCATCAATCGACGACCTCCTGTGCGCCTACCAGTTGTGAGCAGGTGCAATCCCGCCCGATAGGCGGGCACGTCAGCCGCACCACCCTAACAATCGACACCGGCGACGCGCTGTCCCCGAATGACCAGAGGACTGAGGTCAGGGTGCAGATCTCCACAGCAGCGACTGACAACGTGCGCGACGCCCGCGTCAGCACGACGTTGGCGGAAAGGCCCGTGTGGAGACGTCTCCGGTGCCCGGCCGCTTGACACAAGCGGTGCCGTTGGTTGCATCGCGCCGAGTAGTGGAGACACTGGCTCGCTGCGGCGCCCGCGACGAATGGCAAACCGGGGACCGTCGCTACCTCCCCGATGGCACCATGCCAATGATCACCACACCCGTCGCTCCCGTGGACCCAATCCAAGCTTCCGGCCGGAAGAGGTATCGGGCCGACGGGACGCGTCAGGCTCAGCAGCTTGTCGTGCCCACCCTGATCGCCACTGCGACCGGCCTGCGTTCATCGGCCCCGCCAGAGCGGTTCACCCGCCTCGCCCGGAGGTACGGCGGTGTCGGTGCTTCCGGCGTCTGGGCGTTCGTCCGCGGCAAACGGCCACGGCTGTGGTCAGGCGGCTGGACCGCCGTGATGGTCGAGTTTGGCGCGGGGGGTGTCCGCGACGCCTTCTGCCACGGCTAATTGGTCGCGTAGGGCGGCGACGCGGGTAGCGGCGGCGGTATGGAACATACCGAGCCGGTCGAGCAACATGTCCCGATCGGGGCCGGTGGCCGTGCCCAGGGCGTCAAGGACGGCGAGCAGGTCGCGCATCTCGTCGAGGGTGAAGCCGAGGGGCTTCATCCGCTTGACCACGGCGAGGCGGTCGAGGTCGGGCTCGGTGTAGAGGCGGAAGCCGCCCTCGCTGCGCGCGGAGGGCACGATCAGGCCGGCCTCCTCATAGTGGCGGATGTGAACGTGCAGGTCATCGCCGACGCGGCCGGGCGTCTCGTCTGGGCCTCGGCCGCGCTGCCCGGCTCGACGCACGACCTGACCGCCGCCCGCACCCACGGCATCATCGACGCCCTGACCAGCGCCGACGTGATGACCTTCGCGGACAAGGGCTACCAAGGCGCCCACGGCAGCATGCGCACCCCGTTCAAGCGGCGCCGCTTCCGGCCGAAGCTGTCACGCCGGCAGAAGACGGTCAACCGGGCCCACGCGAAGATCCGCGCCCGCGGCGAACGCGCGATCGCCACACTCAAGACCTGGAAAATCCTGGTCAAACTGCACTGCTGCTGTGGGGCGACGACCAACCGGCATCGGCTGCGGCGAACCTGCGCACCTACGTGCGGGGGTTGCGTGTGTCGTTGGGTGGCGGGACGCCCTGGGACGGGATAGTTGCTGTGGCTGGCGGCTACCTGCTGCGGGTGGGGCCGGGCGAGCGTGACCTGGACCTGTTCGAGGCCGCGGCGGCGCGCGGCCGTGACGCTCTCGCCGCGTCGGAGGTGGACCGCGCCGAGGCAGAACTGTGCGCTGCGGTGGGCCTGTGGCGTGGGGCCCCGTTGTCCGACCTGCCGCTGCGTTCGGCGCTGGCACGGCGCGTGGCGCAGGTGGAGGAGCGCCGGCTGCTCGCCGAGGAGGACTACGCCGAGGCGGTGCTGGCCCTGGGCGCGCCGGCTGAGGTGGTGCACCGGCTGCGTGACCTTCTCGAGCGACATCCGCTGCGGCAGCGGGCATGGGGCCAGCTGATGGTGGGCCTGTACCGCCTCGGAGACGTCGCCGGCGCCCTGGAGGCATTCCGGCAGGCTCGGCAGGTGCTCGCGGAGGAGACCGGGCTTGATCCCGCGCCGGAGCTCGCCACGTTGTACGGCGACATCCTGCATCACCGCCCGGGACTGGCAGCGAATTCGGACGCGGACGGGCCAGCGCCGAAGATGGAACCAGCGCCGCTGATCCAGCACCCCGAGCAGTTGCCACGCGCGGTGCCGGGATTCGTCGGTCGCAGCAACGAGCTGGCCGTCCTCGATGCCCTGCTGGACGGCGGCGCGCAGGAGCCGACGACGGTGGTCATCTCCGCGGTGTCCGGCATGGCCGGAGTCGGCAAGACCGCCCTGGCGTTGCACTGGGCGCACCGGGTGGCCGACCGCTTCCCCGACGGCCAGCTCTATGTGAACCTGCGTGGGTATGACGAGGCCGGCGTGGCAGCCCCATCCGACGCCCTGTCCGGCTTCCTCGAAGCACTCGGCGTGCCCCCCGCCCGGATACCTGCCGGCATGGAGGCCCGCACCGGGCTCTACCGCAGCCTGCTGGCCTCACGCCGGATGCTCGTGGTGCTGGACAACGCGCGTGACTCCACTCAGGTTCGACCTCTGCTTCCCGGCGTCGGCGGCTGCATGGTCGTGGTCACCAGCCGCGACCGGCTCAGCGGCCTCATTGCTGCCGAGTGCGCCAGACCCTTGACCCTCGGCGTGCTCACGGCCGAGGAGTCGATGAGTCTTCTCGCCGGTCGGCTCGGCGCCGGCCGCATCGCGACCGAGCTGACCGCGGTGGCCGACCTCGTCGACGCGGCCGGCCGGCTTCCCCTGGCGCTGTCGATAGTGGCGGCGCGCGCCGCCACCCACCCCACGTTCCCGCTCGGTGCCATCGCCGCGGAACTGCACTCCTCCGAGGCGAGGCTGGACGCGCTGGCCGACGGCGATGTCCGGCGCGTCTTCTCCTGGTCGTACCTGGCCCTGGGGCCGGACGCGGCTCGGCTGTTCACCCTGCTGGGGCTACACCCGGGGCCGGATCTGACCGCGGAGGCGGCTGCGGCGCTGGCGGGCGTGTCGACTGCCGCCGTCACGCCGCGCCTGCGGGAGCTGACCCGGTTGCACCTGCTGACCGAGCACGCACCCGGCCGGTACGCCTTCCATGACCTTCTGCGTGCCTATGCGTCCGAGCTCGCAGAGTCGTCGGAACACGCCGACGACCGCGCGGCCGCCCGGCAGCGCCTCTACGACCACTATCTGCACGCCGCCTATCCGGCCGCGCTCTTGCTTCAACCGCAGTGGCCCCCGATCGAGCCGCTGCCGCCGCTGTCCGCTACCGCCAGACGGCGGGTGACCGACCATGACAACGCGCTGGCATGGTTCACCGCCGAGCACCAGGTCCTGGTTCGGGTAGTTCAGCAGGCCGCCGAGAACGGCTTCGAAGCCTATGCCTGGCAGATCGCCTGGACGTTGAACACCTTCGTGGCACCACGAGGCCTCTGGCAGGATCAACTCGCCACCCAACGAGTCGCGCTGGCCGCCGCGGAGAAGATCAACGACCTCGCCGGCCAGGCCGCCGCCAACCGGCTGCTGTCGCGCGCACTGACCCGACTCGGCGACCACGGCAACGCCGAGCACCTGCTGAAGCGGGCACTGGAGCTACACGAGCGCCTCGGCGATCCGACCGGTCAGGCCCAGACCCTGCACAACTACTGCGAACTGTGCTACCTGGACGGCCGCGTCGACGAGGCGCTCGCTCACGGCCGTGAGGCGTTGCGGCTCTACCGGCTGGTCGGTAACAGTTCGGGGGAGGCCCGCACGCTCAACGCCATCGGTTGGCTGTTGGCCACGACCGGCGACTACGCCCAGGCCATCGAGAGCTGCACGGAGGCGCTCGCCCAGCAACAGCGCAGCGGTGACCGCAACGGCCAGGCCGCGACGCTGGACAGCCTTGGCTTCGCCTACGACCGCCTCGGCGACCGCGACCGGGCGGCCGAGTGCTACGAGCAGGCGATCCAACTCTTCCGCGACTCCGCTGACCGGTTCCACGAGGCCGAGACCCTCGTCCGGCTCGGAGACACCCGGGAAGCGATGGGTGACCAGAAGGCTGCCGCAGTCGCCTGGCGTCAAGCGGCACGGATCTTCGAGGATGTGGGAGACCCCGCAGCCGAGGAGGCCCGCCGCCGTCTTGAGCGTCTGCTTCCGCGGTGATTGGTCACTCTGAGCCCGCAGGTCAGTGTTGCGCCCCAGCAATCGCCGGGGCCGGTGTGGCCGCGACGCTCGGCCACACCGGCCGCATCGACGCTGTCGGCCATGCAGGCGCGCCGATGACAAGCTGGGGATTGCTCAGACGCACTCTAAGTCCGCGTTGACGAATGCGGCCGGTAGGGGCAAGGCGGACTTGCCCCTACCGGGCCGTGCTCGTGTGACGGCTGCGGAGAGCACCGAAACAGTCAATGAACGATCAGCGCCAGCGGCACTGAAAGGCCAACCCACTTATCCCGCTGCAGGAGTCCGTGCCGTTAGCTGCACTGCTCGTACGGCTCCGGCCCGGGCTTCATCCAGATGCCCGTGACTCTCTGGCCGTTGAGGGGCAGGGTTTCTCCGTCGCAGAAGAAGGTGATTGGCCCTGAGGTCCCATAGATGATGCCAGACCAGCCACCTGCGCGGAGGTCGTAGCCGCGCGAGTTCAGGGACTTGTCTCCACTGCAGTCGTAGGTGCGCGAGCCGATGGATCCGTCTGACTGGTAGAAGCGGTAACGAAGGGCTGCGCTGGCCGCCTGGCAATCCGCCATTACCGCAGATGCGGACGCGGAGGCAACCGATGGGGTGAGCGCGATCCCAAGAGCGACGAAACCAATCGTCGCGCCGGCGGCCACCCTTTTTGCTCGTTTCATTCGTCCCCCGTTGGTTTGGCGCGATTCCTGACCTTCCATCGCTGCGATGACGGTTCCAGAACTTCTGCGGATCGACGCTCAACCCGATCCGTCGCCCCCGATGGATGGGACCGCGCGGTCGGCGATCAAAACATAGAGGAAAGACTATTCGATGCATTGGCGACCCGCTACACCGGCGAACAACTTGCAAAGCGGCGGGAGTCGGACTTTCCGTTCTTTCCCGCCATAGTGCAGTAGGGGTCATCTAGGGCACTGCTTGTCGGATGGGGCGCACAGCTAGGCGCACCGGTGGATAGCGCGTCACCAGGTGCAATGCCTTCTGTGCGGTCCGTCCGTTCGGGGAAAAGCCAGGTTGTTGGCAGTCTGCCGCAGGTGGGTGTTGGGCGAATCGGCGGCGCTAGCCGGGCCTGACGTGCCGGTCTCCACGCCGTAACCGAGAAACGGGATTACGTCGACTCGGGGCGTTGTCCCGTAGGCGGATCGCCGCCGAATACCCGCCACGTTCACCCCACTCTGTCCACAGGCGAAACTCGGCATGAAATAAGGGTGTAGTTTTAGCGAACAGGGGAGGCGTGATTATTGCGGATGGTGTTTTTACTGTCCCCTTCGTCGCATGCCGGCCGCTTCACCCAGTAGCCGTCCGTCTCCCTCGTGGGGTTCGTGCGAACAGCTCACATCGACGGCAACCGTGCGGCAGCGCCGGCCTGCCGGGTCATTCCCTGGGAGCAGCCGGCGGCCCGATGCCTTGTCCAGCCAGGCGTGGAAACCATCGAGCGTCCACTATCGCCGCCGCGATCGGTCAGCCACACTCCAGCAGCCCGCCCGCCGGCGTGGTTGCTCGCGCCCACGCCACCCTCACTGAGGCCAACGAGCGTGAGGTTGCGGCGATCGGCCTCTCGCGCGGCCGTCTCGCTGGTCGTCCCATCGACGCCGGACACCTACTGACGGAGCACGGCGTCGCCGAGGGGCGTACGCCCATACCGGATCTCGTGCCGGTGTCGTTCACCGGCGACGAACCCGGCGTCGCGCAGCACCGACAGATGCTCGGAGACCGTCCCGGCTGCCAGCGCGTGGCGGTGGGCCAGCGTCGTCGTGCTGGCCGGGTCGTCGAGGCTGAGCAGCAGCGCCGCCCGGGTCGCGCCGATCAACCGGCCCAAAGCCGCATGCCGATCGGTGGAGAGGGGCTGCCAGAGCGTGCCGAGCCCACGCGCCGGGTAGATCACTGTGGGCTGCCACGGCGGGTCCACGATGACGACGACCTGATCCCACTTGAAGGCGCTGGGCACCAGGGCAAGCCCCTCGCCTCGCAGATCGCGATGCTCGTCGTCGCCGTACTCGCGGGTCAGCACGCCATTGTTCCAGCGCAGTCGTGGATGCAACTCGGCGAACAACCGGTCCAGTCCGCCGTCGGCGAGACGTCGGGTCTGGAAGCCCACGTCGGCGTCAAGCAGCCCGCGTACGTGCGGCCAGAACGGTTCTACCAAGACCTCCCATGCCTGCTTCACGAGTGAGACCAGCGTCTGGAGAACAATGGTCGGGTCGCCCAGGAGGAGCTGCCCGGTCGGCGACTCGGCCGCCCCCGGCGTGTCCGCCAGTGACCGTCGCACCTCCGCGCCTACCCGATCATGGTCGGTGGCCGCCACGGCCGCGAGTTCGTCCTCGAACCGGGCGTGTGGGCTGACCGGAGGCGGCGAGAGAAAGTCGGGGGTGTAGCCGCGACGCGGCTGGAGCAGGGCGATCGGCCGCAGGTCGAGTTCCCGCGTGTCGACGGTGTCGAGCCAGCGGCGGTGGGGGCCGATACGTTCGCGCGGTGAGAGTAGGCGCACCGCCGACAGCGTCTCGAGCATCGGTGAGATAGCGAAGCGGCAGCGCAGCAGGTCGGCGGGACTCAACCGCAGCGTGACCGCCATCCGCACACACCTTCCGTAGGGGAAGAGATTCGGCCTTCGCCGAATCACTGGCGGTCACGGTAGCCGCTCTCGCACAGTGGCTGCCGTCTGTACCGACGATCACGAGGAGAGAACGACGATGAACCCGAGCGCCGACTGGGAGCAGCGCAGCGCGGACCTGTGGGCAGCCTTCAACGCGGCACCCGACGACTGGGACGCGGGGGAGTTCCGCGATCGGATCGACGCCCTCGCCGACGAGTTGGGGCCGGATCATCCGGTGGCAGCGTTCGAGCGGGCCTGCGCCTGGGACTCGACCGGCCACTCGGACAAGGCGGTGCCGCTCTACCGCAGGGCGCTGGAGCTGGGCATCGACGGTATCCGCCGGCGGCGCTCGGTCATCCAAATGTGCAGCTCGCTGCGGAACATCGGGCAGGCCGAGGAGAGCGTCCGGCTGCTGACCGAGGAGCGTGAGCGCGGCTGCGACGAGCTCGACGACGCGCTCAGCGCGACGCTCGCGCTGGCGCTGACCAGCGTCGGCCGGGAGCGGGAGGCAGTGTCGATCGCCGTCGGGACGCTCGCCAAGCACCTGCCGCGCTACCAGCGGTCGATGGCGAACTACGCCCGGCTCCTGGTCGAGCCGAAGCCGGTGCGGAACCCGTGATCACGAACGCAGCAACGCGGCCGGAACGGGCAAGCGTTGATCACGGTGCTCGCGGTCGCCCCTATCATCGCGGCGCCCAGGGTTGCACCTTGGCTGCATCGGCCGGGACGTCTCGGGCCGCTGCCGTAGCCGACCGACGTTGACGGATCAGGCTGCGTGGGCGGCAGGTTTGCCCCACCGTCGTTGTCGTTCGCCGCGGATGCGGGCGCGTTGTCGGCGTTGGGCGGCCAGAACGTGGGGGTGGCGGGCGTCGGCGACGAAGGGCGACAGGCACGCCTGGTTCACACAGTTCTACCAGGACTTCTACAGCCTGGACTTGAACCTCGGCACTCGCATCGGCCAGGAGGCGGTCACCGGCAGCGGGAACGCCGCGATCGGCAGCGCGCCGGCTGCCGCGTACGCGGTGGTCCCCGCGTGGATCGAGGACTTCCGCGGTGACGTCGAGGCGGTTCGCGCAGCCGGCAAGCCGACCCTCATCCTGCACGGCACGAAGGACAACATCCTCCGATCGACGCCGCCGGCCCCCGATTCCGCAACGCGCTCCCCGAGGCCGACTACGTCGAGCTCGACGGCGCGCCCCACGGCTGCTCTGGATCCACGCCGACGAGGTCAACGCCGCGCTGAGGGGCTTCCTGCCTCCGTAGCGCACCGGTCGGCGGGGGCAGTCAGCGCTGACTGCCCCCGCCGACCAGCACCGACGAGGCGGTGCTGCTGCTCACGGCATGTGGAAGTCGGCGAAGTCGAAGCCCGGACTCACCACGCAGCTGACGAGAACGTGCTCGTCGCCCGCCGGTCTCGCGGACTGCCACTCGCCCGCCGGCACCAGGATCTGCGGGCACTCGGCGCTCAGGATCGTCGGCCCACTGTCCCTGCCGACGGTCAGCGCCAACGGGCCACCCGAGTGCCAGAACCAGATTTCGTCCGACCGCACGGTGTGCCAGGCCGACGAGTCACCCGGTTCGAGGAGGAAGAGGATCGCCGTCGCGGCGGCACGGCTGCCCGGGTAGCCGTCCGGCTCGAACGCGACAGCGGACCGATAGGTTTCCCGGAACCAGCCACCTTCGGGATGCGGCTGCAGATCGAACTGCTCGGCAAGAGGGGGACGTGCGGTCATGGAGGCCACTGTAGTGACGTCACCGCGATGCGGTCAGTGATCCGGTGTCGGCGAGGAAGGCCCGCAGCGTCCGCGCCGGCCGTCCGGTGACCCGCTCGACCGTCTCGGTCACCTCCGCGAAGCGGCCCGCCCGGACGCGTTCGAACGTCAATACGGAGAGATCTCGTTCGAAGCCGCTCATGCCGGCGACCGTCTCGGCGATGGTCACCTGCCGGTGGGCCACGGGCCGTCCGGCGGCTGCGGAAAGCAGCTCCGCGGTGCGCGGCAGCGACAGTGTCTGCGGGCCGGAGAGTTCGTACACCTGACCGGCGTGCCCCCCGTCGAGCAGTGCCCGCTCGGCTACGGCCGCGATGTCCCGCGCGTCGATCCAGGCCACCGTCGCGTCCTCGGCGGGGAAGGGAAGCTCCCCGGCGTCGACGATCAGGTCGCGGTAGAAGCGCGGATCGGTGAACACCTGCATGAACCAGCTCGGGCGCAGGATCGTCCAGGTCCGGCCGCTGTCCCGTACCGCGCGCTCCGCGCGCGGCGCCCACCCGTCCGGCCCGGTGTGGTCCGGATCCCGCTCGGACAGCAGCACGACCCGGGCCTGGGCGGGGACCTCGGCCAGCAGCGCGCCGACCAGCTCCGGCGCGTCCGCCCGGTCCGGCCGGACGACGTACACCGCGTCGATGTCCTTGGCCGCCGCCGCCCACCCGGACGGATCGTCCCAGGAGAACGCGGTCGGACGGACGCCGTCGAGGTGGACCGTGGACGGATCGCTGCTTCCGCCGCGCACCTCGACGCCAGGCCGCGCCCCGAGCAGCTCCGCCAGCGGCACCCCCGTCTTGCCGCGGACCCCGGTCACCAGCACGGGCGTCGTGCTCGCCGAGTTCGTACCCCGCATGGGAACTACTCCTCACCCTCGAGTCGCTGACGTTCCTGGTTCCACGAGCCGGCGCAGCCGTCTCGGCGTCGACTCGGTGAGGCGCGGCGCCGGCGCGGTCACCATCCCAGTATCCGGCGGCTCGCCGTCCCGACCAGTGATAAGGCGTCACATCCGGTCGTGACGCCATGACACTGGCGCACCGGCGGCCTCCACGCTGTCCCGAACGTCGGGAACCCGCCGATGACCCACTTCGACCGAAGCTGGTACGCGGACCAGAGGCCGTGGACGGCGCTACCCGAGTAGATCGCGGCCGGCCCACCCCGGCGTGCCGGGCGGGTCCTGTTCCGCGTGGGCTACGCCACGTCACCCAGGCGGGACTCATGACTCCGCCCCGAAAAAGCGCCCGGGTGACCACCCGACGGTCGGATCGAGCATGTCGGCCCGCCGCGGCGCGGACTGCCCGTCGAGCGTTCGCGCGATCCCGGAACTCCTACGCGGCCAGATCGTCCGAACGTGCGCCTTCGACGCTTGCTGGTGGGACGCCGAGGGACCTGACTGAAGGCGGCCCGGTCTCGCATCCGGGGGACGAGGAGCGTCAGCGCGCCGCGACATCCGGTCGTGTCTCGGGGGACCCGACCTTGTGCAGGTGGTGGAGCGCCTCCGCCCAGGATCGACCCAGGCCGGTTTCGTGGTAGTCGATGTCGTGCTCGGCGCAGAATCGCCGGATGAGTGGACGCGCGCGTCGCAGGTTGGGGCACGGCATGCTCGGGAAGAGGTGATGTTCGATCTGGTAGTTCAGACCGCCGAGCGCCACATCGACGAACCGCCCGCCACGGACGTTACGGGACGTGAGGACCTGCCGCCGGAGGTAATCGAGGCTGTCGTCAGCGCCGAGGACCGGCATGCCCTTGTGGTTCGGGGCGAAGGAGCAGCCGAGGTACAGGCCGAGCACGCCCTGGTTGACGAGGAGGAAGGCGATCGCCTGCGCGGGGGTGAGGACCAGGAACACGGCGGTGAGGTACCCGCCGACGTGCAGGGCCAGCAGTGCGGCTTCGGCGGGCCTGTGCGCGACCCGGCGCGGGCCGAGGAGTGCCTTCACGCTGGCGGCGTGCAGGTGCAGGGCCTCCAACAGGAGCAGCGGAAAGAACAGATACGCCTGGTACCGCGCCACACGTGCGCCGAAGCCGGGCCGGTCGCGCGCCTGGGCGGTGGTGAAGGACAGGAGCGCCAGGCTGATGTCAGGGTCCTTGCCCTCGGTGTTCGGGTGAGCGTGGTGCCGGTTGTGCTTGTCCACCCACCAGCCGTAGCTGATCCCGGTCATGAGGTTGCCGTGGACGAGGCCGATCAGATCGTTCGCCCGGCGGGAAGTGGCGATCTGCCGGTGCCCTGCGTCGTGGCCGACGAACCCGGCCTGCGCGAAGACCACCGCCAGCCCCACCGCGACACCGAGCTGCCACCACGACTCACCCAATCGGGCGAACAGGATCCACAACCCGCCGAAGGTGCCGGTGACGAGCCCGATCCGTACCGCGTAGTGGCCACGCCGCCGCCCGAGAAGACCCGCAGCGCGGACCTGCCGGGACAGATCGGCGTAGTCACTTCCCCGCCGACGGTCAACGTCCGGACTGATGCCGCTCATCCATGGCTCCCGCTGGTCCTCGCCCGCCGGCTGACTCAGCGCCGTCGGCCGGATCAACCGGTCACGGGCTTCCGCGCAGGTTCCTGCTGCGTGCCAGATGTGGCCGCTTGCCGGCGGCCGCGCCGTATCAGGTCGCGTGCCGGGGGCTGTTGAGTAGGCCTTTGATCCTTCGCCGAACCGGCGTCAGGGTGCACCTCCTTCCGGCCCGCCGCCTCCGGCCGGCTCGCATGCCTCCCTCAGTCTGACCCGATCGCTGAGCCGATCAGGGCCGATCGCGCGGATTGCCGTCGCAGTGGGCCTGCCCCGCACCCAGTTGGCTAGCGGCAGAGCCGCTGGCCGCGCTACGCGGTCTGCTGACTGTCGCCGCCGGGCCGCCAATCGGCGAACAGGTCGGCACGTCGGGCTGTGGTCTGGTCGGTCACGATCTTGGAGATCGATCACTTCTGGCGGTCGCGGATCAGGCCGACGAGGCGCACCACAGTCGCGGTCTCGCTCTCACCTTTGCCGGTCAGGTGGAGCTGGCAGGCGCGGTTGCCGATGGCGAACTCGGCCACGATGCCGGGTCCGGTGGCCAGTCGGATGCCGTTGGGTCCGGGTTGGGTGTTGGCGAAGTCGGATTCGGGCAGGGTGCCGTCGGGTGCGGTGCCAGGGGCGCCGATGCCGACCAGGACCGACGCCAGGCTTTCCGTAGCGGTCCAACTGCACGCGCTGTCCTGGGCGTCTCCGGCGCTCCTGCCCCCGTCGTGGGCTCCAATCACCTCGCTCACCTCGGCCGCGGCGAGCAGGGCACACGGGCCATCGGCCGCGGCGGCCGCTGAGGGCTCGGCAGCGTTGGTGGTGACGGCCGGAGATGTGCCGGAGGTGGCGGGTGATCCGACCGGAGTGGTCGGTCCGGAACCGCAGGCGGGTAGCAGCGCCAACAGCGCCACCGCGACGAGGTGTGCCGGACGGCGGAATGGGTGCTTCACGGTGGTCCTCCAGGTTGGCTTCTGGTGGGAGCGACGGGCCGGGTCGCGGGCGCACAAGGACGCCGTCTGGGTTGGGCGGGGGCGGTAATCGGCAGCTGTGGGCGGTGCGGAAAAGGTGGTGGGTCAGGCGGAGGGTGGTGGACCGAGCAGTTGCACCCCGTGCCGGGCCGCGACGTGCCCCAGGGTGGCCGGGTCGATCGGCGCCGGATCGGGTAGCCGGCGCTCCGGCGCCGGTTGGCCCGCCTCGGCGGCGAACTGCTCGAACCCGGACGGCGTGGTGATCTGTAGTGCGCGCAGCGGCTCGTCCGGGCCGACGAGGAACGTGTGCGGCCGTCCCACAGGCAGCAGGACGAGATCACCGGGCCTGGCGTCGAAGACTTCGCCGTCGCAGTGGAACCGCGCGGTCCCCGAGAGCAAGTAGAAGATTTCGTCTTCCACCTGGTGCCGGTGTAGAGGCGGTGCGAAGCCGGGCGGATTGACGAACTCCACCACGGTCAACCGGCCGCCGGTCTGGGCGCCACCCGCCTTGACGATCGCCAGGTTGCCGAGGAACCAGTAGGCCTCACCCTCATCGGCGTGACGGAGGTAGGGAAGTACGGACATGCCAGGCTCCATTCGGGTGGCTAGCCAGATATTCATTAGACAACTGCTAGTCAATATACGAGTAGTATGGTGCCACGATGAGCGATGTCAAGAGAGGGAACCCGGGCAATCCGACCACTCGCCCATACCGGTCCGCGCTGCGCGAGGAGAACGCCCGCCGCACCCGGGCGGCCATCGCCGCCGCCGCCCGCGAACTGTTCCTCACCCGTGGCTACGGTGGGACCTCCCTCGCCGACGTGGCCGCCCTCGCCCAGGTGGCCCGCCCGACCGTCTCGGCCACCTTCGGCTCCAAACCGGCACTGCTGCGCCAGGTCCTCGACGAGGCGCTCGCCGGCGACGACGAGCCCGTACCGGTAGCCCAGCGCCCGTGGTTCACACCCGTCTGGGACGCGACGACGCCGGCCGAGGTGCTGACCGCGTACGCGCAGGTGTGCACCCTCATCGGCGGGCGGGCCGCGCAGATCTTCGAAACCACCCGACGGGCCGCCGACGACACCCCCGAGGTCGCCGAGCTCTGGCAGACACTGCTGCGCAACCGACGGGCCGGGGCACGAATGGTGGTCGAGCGTGCCCGTACCCTAGGACAACTGCGACAGGGCGACGACCTGCACCGGGCGGTCGACATACTGTGGATCTTCAACGACCCGGCGCTCTACGACTCGCTCGTGCTGCACTGCGGCTGGCCCGTCGAGGACTTCCAGCGGTGGCTGGCCGAGCGCATGTGCGACGCCCTGCTGCCCGCAGATCAGCGAAGCCCCCGGAGCTGACGCCGGACAGATCAACACCAGTCGGCGGACCACCGTCACCCCGTCCCGGTGCTTCTCAGCGTCCTCGGCGGACACGGCGCGCCATCGGCGACCCAGGGACAGCCGGCCGCGCCAACGCGCGGGCCGAGTCCGTGAGGCGAACACGAGATTGACTCCTTCGGGTACAGGACCCGGGCGGCCGCCCGGTGGGCGGACCCAGCCGAGCAGTCCGCCCGATTTTCCGGAAAGCCCCGACAGGTGCCAGTCAGTCAACCCCGAACAAATCCGGACACGGCCGCACGCCGTCACTCCGGTTCCACGATGGCCCGTTCGCCGACCCGGTCGTCGAGCGGCTGGACGCCCCGACGTGTTCGGCGCCGCCGACGCCCGCGACATGGGGCACCCGACCAGCGGCAGAAGAGCAAGCGGGCGATTTGGCAGCAATCGACGTTTCCCGAGGCTCAGGCGTCATACGACAGATGGCATGCTCGCGTGCCGTAGTAACCGGACTCCTGACTTCCCCTGTCCTACTACAGTGATGCGGCCACCGGAGGTACGAACCCATGCCTACTCCTACCAAGCGGCTAATCACACGGATCAGACGCGACTTCCCGGCTCCGGGCAGCTCAGACGAGGTCATCAGGTGGCTCACCCAGTTGCCGCTGGCTGCGTACGGCCGCCAGGATCCGGAGCGCGTGCAGGCTGCCTTGGTGCTCACGGCATCGGGCCAGTGGAGCCGGTTCGTCGCCGGGATGCAACTGCTTCGAGAGGACTGGCGGGATGTGCTCGTGGCGGGCGGTCTTGCCAACAACGACTGGCCGGACCGCCTCTATCTGGAGCTCCCCGATTAAAACAGCGCGCCACTCGCGTCGCCGGTCCGCCTGGCGGTCGGCAGGCCATCTCGACCGGGGGCGAGCAGGCGACGCAGCATCGCCAGCCCCTTGGCGGTCTGGCTTTTGACGGTGCCATGCGCGCAGTTCAGCGCCTGCGCCGTCTCCTCCACCGTCAGGTCCTGGAAGAACCGCAGCACCAGCACGGCCCGCTGCCGCGGCGCGAGCTGACGCAGCGCCGCCACCACATCGAGCCGTTCCGTGGCATCGGGGGCGGCCGGTGCAGGCCCCTCCGGTAGCAGGTCGGTGAGCAATACCCGAGCCCAGCCGCGCCGCCGGTCGTCAATCAACCGCCGCATCAGCATCGTCCGGACCAGTGCGTTCAGGTTGTCGGCCCGCCTGGCTCGTGGCCAATTGAGGTACAGCTGATACGGGTGTCGAGGCGGCCGGGCAGCATCGGCTCGAGTGCGGCACGATGGGTTGGTGAGTGGCTACGTGGCGGCGCTCGTGCTGCTGCACGCGCCGGGTGACTTGCCGGTCGCCATCACGTAGCGGGACCGTCGGCGCCAGCAGATGTGCGGGGGCTCGGGCGCTGGCGGTGCTGCCCTGCTGTTCGGCGCACACCTGATCATCACAGCCATCGCGGGGATCGCGACGGTGATTGTCGGCGCCACACTCACCAATCTCGGAGCCAATATCGGCGGGCGACCGTCGCCAACGGAACTAGGAGGAGGGCGCAATGCAGGCCATCCAGAAGGTCCGCCATCGACAAGCCAAGGTCAACGGCCTGGAGGTGTTCTTCCGCGAGGCTGGGCGACCCGGCCAGCCGACGCTACTGCTGCTGCACGGATTTCCCAGTTCGTCGCACACATTCCGCCAGGTCATGCCCACACTCGCCGACATCGCACACGTGATCGCCCCCGATCTGCCCGGCTTCGGACTGTCATCGTCGCCAACCATCGGCAACTACGCCTACACATTCGAGAACCTCTCACGGACGATCGAGAACCTACTCGACCAGCTTGGGATCGAGCGCTTCTTCGTCTACCTGCACGACTTCGGCGCACCAGTGGGATACCACCTGGCCACCCGCGCCCCGACTCGCATCCGCGGCCTCATCGTCCAGAGCGGCAACGCGCACGAGGACGGCCTCGGAGAGCAGTGGGACAGCGCCAGGGCGTACTGGGCGGACCCGACCGACGACAAGCGCGCCGAACTGCCAAACTGGTTGAACTTCGCCGGCACCCGTGACCAGTACCTCGCCGGGCTGCCCCAATACCTGCGCACCCTGCACGCCCCGGAGTCGTGGCACCTTGACTGGGAGCGCATGAGCCGACCCGGGAACATCGACGCGCAGTTCGCGCTATTTACCGACTACGCCAACCACGTAGCCCGCTTCGATGAACTCGCCGAATACCACCGCGCTCACCAGCCGCCGGCGCTCGTGCTGTGGGGACGGCACGACCCGTACTTTGACGTCGACGAGGTCCTCGCCTACCACCGTGCCCTCGAGCGCATGGACGCGCACATCTACGACGGCGGGCACCTCTTGTTGGAGACGCACGCGGCTGAGTGCGCCGAACTCATCCGGGCGTTCGTGCTCGACAACGCTTGAGCTGAGTCACCGCTTGACGTGGACGACGTCGAATCGGATCTGTCCTTGGACAGCGGCAGGTCCAGGACACCTTCCCTGTCCGACGGCGCACGGTTCCAAGGCGTATTTCGCATCGACCACCGGCGGCGAGGGGCGACGCGCGACTGGCGCGCCCGCTCGGGGCCAGACGCGTGCTCCTGATCCTGGTGGCCCAGGAAGCCATCTTCGGCCTGCCCGATCCGCACCTGCCAGGCCCCGGGTAGACGCACCACGAGCGAGTAGAGGAAGCCGCCGTGCCCGAGAAGGTGATCACCAGCAAGGTTCTCTGTTACGTCGTGCGGGAAGGGCACTTGCTCGTCTTTCGGCACGTCGGCTTTAGCTACGAGGAGGTGGGTATCCAGGTGCCGGGCGGCAGCGTCCGCCCGGGTGAGGACCCGGCGAACGCGGCGCTGCGGGAGGCCCGCGAGGAGACCGGACTGACAGGCTTCACCGTCGTGCGCAAGCTGGGGGAGATCGAGTACGACATCAGCCCGCTCCGATTCGAGATCCAGCGTCGGCACGTCTTCGAGTTGGCGCTGCACGGGGCGACGCCCGAGCGGTGGGCGAGCCAGGAGGACCACGACGGCGAGCAGGAGCCCACCCGGTTCGAGTGCTTCTGGATACCGTTACGGGCGGCGCACGTCCTGCAGGCCGGCCAGGGTGCCCTCGTAGGCCGAATGTTTGGCTGAGCTGGAATCCCAACGGCGGCAAACAGGGGAAACAATGCGGGAAGATGAACTACGGGACCTGGTCCAACACAGCTCATGGCTGATTGGACGCTGAGCGCGATCAGGTGATGCGGCGGCGTGAGCCCGCATCACTCGCGCTGCCGGCGGCGTCTATCGGCCATGCACTGTCGACCGCCGACGGGTTGCGGCGCATGGGATGGATGGTGGGCCCGTCCGGCAACGTGATGACCCGTCGGGGTGTGTAGCCGTAGCGGGTGTAAAGCCGACTGGCCCCTTCGGTGGGCGTTGCGTAGGAGGGCAGTCCGATGCGGTCGACGCGGCTGCGGTGGTGCTCGAGCAAGGCGGTGCCCCGCCCCGTGCCTTGAGTAGAAGGCGCGACGGCGAGGAACGCCAGGTGGTAGTGCGGCTCGCTGGGCTGCTGTACGGCCAGTAGTTGATCAAGCAGCGAGAAGCGGTCGGTGTAGGCGCCAGCGGCGTCGGGCAAGCGGATGCCGTAGTTGGCGGGTAGGGGAATAGGTCGGTAGCGGTGGAAGCCGACCGCGGCGGCGGTGCGGTCGTCGGTGAGGTAGATGTCGCCGAAGAACATCGCATGCTCGATCCAGATGGCCAGGACATCGGCCAGGACCCGACGGCGCTGGGACGGCTCGGGTACGAGCCACGCCCCGACGGGTTGAGTGTCGAGCGCCTCGGCTATGAGCGCAGCGACCGGTTCCTTGTCGGTCCAGTGGCCGGGGCGGATACGGGGTGCGGCTTGCATGTCGGCTCGGTCTCCTGCGGTCGGTCAGCGGTAGGTGGCGGTGACGAGGTCGCCGAGGGCGGCGTCGACGGCAGCGGTGATCGTCTGCACCGGCCGGTAGTGCTGGTCGGCGACGGCCCGCAGACGGCTGGCCAGCGCGGCGGTGTCGTGGTCGAGGTAGAGGTACGGGCTGAGGCCGAGGACAGCGACGAGCCCGGCGAGGGCGGCGGTGTGGTCGTCGGGCTGCTCGCGGCCAGTGGCGAGGTAGCGCAGCCGGGCGCGGGCGATGACGGGCCACTTGGTGTCGGCGACGAGATAGGTGTCAGCGCGCACGAGCCCGCCGAGGCGTCGGCGGCTGGTCTGGCGCAGGATCCCGGCGGCGACCAGCCCTGCCCGGGTGCGCTCGTACAGATCGTGAGGGAAGTCGCGCAGCCACGCCCGCAGGGTGGGGGAGCTGGGGGAGCGCACGGCGGTCAGGGCACTGTCGGTAATGAGGTCGCCGACAGGATGGACGCTGCGCGCGCGTGGCCGCTGCTCGCCGACGGGTCCGCCGTGTGGGGTGATGGTGATCCGACCGGCGAGGAACAGGTCGATGAGGACGGCGCCGGCGAGGCCGACGGCCAGGGCGTGCCGGTGCAGGTGCGGTTGACCGGTGTCGTCGTCGTGGCCGAGCAGGAACAGCTCGTCGCGCAGCGGCAGACGCGCAGTGGATGCCATGTCGTGTCTCCTACCGATGCCGGGCGGCGAGGAGCCGCAACCTGTCGTGGGCTCCGCCGTATGCGGCGGCGGGGGAGGGGAGGAACTGCTTGTCGATCGCGGCGACGACGGTGTAGTTGGGATCGCACACGTTCCCGATGGGCGCCCGGCCGGCCTGTGACACCAGCTGGTAGGCATCCAGCTCATCCAGGCCGGTGAGACAGGCGGTCCAGCCCACCAGGTCACGGTGCGCGATGCGGTAGGCGTCCTCGAGCGGCCGGGCGGCACCGACCGACATGACGGCCCGGTCGGTTTCGATCCGCGGCCAGAGCGTAGGGACACCCTTGATGACTTCGACGGCGAGGGTCGTGGCGGTCGCGATCTCCACGCCGACGCCGCAGGCTTCACCCTCGCCCTGACGAGCGTGACCGTCGCCGAGAGCGAGCATCGCGCCGTGCATCCGGACACCGAGGTAGACGGTGGCGCCGGCGCGCAGCTGCGGGGTGTCGAGGTTCCCGCCGTGGCTGTCGGGGACGATCGTGCAGCGGGCTTCGAAGCCGCCCGGTGCGACGCCGATGGTGCCGATCATCGGCTCCAACGGCAGGTCGACGACGTGGTCGCTGCCGGTGGCCCGGTAGCGGACGACGCCCGCGGTCTTGTCGACCTCGTACACCCACACCCGCTCCTGCAGCGGCGGCTGCAGCGTGGCGGTCTGCGACGTGGAGGTGAGGGCCCCAAAGTGCGGGAACGTGGCGGAAACGCCCCAGTTGCGGGTCGGTTCGATCGACAGAAGATGCACGGCCAGGGTGTCGCCAGGCTCGGCGTCCTCGACGAAGAACGGCCCGGAAACGGGGTTGAGGTAGGGCATCCGGCACACCTGCGACGGCAGGTCCGCCGGCCCGCGCACCAGCCCGCCGAAGCAGTCCTCGGTGAACACCTGCAGCACGTCACCAGAGCGCACATGAGCCACCGGCATCCGCCCGCCGAACGTGTAGGCGAACTCGTCCCGCACCGGCCGGTACACGATCTTGTCCATGCTCACACCCGCTCCACGGCACGCCGGCCGGCCTGCGGCCCGGCGGGGGCGAGGCCGGACAGCGTAGGTCGACGGCCGGTGGCGTACAGGCCGGCGAGGACCAGAACGCCGAGGCCCAGCCAGGCCAAGCCGACGCGCTGCGCCGCGATGTTGGCGTGGACCACGACGTAGGCGAGGATCGCGAACCCAACCGCGGGCATCACCAGATGCGCCCACCAGTTCCCGCTGCGGCCGCGGATCAGGTGATGCACCACCACCGTGACGTGCAGGACGAGGAACGCGACCATCGCCCCGAAGTTGATCAACGACGACAACACGGTGATCCCATCCGCCCGGGTCGCCATGTACAGCCCCAACGCCAGGGACACCACCCCGGTCAGCAGAGTCGCGTTGACCGGCACGCTCCGGCGGATCGACACCCGCGCCAGGAACGTCGGCAGCTGCCGGTCGCGGGCCATCGCATACAACAGCCGGGACGTGGCAACCTGGGCGACCATCGAGTTCGGCAACCCCCACGCGATCGCCGTCGCCACCGCGCACACCGTCGCCAACCAACTCCCACCCGCCACCCCGGCGGCGTCATAGAAGGCCGTACCGCTCGGATCACCGTCCGCCAGCAACCCGGCAGGGTCGGGGACGAGCGTCGCGGCCAGCCACGTCTGGGCGATGAACAGCACCCCCGCGACAACCAGAACCGCCGCCATCGCCCGACCGACCTGCCGAGAACCGCCCTTGGCCTCCTCGGCGAGCATGCTGATGCCGTCGAACCCCAGGAACGACAGCACCGCGATCGACACCGCACCCGCCGCCACCGACCAGCCGAAGGTGTCCGCGTCGTAGAAGGCCCCCCAACTGAACCGGCCCTTCCCCGACGCGAGGGCCCAACCAGCGACAGCCAGGAAGACCGCCAGCACGACCAGCTCACCGACCAACATCACCCGGGTGACCATCGCCGTCATCCGGATCCCCACCGAATTGACCAGCGTGTTCACCGCGACGAACCCGAGCAGCCACACCCACACCGGCACCGCCGGCACCGTCGCGTGCATCGCCACCGACGCCACCAGGTACAGCAGCCCCGGCACGAGCACGTAGTCGAGCAGGATCACCCAGCCGGCGAGGAACCCAACCGGCGGACTGATGCCCCGACCCGCATAGTTGTAGACGCTGCCGCTCATGGGAAACGCCCGCACCATCTGCGCGTAGGAGAACGCGGTGAACACCAACGCCGCCACACCGATCGCGTAGGCCAGGGCCACCATGCCGCCCGAGGTGGCGTAGACGCTGCCGAAGATCGCCATCGGCGCGATCGGCACCATGTACACCAAGCCGTAGGCCAGCAGGTCTCGGAACCTCAGCTGCCGGCTCAGCTGTTGCTGATAGCCATAGCGCGACAGCTCGTGGTCGTACATCAATGCACCTCGCGAGAACTAAGAATTCGGCAGCCGAAAGGGCTCAACATCTGCCGTGCCCTGGTCCGGGTGACGGCAAGCGGCCCGACGACAGTCAATGGGATCGAGGCTGATGTCGGTAAGTAGCTCCGCGCGATCGTGACAACAGGCCGACACAGCGAGCACTTGCCTGCGGAGAATCTGAGGCTTCGGACGGCGTGTCCAAAATCAAGCCAGGCCGCGGTTGTGAACGGCCGGTGGTTCAACTGTGCCCGTCACATTTGGCCCGGGTCCGCGGCCCGTCGACGTCGTTGTGATGTGACTGTCGGTCGCATGTCGGGATCCGCCAACATCCCTTACCGACACCCAAGAACCAGGCGTACGGTGATCGTGTCCAATGTCGTTACGGGGACGGCGGCTGGGACCTGTGCTCACCAGCGTCCACGGAGACGGGAGTTGGCAGCGATGGCCGAATACGACGAGATCGAGACTGCACGTCATGCGCTCGGCCGTCGACTCGCCCAACTGCGCATGGCCGCGGGTCACACCCAGCACAGCCTCGCCCGGCTCATCCAGTATGGGCGTAGCTCCGTGGCAAATACCGAAACCGGCCATCAGTACCCCGATCGTGCGTTCTGGTCGCGCTGTGACGCGGCACTGCAGACCGGGGGTCTGCTCGTCGGCGAATACGACCGCGTCGCCGAGCTGTACTGGCGGCGACGTCGCGCGCCGTTGAACCAGCAGCCAGATGACACGCTTCTGCCGGCCGTTGCCTCGAAGGTCAAGCCTTCCGCCTGGGGTGCGGATGACGATTCTGCTCTGTGGGAGCGCGAGGAAACCATTGCCGCCCGTCGGCTGGTGCTGAAGTCCTCGACAGACGACGACGCCCGCCTGGCGTACCTGGAGTACGAGTTGCGTCAGGCCGTCATAGACAACGAGCGCCTCACTCCGGCAGTCCTCATGGCACGAATGCGGCCGCTGCGGGCCTACGTCGATCAACTCATGGCAGGGCACCAGCACCCGCCACAACGCGCCCGCCTGTATGTCGCTGCCGCTCACCTGTCCGGACTCCTCGGCGCGCTTGCGCTCGACCTTGGCGCGTTCGCCGTCGCGCACGCCTACACTGCCGAGGCGTTCGACCTTGCCGACGCCGCCCAAGAACCGGACGTGCAGGGGTGGGCGCGGGCGACGCAAAGCCTCGTAGCCTTCTACGCCGGCCGGTACCACGATGCACTGGCCTTCGCCCAGGATGGCCTACGTCGCGCGGGCGACAGCCCTCACCGTGTTCGCCTCATGATCAACGGACAAGCGAGAGCTCTCGCCCGGCTCGGCGACCGGTACGGCGTCGACAGCGCCATCGATCGGGCATTCACGCTCGTCGACGAACAACCGTCCGACGCGCAGGTCAGCGAAAGCCTCACCTTCGGCTCGTATTGCCATGCCCGCACAGCAGCTAACGCGGCAACCGCCTACCTGGCCATCGGTCGCGGGACGGAAGTCACTGAGCACCTCGCCGTTGCCATCACCGCCTTCGACAGAGCAGGGCTGGCCGGCCCGCAAGCGCTGAGCCGCCTCGACCTGGCCACCGCGCACCTGCATGCTGACGACCCCGACCAGGCCGCCGCCCTTGCCATGGAGGCACTCGCTCTCACCGCAGATCAGCGATACGAGTCAGTACACCAGCGCGCCCGGCAGTTCATCGCCAACGCCAAGCCGTTTGCCCACCGGCCACGGCTCCGGCAGCTCGCCGAAATGCTCGCCGAACCTGCAGCGATCGGCGCCACGAGACGATCGGCTCTACCATCCCCCTCATGACTAGCCGGGAACTCGCCAGTCTCCAGCGGCGCTGGGCCGCCTACCAGGATCTGCCCGAACTCACCGAACACTGGTACTGGCGTCCTGGCTGGCGAGACGGCCGTGAGTTTTACACCTGGCACCTCACCTTCGAGCACCAGCCCGATCTTCACGACCTCACGACACAACTACAACGCCAGCTGGCGTTGCCCGGGCTGGACCTGGTCCCGCTCGACGGCCTGCACCTGACCATGCAGGGACTCGGCTTCACCGACGAGGTCACCGACGACGACGTCGCGGCGATCGTCGCCGAAGCCCAGCGACGATGCGCAGACATGCCACCGCTCGAGCTGTCTCTGGGCCCCGTCGATCCAGATGCCGAGGGGATCGGCCTGCTCGTCCGACCTTGGGACCGGGTCGAAGCCCTTCGCGCCACGATCCGCGGCGCCATCGCGACAGTGTGGACCTCGGTGCCGGAGCCCGCTGATGGCTTCCGCCCGCACGTCACTCTCGCCTACAGCGGCGCACCTGTACCCACGGAGCCGATACGTGCCCAGCTAGCGGAACTTCGCCACCTCCCGGTCGCGCCAGTGAGAATCAGCGAGGTACCACTGATCGCGCTACGCCGCGAGGACCGTATTTATCGATGGACTACGGTGGCGGTTGTGCGGCTGGGCGGGTGACGCCAACTGGCAAATCTCGAGGTAGCCGCTCATATATCTGTGCATGCTGCGAGGAGTTGCAGGTGCAACTCCCTGAGATTGACCGGCCCGGGCCGGGAACAGTCTGTGGGGCGGGGTAACCAACCTGGATCCGCTGAATGGCGGCGGCGGCCGAACCGTATGTGTGCGGGAAAGTCGTACGTCGAGCCCGGCGCAGCCGGAGGCAGTGCGGAATCACGCTCGCGTATGCGGTAGCAGATGTGCCGTCAGCTCAACCCGTTAGGTCGCGTGGGAGCAACTCCCGCTCAGGCGGGGAACAGCAGGTCGGCGCCAGCCGTCGCAAACGTTCGAAGTGGTCAACCCCGCGTGCACGGAGAGCAGGGAATGCGCTTCGAGTGGTGGCATGGCCAGGCGGGATCATCCCCGCCTGCGCGGTGAGCGGATGAGCCTGGCCAACCACCATCCAACGGCGCCGGGATTACCCCCGCCTGCGCGGGGAGCGGTCGCGCACCACGGCTAAGCCGAAGTCGAGCACCGGATCACCCCCGCGTGCGCGGGGAGCGGTCTTCCTGACCTGGTGCTCTAAAGATCCACTACCCGTTGTTCCTTCGCTTTCGCGGCGGGCGCCTGGATCCTCACCAGGTTGGCGCGTGGGGGCGGTGCAAGTTCGTCGTAGGCATCAGGATCGCATTCCCGACTCGATCTTGCATCGTCACCGTCGTCTGATGTGTCTCTCGAGTGTAAGCGTCCCGGCTGAGGAGCCTGGTACCGAACTACAGGGGCGCACGGCGTCATCGCAGCACATCCACAGCTGCACCTACCGACCCCCACGGGGACGAGGAGCGAAGGACGTGTTGATTGACGGAGACACCGCCTACGCCCGGAGGACGGGGTTACCCGCGAGGCCGAGCGGCCGACTGCCCAGTCTCCCGAGCGGTATGCACCGCATTCGTACGGAACTCCGCATCGCACCAACGTCTCGAGTCAGCCGTAACCTCCTATCCCCTCTGACCTCCGCGCTACGAGGGGAACCGCCCGTGCCGGTGCCGCTACCTCCTGGGTGCGCGGGAATGGCAAGCTGCCGTGGTGTTCGCGGAGCCGCAGGGCGACTACTCCTGGCTGTTTGATCTGGTGGCAGCCGACCCGATCGTCCGGCATCAGGCGCTTGCTCGTCATCAGGCACTGCTCGCTGCGGCGAGTGACGCGTTGCACCTGTCGAACGGCCTGTGGGCAGCCCATTACCGGTCGAGGTCCAGTCAGACTCGGCTCGCCGCGGCGCTGGATCGAGCGCGCGCTGACTTCCGGTGGCGTGAGGACCAGACGATTTACGGGCCCGTCCACGCCTTCCGGGACGCTCCGGACGACGACCGCGTCGGCCACGCGCGGTGGGCGCCGATCGCCGCGCTCTACCTGCGCTGGGAGACGGAGTATCCCGACGACTGGGGTGCGCCGGGGTCGTGGATGTGGTCCCGCTGGGGAACGAAGGAGGGGCTGCTTCGCCAATTCAACCGGCGCGGTCTCCCAGAGGCCGTCAAGCCCCAGATCGCCGAGCTGATTCTCGCGGCACTGAGCCGACCGTACCGGTGCAAGGACTGGTTGTACGCCGGCCTGGTCCGTCATCTCCACGACTCGCCGTTCCTCCCCGAGGTGGAGATGTTGACGCTCGCCGACGATCCCCTGGTCCAGCTCCGAGCGCAGTTCGTCCTCCAGGTGGCCGTGCACCCCGAGCAGACTCCGACCCGCACGAGCTGGCGGCGTTGGCTCGCCGCGCGCGCCTGAGGGGCTCGATTGCGGGCGCCTATGGCCGCCGGACCAGCACGAACCGCACCCCTGCCAGATGCCTGAGCCGGCAAACCCGAAATCGGTGGCGGCGGTCGTGGCGGGCGTGGGAACCTGGCGACGGCTCACCGCCGTACGTCCATCAGTGGCGTCGGCGCCGCGACCACGACGAGGAGTGACAATGCGAGCAGCTTCCACGCTTCGGACCCTTGACCGTCCTATCGTGGAGTTCTGCTGTGGCATTGGTGAACCTTGGAATCGTCGCCCATGTTGATGCCGGAAAGACCAGCCTGACCGAACGCCTGCTCTACGAGGCCGGCGCCGTGTCCCGGCTGGGCAGCGTCGACGCGGGTACGACGCGGACCGACTCGATGGAGTTGGAGCGTCGGCGCGGCATCACCATCCGGGCCGCCGTCACGTCGATCGTCATCGGTGGTCTGACCGTCAACCTGCTGGACACCCCCGGCCACCCCGATTTCATCGCGGAGGTCGAGCGGTCGCTGGCCGTGCTGGACGCCGCCGTGCTCGTGGTGTCGAGCGTGGAGGGCGTGCAGCCGCAGACCGTGGCGATCTGGCGGGCGCTGCGCCGCATCGGCGTACCGACGGTGTTCTTCCTCAACAAGGTGGACCGCCGCGGCGCGGACGTCGACCGGGTGGTGGCCCAGGTGGGCCACCGGCTCGGTGCGCGTCCGGTGGTGCTCACCACGGTCGTCGGTCAGGGCACGCGCGACGCCCGGGTGCGGGCGGTGGGCCTCGACACCGAACCGGTGGTGGAGGCGGTGGCGGAGGTCGACGACGCGGTGGCGGCGCGGTGGCTGGCGGACGAGCCGGTCCGCGTCCGCGACGCCCGGCGCGCGATACGCAGGGCGGTACGCGACGGCCGGCTCAGCCCGCTCGTGTGCGGCTCGGCGATCACCGGTGCCGGGGTGCGGCAGCTGTGCGGTCTGCTCGCGGACTTGCTGCCACGCTCTGAGGAGCGAGAGGGTGCGCTGTCGGGGACGGTCTTCGCCGTGGATCGGGACGGTCAGGGCCGGCGCGCCTGGCTGCGGTTGTGGTCCGGGCGGCTGCGCGTGCGCGACCGGGTACGGCTCGCCGATGACCGCCCGCAGACGGTGACCCAGATCGCGGTCGTCGAGCCCGAGGGCGCCCTGGTGCGTCCGTCGGTGTCGGCCGGGCAGATCGCTGCGGTGCGCGGCCTGTCGGCCCGGATCGGCCAGCACGTCGGGGACCCGCCGCGGCGGCACGTCTACCGGTTCCCGCCGCCGACCAGGCAGGCGGTCGTCGAGCCGGTGGACCCGGCGCAGCGCCTGGCGATGTTCGCCGGTCTGGCCGAGCTGGCCGATGAGGACCCGTTGGTGGATCTGCGCCTCGACGAGCAGCAGGCGGAGGCGGTGGTCCGCCTGCACGGCGAGGTGCAGAAGGAGGTGCTGGCCGCGCTGATGGAGGACCGGTACGGCGTGCGGGTGCGGTTCTCCGGCACGCTGACGGCCTGCATCGAACGGGTGGCCGGGTCCGGGGCCGCCGAGGAGCGGGTGCGCGAGCGCGGCAATCCGTACCTGGCCGGGTTGGGACTGCGCATCGACGCCGCCCCGGTGGGGCACGGCGTCGAGTTCCGCCCGGGTGTCGAGCCTGGTCGGCTCCCACCGGCGTTCGTCGCCGCCACGGAGGAGGGGGTACGGGCCGCGCTTCGGCAGGGCCGCCACGGGTGGCCGGTCACCGACTGCACGGTCACCATGACGGCCTCCCGGTACTGGCCGCGGCAGAGCAGGCCGCACCAGAAGTTCGACAAGTCCATCTCGACCGTGGCGGCGGACTTCCGCAACCTCGCACCGGTCGTCGTCGCCGCGGCCCTGCGCCGGGCCGGCACTCGGGTGTGCCAGCCGATCGAGCGGTTCGAGGTGAACCTCCCCCCGCAGGCGGTGGAGACGGTGATGGCGGTGCTGGGCCGGCTCGGAGCGGTCGTCGACGCCACCGCCGTCGCCGGCGGGTATCTCGAGGTGAGCGGCACGTTGCCGTCCGCGCGGGTGCCGCAGGTCGTCGCCGCCCTGCCCGACCTCACCGGTGGCGAGGCCGTCCTGACCACCAGCTTCGACCACTACGCGCCGGTGACCGGCGAGGACCCGCCGACGTTGCCCCGGCGCGGACCCGACCCGGGCGACCGGGAGATGTGGTTTCGTGCCGTGCCCCGGTAGGCCGGTCGGGCGGCGTGCCGCCCAGTCCCCGAGCCGGTAGTCGCGGGAGCCCCGCGTCGCTGCTGTCGGCTGATCGGAGCCTGCGGTATGCCGACACGGGCGACGGCCCGGAAGGGGTGCGGGGAGGGCCCCGGCAGGTACCCTCGGCTGGTGTTTTCGCCTCAGGGTCCGTCTCTGCGGGAACTCTGTGTCCAGGCGTTCTCCTCGGTCGAGCGCGGCTACGACCTGCTGGCGCCGAAGTTCGACCACACGCCCTTCCGCACGCCGGACAGCTATCTCGGGGCGACCGCCGACGCGCTGTCCGACCTCGGGCCGTTCGACCAGGGGCTGGACGTCTGCTGCGGCACCGGCGCGGGCATGGCGGTTCTCAGGTCCGTGTGCCGAGGAGGCATCACGGGCGTGGACTTCAGCGCTGGCATGCTCGCGCAGGCGCGCAGTGCTCACCCGGACGCCACGTGGGTTCAGGCCGATGCTCGTGCCCTGCCATTCACTGAGAACTTCAACCTCGCCGTCAGCTTCGGAGCGCTCGGGCACTTCCTGCCCACCGAGCGGCCGGCGCTGTTCGAGGGGATCCATCGGGCGCTGCGACCCGGCGGGCTCTTCGCCCTCCCTGTCGGTGCACCGCCGCCGCTGACCTCGGTCGCGCACTGGGCCACGCTCGGATTCGACCTGACCATGCGCGTACGCAACGCCCTGTGGCGACCCCCGTTCGTCATGTACTACCGCACCAGCCCGCTGCCCGCCCTCCGCGACGACCTGATGGCGGCCGGCTTCACCGTGACGACAGTCGCCTTGACCGTCCTGGGAAGCCGCCGGGACGGCAGCCCACGGTGCCGGCTCATCGTTGCGCGTAAGCCGACAGACCCGCACTGATTCCCCGAGGCGCCTGGTGGCGAACTCGGGGTACCACGACGGAAGCCCTGCCTCGCGTCGCGCGACCGCGTCGCTACCTATGCCGTGCGAGCGGCTGTTCACGTAGTAGCGGTTCGGGCCCGTGGGAGCATTTTTGGACTTGCAGGTCCAGTTTTGTCGGGGCAGCCTGGCTCCTGCCTGTTCCACCCGGATCGGGCTTCGATGATCAGGCGAGACGAGGTAACCCGAGATGTCACGCGACAACGACACCCTGGTTCGTGAGTTCGTCGAGGCGTTCAACACCAAGGACAGCGAACGCCTCGCCGACTACCTGCACCCCGAGGTGGTCTTCCAGAACTACGGCGAGGACGAGGTGCGCGGCCGAAGCGCCGTCGTGCAGGTGTGGAAGGGCGTCTTCGAGACCTTTGAGCAGGTCAAGTTCGAGACAATCAACCAGGCGGTCAACGGGGACGTGGTCATCGCCGAGCAGGTCCACGGCCTTGCGTTCCCCGGCGGGCCGCTCGCCCCGGTGATGAACATGGCGGTCTATGAGATCCGCGACGGCAGGATCGCCGCCTGGCGTGACTACGGCAATCCGTCCTATGCCCTGAAGCTCCTGCGCGGCGCCTGATTGATCGGCCGGAGAGGATGGTGAGGGGCAGGATGAGGGCGGTCCGCTTCCACAATTTCGGTGGCCCGGAGGTGCTGCGCGTCGAGGAGGCACCCCTTCCGGTGCCAGCCGCCGGCCAGGTGCTGATCCGGGTCGCCGGCACCTCGTACAACCCGGGCGACGCACTGATCAGGTCTGGTGTCATCCCCGGTGCCGAGACGATCCGCCTGCCGCACATCCCCAGCGTCGACGTCGCCGGCACGATCGTCGAGGTCGGCGCGGGCGTGCGCGGCAACGCCGTCGGTGACCAGGTCATCGCCTACCAGTCGGCGTACGAGGACGGCGGGGCCGCCGAGTTCGTGGCGATCGACGCGAACATGATCGCACCCGCGCCGACGAGTATCCCGCTCAGCGACGGCGCCGCCCTGCCGGTCGTCGGGTTGACCGCTTGGCAGGCCGTACACGAGCACCTCGGCGTGCGATCCGGTCAGAAAATCTTGATCAATGGTGCCGGTGGGGGAGTGGGCCGACTCGCGGTGCAGCTCGCGAAGGCCGCCGGCGCCACCGTCATCGCGACTGCGGGACCGGCCAGCGTCGCGGCGGCCCGCTCGGCCGGTGCCGACGAGGTGATCGACTACACGGTGGACCGCCCGACCGGTCCGGTCGACGCGGTGTTCAACACGGCCCCGGTGGCCGAGCGGCTCCTGCGCCCGCTCGTCGCCCTGATCCGTCCGGGCGGCAGCCTGGTCTCGATCACCTCGTCGCCACCCGTGGACCCGGCCCGGCAGGTCCGCACGACGGTCATGGTGGTCCGTCGCGACGCCGCCCAGCTCGCCGAGCTCGCCCACCTCGTCGACTCCGGCGTCATCACGGTGGGCATCACCGAGCGCCTCCCGATCACCGAGACCGCCGCGGTGCATCACCGGGCCGCAGCCGGCAAGCTTCCCGGCAAGATCGTCCTCACCGCTGCCTGACGTGCCCGCCACTCACGGCCGCGCTGCCTTGCCGGCCAGGGGTAGCCGTTCATGGTGTGGTGTGCGGACAGGATCGAGGTGAAGACCGCGGCGCCGCCGATCGTGTGGATGTTGGCGTTCATGCCGGTGGCGGCGCCGGTGTGCGTGGTCGGGACGGCGTGCACCACGATGGCCGACAGGGCGGAAAGCCCGACGCCGAAGCCGAGGTCGCCGATCGTGGTGGCGAGTACGACCTCCAGCCGCCCAGACTGGCCTCGACTCGGGCAGTGTTCTGCCGTGCGTGGTCCTCGTCGCAAGCATGGGCGCCCGGGCACCGGGTACCCGCCCGGGCATGGGTAGCCAACAGCGCAACAAGCATGACAGCGGCGGCGAGTCGGCGCGGGGTCGCCGGCACCCGGGCAGCGGAGCACGGGGCCGGCAGGGGGCCACGGTGGAACACTCGCCGGACCAGCGGCATGACCGTACCGCGACGGGAGCGGCCGGCACCGAGCGTGACCATGGCCGGTCGAAGGCGGCCCGGGAGGGGCGGATTAACCGCCAGGGTACGGCCTGACCAGCGGTTACCCCTCCTCCGTGCGCTTGTCGGTCAGCTTCGCGCCGGCGGCTGCGGGCAGCAGAATCTCGGTCGCCCGATCGATGCCGGCGAGTCGGCCGCCGCGCTCGCGTAGGTGCTTGTCCTAGGACGGAACGAGGTAGACCTCGACGAACGATTACCCCTCCTGGCACGACAGAGGGACGGGCGCCAACCTGCACCCCGTTGATCGGCGATCCAGCATGTTTACGTCCGGGGCGATTTGGTATCGGCCACGTGAATGCACCTGGACGGGTCCGCGTGGCCGCGTCGTTAGTGTGCTGCCCTGCGTGATCCGCCAGGGCGAATGTCGGTAAATGCGACCGTGCACTCAGACCGGAAGGAACCGGCATGAATGGCCGACCGAACATCGTACTCGTCCACGGGGCGTGGGCAGACGGCTCCAGTTGGAGCGGCGTCATCGAACGCCTACAGGCCGACGGCTACCAGGTAACGGCCCCGCAGTTTCCGCTGACCTCGGTGGCCGACGATGTCAGAAGGCTACGCCAAGTCCTGAGCGAGCAGGAGGGCCCAACGATTGTGGCCGGGCACTCCTACGGCGGCAACGTTATGACCGCCCTCGGCACCGACGCGCCGAACGTGGTCGGCTTGGTGTTCCTGTCGGCCTTCGCACTCGACGAAGGTGAATCGCTCGCCGCCCTGCAATCGCAGGGACCCCCACCACCGGCGCTGGCGCACATGATCACCGACGCGCAGGGCTTCGTGTGGCTGTCGCAGGACGATTTCATCCAGCACTTCGCCGCCGACGTCGACCCCGTCAAGGCCAAGGTGATGCACGCCGTGCAGCAGCCCGTCGCCGGCTCCATATTCCCCGAAGTGATGGGGGTCCCAGCCTGGAGGTCACTGCCGTCCTGGTACCTGATCACCACCCAGGACGAGGCGGTCGCCCCGCAGGCGCAGCACATGTTCGCCAGCCGTATGGGCGCGACCAGCGTCGAGGTCGCTGCCAGCCATGTCTCGATGGTCTCTCACCCCGATGAGGCAGCGCGGCTTATCAAGACGGCGGCCGAATCCCGTACTGCCATGCCGGCAAACCAAGCACGCAGGTAACAGGCGGCCGGTCAGCGCGGCGGTGCCGTGGTCGAGGTAGAGGTAGAGGTGCGGGCTGAGGCCGAGGATGGCGACGAGCCCGGCGAGGGCGCCGGAGTGGTTGTCGGGCTGCTCGTGCCCGCTGGCGAGGTAGCGCAGCCGGGCGCGGGCGATGACGGGCCATTTGGTGTCGGTGACGAGGTAGGTGTCGGCGCGGACGAGCCCGCCGAGGGTCGGAGACCTGCCCAGTCCGCGGGCTAGGGCTGCGGCAATCAGATCCAGCGGCGCAGGGCCGCCTCCACCCCGGCCTGGAAGCGGCTCTCGGCGTCGAGGCGTCGCATGAGGTCGCGCACGATGCGGCGTACGGTGCGCTCGGAGAGTCCTAGTTGGCGGCCGATCGCCTCGTCGGTGCGGCCTTGGCGCAGTAGCCGCAGGATGGCGACGGCTTGGTCGGTCAGTCCGTTTTCGTCTGCGCTGGATGGCCGTGGGAACGGTGTGCTCCGCTCCCAGAGCATGTCGAAGAGCAGACACAGCGTCGAGACCAAGTGGTTGCCGCGGATTTCCAGCGCGCCGCGGCCGGAGCGCGGCTCGATCGGGATGAGCGCGAACTGTCGGTCGACCAGGGTCATCCGCAGCGGCGCCTCGGGCATCACCCGGCTCTGTTCGCCCTGCGCGGCCATCAGCTCTGCGTACGCGCGGGAGGCGGCGTCGTGCAGGACGCGTTCCTGGTAAATGTGTCGGATCGTCACCCCTCTGGACAGAGCGATCCGGGTCAGTGTTTTGCCGGTCTCGATGGCCTGCGCCGGCATCGCGCGACCGGTGGTGAGGGTCATGAAGCTTTCGGATGCGGTGCGGGCGTGTTCGGCGAGGCGCTCGCGCACCGCGTCGACGCCTTCGAGTCGGACGATCTCCTCGCGCTCGCGGTAAGTGTCGTGGCTGGCGGCGCGGGCGAGCACGGAGGCGCGTGCCGCCTGGAGCGTCGCCTGCTGCGCGATCATCTGCTGCTCGGCCTGGTCGAGGAGGGCGAGGAGGCCGATCTGCGGGCTTACCGCGCGGAGGGCGCCGGGCCGGCTGGTCGAGGGTGTGATGAGCGCGCGGTCGGCGAGCGCGGAGAGAGCGTCGTGGACGACGGTCTCCGGGATGTCGAGGTTCGTGGCGAGCTCGCTTACATCCCATGTCGGGTGGTCCAACATCGCCCAGTAGACGGCTTCGGCAGTTGCCGACACACCCAGCCGTTCGAGCAAGGTCTCCTCCATCGTGTCTACCGCCCGATCACATTAGTTGATGGGGGGTCATCCGGGAGGTCACGAAACTGTGTTCGTTTTCGGACAAGCGTTTGGCCGGATGGGGCCGTGGCGGTGAACACGCGCGGGCATGCATACCAATGAGACAAGTGGATCCACCGGCCGCAAAATCGGCATTCTTTGATTTCTGGTGACGACTCGGCCTGCCGGAACCGGCCACGGCCGGTTCCGGCAATGCCCGAGGTGGTGACGCGCCCGAGGCGCGCACCGCACGCTCATCCCAGCGCCGCAACCAGGCGGGCGGCAGACGCGGGAGGTGCCTGATGCACATCGGGCGGACGTGGACAGTCGAGGCATTCGCGACCACAGCAGCGAATGCGTCACAGGTCCGATTCGTGGCGGTGGCCGACCGTCGTGCGGGGCTCGGCTCACCGGGGCACGCGCGCCGACCTGGTCGGCCCGGCTCAGCGGAGGCTCGCCGTGCTGCTCACCCGGATCGCGCTGCGGCCGCCGCGCGGTGACTACGACCTGTCCGCCAGCGAACTGACGGACCTGCTGTGGCTCAACGCCGCCGAGGCCGACGGTATCCGGCACATCCGTGCCCGCGCCTTCGCCGAACAGGTGGAGGTCGCGGTTTTCACCATCGCCTCGGAGCAGGCGATCTCCGACTACATCGTGCAGCGGGTCTGTCAGCGTGCGATCCGCAGCGTGCCGGCGCTGCGGGGCTGGACTGTGACCTAGCGTCCGCCCGGGAGGGATGGTCGCGATGGAACGTGTCGCGGTGAGCCCACCTGGCAGCGATCGGGCGCTGCGTCCGGCGGTGTTTCGGGTGCTCGGCCCGCTGACTCTCACCAGCGGCGCGGACGCGCTGGTCCTGCCGCCGTCCAAGGTGACCTCGCTGCTCGCGGCGCTGCTGCTGCACCCCGGCGAGGTGGTGTCGGTCGGCGCGCTGCAGCAGGCCATCTGGGGCGACGAGCGACCCGGCTCGGCCAAGGCGGCGCTGCAGACCTGCGCGCTGCGCCTGCGACAGCTCTTCAGCCGGTACGGCATCACCGGCAGCGTGATCAAAACCGTGCCGGGGGGCTACCGGATCACCGCCACCGCCGAGACCGTCGACCTGATGCTCTTCCGCGACCTGATCCGTCGCAGCCGCGACGAGCCGGATCCGGAGGCCGAGCTGGCCCTGCTGGAGGAGGCGCTTGCGCTGTGGAGCGATCCGATGCTGGCCAACGTGCCATCGGAGGCGCTGCACCGTGACGTGGTACCTCGGATCAGCGAGGAGCGGGTTCGGGTGATCGAGCGGGTCTGCGACCTAAAGATCGGTCTGGGCCGGGATCGCTCCGTGCAGGGGGAGCTGTGGACGGCAACCCGCGCCTACCCGGCGAACGAGCGGTTCTCGGCCCAGCTCGCCTCGGTGCTCTACCGCACCGGCCGGCAGGCCGACGCGCTAGCCGAGCTGCGCCGCATCCGGGAGCACCTCGGCAATGAACTCGGTGTCGCCCCCGGCCCGGCGCTGCGCGGGTTGGAGCTGACCATCCTGCGGGGCGAGGCACCCACCCCGGCCGGCCCGGTGTCCCCGCCCGCCGCCACACCGGCCCGGTATCCGCTCGCGCCGGGCTTCGTCGGCCGCGACGCGTTGGGCGGCACCATCGCCGAGCGGCTGCGCGCAGGTTGCCCGATCGTGGTGCTCAGCGGCCCGCCCGGGGTGGGCAAGACCGCGCTGGCGCGGCACGTCGGTCAGCTCGTGGCCGACGACTTCCCCGGCGGGCAGGCGCGGTTCGAGGTGAGCACCGCGGCGGCGTCGCCGCTGGAGCACGTCGAGCGGCAGCTGCACGCCGCGTTCGGCCGGGACGCCGGCGCCCGCGGCGGGCGGCGGCTGCTGGTGCTCGACGACGTGGTTGACGCCCGCCAGGCGCGGGAGCTGCCCGCCCTGCTGACGGCCGGCGACGCGTTGCTGCTGACCAGCCGACAGAGCCTCTCCGGTCCGGTCGCGCGGCTCGGCGGCTGGCTGCACCGGGTCGAACCGCTGGACCCCGCCGACTCCCTGCGGATGCTCGCCGTCACGCTCGGACCCGAGCGGGTCGACGCCGACCCGCGGGCCGCCACGGCACTCGCGGCGCTGTGTGATCACCTGCCGTTAGCGCTGCGCGTCGCCGCCACCCGGATCCTGTTACGCGCCCGGATGAGCCTCGCGGAGGCGGTGCAGTGGCTGGGCGCCGACCCGCTGGGCCGGTTGAGCCTGCCCGGCGAGCCGGACATGTCGCTCGGCTTCCGTTTCGACGAGACGTTGTCGCGTACCGGCGAGGCGCTGGCGGCGGCGTTCGTACGCCTGGCCACCGCGGCGCCCACCCCGATCACCGTGGACCGGGCGGCGCAGCTGCTGGACGTGCAGGCGTCCGCGGCCCGCGACCTGCTCGACGCATTGGTCGACCACAGCCTGGTCGAGGAGGCCGTGGACCACTACTGGATCCGGGGGCTGCTGCGCCGCCATGCCCACGCCGTCGCCGCCCGGCCCAACCCGCCACCACACCCGTATCGAGCGAAGGGACCCCTGTGATGAGCACTGCCTACGAGACGGTGGCGCAGACCCGGCCGCGGATGCGTCACGACGTGCTGTTCACCCGCACCGAGGACGGAGTGCTGTTCCACAACGCCACCAGCGGTTTCCGGCTCACCTCAGCCACCGCGTACCGGTTGGCGTCGGTGCTCGTCCCGCACCTGAACGGGCACCACCGGGTCGCCGACATCTGCGCGCCGCTGCCCGCCGCGCAGCGCACCATCATCGGCGAGCTGGTGAGTGCGCTCTACGCCCGGGGCTTCGCCCGGGACATCCCCGAGAGCGAGGGTGACCCGGCGGCGATCCTCGGTTCCGCGGCGGCCGCCCACTTCGCCACCCAGATCGCCTACATCGACCACTACACCGACCGTGCGCCGCAGCGCTTCGCCACCTTCCGGGCCACCCGAGTCGCGGTGCTCGGCGACGGCCCGGTCGCGGTCGCGTGTGCCACCGGGCTGCTGCGCAACGGTGCCGCCACGGTGAGCGTCGCGCCGGCGGTGCAGCCCGCGCTGGCGCCGGAGCTGGCGGAGCTGGACGCGGCGGGCTGCACCGCGACCGTCGAGGTGCTGCCCGCCGGCGGCGAGGTCGGCTGGCCCGAACTGGCCGATGCGGACATCGTCGTGGTGGCCGCCGGCGACGACGCGCCCCGCGACACCCTGCGGCTGCTCACGGCCGGTATCCCCGCCGGTCGGCTGCTGCTGCCGGCCTGGGTCGCCGGCGCGCGGATGCTGGTCGGCCCCGTGCAGGGCCCGGGCCGCACCGGTTGCTGGTGCTGCGCGATGCTGCGGCTGGGCGACAACGACGACACCGGCGCCGCCGGGCAGGTGTGGCGGGCCGCGGCGTTGCCGTCCGGTGCCGCGCCGGGGGCCGCCCGGCCGGACGGGCCGCTCGCGGCGATGGTCGGCAACCTGCTGGCGTATGAGGTGTTCCGGCTGACCACCGGGGCGCTGCCCGCGGAGACCGACGGCAGCGTGATCGTGCAGCACCTCGCCTCGCTCGACGTACTGACCGAGCGGCTGCTGCCCCACCCCCGGTGCGCCTTCTGTCGGCCGCAGCCGGTGGAGGCGGCCTGGGCCGCCGTCGATCTGGACGCGGCACCCGTCGACGCGGACGAGGCGGCCGACCAGTCCGCGCAGGCGCAGGCCGCAGTGGCACAGCTGGCCAGCCACCAGCCGCTGCTGCAGCCGCACCTCGGGGTGTTCCGCCGCTACGACGACGAGCGCTGGGACCAGACCCCGATCAAGATCGGCACGGTGGAGTTCACCGACGGCAGCGGCCGGCGCCGCACTGTGAACGCGTTCGACGTGCACCACGTCGCGGCGGCCCGGCTGCGGGCGCTGCGGGTGGCGGCCGTCGCCGGCACCGACCACAGCGCTGTCACCGAGGCCGCCACCGGCGACCTGCCGCGCGTCACCGCCGCCAGGCTCGGCCTCGCCTCAGGCTGGGGCGACACCGCCGCCGGCGCCTGGGCCGTGGCCCGGTCACTGCTCACCGGCGCGGCGGCGGCGGTGCCGGCGGCGGTGCTGGAGCCGTTCGGGCCGGCCAACCACGGTCGCGGCGCGGAGCCGACCAGCGCCGGCGGGGCAGCGGGGGCCGACCTCGCCGAGGCGGTGCGCTGCGGGCTCGCCTCGGCGCTCGCCGGCCACGCGCTGCGGCAGGTCGTCGCCGGCACGGCCACCGCCCGACGGATCCGCCTCGACACCATCGGCACCGACCCCGAGCTGATCTTCCTCACCAAGTCGGCGGCGAACCTCGGGGTCAGCGTGGAGCTGCTCGACCTCGGCGGGCAGCCCGATGCCGGGGTGACGGCGCTGCTGGCGCGCTCCTTCGACCCGACGCGCGGCCAGTGGTCGTACGCGGTGGCCGCCGACCCGGCGTGGACAGCGGCGGCGGTGGCCGCGCTGCGCGACCTGCTGGGCCCGGCGCAGCTGCGCGCTCAGGACCCCGACACGGTCCCGGACACCGGTGACCCCCTGCTGGTCGACTTCGACGCCGGCACGGTGGCCGTGCACGGCGAGGTAAACGCCGCCGCCGGTGTGGTCCACCGCTGGGCCGATGTGCTTCACCGGCTGCGGGAACACGGATACGACGTGCTGGTGGCGCCGGTCAGCGGCACGGACCTGGCCGCCGGCGGGCTGGTCGTGGTGAAGGTGCTGCTGGCCGCCGGAGACGACCGATGAGCGGCGGCGGGTCCACGACCGAGGACCTGGTCTGCGCCGGGCTGGCCCGGCTGCTCGCCGAGCGCGGCTGCGACGTCGAGGTGCTCGCGCTGGGGGTGCGCGACGAGCTGAGCGCGCCCGCCCGACCGGCCGGCGCAACCCGGGTGCTGCTCTACGGGCAGCTGGCGCTGCTCGGGCCGCTGTCGTCCGCAGCGGCCTGCCCGACCTGCCTGGCGCGTCGCTGGCAGGCGGTGCGCCACCGCGACCTGCGCGACGCGGTGGAGCTGGGCGGCGAGACCGTCGCGGCGGGCCCCTGGCCGTATGCGACCCCGTTCGTCGCGGACTTCCTGCACGCCCTGATCGAGGCGCACCGCGCCGCACCGGACGGGCCCGGGCGCCCCGGCGTCGCCGCGCAGGGCGTCGGCACCGCGCTCCAGGTCGACGTGTGCACCCTGCGGGTGCACCGGGCTCCGCTGCTGCCCGACCCGGATTGCCCGAGCTGCGGCGGCACAGTCGACGACGCGCCGGAGCTGGCCACGATCGACCTGCCCGCCACCCCGAAGGTGGCGCCAGGCAGCTTCCGCAGCCGGGACCTCGACGACTACCCGCTGGACGTCGAGGCGTTCGCCAACCCGGTCTGCGGCGCACTCGGCGCCACCCTGTGGCAGGACCTCACCTCGCTGTCCACCTCCCCGGCGATCGGCTCGTTCACCCTGCGCAGCGGTCGCTACCTGCGGGAGACGCTCTACGGCGGGCACGCCGACGGCTACCGGCGCAGCGCCCGCATCGCGGTGCTGGAGGGGTTGGAGCGCGCCGCCGGCCTGCGCCCGCGCGGCAAGCGCACCGCAGTCACCGCCACCCTGCGGGAGCTGGGCGACGACGCCTTGGACCCGCGGGAGTGCGGGCTCTACACCGACGCGTTCTACCAGGCCAACCCATACCTGCACCGCTTCGACCCGGACCGGCCCATCACCTGGGTCTGGGGCTGGTCGCTGCGCGAGCAGCGCGCGGTGCTGGTGCCGGAGATCCTCGTCTACTACCACGCGGCGAGCGTCGAGGAGCGCTTCGTGCAGGAGACCTCCAACGGCTGCGCCTCCGGAGCCTCGCTGGTGGAGGCGGTCTACCACGGCCTGATGGAGGCGATCGAACGCGACGCGTTCCTGCTGGCCTGGTACGGCGGCCGGTCGCTGCCGGAGATAGACCCGGACAGCATCGACCGGCCGCAGACCCGCATGATGATCGACCGGCTGGCGATGTACGGCTACCAGGCCCGTTTCTTCGACACCCGGATGACCTTCGACATCCCCGTGGTGACGGCGGTGGCCGTGCGCGCAGACGGCGGCCTCGGCGCCCTGGCCTTCGGCGGCGGGGCGAGCCTCGACCCGCAGGCCGCGATCACCGCGGCGCTGTGCGAGATCGCCACCGACTCGGTCATGGTCCGGGTCCGCGCCGGCGCCGACGAGCCGCGGCTGCGCCGCATGGTGACCGACTTCGCCCAGGTGCAGGGCCTGCACGACCACCCCCTGCTCTACGGCCTGCCGCAGATGGCACACCACGCGGCGTTCCTGCTGCGGCGCGGACCCCGACCGGCGCCGATGGCCGAGCTCTACGAGCGCGACCGCCCCGCTCCGCCGGTCACCGACGACCTGCGCGACGACCTCGAACGCTGCCTGAAGACGGTGACCGCGCAGGGCTTCGACGTGATCGCCGTGGACCAGAGCACGCCCGAACAGCGTGATCTGGGCCTGGCGACGGCGAGTGTCGTGGTGCCCGGGCTCCTGCCGATCGACTTCGGCTGGCTGCGCCAACGCGCCCCGCACACGCGGCGGCTGCGGACCGCGTTTCGCACCGCCGGGCTGCTCGACCGCGACCTGCGCGACGACGAGATCCACTTCGTTCCCCACCCGTTCCCGTGAGGTGCATGCCATGACGCCTGACAATCCCGGCTTCGCCCACGCGTACGCGACCGCGATCCTGCGCCGCGGCCGTGAACCGATGCCTCCGGTCGACTTCACCCCCGACTGGGGCGACGCACCCCGCCGCGGCAAGTACTACCCGAAGGCGAGCACGTTCGCGCTGCCCGCCCCGCCGGCCAGCGGCGTCGACCTGGACACCGCGCTGCGCGGCCCGGGCGACGCCGACGAGCCCTTCACGCTGCCGCTGCTGGCCGGCCTGCTGTACCACTCATACGGACTGCTCGGACGGCGGCTCGGCATCCAGGCCAACACCGACCTGGCCGCGTTGCCGTCCTACGCCCACGCCAACTGGCACCGCGCGACCGCCTCCGGCGGCGGCCTCTACCCGTGCAGCGTCTACTGGATCGCGGGACCCGGCGCCGGGGTCACCCCGGGCGTCTACTACTACGCCCACGCCCGGCACGCGATGCAGCGGCTGCTCACCGGCGATGTCAGCGCCCGGGTCAACGCGGCGGTGGACCCGCCCCGCCCCGCCCGCCAGTTCCTGGTCATCGGGGTGAAGTACTGGCAGAACGCCTTCAAGTACAACAACTTTTCGTACCACGCCGTGACGATGGATGTGGGAACGCTGCTGCAGACCTGGCGGCTGTGGGCCGGCGCCCAGGGCCGCCAGATCCGCCCGGTGCTCTGGTTCGACCAAGCCGCCGTCGCCGACCTGCTCGGGCTCGCCCTCGACGACGAGGCGCTGTTCGCCGTCGTCCCGCTGACCTGGGCCGCACCCGACGGCCCGTCGCCCGCCGCCGGGCCGCCGCAGTCCGCCCCGCCGCCAGCGACGGTCCGGGTGCGCCACCACGACCAGGAGCGCTCCCGGACCCAGCTCCGCTTCGACACCCTGCACAGGATCAACCGCAGCACCGCCGCCGCGGTCGACCGGCCCGCCACCGGCTCCCTGGCGCCCGCCGGCGCCCACCCGGCCCCGGGCGGGCCCCGCCTGCCGCTGCCCGCGGCCGCGCCGATGCCGCTGCCCGTCGAGGCCGCCCTCACCGCCCGCCGCAGCAGCTTCGGGCGGTTCCTGCACCGCCGGGCGATGGCAGCCCCGCAGCTGGCCGCACTGCTGCGGGCCACCGGGGCCAGCACCGTGCCGTCCGAGATCGACGGTCCCGCCGACCGGCCGTTGGCCCGGATCTACGCCTTCGTCAACCACGTCGCCGACGTGCCCGCCGGGGGTTACGCCTACGACCCGCAGGAGCACAGCCTCGTCGCCGTCACCGACGGGCCACCGGGGGCGTTTCTGCAACGCAACTACTTCCTGGCCAACTACAACCTGGAGCAGGCCGCGGTGGTGCTCGTCCCGACGGTGCGGACACACGCCGTGCTGGACGCCACCGGCGAGCGCGGCTACAACCTCGTCAACGCCACCGTCGGCGCGATCGCCCAGAGCTTCTACACCGCCGCCGCCGCGCTGGGCCTCGGTGCGGGGGTCGCGCTGGGCTTCGACAGCGTCTCCTACCTCGAGGAGCTGAGGCTGACCGAGAACGACGAGTTCCCGCTGCTCATCATGCTCGCCGGCGACGAGCGCGGGCACCTCGGCGACTACCGTTACGAGCTGCGGTGAACCCGGCCGTGTTGTCGCCGACTCCGCCGCGCGCCGCCGCACCCGCCGGCTGGCGTACCGGCGCCTACTTCACCGCCCGGATCGCCGGCCTGCCGCTGTCGACGGTCGACCCGCTGCGCTGCCCCACGGTGTGCGCCTGGGCCGACGACGTGCTCTCCCTGGAACAGCAGCTCGCCGCCGACGGCGAGCAGCTCAGCCACCTGCTCTACGAGTTGGTCAACGACAACGAGGACGCCGCGGCCCGGCGACGGCTGCTGACACTGCGCCGGCAGATCTTCGGCAACGTTCTGCCGGCCGCGCCCGAGCCGGCGCTGGCCGCGGTCGAGCAGGCCCGACCGCAGGCGCTCCCCGCCGTGCGTCGCTGGCTGCAGCGGCGAGCGCAGCTCGCGCGGCGCTACGACGAGGGCCGCGCGATCTTCGCCGCCGACGTCACCCGGGCCCGCGCACAGCTGTGGCGGCTGGCCGACGAACCGCGCCTGCGCGGCGGTCTGCAGCTGGCCTCACCCACCCTCGACGAGCAACTCGCCGCCGGGGCCCCGCCGCCGCCGGATGCCCCGGCCAACAAGCGGACCCGCCGCGTCGAGCGCTCGCTGCTGTCCTACCTGTACCGCACCGCCTGCAAGACCAGTCCGTTCAGCACCTTCACCGCGGTGGCCCTGGGCCGCTTCACCGAGGGCGCATCGGGGTTTCCGATCACCGTCGGCGAGCGCTGGCAGCGGCATGTCCGGCTCAACGTCGTCCTGGTCGCCCGGCTCGCCGACCTGATCAGCGCCGACCCGCGGCGGCGCGGCGACCTGTCGGTGGCGCTGAGCCCGGGGTGGCGGCGCGACGCCGAGCGGATCCGCTACGTGCGCCACTGGGTCACCGCCGGCGACGACAGCGCCGCGGTCAGCTTCGACTCGGTCCGCGACGGGCTGTTCTTCCTGCGCCGCAGCGGCGTCTTGGACGAGGTCACCGCGCTGCTTCAGGGGCGCGCCACGATGCGCTGCGCCGACCTGGTGGACCGGCTCTGCGCCGGCATGGGCGCCGGGCGAGACGACGGCGAGGCGTACCTGTCGACGCTGCTGCGGCTGGGCATGCTACGACTGGTCGGCCTCGACACCGACGTGCACGTCGCGGACCCGATGCGAGCCCTGGCCGCCACCCTGGCGCAGCTCGGCCGGCCGTGGGCCGCGCAACTCGCCGGCCAGCTCGACGAGATCACCGAGCTGGTCGACGCCTACCGCCACGGCGACCTCGCGCAGCGCCGCGAGCTGCAGCACCGGCTGCGCTCCGCGCTGCGCGCGACCATGAGGTCGCTGGGGGAGCACGATCCGACCCTGCCGCAGACGCTGCTGTACGAGGACAGCCGGGTCGCCGGCGATCCCGTCGCCGTCGCTGCCGAACCCTGGCAGCGGCTGGTCGGCGCGGACCTCGCCGCCGTCGAACGGGTGCTGCCCGCCTTCGACCAGAACCTGCCGCACCGGATCATGTTCCACGGCTTCTTCCTGGCCCGTTTCGGCGTCGGCGGCCGCTGTGACGACCTGCTGCGGCTGGTGGAGGACTTCCACGACGACCTCTACGACCAGTACTCCTCCTACACCGCGGGCCGGCGCCCGTTCGCCGACGACGACAGCTACACCCCGGAGGAGAACTGGCTGGGCCGGCCCGAGATGACCGCGCTCGACCAGGCGCGGCAACTGTTCGCCGCGCGGCTGGCCGCGCTCGCGGGCGCCGACCCGCAGTGCGCGCAGCTGTCACTGCCGGCCGACCTGCTCGACGAGGTCGGCGCGCTGCTCGGGCAGACCAACGGCGGCGTCCACCCGCAGGGGCACTTCGTGCAGCTGGCGCTGCGGGAGACCGACCCGCTGCTGGTGCTCAACCAGTCCTTCGGCGGAGTCTGCTTCCCGTTCAGCCGGTTCACCCACTGCTTCGACGCCGACACCCCGAGCCTTGCCGAACGGCTGCGCGCCCAGGCGGCCGAGATCACCCCGCCGGGCGTGGTCTTCGCCGAGCTGACCGGAGGGGCGGCCACCACCAACCTGAACCTGCACGACCGGCTCACCGACTACGTCATCGTCTGCCCCGCCGAGACCAGCAGCGCCCCACCCGAACGGCAACTCACCCTCGACGACCTCTACCTGGTGCACGACCCAAAGACCGACCGGATCGTGCTGCGCTCCACCCGGCTCGACCGGGAGGTCATCCCCGTCTACCTGGGCTACCTGGTGCCAATGGCGCTGCCGCAGATCCCGCGCACGCTGATGCTGCTGTCGCCCGCGTCGATGGTGCGCCTCGACGTGTGGCGCGGGGTGCCCGCCGGTGCCGCCGCTGACGGGGTCACCACCCGGCCCCGGCTGCGCGCCGGCAACGTCGTGCTCAGCCGGCGCAGCTGGTCGGTACGGGTACGCGACCTGCCCGACGCGGGCGATCCCGGCGCCGACCCGGCGGCGTTCCTCGACTGGCGTCGGTGGCAGGCCCGCCACGGCATCCCCGAGCAGGTCTTCGCCACCGTCTACCCGGCCGACCCGGCACAACTGCTGACCAACCCGAAACCGCAGTACGTCGACTTCGGCAGCCCACTGTCGGTGCAGGCGCTGCGGGCCAGCCTCGACGGGCCGCACGACCGGCTCGTCCTGCGCGAGTTGCTGCCCGCCGCCGACGAACTGGCCGCCCACGGCGAGCGCGGCGGACACGTCAGCGAGCTGGCCGTGGAAACCTTCCGCACCGAGGACAGGGAGACCCCATGACCACGTCCGCCGCAGTGCCCACCGCCGTCGAGCGCGCCACGGACCCGCGTGGGCAGTGGCTCGCGCTGCACGTCTTCTACGCGGCCAACCCGCAGCCGCTGCTGGTCGAGTGCGTGGCGCCGCTGATCCGGGAGCTGACCGAGCATAATCTGCTCGCCGGTCACTTCTTCATCAACTACTGGCTGGAGGGGCCCCACGTGCGGCTGCGGCTGCGGCCGCGCACACCGGCCGATGAGCCGGCGGTGCGCCAGCGCGCCGAGGCGGCGGTGAGCCGGTTCCTCACCACCCGCCCCGCGCTGTACGCGATGGGCACCGGCTACCTGCGGGAGCTCTACGACATCCTCTTCGCGCTGGAGTTCCCCGACGGGCGACCGGCGCAGCTGATCGACGCCAACGGGCAGATGCTGCTGCAACCCAACAACTCCTACAGCTACCGGCCCTACGAGCCGGAGTACGGCAAGTACGGCGGCCCGGCGGGCATCGAGATCGCCGAGTGGCACTTCCAGCACTCCAGCGATACAGTGCTGCGGGCCATCTCGTCGATGAACCTGCACCTGCGCCCGGTGCTGCTGGGCACCGCCGCGCAGCTGATGACGGTGCTCGCCGGCACGTTTCTGCCCGACCGGGAGGAACTGATCGCGTTCCTTGACCGGTACCACCACTTCTGGCACCACGCCTTCGCGGGCACTAGCCTGATCGGCGTCGACGAGTACACCCGGATGTACGACAGCGTCGCCGGGGAGCTGGGCCGGCGGGCGCGCCAGATCCTCACCCTCGTCGCGCGGGGCGAAACCGAGCGTCTGCCCGGGTTCCTGCGCGGGTGGGCGGAGCACGCTGTGAAGCTGCGGGAGAAGGTGCTCGCACTGGCCCGCTCCGGTGACCTGGTCATCAGCGCGTGGAGCGGCGGTGACGACCGGGTCATCACCGACCCGGGAGAGGCGCTCGCGTCGCTGCTCTCGCCGTACCTGCACATGACCAACAACCGGCTGCACGCCACCATCCGCGACGAGGCGTACCTGTCCTACCTGCTCGCCCGCGTGCTGCGCGACCCGGCGGTGCCGGCGTGAGCGGATCCGGCCTGCTGGCCAAACGTCCCCGGCTGCGCGAAGATCTGATCTTCTCGCGGCCCCTGCGGCGCGGCCCCGACACGGTCTACCTGATCAAGGACCGGCTCAGCGGCCGGGCGTTCGAGATCGCACCGAAGGAGCAGTTCCTGCTGCGCCGCCTCGATGGCGCCCGATCCCTGGCCGACGTCGGCGCCGAGTACGCCGCCGAGTACGGCCGGCGCCTCGGCGACGAGCACTGGACCCGATTGCTGTGGCTGCTGCACGAGCGCGACCTGCTGTCCACACAACCCACCGGTGCCGCAGGCAACGACAGCGAGCCCACGCCCGACGGCCCGGCACCACTCGGCGTACTGGGATGGTGGGCGCACCGGCTTCGGTGGCTGCTGCGTCCGGCGGTCTTCGCGCTGCTCGCCGTACTCGTCGCCGCCCTGCTGGCGGTCGTCGGGCTGCGGCTGGGCCCGCTCTGGCAGGCCGCCCGCCCCGCCTTCACCGACCCGGTCGCCCTGCTCGCGCTGACGCTGCTGGCCTGGTTCGGCGCGGCGCTGCACGAGTTCGCCCACGCGCTGGTAGCCGTCCACGTCGGCGCCACCGTCAACCGGATCAACCTGATCACCCTGACCTGCAAGATCGAGGACTACCTGTACCTGCCGCGTCGATCCCACCAGGTGATGATCGCCGCTGCCGGCGCGGTGGCGAACGGACTGGTCCTGCTGGTCGTCGGTGCTGCCCTCGCGGCGCTGCCGGGTGCCTTCGCCGACCGGCTCTTCAGCGCGTACGTGTTGGTCGGTGCCGCCCAGACGCTGGTCAACCTCGTCCCGCTGCCGCCGCTGGACGGCTACAAGATCGTCAGTCACCTGCTGGGCCTGCTGAACCTGGCCCCCGAGAGTCGCCGCTACCTGACGACGCTCCTGCGGCGGCTGGTGCGCCGGCCCGGCCCCCGCTACCCGCGACGGACTGCCGTCCACCTCGGACTGTTCGCCGCGTGGTGGCTGCTCGCCGTCGCGGCCGTCGCCACCGTCGTGATCGGCGTCGGCGGTGCGCTCCTGCGCCCCGTCCTCGGCGCACTCTCCTACGTCCCGCCCGCCGCGATCGTCGGCCTGACGATCGCCGGCTGGCTGGCCCGGCCACGTCGGGACCGCCCCGCGGACCGGACCCCACCGCAACCGCTGCATCAGGACAACCAGTGAAAGGCGAGCCGATGTCACCCACCGACGGTCCAGCGATCGAGCTGGACGCCGTGAGCAAGTCGTATGGCGAGGTGAGAGCGGTCGACGGGATCTCGATCTCGATCGGCCGTGGCGAGTTCTTCGGTCTGCTCGGGCCCAACGGGGCGGGCAAGACCACGCTCATCGAAATGATCGAGGGCCTTCGCATCCCCGACACCGGCAGCGTCACCGTGCTGGGCAGGTCGCCCGCCCCGCGCAACCTCGACCTGCTGCCCCTGATCGGTGTGCAGACCCAGCGTTCGGCGTTCTTCACCCGGCTGACCGCCCGCGAGCACCTCGTGACGGTCGCCGCCCTCTACGGCCTGCCCGCGACCGCCGCCGAGCGGGCGCTGCAGCTGGTCGGGCTCACCGACTCCGGCGACATCCGGGTCACCAACATCTCCGGCGGCCAGCGCCAGCGCCTCGCGATCGCCTCGGCGCTCGTGCACGACCCCCAGGTGATCTTCCTGGACGAGCCCACCGCCGCACTGGACCCGCAGGCCCGCCGTGACCTCGGCCAGATGCTGCGCAAGCTCAAGACGATCGGCAAGACCATCGTCTACACCACCCACCATCTCGACGAGGCGCAGGGGCTCTGCGACCGGGTCGCGATCCTCTCCGCCGGGCGGGTCCTCGCCCTTGACAGCCCTCGCGAGCTGATCGCCCGCTCCGGCATCGGCACCCGCCTGGTCGTCCCCGCCGGCCGGCTCAGCCCCGAGCAGGCCGGCAACCTCGACGGCGTCGACGGCGTCGCCGTCGAAGACGACACGCTCGTGTTGCGCACCTCGCACACCGCGCGGGTGCTCGCCGCCCTCGGCGCCGAGGCCGACCTGGACGATGTGGAAACCCGACCGGCCACCCTCGAAGACGTCTACCTCGAGCTGATCGGAGCGCCGCAGGCATGAGCGCATACGCCGCACTGTCCCGAGCCACCTACAAGGCGACCGTCCGGGACGCCACGACGCTGTTTTTCACCTTCGCCTTCCCCCTGGTCTTCCTCGTCATCTTCGGGCTGATCTTCCGCAACCAGCAGGTCGGCGACACCGGCCGCGGCTACGTCGACTACATCGCCCCGGGCGTGCTGTCCTGGGGTCTGGCCAGTGCCGCCCTCTTCGGGGTGTCGTTCACCCTGATGCAGTGGCGCAACGACGACCTGCTGCGCATCATCCGGCTCTCACCGACCAGCCTCTGGTCGGTGATCGGCTCCCGCTACGTCGTCGCCCTCGGCATCGGGGTCGCGCAGAGCCTGCTCTTCGTCGGCGTCGCCATGCTGCCGGTCTTCGGCATGCGCCCGGACCCGACGTGGCCACTGGCCATCCCGACCATGCTGCTCGCGGTGACGGCCTTCCTCGCCCTCGGCCTGATCGTCGGCTCCCGGGCGAACACGGCAGAGGCCGTCGCCGCGATCGCCAACTGCATCGTGGTGCCGATGGCCTTCCTCTCCGGGTCGTTCTACCCCCTGGAGCTCATGCCGGGCTGGCTGCAGGGCATCTCCCGGGCGCTGCCGCTGCGATACGTCAACGACGGCATGGCCTACGCCTTCACCGGCTTCGGCACCATGACCGACTACCTGATCTCCTGCGGCGCGCTGGTCGCCTTCGCCGTCGCGTTCGCGCTCATCGGGGTGCGCACGTTCCGCTGGAGCAACGACTCATGACCGCCACCGCGGCGGCGGCAGCGCGCCCCGTCCCGCTCGCCGCCGCCGCGGCCCGGCTCCGGGAACACCTGCGTCGCCGCTGGACAGCACAGCCGCACGGCAGCGAACCGCGGGTGGTGACGCTGGGAGACATCGACGCGCTCGCGGCGCCCGCCGCGGCACAGCCGCACCGCCGCGATGCCACCGTGCACCTCAGCGCCACCGCCGTGCTGATCGGCCCGTACACAGGCGCGGCGGGCAGGGGCTGCGGCCACTGCCTGGCCATCCGCTGGCAGCGGCTGCGCACCCGCAGCGAGCGCGACGCCCTGGAGGTCGGCGAGCAGATGACCCCGGTCGGACCGTGGCCGCAGCTGACCGCCTACCAGCTCGACGCCGTCTGGGATCTGCACCGCGCCATCCACGCCGGCCCGCCGCTGCCACCGCCGCCAAGCTGGGACCGGCACAGCACCCCGCTGCCCCGCGTCAGCCAGCTCGACCTCAACAGCCTGTGCGTCCGCAGCTACCCCCTGCTGGCCGAGCCCCGCTGCCCCTCCTGCGCAGTCCCGCAGCCCGACACCCCCGACAGTCCGATGCTCGCGCCCGAGCCCCGACTCAAGCCGCACCCCGACACCTACCGGCTGCGCACACCGGGCAGCTATCCGCTGCCGGAGGCCGCGCTGGTCAACCCGGTCTGCGGCGCACTGGGCGCGGGCACCCAACTCACCATCACCTCGCCGACGACCGCGCCGGTGACCGGCAGCGTCTTCATCCGCGGCTACGGCGGCCTGCTCGACGTCTCCTTCAGCGGCCAGGCCAGCGGCTACGACGCGAGTCGGTCGCTGGCCTACCTGGAAGGGCTGGAGCGGTACGCGGGCACCCACCGCCGGCGCAACGTCACCCCGGTCATCGCCGCGTACGCCGACCTCGGCGCGGCGGCGCTGCACCCGGACGCCTGCGGCAGCTACCCCGACGCCGTGTACGACAGCGACCCGATCCTGCGCCGATTCGACCCGCAGCGGCCGATCCCCTGGGTGTGGGGGCGCAACCTGCACACGGGCCAGCCCGTACTGGTGCCCCGCCGGCTCTGCTTCTACAGCTCGCCGGCCGCGGGCGACACCTTCCTGCTCTCCTCCTCCAGCGGCTGCGCCACCGGCAGTTGCCTCGAGGAGGCCGCCCTGTTCGGGCTGCTGGAGCTGATCGAGCGCGACGCGTTCCTGCTCGCCTGGTACGGCAACCTCACGCTGCCCCGCATCGACCTTGACGGCTGCCCGCCGGCAGTCCGGGCGATGGCCGATCGCGCCGAGCTGCAGGGTTACCGCCTCTACGCCTTCGACAACCGCATCGACCTGGACGTACCCGTGGTCACCAGCCTCGCCGTCCGCCACGACGGCGGCCCCGGTCTGCTGTCGTTCGCCGCCGCGGCGCACGTCGACCCGCAGCAGGCGGTGGCCGCGGCGCTCGCCGAGGCGCTCACCTACATCCCTCACCAGCCCGCCACGGTGCGCCGACGTCGACCTGAGCTGGAACGGATGGCCGACGACTACAGCCTCGTCCGTCGGCTGCCGGACCACTCGGCCCTCTTCGGCCTGCCGCGCATGGCCGTACACGCCGAAAGCTACCTCCACGGCGGTGAGACGCTGCCTGCCGGGCAGCTCTTCGCCGGCTACCGCGCCCCGGGCACCCGGGATCTGCGCGACGACCTGCACCACGTGCTCGATCTGCTGCGCGCCCAGGGACTTGAGGCGATCATGGTCGACCAGACCACGCCGGAGCAGGAGACGCTCGGCCTGAGCTCGGTCTGCATGATCGTGCCCGGCCTGCTACCGATCGACTTCGGCTGGATCCGGCAGCGGGCTCCACACCTGCCGCGGCTACGGGCGGCACCCGCGGCGGCGGGCCTCGCCGACGCCGAACTCACCGACGCCGACCTGCGCCTCGTGCCGCACCCGTTCCCGTAGCAGGGCAGTCGCCGCGCGGTGCCGGTGACGTACGCGGCGGTGAGCACCGGATCGGGCACGCGCAAACGTCGGGCCGCCCGCTGGGCGGCCCGACGCCGTGCCGCAATCGGTCAGGCCGAGCAGCTGGTGGTGGAGGTGGTGCTGCTGCAGGTCGAGGTGGTGCCCGACGAGGAGCAGGAGGCGAGGATCGCCTCGGACGCGTCGGCGTAGTCGGAGATCGCGAAGGTCTCCGACTCCAGCTCCAGGATCTCCTCGGCGAGCGCGTTGAGGTCGGTCTCGGGCGCCATGATGACTCCTAACGGTCGGTGTCCGGCCGGTTCGTCCGGCCCCGCCGCAAGCACACCTCACCACGCTCACCGATCGCCCACGGCCGCGGGCGCAAACCGCTGTCAGGTGATGTCAGCGGTGTGACAGCGGCCTCGGCTTGGCTGGCTCCATGGCACCACCCGCAACGCGGACCGCTACCCGCCGCAGCGGCCTGACGGTCGATCCGGAGATCGTCGCCGACGCGACCCGGCTCTACCGCGACCTGCACGAACACCCGGAGCTCTCCGGAATGGAGGAGCGCACCGCGGCCCGTTTCGCGGCCGCACTGCAGGGGATCGGCGCTGAGGTCACGACCGGCATCGGCGGCCACGGTGTCATCGGTGTCCTCGCCAACGGGGTCGGCCCGTGCGTGCTGATACGAGCGGAGCTGGACGCGCTGCCGGTCGCCGAGCAGACCGGCCTGCCGTACGCCAGCACCGCGACCGGCGTGGACGCCGACGGCCGGACCGTGCCCGTCATGCACGCCTGCGGGCACGACCTGCACCTGGCCGCGGCGGTCGGCGCCGCCACCCACCTGGCCCGGGACAGGGGCGGCTGGCGAGGAACACTGCTGATCCTGGGGCAGCCGGCCGAGGAGACCATGCGAGGTGCGGCGGCGCTGCTCGACGACGGCCTCTACGAGCGGTTCGGCCGCCCCGACCTGCTCCTCGCCCAACACGCCGCGCCACTACCGGCAGGCATGGTCGCCCACGGCAGCGGTCCCATGACAGCCGGCTGCGTCACCCTGGACATCACCGTGCCCGGCCGGGGTGGGCACGCCGCCACCCCACACCTGTGCGTGGACCCCGTGGTGCTCGCCGCGACCATCGTCGTGCAGCTGCAGGCCGTGGTGGCCCGTCAGGTCAGCCCGGCCGAGCAGGTGGCGCTCACCGTCGGCACGCTGCGCGCCGGTCACCATCCGGGGGTCATCGCCGAGTACGCCAACCTTGGCGTGACGATCCGGGCGCTGCACGAGGCGACGCTGGATCGGGTGGTGAGCAGCGTGACCCGCACTGTCCGGGCGGCCTGCGAGGCTGCCGGCAGCCCGCGGGAGCCGACGATACGTGTCGTGTCGCGCTCACCCTCCCTTGTGGGGGATCCGGGCGCGACCGCCCAGGTGCGGGCCGCCCACGAGCGGATGTTCGGGCCCGAACGGGTCGGGTGGTGGCCGCCCTCCCTCGCGTCCGAGGACTTTCCCCTGCTGACGGCCGGAGAAATCCCGAGCAGCTACTGGATGCTCGGCACCGTCGGGCCACGTCAATGGCGGGCGGTACCCGGCGCGAGCGCGGCCGAGAAGCTCGCCAACCTGCCGACGAACCACAGCCCTGCCTTCGCACCGAACATCGAGCTGGCCCTACCGGCCGGTGTGGTGGCCCTAGTGGCCGCCGCCGGGACCCTCCTGTCGACGGACCCGCACCCGTCAGCGCCGCCGTCGCCCGAGGCGGTTCCGATGGCGCCGGGGAAGGGCCGGATCGGGCCGATTGAACGGGTGGCGGGCACGTGTTAGCTTCCCGGCAGAAAGCGGATCTTCCCCCTCCCGTCGCGAGCTGCGCCTCCGGGCGAGTTAGGTAGGCAACGGTGGAGTTCTACGAACTGATCGCGCTCATCTGGATCCTCGCCGGGCTCGCAACCGCTCTGACCTGGCTGATTCTGGGACACCGACGGGCGCAGGCCCGCACCGCGCTGGAGGCACGGAACGGTGCTGAGTCGACCCAGCTCGCCGACCTGCAGACCAGGGTCGGTCGGATGGAGAATCCGAAGGACTGAGCCACTCGTCGTGATCGCGATGCGAGCAGAGCTGATGGTGTCGCGCTGTCTGCCCACCCCGGCAAACCGAGTCTGACGACGGCCGCAGCGAGCGTTAGCTGGCGCCGTTTCGTTCCGCGAGGAGGGTCGCCTTCGATATGCGGGACATGACGTGTTCGGAATGCGGGCCTGCGGCGTTCCAGTTGCCGGCTCCTGCGGCGGTCGTCGTTCCGGCGCTGGGGGCGTGCGCGGTCGGCGTCGACCCGAAGGGCGCGATGTCGGGCTCCTCGTGCTGATCAGCCCCCGCCGTGATCAGACTCGCCAACACCGCCAGCAACAACCACCCTGCTGCGACGCGGCACGTCCGCAACGCCGTCCACGTCGGCACCGCCGCCCGCCCGGGCGGTGCGAGGATCAGTTGACCCGAGGAGGCCCTTCCCGCCCTCGGGAGGGAGTCGCTCGTCCCGCAAGGCGAGGATCGACAACACCACCACAAGCCGGTGACCGTTCGTGGACACCGCACGAGCCAGCCCGTCAACAACTGGCAAGTCGCCCACAGCCACCCACGCCACGTCGCAGACGGATGTAGTGCCGAGCGAGCGCGGACCATACCGCTGCCGCAGCACCGGCAGCGGCAGTCGCCGGCAGCCGGCGGCTTCGAGGCTCAGCTCGGCTGTCGAGGCCACCGGCTGCCGCACGGTGGTCGGGCAGGTCAGGTGGCTCTCGTCGTGACCTGCGGTGCCCTATCCAGCGTTATCTGCTCGGACAAGGCCGGAGGCCGTCAGCCGCAATGATGCCGGTCCGCCAGATGATCGCGTCTGCACTCGACGCCGGTGTCCCCGTCACCCGGCTGACCGGCGAGGATTCTACGTCGCCGGCCCGGCCCATCTCGCGTCGGCGACCGGCTCCACGCCCGCCTCCCCGGCGGACCGCGACAGGTCGAGCCGTCGCGTCGTCGACCGGCTCCGCCGGCCTGTAGGCGCCTGCCGGCGTGAGAGTTCAGTTCAAGGCTTTCTGCCTGTTACGAGATGACCCGAGCCCGGCCATACTCATCGGAGATCGTCAACGTCTCATGGACGGCTGAGGAGGCCCCGATGCGACTGACTCAACTCTTCGATCACCTCACGCGAGGCCGCACCCGAGCGGCGGCCATGACGGTCGCCGCCCTCGCTGGGGTGTGCCTCGTCGGCGTCGCCGGCACCCCGGCGTCGGCCACCCCGCCGGGTATCCCGTCGAAGGCGACTGCGCAGTCGCAGCTGAATGCGTTGACGGTGGCCGCGCAGGGTTCGACCAGTGGCTATTCGCGGGACCTGTTCCCGCACTGGATCACCATCAGCGGCAGTTGCAACACCCGGGAACAGGTCCTCAAGCGCGACGGCACGTCCGTGGTGGTGGACGGCTCCTGCGCGGCGACGTCGGGTCGTTGGTACAGCCCTTACGACGGGGCCACCTGGACGGCGGCCTCGGACGTCGACATCGACCACGTGGTGCCCCTGGCGGAGGCGTGGCGCTCCGGTGCCAGCTCGTGGACCACCAGCCGCCGGCAGAGCTTCGCCAACGACCTCTCTCGGCCGCAGTTGATCGCCGTGACCGACAACGTGAACCAGGCTAAAGGTGATCAGGACCCCTCGACGTGGCAGCCGCCGTTGGCCTCGTACCGGTGCACCTACAGCAAGATGTGGATCACGGTGAAGTACAACTGGGGCCTGACCCTGCAGTCGTCGGAGAAGTCGGCCCTGCAGAGCATGCTCAACACCTGCAGCTGAGCATCGCTGGGCAGTCGCCCGATGCCGCGGGGAGGGCTGCGGGCCTGGATGCGCCGGGCCGGCTGAACCACGATCGTCTGCCGGCTCGGTGCAACCCTGAAACAGATGGCGACGGGTCGTTGCCAGATCACCCTCTGGACCAGAAGGTGTTCGCAACGATCTTTTTGTGCAGAAGAGACGACCCATGGTGCGGCGTTGTTGTTCGGAGCGACCCTGCCGGTGCCGGTGGGATTGCTTACTCACAGGCCCTGGCCCACCTGGTGGACCGCGGTCGTCCCGGGCGGTGACCGGTGCTGTTCGTGCGTTTCTGGCCGACGGGCTCAATGTAGGGACCGTATGGGGCGCGAGGTCGGTTCGGTTCCAACAGGTGTGACGAACCTTCGTCGGGATGGCTGCCGATGCTGTGTATGGGCCGATCCGCTCGGTGGGGTAGTCAGCTCACCCTTCCGGACATATGTGTGCTCCGAAACCTTTTGCATATAAACCGATATTGTGATCAACATAGCGTGGTATAGTCAAGGGCATGTCAGCTGCAGACGTGCCCCCGGCCGATCGTGAGCGTGGAGTCAATTTCGGCTGGTCGCTCGGCATGGTGCTGCGCCGGTGGCAGGAGTTCGTCGAGGAGGCGCTGCAGGATCTTCCGCACGGCAGCCGCGGGTATCACATTCTCGCTGTGGTGGTGCACGAGGATGTTCCTACGCAGGGTGCCCTGGCTGCTCGGTTGGTGATCGACCGTAGCGTGTTGACCTATGTGATCGACGACCTTGAGGGTGCTGGTCTGATCGAGCGGCAGTTGGACCCGCGCGATCGGCGGGCTCGTCGCATCGTGGCCACGGAGAAGGGCCGCAGGGTTCTGGCCGACGCCGAAGAGCGGGTCGCTCGTGCGGAGGATTACGTGCTGGGTGGTCTGTCGCCGGAGCAACGTGCGGGTTTCCGTGAGTCGGCCGAGCGGGCGGCGGAGGCGATCGTGAGCGCCGCGCCGGGCACTGACCCCTGCCTGGCCGTGGAGAGCGTTATCGACCCGGCGTCTCGGGCTGCCTGATTCGGACCAGCAGCCCCGCGTCGTCGACGTGGCGCGCCCGCCCCCTGCTGTCGGTCCGTCAAGCGATCAGGCGGCAGCCCGTCAGGATGCGCGCCCCGAAGTCTCCGGCAACTCGAGTCGCCCGCAGGCCTCCGGGATTTCGACGATGAACCCGGTGTGGCCACGGCCGGGAGGCCCACGACGTCATCGGCCCATGAGAGGTCAGCCGTGTGGCCACCTTTTCCACGTTGCCAGCACCGGTGCCAGCGCCTTCTCTTCGAACGCCAGGTGTTCCAGCAAGTGGTCCGACAGAGTGCGTAGCGCTGTAACCAGCTTCTTGCGGATCGCCGCGTCCTCACCATTCAGAGCCTGGGCGGCCTCTTCGACCTGGTCGAGTAGTTCGGAGACTAGCGCGTGGTCTGCCTCAAGTTTGTCCACGGTCGCTTTCAGATGTGGTGCTGAGCGGCGTACGGCCGGAAAGAGCAGGACGCTTTCAAGTCTGTGATGGCGGTGCACGGCGTGGCAGTACTGCAAGCAGTTGGTTTTCATCTGGAACAGCGGCCCGTTGCTCTGCAGCTTTCGCATGCGTTGCTGCAGCCGGACAGCGGGTGCGCCGGCAGAGGCCTCGTCAGCCAGCTTGCGGACCGCGGCCAGATCGCGACGAAGTGCATCATGGATCCAGCGAAGCTCCGCCAGCAGCGGGTTCGTGCGGGGATGTTCTTGTTTCACTTCAGCGCTTCCTTCGAGGGGTGGTGGAATCGTGGGTTACCGCGATCGGAAGGGTGTCCCGCATCGCCGATCGTGCCGACGCTGCGGCTGGGGTGGTGCCGGCTGATGAGGACACCCTTCCGTTGTGTAGCGCGCCTGAGACGGCGGTAAATTCAACCCGTTGCGGCACTCATGGCTTGGTAGCGTGCTCTCCGGCAGATGCCACCTTGAGTACCGGTTTCACGGCTTCGCCGCTGCCAGCCGCGGCGAACGCTGCCTCGATGTCGTCGAAGTCGTAGAAACGCACCAACCGATCAATGGGGAAGCGGCCCGCCCTGTAGAGCTCGACCAGCCGAGGGATGAACAGCTGTGGTACGGCGTCGCCCTGAACGATCCCCGACACGGTCTTACCGAAAGCAAGCTTCCCCGCCGGCACGACGGTGTCCGGTGCTCCGCCTGCTACCAGCCCGACCCGGCCCAGGGGGCGCAGGGCGTCGACGGCGTGGTTGAGCATGTCGGGGCGTCCCGTGGTGTCGACAACGTACGCGACACCTGAGCCGGTGATCTCCTGGATGGTTCGGGCAACATCCGATTCCCGAGCGTTGATGGTGTGTGTGGCGCCCAAGTCCGCCGCCAGCGCCAAGCGTTGTGCGTTGACGTCCACGGCGATGATCGTGGATGCTCCCGCCAGACGTGCCGCCATGAGCGCGCCGAACCCGACTGCGCCGACGCCGAAGATGGCGATCGTATCTCCAGCGGATATGGCGAACGAGTTGAGCACCGCACCGGCCCCGGTCTGGAAGCCGCAGCCGAGCGGGCCGAGAAGCTCAAGGGGGAGATCCTTGTCGACCTTGACGGTGTTACGCCGCGTGGCCAGTGCATGAGTGGCGAAGGAGGACTGCCCGAAGAAGTGTCCGGACACCTCCTCAGCCCCCGAATCGATACGGTGCAGCCCGCGAGTTCCGTCGATTCGCGCGCCGGAGAAGTTGGCCGCCATGGCCTGTTCGCAGTACGCGGGGTGGCCGGCTAGGCACTGCGGGCACACCCCGCAGGACTGGAACGACAGTACGACATGGTCGCCCGGTTGCAGGTCGGTGATGTCGGGGCCGACCTGCTCGACGACACCCGCACCCTCGTGTCCCAGGACGATCGGCTGCGGTACGGGCAGGTGCCCGTTGCGGGCGTGTGCGTCGGTCTGGCAGATGCCCGTTGCGACGATTCGCACGAGCACCTCGTCCCCGCGCGGTTCGTCGAGTTGCAGGTTTTCGAATGCGAAGCGCTCGCCTGGTCCAGGCGACACTGCGGCTCGTATCTGCATGGTGTTCCTCTTCCTTGAGTGGTGGCGTGCCGGCATTAGATGTGGACCCGACGGTCCCGGTCACGGACTCGGGAACCGCGGCTCAGCGTGGTTGTGCGCTTTCGCGATCCGGAGGGATCGGGAAGTTGCGGTTGAAGACGTTGTCGGGGTCGTACTCGGCCTTCAGCTTCCGTAGCCGGCTGAGAGTCGGCTCGGGGAACGCCTCCTGCAGCAGTTCCGGGTTGGTGCGCGTCTCGAAGCTCAGGTACATGCCGTCCAGGTGGGAGTGCAGGTCGGCCCAGTGCTTGTCCAGCTGGGCCACCTGCTGAGGGCCGGTCGCGGCGAGCACGGAGAAATTCTGGCGGCGGTGGGCATACGCGGTGACCTCGGGCGGGACGTCATTGACGGCGCCGCCGACGCTGCGGATCTGCAGCACCGACACGTCGCCGGAGTGCATCATCGTCTGCATGCTGGTCGCGGCCTCGGCGCTCACGTGCTGCAGCAGGCCGCTGCGGGTGTCCTCGAGGCCCTGGCCGTGGTGGCGGTTGTGCGGCGGGGCGACCAGCGCCGCGTACGGCACGAGCTGGGCCTGCTGCCCGAGGATCGGTCCGATGTCGACGAACGGGGTGAGCGCGTCCTGCGCCGCCTCGACGTCGTCCCCGGCGTAAACCAGCGTGACCTGGGCGATCGGACCCGTCGGGCCGGCGAACACCGACAGGAAGCTGCTCAGCTCGCGTGGTGCCTGCTCAACCCGGGCGCCCCAGCGGGTGAGCAGGCTCGCGGTGTCGGCGGCGTCGACGGTGAGCTGGGCGACGGCGACGTCGGCGACCTCGTAGGCCTCGAGTTCGATGGCCGTGACGACGCCGAAGTTGCCGCCCGCGCCGCGTACGGCCCAGAACAGGTCGGGGTGGTGGTCGGCGTCCACGCGTAGGACGCGGCTGTCGGCGGTGACGATTTCGGCTGCCACGACGTGGTCGATGGTGAGGCCGTACTTGCGGGCGAGGTATCCGACGCCGGCGGTGGTGGCCAGGCCGCCGACGCCGACGTCGCCGTAGTCGCCGGAGCTCATGGCCAGCCCGTGCGGCGCGAGAGCCTGGGCGACCTCGCCCCAACGGGCACCGGGCTCGAGGCGGATGAGGCGCCTGGCTCGGTCGAGCACCGTGACCTGGTTGAGCCGGGACAGGTCGATAAGCACGCCGCCGTCGTTGGTCGAGCGGCCGCTGATGCCGTGCCCGCCGCTGCGCACCGACAGCGGCACGCCCTGACCGCGGGCGTACCGGATCGCCTCGGCGACCTCGGCGGCGTCGCCGGGCCGCAGCACCAGCGCGGGTGATCCGCGACGGATGTAGCTGTGCCGGACCCGCTCGTAGTCGCGGTCGCCGGGTTCGACCGCGTGGGCGGCCAGGGCAGCGGGCAGGGCGTCGTAGTCGAGGCCGGGCAGGCGCTGGGCTAGCACGGCCGCCGGACGGACCGGTCCGCCCGGGGTGCCCGAACTCGCTCGTTCTCGGGCGACGGCCTCGCGCAGCGCGGGTGCGACTTCCTCGGCGAACGTCTGGATGAGCCGCGGGTCGTCGCGGCCGATGATGAACGCGCTGAAGCCCTCGTCGAGCACCATGGGCAACAGTTGGTCGACCCACTGTTCAGGCGGACCCTGCAGGAATCCGCGGCTGTTGTCGCTGAAGTCGACCTGGAACAGGTTGAGCAGCCGCCGGATCTGGCGCGGGTCGCGGCCTGCCCTCTCCGCCCCCTCGTCGATAAGTCGGTTGGCCGCGAACCGGTCCGGTGACTGCAGGTATTCGAGCGTCGGAAGCCAGCCGTCAGCGACGGCGCCGGTCAGCTCGAGCATCTTGGGCTTGTAGGCACCAAGCCAGATTCCGATGTCGTGCGTGGGCGCGGGGCCGCGCCGCATCCCGGGGACGGTGTAGTACTTGCCGTCCTGCCGGAACAGGGTCTGGTTGGAGGTGTCCCAGACTCCGCGCAGGATGTCGACGGCTTCGCGCAGTGCCTGGACGCCCTGGCCAGGTGTCAGGCGGCGGCCGCCCATGCCCTCGATGCCGTCCCACATCGCGCCCGCGCCGAGGCCCAGCTCGAAGCGGCCCTTGGACAGCACATCCAGGCTGGCCGCGGCGCGAGCGAGCACCGCGGGCGGGCGCATCGGCAGGTTGAGCACGTTCGCCGAAACCCGCAGGCGTTGGGTACGCGAGGCCACCCAGCTCAGCAGGGTCCAGGTGTCAAGGAAGCCCGGGTTGTACGGGTGGCCCTGAAACGTGGCCAGGTCGAGGCCGACTGCTTCAGTCAGCTCGGCCAGCGCCACCGCCCGGTCTGGGTTGTCGGCGCCGGGCGTGATGAAGGTTCCGAACAGCAGCTCGTGACCGTAATCGGGCATCGCCCGTGCTCCCCGCTCTTGAAGTAGTTGGACAGCCAATAGTGTAGGCAGCAAAAGTTATGACCAACAACCTATCGTGCCTCCGTGGCAACCCGAGACGTACGTCACGAGACGTAGACGTGTTGGCGAGCAGATGTATTGTTGAGCAAACGAGTTGACCGAGAATCATTCTATGGAGCCACTTATCCGCGGCCGAGTGGGTGGTCATGGACGCTCAAAGGGCAAACAGCATAGATCATCCAACACTACCGCCTTTCGGACATAGTGTCTGAGTTTGAACTCGATCAACGAGCTCGTGCGGCGCTCAGGCTGCACGTACCAGAAGGAAGGCAAGAGAATGGCCAGCAAGTACGGCGACTTCTACCCGAGCAAGTGGGGCTTCCCGAAGGCCGTGGTCGAGGGGAACGCCCCCTCGCCGAAGCAGTTCATGCCCGACTACCTTGACGACCCGTCGTTCTACGAGAAGGGCTGGCACGCCGAGAACATCGGCGACGGCGGCAACTTCTACTGGGTCACCAGCCCGGCCGGCTACGACGCCGGATTCGTGGTGACCGGGGACGGCGTCATCGTCATCGACGCTCCGCCGGGGCTGGGCGAGAACATGCAGTCGGCGATCAGGTCAGTGACTCGCGAGCCTGTCACACACGTGGTCTACAGCCACTGGCACTCCGACCACATCGGCGCGGCATCCCAGTTCGGCCCCAACGTGAAGATCGTGGCACACGACATCACGCGCGAGCTGCTGGCCCGCTTCCCCGACAAGCACCGGCCGCTGCCGACCGAGACGTTCAGCACCGACGCGACCCTCGAGGTGGGCGGCACCAAGCTGGAGTTGTCCTATAAGGGTGCCGACCACTGCCCGGGCAACATCTACATCTACGGCCCGGCGCAGAAGGTCCTCACGAAGATCGACATCGTGAGCCCCGGTTCGGTGACCTTCGCGCACGCCGACGTCTCGGAGAACATCAGCGGGTTCTACCAGGCCCACGACGACATCCTGTCCTACGACTTCAAGGCCCTCATCGGCGGTCACATCTCCCGCTGGGGCACCCGGGAGGACGTCGAGGTCGTGCGTGAGTACTGGCACGACCTGCTCGGCTTCGCTGAGGAGGCGCTCTGGGAGATGAGCAACGCCGAGGCGCTGCAGGGATTCGTCGTGGGACTGGGCCGGCAGAACCAGATGGTCGGCGCCGAGAACTGGATCAACTCGATCGCCAACTACGCCACCGAGAAGACGCTGACCAAGACGACCTCCAACGGTCAGACCTGGCCTGAGCGGCTGGCCGGCGCGACGGTGTGGACCAAGTACCACGCCTGGACGGTCGCGGAGACCACCCGCACTGAGCGGACCCACTACGGCTACCAGGCCGAGGGCAACGGCGGTCCGGCGTACATCGCCTGACGGGCACCTCATCGATGGCGGCTCGTGCCCGCACCCTCCGCGGGCACGAGCCGGCCGCTCCACCGCCGTCACTGCACCCAGATTGCCGGCTTTCAGCACCCCTCAGGACAGACATGTCGTCATCGTCGAGCAAACACGCAACCGCACCCCGAACCATCATCACAATCGTTCTGTTGGCCGCGTTCATCTTCGCGTTGTTCCAATCGTTTCTCACTCCGGTGCTGCCCGCGCTGCAGCAAGAGCTCCACACCTCACCGACACTGGTGACCTGGGTGATGACAGCCTTCCTGCTGTCCGCCTCGGTGGCTACGCCGGTGATCGGCCGACTGGGCGACCGCCACGGCAAGGATCGCCTCCTCGTCGCGTCGCTTGCCACCCTCGCGGCAGGATCGGTCATGTCGGCGATGGCACCCGGGATCGAACTCATGCTCGTGGGCCGGGTCATCCAGGGTGTTGGTGGCGGCGTGCTGCCACTAGCCTTCGGCATCGTCCGAGATGAAGTGCCACCGGCGAAAGTGCCGGGCGTCATCGGCATTGTCTCGGCTCTGACCGCAGTCGGCGGCGGCGCTGGCACCGTCCTGGCCGGACCACTGACCGACGCCTTCGGCATCCGGTCGCTGTTTTGGATTCCGGCCGCCCTGAGCATCGCAGCGGCCGCAGCTGCCAGGGTTGGAATCCCACCATCGCCATCGCGCTACCCGAGCCCAGTCAGCTGGTTGGCCACCACCCTGCTGGCCGGCTGGCTGGTCGCACTCCTGGTCCCGCTGACTCAGGCAGCCCGCTGGGGCTGGACGTCTGCCGCAGTGATCATCCCGTTGGTCAGCGCCGCCGGGTTGGCGTTCGCATGGGTCGCGGTCGAAAGACGCTCGGACCGCCCACTGATCGACCTTCGCATGATGCGCCGCACGGCAGTCTGGACCACCAACCTCGTGTCGCTGCTTTTCGGCATCGGGCTGTTCGCGGTCATGACGTTCCTGCCGGTATACGTGCAGACCCCACCCGACGCTGGCTACGGTTTCGGGGCAAGCGTGACCGAAGCGGGACTGATCCTGCTGCCGATGACTGTGACCATGTTCGCCGGAGGCTTGGCCGCCGCAGCGCTGCAGCGACGATACGGGGCACGCGCCGTGCTCGCCGGGGCGTCGGCTGCGCAGGCGGCCTCGACCGTGATGCTCGCTCTCGGGCACGACAGCAGGTGGCAGGTCCTGACCGCGTTGTCGCTGCTCGGAGTGGCGCTGGGCATCGGATTCTCGACCATGTCAAATGTCATCGTGGCGGCGGTGCGCCCAGACCAGACGGGCGTGGCCAATGGCGTCACAGCCAATGTACGCACCATCGGCGGCTCGCTAGGCGTCGTGATCATGGCAGCTGTCGTCGGCGCGTACACCTCAGCCGACGGCCGTCCAGCGGAGGCTGGCTTCACCTACGGATTCTGGATCCTCGCACTCGCGGGGATAGCCGCAACTGCGGTGTCGCTGCTGTTGCCGCGACGAGTAGAGCGCGACGCGCAAGTCAAGGCGGCGTAGTCAGTGCAGTTGGTTAGTCCGAGAGGTTCCTCGCCACATCGGCTGGAGTGCGCCATGTGGCACCAGCCACCGGGCGACGTCTGTTGACACAAGGGGCACCTCGGCCGAGCCGTAACAACCGACCAGGCGAGAGTAGCCGACAGGGTCGACGCCGGAACGTCGCGCACGGTCAGCCTTTGCCGGAGATCTCCCTCGCCCAGGCTCGTCGCTTTCCTCGCCTACGCGGAAAGCGCTTTATCAGAACGACGCATACATCGAAAGGCTAGAAATGTCGCACCCAGTTCACCTCGCCGTGATCTACTACTCCGCCACCGGCACGGGCACCGAGATCGCCAACGAGATAAGCAAGGCCGCCGAGGAGGCAGGCGCACTGGTCCGAGTTCGTAAGGTGAGCGAGCTCGCGCCCCAGGCGGCAATCGACTCCAACCCGAGGTGGGCAGCCCATCACGCCGCCACCAGCGGCGTGCCGGCGCCGACTACCGACGACATCGAGTGGGCCGACGCCGTCATCTTTGGTTCGCCCAGCCGATTCGGCAACGTCGCCTCGCAGCTCAAGCAGTTCCTGGACACTCTCTCGCCACTGTGGAGTCAGAATAAGCTGGCTGACAAGGTATACAGCGGCTTCACTTCGGCTACCACCCTCCACGGCGGCCACGAATCGACTCTCCTGGCGCTCTACAACACGATCCACCATTTCGGTGGAATCATCGTGCCCCCGGGCTACACAGACGCCGTGAAGCTGGTCGACGGTAACCCCTACGGCACCTCCCACCAGGCGGAACCCGGAAACGAGGCAGAGTCCGTCAACGTGCATACGCGGAACGCCGCCAAGCATCAGGCTACGCGCGTCGTCAAGATCGCTCAGGTGCTCAAAAGTGGCCTCGCCTCCTGACACCCGACCTGAGGCCCTGCCGTGAATTGACGCTCGCCGCGGTGGCGGAGGCAGTCGTGCGGCGAGAAATGTCGTTGCCGGTTGTCGAACAGCGACGTCGATGCCCTTGACTCGCGGCCAGAGCGCGGGGGACCGCTCCCGACACAAGTGTCGGGAGCGGTCCCGCTGGCCAATGTTGACCGAGATCCCGCGCGACGGGCGTGGCTCAGGCCCTGTTCAGGGCCTCGATGGCCGCGGGCCACGCCCGCGTCGAAGACCGAAGCCACTGCGCCAAGGACACGGGCCTTCGCCGGCTACCCCTCCCGCGAGATCGCTATCAATTAGGCCTGGTACACCGCCACGGCGATCGCCGTACTCGGGGTGACCCCGCCGGGTGCCCGAGCTACTTCATGGCGCGCCCGCTCAGCGGCTGGGACCCTGCGATCCGGGGCGAGTTCGCGTACGCGAGGCCGTTCCGCGGCGTCTGACCCTGGCACCGCGGTCCGGGGAGGATCCCGAGCGCCATGGACTGCTGCCCTCGGGCCGGCGCCGCGGGTGGCCTGACTGCCGCCGGCACGATCGGACCCGCACTCGGCGGGGTCACAGCACGACGCCGCACGGTGGCGCCGGTGGTACGGCGGCTGCCGCAACGGAGTCGGTGGATCTTCCCCCGTCGACGCCTGAAACCGGGAGACAATGCCTCAAACAGGACGACGGCGGAGAGCCGGGAGCGGAGGGCGCATGAGCCAGGACCGTCGAGACGACCAGCCCGGCGCGGCCGACGCCACCACCGTCCGGTTGACCCTCACGGTGAACGGGGCGGAGCGGGAACTGCAGCTTGACAGCCGAGTGACCCTGCTCGACGCCCTGCGCGACGAGCTCGGGTTGAGCGGCACCAAGAAGGGCTGCGACCAGGGCGCCTGCGGCGCGTGCACCGTGCTCGTCGACGGACGGCGGGTGCTGTCGTGCCTGACCCTCGCCGCGCAGTGCGAGGGGCGGCAGGTGGCCACCATCGAGGGGCTGGCGGATGACGGACGGCCGCACCCGCTCCAGGAGGCGTTCGTGCGCCACGACGCCTTCCAGTGCGGGTACTGCACGCCGGGCCAAATCATGTCGGCTGTCGCCCTGCTCCGCGAGGGTCGGGCCGGTTCCGACGACGAGATCCGCGAGTTCATGAGCGGCAACATCTGCCGCTGCGGGGCGTACCCCAACATCCTCGCCGCGATCCGCGAGGTCGCCGCAGAGGGGGTGCGGTGACCGTGCGGGCGTTCGAGTACCTGCGGGCCGACGACGTCGGCGCGGCCGTGGCGTTGGTGAGCGCCGACCCGGCCGCCCAATACCTCGCGGGCGGCACCACGCAGGTGGACCTGATGCTGAAGGACGGCATCGTCGAGCCCGAGCGGGTCGTCGACATCACGCGCCTGCCGCTGCGGGGCGTCAGCAGCGACGACCGGACCCTGCGGGTCGGCGCGCTGACCACCATGGAGGAGCTGGCCGCCGACCCCACCGTCGCCGAACGGCTGCCGTTCGTCCGGGCCGCGCTGCTGGCCGGCGCGTCGACCCAACTGCGCAACATGGCCACCATCGGCGGGAACCTGTTGCAGCGCACCCGGTGCCGGTACTTCCGGGACCCGACCGTGCCGGACTGCAACAAGCGCAGGCCGTCGTCCGGCTGCGCCGCCATCACGGGCGCGGGCGCGCGGATGCACGCCATCCTCGGCGCCGGTGAGACCTGCATCGCGCTGCACGCCTCCGACCTGTGCGTGCCGCTGGTGGCGCTCGACGCCGTGGTGCACGTGCGCGGGACCGACGGGGAACGCGCCATACCGCTGACCGAGTTCTACGTCCTCCCCGGCGACCGGCCGGACATCGAGACCGTGCTGCGGCACGGCGACCTCGTCACCGCCGTCGAGATCCCGTTGCCGCCGGCCGTGACCCGCTCCAGCTACCTGAAGGTACGCGACCGAGCCTCCTACGAGTTCGCCCTGGTGTCGGTCGCCGCCGCGCTGGTCGTCGAGAACGGGACCGTCACCGAGGCCCGGATCGGCCTGGGCGGGGTCGGCACCATCCCCTGGCGGGCGTGGGCCGCCGAGCAGGTCCTGACGGGCGCCCCGGCGACCGTCGAGACCTACCGCGCGGCGGCCGATGCGGAGCTCCGCGACCCCTTCACCGTGCCGGGGACGGCATTCAAACCGGAGCTCGCGCGGCGGACGATCGTGCGCGCTCTCGAGGGACTGATCGGGGGCGAGGCATGACCACGACGACCCGACCGGGCGTCGTCGGCGCCGGCGTGGACCGCGTCGACGGGCCCCTCAAAGTGGCGGGCGCCGCCCCGTACTCCTCGGACATCACCCTCCCCGGCATGGTGCACGTCGCCCTGGTGCGCAGCACGATCGCCGCCGGGCGCATCACCCGCCTCGACACCGGCGAGGCCGAGCGGATGGCCGGGGTGCTGGCCGTCCTGTCCCACCTCAACGCGCCCCGCCTGGCCGCCGGACCGATGACCAACCTGGGACCGACGCCGCCCCCGCCGTTCCAGGACGACCTGGTCCGGCACCACGGCCAGTACGTGGCGGCGGTGGTCGCCGAGAAGGCGTACCAGGCGGCCGCCGCGGCCCGCGCCGTGGCCGTCGGGTACGAGCGCGCCGAGCCCGTCCTGAAGATCGAGGGCCCCGCCGGTGAGCTGCGCAGCGACCCGTTCGGCATGGACTCGGCACGCGGTGACGCCGTCGGCGCGATGGCGGGGGCCGACGTCGTGCACGAGGCCACGTACGTCACCGGGGAGAACACCAACAATCCGCTGGGCCTGTTCGCGACGGTGGCGGAGTGGACCGGCGACCGCCTCACCGTGTACGACGCCACCCAGTGGACCTCGAACACCTGCCAGACCCTGGCGCAGATGTTCGGTGTGCCCGAGTCCGCGGTGCGCGTGCAGGCGAAGTACGTGGGTGGCGCCTTCGGCTCCGGGCTCCGGGTGTGGCCGCACGTAGTCCTCGCCGTCATGGCCGCGCGGACGGTCGGGCGGCCCGTGAAACTGGTGCTGTCCCGTCCGGAGATGTTCACCGGGGTCGGGCACCGGCCCAACACGGTGCAGACGATTCGGATCGGCGCCTCCCGGGACGGAGGCTTCGTGGCGATCGAGCACGAGGCGCTCCAGACGGTCGCCATGAACGACGAGAACATGGAGCCGGTCGCGTCGGCGAGCGCCAACGCGTACGCCTGCCCGAACGTGACCACCCGCGACCGGCAGCGGCGGCTGCACATCCCCTGCCCCGGCTCGATGCGCGCCCCGGGCGAGGCGCAGGCAAACTTCGCGCTGGAGTCGGCGATCGACGAGCTGTCGTACCTGCTCGACATGGACCCGCTCGACCTGCGGCTGCGCAACTACGCGCAGACGCAGCCCCAGTTCGGCCTGCCGTGGTCGAGCAAGGCCCTGCGGGAGTGCTACGAGGTGGGCGCGGAGCGGTTCGGCTGGTCCCGCCGCGACCGACGGATCGGCGCGATGCGCGACGGCCGGTGGCTCGTCGGCTACGGCATGGCCGGGGTGAGCTACCTGTGGTGGCAGGTGCACTGCGAGGCCCGCGCCACGGTGGACCGCGACGGCACCGGGTATGTCCGCAGCGCCGCCACGGACATCGGCACCGGCACGTACACCGTGATGCGGCAGCTCTCGGCCGATCTGCTCGGGCTGGAGCTGGACCAGGTCCGCTTCGATCTCGGCGACTCGGACATGCCCTGGTCGCCCCAGGCCGGCGGGTCGGGGCTGACCGGGGCGTTGGGCAACGCCGTGCACGCCGCCTGCCGGGAACTGATAAAGACGTTCCTGCGGACCGTCGCAAACGACTCGGCGTCCCCACTGCGCGGCTGCACCATCGACGACGTCGCCGTCAGTGGCGGCCGGATCCACCACCGGGCAGACGAGCGACTGGGCGAGAGCTTCATGGCGATCCTCACGCGGCACGGCCTGACGGAGTTGACCGCCGACGGGGCCAGCGAGCCGCCCGACCCCCAAGAGGTCGGCATGGCGCCGGCCGGGGCGTTCGCGGCGAAGTTCGTCGAGGTGCACGTCGACCCGGACCTCGGTCTGCTGCGGGTGCCGCGGATCGTCTCCGTCGTCGACGGAGGCCGGATCCTCAACGAGAAGCTGGCCCGCAGCCAGATCATCGGGGCGACGGTCGGCGGCATCGGGCACGCGATGCTGGAGGACACCGTGACGGACCCCCGGACGGGCCGGATCGCGAACGCGAACCTCGGCGACTACCTGGTGCCGGTCAACGCCGACATCGGCGAGATCGACGTCACCTTCGTGGGCGAACCCGACCGGCTCACTCCAGTCGGCACCAAGGGGGTCGGCGAGGTCGGCCTGCCGGGCACCGCTGCGGCGATCGCGAACGCCGTCTACCACGCGACCGGCAAGCGGATCCGGTCCCTGCCCATCACCATCGACGCGCTGATGGTCTAGTTCCGGCGTGCCACGCCGCCCGCGGCGGAGGCGCCCGCCGGCGGCGGGCCACCCGCGCCGGCGGCGGGTGGCGCGTTCCCGCAAGTCAGTGATGCGGGCGGGGCGCCCATGCGAACATATGGTCGCGTCGAACGGGGTCAGCGAGATGGGCGCCGGGCTGGCCGCCGCGGCTCGGGCGGGTGCACCGGGAGTTGGGTGTGCGGCGAGTGCGCGCGCACGGGCTCCTCGGCGACGACCTGACCGTCTACCCGCCGGGCCGCCGGTTCGGTCGGCTTTCGACAAGTTCGGCCTGGCCGGCAACGACGACCGTGGCGGTCCCGGCTCGCCGGGGAGGCCGTCCGCCGGGGGCGGGGAGGGCGGACCAACATCGGGCTAAACAGACCTCTATCGAGCCACTCTCGCCGACGGCCGTGGCCGGGACGCTGGCCGTTCGGCCGCCAGCCCGTAGGCGGCAGGTGTAACTCGAGCGATCCCAACCACGGCCTCGGAGATCATGGCGGCAGAGCACGATCTCCAACGATCGAACAAGTTGGAGACGTCTCTGTTGCCGACGCCTGACACAGAGAGGTGCGGTTCGTCTGACAGTCCCATCCACCGGCCAACTACCGCGTCTACGGGGCCCGTCCTTAGCTTTGAAGCTCGATCCATCGATGCTGTCGGCGCTGTGCATGAGTAGTGCCTTCTGACGGTAGATAGAGGCGGTTCACTCCTGTCCGGGGATCTTGCGGTCAGGCGGTGACTGCCCGTGGCTCCAGGAAGTTCTCCAAGCCGTACGCGCCGTGCTCGCGGCCGATACCTGACTGCTTGACACCGCCGAACGGCGCGTCGGGGTCGCCGAAGGCGCGGTTGATCAGCACGGTGCCGGCCTCGATCTGGGTCGCCACGCGCCGGGCCCTCTCGGTGTCGGCGGAGAAGACGTAGGCCTGCAGCCCAAACGGGGTGTCATTGGCGAGGTCGATCGCCTCCTGCTCGTCGCCGTAGGGGATCACCACCAGCACGGGCCCGAAGATCTCTTCGCGCGCGATGCGCATCGTGTTGGTCACCCCGGTGAAGACCGTAGGCTTGACATACCAGCCCTTCGGTAGATCGTCAGGGCGGCCTTCGCCACCGACGAGCACCTTGGCGCCCTCCTGCTGGCCCAGCCGGATGTAGTCCTGTACACGGTCGAACTGCTTCTGGTTGACCAGCGGGCCGACTGCCGTGGTCGCATCGCCGGGATCGCCCACCTTCAGCGTGGCGACGTTCTTCTTGATCGCGTCGAGGATCTCGTTGAGCTTGCTTTGTGGTGCCAGGATCCGGGTTCCGGCGAAGCACGCCTGTCCGTTGTTCATGAAGCCGGCGGTGAGCGCGCTCGCGACGGCGGACGGGATATCGGCGTCATCGAGCAGAATGCTGGGGCTCTTACCACCCAGTTCCAGGGTCAGTCGCTTCATCGTCGCGGCGGCGTTGCGCATGATGTGCTGTCCGACCGCCGTCGAGCCGGTGAAGCCGACCTTCGCGACATCGGGATGGGTGGTCAGCACCTCGCCGACGACATCGCCGCGCCCGGTGACGATGTTGATGACGCCCGGCGGGACCTCGGCGGCGTCGATGCATTCGGTCATGATCTGCGTCTGGATGGCGCTCAGTTCGCTGGGCTTGACGACGATCGTGCAGCCGGCCGCAACCGCGCTGGCCAGCTTCTGCGCGACGAAGACGATGCTGTAGTTCCAGGGCGTGATCGCCGCGGCGACACCCACCGGCGCCAACGTGACCGTGCTGTCCCCCCGCACCCGGGTGAACTCGTAGTTCTCCAGGACCTGCGCGGCCTCGTCGAAGACGCTGGCGGCTTTTGGCATGCCGGCCTCGACGAGTGCACGGGTGGCTCCGTACTCCTCGATCATCGCGTTGCGGAGGTCGTCCAGACGAGCGCTGAACGCGGCACTGAGCCTGCGAAGGATGGCGAGCCGCTCCTCCCGGGTGGTCCGGGAGAAGGTAGCGAAGGCACGCTTAGCCGCCGCGACGGCCGCGTTGGCGTCGGCCTCATCGGCTAGGCGTACCTGGCCGATGACCTGCTCGGTGGATGGGTTGTACAGGGGCGCTAGTTCGGTCCCGTGAGGCGTGACGAACTTCCCGCCGATGTAGATCTTGTCGATGGTGAGCATGGTGGCGCTCCGTTTCGATCGGGTACAAAATTATTTTGCTGAACATAAGTATGTTGAGCAAAACGTTTGGCCGCCACTCTATGTTATGATCAACACAGTGTGGTAGGGTTGACGGCATGTCAGCTGCAGACGTGCCCCCGGCCGATCGTGAGCGTGGAGTCAATTTCGGCTGGTCGCTCGGCATGGTGCTGCGCCGGTGGCAGGAGTTCGTCGAGGAGGCGCTGCAGGATCTTCCGCACGGCAGCCGCGGGTATCACATTCTCGCTGTGGTGGTGCACGAGGATGTTCCTACGCAGGGTGCCCTGGCTGCTCGGTTGGTGATCGACCGTAGCGTGTTGACCTATGTGATCGACGACCTTGAGGGTGCTGGTCTGATTGAGCGGCAGTTGGACCCGCGCGATCGGCGGGCTCGTCGCATCGTGGCCACGGAGAAGGGCCGCAGGGTTCTGGCCGACGCCGAAGAGCGGGTCGCTCGTGCGGAGGATTACGTGCTGGGTGGTCTGTCGCCGGAGCAACGTGCGGGTTTCCGTGAGTCGGCCGAGCGGGCGGCGGAGGCGATCGTGAGCGCCGCGCCGGGCACTGACCCCTGCCTGGCCGTGGAGAGCGTTATCGACCCGGCGTCTCGGGCTGCCTGATTCGAGCCAGCAGCGCGACACTCATCTGGTCGACGTAAGGTGGCGCGCGCCGAACCGCGCCTGACGGTTCCCCTCCGCCGCACGTGGATTCGGACCGCTTCTTACGTCCGGTCTGCTCGTTCGGCGTCGCGGTCGTCACGACACCCTCCTCACCAGGCACAACGCCGGGTGGGTCCGGCCGCAAAGACCAACTTGTTGGATCGACACTCCCGATGCGCCGTGGACACTGCCGCCGTGGCGAGAAGGGGGCGGGGCATCCGGCGGTGGGTCTCGGCTTTCGGAGGAAGTCGGCCAATCAACACGTCTCGACGACGCTGGATGAATCAGACGGGCGACGGAGAACTGTTCGCTCCCACCGTGCATGGTCCCGACGGCGTAGACGGCGAAACGTCGGCATTGGCGCGTGGTGAACGACGGGTATCCCGGATGGCGGTCCTGCGCCGATCATTGCCCGGAGATAGATACGAGTCACTCTCACCTCCGGGTGGAACGCCCGGGCGCGGAGGGCGAGACGTCGGCACCGCAAGCCGGGCGCACCGTTCGGCCCGACTCCGCGTCCCCGGAGGATCGCCATGCCCCGTCCCGCTGTCCGTAGCCGGCTCGCGGCGCTCACCGCCGCCGCCGCCGTGACCGCGAGCGTCCTGACGGTGACCCCGCCGTCACCGGCGCTGGCCGCCACCACGTTCGCCGCCAACGACTACTGCCTCGGCCAGTGCGCCGACATCCTGCCCCCCGGGCAGAACGGCAACGCCACGCTGGTCGCCATCCTGGCCCACCAAGCCTTCGGCACCCGCCCGGCGCACTCCAGCGACCAACTCGACGAGTACGCGAACCTGGTCTACAACTACGCCGGGCTGACCGACGAACAGATCGCCCACTTCTACAACGACGCCTCGTTCGGCGTCCCGGCCGCGCAGGTCGAGAGCACCATCTCGCCGCGGCCGGACGTCACCATCGTGCGGGACAAGGCCACCGGCGTCCCGCACATCACCGGCACCACCCGCGCCGGCACCATGTTCGGCGCCGGCTACGCCGGGGCCCAGGACCGGCTCTGGGTGATGGACCTGCTGCGGCACGCCGGCCGCGGCACGCTCACCTCGTTCGCCGGCGGCGCACCGGGCAACCGGGAGCTGGAGCAGAGCATCTGGGCCAACTCGCCCTACTCCGAGGCGGACCTGCAGGCCCAGGTGGACGCGCTGCGCCTCAAGGGCACCCGAGGCCAGCAGCTCTACACCGACGTGGTCGACTACATCGCCGGCATCAACGCCTACATCGACAGGTCGATCGCCGAGGACAACTACCCGGGTGAGTACGTGCTCGCCGGCGCCGGCAAGCCGCAGCACTTCACCATGACCGACCTCATCGCCACCGCCGGCGTCATCGGCGGACTCTTCGGCGGGGGAGGCGGCAGCGAGATCCAGTCCGCGCTGGTCCGGGTGGCCGCCCGGGCCAAGTACGGAGCCATCGAGGGCGACCGGGTGTGGACGGCGTTCCGCTCGCAGAACGACCCGGAGACCGTGCTCACCCTGCACGACGGGCAGAGCTTCCCCTACGGGGCGACCCCGTCGGGCGCGACCAGCGCGGTGTTGCCCGACGCCGGCACGGTGGTCGCCGAACCCCTCGCCTACGACCTCAGCGGCGGGGCCGCTGCCCGCACCGGCGCCAGCACCGCCACCAAGGACCTGCTCGGCGGCCTGTCCAACCTGCGCGCGCACGGCATGTCCAACGCCGTCGTGGTCTCCGGACGACACAGCAGCACCGGCAACCCGGTGGCCGTGTTCGGGCCGCAGACCGGCTACTTCGCGCCGCAGCTGCTGATGCTCCAGGAGCTGCAAGGCCCGGGCATCAGCGCCCGCGGTGCCGCGTTCGCCGGGCTCAACCTCTACGTGCTGCTCGGCCGAGGCCAGGACTACGCGTGGAGCGCGACCTCCGCCTCCCAGGACCTCACCGACACGTACGCGGTGCCGCTGTGCACCACCGACGGCAGCGCCCCGACGCTGCGCACCAACCGCTACCTCTACCACGGGCAGTGCCTCGCCATGGAGGCGCTGGAGAAGCGCAACTCCTGGTCGCCGACGCTGGCCGACTCCACCCCCGCCGGCTCGTACACCCTGCGCGCGCTGCGCACCAAGTACGGGCTGGTCGCCTACCGAGGGCTGGTGAACGGGCAGCCGACCGCGTTCACCAAGCTGCGCTCGACCTACCGGCACGAGGCAGACTCGGCGATCGGCTTCCAGGCCTACAACGACCCCGCCGCCATGGGCAGCGCGGCGGCGTTCCAGGCGTCCGCGGCCTCCGTCGGCTACGCGTTCAACTGGTTCTACGTCAACTCGACCGAGGCGGCGTACTTCAACTCCGGCTCGAACCCGGTCCGTCCGGCCACCGCCGACCCGAACCTGCCCACGAAGGCCGAGCCGGCGTACGAGTGGGTCGGCTGGAACCCGGACACCAACGACGCCACCTACATCCCGACCTCGGCGCACCCGCAGTCGGTCAACCAGGACTACTACGTCAGCTGGAACAACAAGCAGGCGCGGGACTTCGGGGCGGCCGACGGCAACTTCAGCTTCGGCTCCGTACACCGGGGTCAGCTGCTCGACGCCCCCGTGCGCGCCGCGATCGCCCAGCGCAAGCTCGGCCGCGCCGACGTCGTCAGGATCATGGCGGACGCGGCGGTGACCGACCTGCGCGGCCAGCAGGTCCTCGGCGACCTGCTGCGGGTGCTCGACAGCACGCCGGTCACGGATCCGGCGCTGGCCGACGCGGTCGGCAAGCTGCGTGCCTGGCAGCAGGCCGGCGCCCGCCGGGTGGAGACGACCCCCGGTTCCAAGGTCTACCAGCACGCCGGCGCGATCCGGATCTTCGACGCCTGGTGGCCGCTGCTGGCCTCGGCGCAGTTCCGCCCCGGCCTCGGGCCGGACCTCTACGCCGCGCTGGTCGACGCCATCGAGGTCAACGAGGCGCCGTCGGGCGGCCAGAACGGCGGGCGCGACGGCGCCGCGAGCTGGGCGTTGCAGGGTCAGGCGCACAAGGGCTCGTCGTTCCAGTACGGCTGGTGGGGGTATGTCGACAAGGACCTGCGCACCGTGCTCGGCGACCCCGTCGCCGGCGGGCTGGGCCGCGCGTACTGCGGCAACGGCAACCTCGGGGCCTGCCGACAGTCCCTACTCGACACGCTCGGCCAGGCCGCCGCGGTGCCGGCCACCACGGTCTATCCGGGCGACAACTCCTGCGGGGCCGGCGACCAGTGGTGCGCCGACTCGATCGCCCACTCCGGTCTCGGCGGCATCACCCACCCGGTGATCGCCTGGCAGAACCGCCCCACCTACCAGCAGGTCGTCTCCTTCCCGGCCCGCCGCGGTGACGACCTCACCAACCTGGCGCAGGGCCGTGCGGCCACCGCATCGAGCACCCAGTTCCTGACCAGCCACACCCCGGACAAGGCAGTCGACGGCAGTCTCTCCAGCCGATGGGCCAGCAGCTACAACGACAACCAGTGGATCCGCGTCGACCTCGGCGCGGCCCGCAGCGTCAGCCGGGTGGTGCTGCGCTGGGAAGCCGCCTACGGCACCTCGTACCGGGTCGAGGTCTCCGGCGACGGCAACTCCTGGACACCGGTGTTCACCACCACCACCGGCAACGGCGGCGTCGACAACGTCACCTTCGCCCCGGTCACCGCCCGCTACGTGCGGGTGTACGGCGTCAAGCGGGCCACCTCGTACGGGTTCTCGCTCTACGAGTTCGAGGCGTACGGACGCTGATCTCACCCGGAGGGGCGGCGGAAACCACTCGCCGGCCCCTCCGGGTTCCGGCGATCCATGGAGGACGACTATCGCGAGCGTGGTCCGAACCGCCTGATCTTGCCGACGTCACCGTGCGGCACGGCGCCTTCGAGGCGTTGTCCCGCTACCCCCTTCGCCTCAACGAGGGGGACCTCTTTGTGCTGCTTGGCCATTCCGAGTACGGCAAGGCGACCCTGTTACGGTCGATCGCCGGGAACCATCACGCCGACATCGGCACTGTTCCGACCGTCGGTATGGACAGCGCGGGAGAACATCACCTACGCGGCGGCCACCGCCCGCCGCCCGCGTCAGGCGATCCGCCCACGGCACCAACAGGAGCGACCATGGTTCTGGTGACACAACGACTGGTGGCCGCGGTGACGGCGGTGTCCCTCGCCGCGTGCACCCCCGCCAATGCCCCGGAACAGCCGGCGGGGGACCGAGAGGTGCGGGTCACCGCGTCCGTGGTCGCCGACCACGACCGCGAGTTCCGGCTCTTGGAGGAGAGGTTCGACGCCCGGTTGGGGGTGTACGCCATCGACACCGGCACGGAGCGCACGGTGGCGTATCGGGCCGATGAGCGGTTCGCGTACGCGTCGACGTTCAAGGCCTTGGCCGCTGCCGAGGTCCTCGACGAGACCACCGACGCCGAGCTGAACCGGGTGGTGCGGTACTCGGCGGACGACCTGGTGACCTACTCGCCGATCACGCAGCAGCACGTCGCCGACGGCATGACGCTGCGCGAGATCGCCGACGCGGCCGTGCGCTACAGCGACAACACGGCCGGCAACCTGCTGCTGCGCCAACTCGGCGGACCCCAGCGGTTCGAGAAGAAACTGCGGGCGATCGGCGACACGGTCACCGACCCGGCACGCTACGAAACCGCACTCAACGAGGCGAGGCCGGGTGACCGGCGGGACACCAGCACCGCGCGCGCCCTGGCCCAGGATCTGCGGGCGTACGCCGTCGGCGACGCTCTGGCACCGGCGGACCGCGACGTGCTCACGGGTTGGCTGCGGGGCAACACCACCGGCGGCGAGCTGATCCGCGCCGGTGTCCCCGACGGCTGGGCCGTCGGGGACAAGACCGGCGCCGGCGGATACGGCACCCGCAACGACATCGCGGTGATCTGGCCCCCGGACCGCGCGCCGATCGTCCTCGCGGTGCTGTCGGGCCGCGACGAGAAGGACGCCGACTACGACAACGCGCTGATCGCCCGGGCGACCGAGGTCGTGATCTCCGCGCTGTGACGGGATGTCGGCCCGTCCCCAGGACGCGCTGTCCGGGCTGCGGGCGAAGGCCGGCGCGAAGGCGATCGATGCCGGCTCGCACCACCGCAGCCAAGGCACGGCCCCTAGCATTGCTTCCATGATCGAGGGCTTCGCGGATCGGCTCCTGTGCGACATGGCTGGCCTCGATCCCTGTACAGCGGTCGTCGAGGCTGGCGAGCAGGACGTTGACGGGCTCACCGACTACGGCCCGGAGGGCCATCAGGCCCGCGCCGACCTTGCAGCCCGCGCCCTGCGCAAGCTTGAGAGCATGGGCGACGCCCTGCCGGCCGTGACCCCGCTGCACGCCCACCTCGGGTGGAGCGTGTGTGGCTGGCCGCCCGCTCATCCTTCCCCGGCGACCGGCGAGCCTTCCATCGTCAGGCGCTGGCGCTGGGTTCGCTGGGCTTGGATCAGTTGATCGCGGCTCTCCAGGAAGACCGCGCCCACTCGCGCACGGCGGTGATACGAGCCAGAAGCCGCGCTTGTAGCCGCACCACATGGAGACCACCGCGAGCTGATGGAAGCAGCCACCATTGCCATCGCCCCGGTGACGTCCAGGTGGTGCCGGCGAGCGGTCCAGGCAGATACACCAAACGCCGTACTCGTAGTCAGGTGGCGTACGCGTAGGGCACGACGTCGGGACGACGCGCCGTCACCCGCTCGCGTCGTAGCTTTCGGGCAACGCAGAGCAGGGGGTGACGATGGTCGATTTCCGGATGCCTGATCGCACGGCCGGTAGCGACCGGCCGCGGTATTCGCGCGTCGCGGCCGACGGGGTGTTGGTCGGTTTGGCCGTGCCGTTGGTCGCAGTCGCGGTGGCGGACGGGCTCAACCCGCAGTGGAGTTGGCTGGAGCACATGGCCAGCTACTTCGTCCACGGTCGGGCGGGCTGGCTCATCACGGTCACGGGAGTGAGTCTTGCCGCCGCCTCGGCGGTGCTGATCCGTCTGGCCGTCGCGTCCAGCCGCGGCGGGCGTGGGGGGTTGTGGCTGCTCGGTGTGTGGGCGGCGGGCATGCTCGTCGCGGGGGTGTTCCCGGCTGATCCGCCCGGCCAGTGGGACCGTCCGCCCTCCACCGTCGGTTCGATACACGGGGTTGGCGGGCTGGCCGCCTTCCTGGCGCTGCCGGTAGCCGCGGTCCTGCTCAACCGGGCGTGGCAGCGGGACGCACGGTGGCTGCCGGTCGCCCGGGCGCTGCGCCTCACGACGGCCGCGGTGGTGGCCGCCTTCGTCGTCTTCGTGGTGACCTGGATCGACGTGATGGTCGGCCCCACTCTCTCGGTGGGCTCGACGCCCACCGTCGTCGGGCTGACCGAGCGGGTGATGCTGTGGGCCGATGTCGGGTGGCTCGCGGTGGCCGCCATGGGCCTGCGCCGGATGGCACGAGACGGATAATCGACCGATGGTGGGAGCGGGTGCAGCGACGGCGCACCTGGGCGGCGCGGCGCGGCCGCACGTGCCGGGATGGGTGGTCACCGCGCTGCTGGCGGTGGCCACGGCGGCCGGGGTGCCGGCCGGAGTAGCGCTCGCCGGCGGCGCCGTGACGGTGTCGGGGGCACTGCCACTGGCCCAGACGCTCGCCGCGCTGGTGCTGCTGCGTTCCCGCTGGCCACTTTTCACACTCCTGGCCTCGGTCGCGACCGTTGCCGCCTACCGTGGTGCCGGCCTGGTCGAGGTCGGCTGGGTCTGGCCGGCAACGGTCGCCTTCGCCGCGACCGTGTTGGCCGGCCGGATCGGTGGGGCCCTGGCGGTCGGGTTGGGTTTCCTGGCCTATGCGGCCAACTGGGAAGTCACCGTCGGCGGGCGCGACCCGGAGTGGATCGCGGGTCACGTCGGCGGCGAGGCGCTGTGGCTCGCCGTGGTGCTGGCCGCCGCGCTGGCGTACCGGAATCGCCGACGCTGGCAGGACGAAGTGGCCGCCCGGCTGGAACAGTCGAGGCACGAGCAGGAACTGGCGGCCGGTCGCCGCCGCGCGGAGGAACGGCTGCGGATCGCGCGTGAGCTGCACGACGTCGTCTCCCACACCCTGGCCGTGGTCGGCGTGCACCTCAACGTGGCGCTCGACGCCGTCGAATCAGCGCCGGGGGACGCCCGCGACGCGCTCCGGCTGGCGCAGGAGGTGCGAGGTCGGGCGATGGCTGACCTCGGCGCTCTCGTTGCCGTCCTCCGTGACGACGGCGTGACCGGAGTCGAGTCGCCGGTGGCCCAGTTGGACGGGGTGGCCGCTCTGGTGCAGCAGGTGCGTTCGGCGGGGCTGCGGGTGACTCTCGACGAGGTCGGTGACCGGTCGACCGTGCCGACGCCGGTGGCGCTGGCCGCGTACCGGGTGGTGCAGGAGGCGCTGACGAACACCGTCCGCCATGCCGACGCCGCGCAGGCCGTCGTCACCCTGCGCTACGCGCCCGACGAGGTCACCGTCGTCGTCAGGGACGACGGTACGGCGGCGACCGGCAGCGCTGGTGGGCACGGTATCGCGGGGATGCGGGAGCGGGTCGAGGCGCTGGGTGGCCGGTTGGCGGCCGGGCCTGCCGACGGTGGCGGCTTCCGGGTGAGCGCCGTGCTTCCGGTGGGGGGCCGACGATGAGCATCGCCGTCCTGCTCGCCGACGATCAGCAGCTGGTTCGCGCCGGGTTCCGCAGCCTCCTGCAACGGGACCGGGGCATCGCGGTGATCGGTGAGGCGTCCACCGGCGACGAGGCGGTCCGTGCCGCGCGGACCATGCGGCCGGACGTCGTGCTCATGGACATTCGCATGCCCGGCATGGACGGGATCACCGCGACCCGCCAGATCGTGGCCGACCAGCGGCTGTCCGGTTGTCGCGTCATCATCCTCACCACGTTCGAGACCGACGAGTACGTGTTCGCCGCGCTCGCCGCCGGCGCGAGCGGCTTCCTCACCAAGGAGGTCGATCCGACCGGGTTGCGGCAGGCGGTACGGGTGGTCGCGGCCGGGGAGGCGTTGCTGTCCCCGAGCGTCACCCGCCGCGTCGTGGCGCAGTTCGCTCACCGGCCGGTGCCGCCCACCGACGACGGCGGCGTGCGGCTGGCGGTACTCACCGATCGGGAACGGGCCGTGCTGCGGTTGGTCGCGGCCGGGTTGTCCAATGATGAGATCGCTCGAGAACTGTTCATCAGCCCGCTGACCGCGAAGACGCACATCACCCGTGCCATCGCCAAGCTCGGCGTCCGGGACCGGGTTCAGCTCGTGATCCTGGCGTACGAGACCGGGTTGGTCCGGCCCGGTGAGTCCGCGGCTACGGAGTGAGGCAACGCTCATCGCCAGCGCGCGCGTCCTCGTCCGGCGGCTGGCGGCGGGCGCGCTTGCCAGGTCGACGTGCCACGGCGCGGTGAGGACATCGTCCGTCGGGGCTTCGACTGCACCCGTCCCGCCGGCGCGTCGGCGGCCGGCGGGACGCGGTGGCGTCGTTCAGCTGGTCAGGTCGCGGCGGTTGAAGACGGTGCCGGCGATGAGGACGAGCACGGCGATGGCCGCGGCGAGGATGCCGAGGTCGGCCCACTGGAAGCCGTTACGCAGCGGTTCGTTGCCGATGTAGTAGTGAAACGGCGAGACGTAGCGCAGTCCGCCGGCGCCGATCTGGGTGGCGAAGGTGCTCGCGGCGTAGGCGAGGACGCCGACGGTGGCGCTGCCGGCGAGTGCGGCGGCCCGGCTGCCGGTGGCGGCGCCGATGGCGATGGCGACGGCACCGAAGACGGTGGACAGCAGTGCCAGTGCCGCGCACTGGGCGGCGAACTGACCGACGCTGACGGTGGTGAGTTGGGCGCTGCTGCGGATGGCGAGCATGGCGAGCAGGACGAGTGCGGCGAGGACGAAGGCGCCGATGGCGAGCGCGGCGCAGCGGTGCAGCAGGAGGCGCGTCCGGCTGACCGGGTGGGCGAGCAGGAGATCGAGGTAGCCGGCTTCCTCGTCGCCGGCGATGGCTCGGGTGCCGGTGGCGATGCCGTAGATGACGGCGATCAGCGGCACGATGATGCCGAAGACGCTGGAACCGAGGTAGCCGGCGGCGCTGGCGATGTCCTCCATGTTGAGGGCTTCGCGCAGCGCGGGGGAGAAGCCCTCGACGGCCTCGCCCATCGCTCCGTCGGAGACCTGCGAGTAGAAGCCGGCGTACATCGTGCCGACCAGGGCGGTGCCGACGGCGAAGCCGGCGAGGCTGCGGCGGGAGTCCCAGAGGGTCTTGGTCATGACGTTAGGCACGGCTGGGCTCCTTGGCGGCTTCGGCGGGCTGGTAGTAGGCGAAGAAGAGTTCCTCGAGATCGGGCTCGCTGGCCCGCAGGCTGGCGACCTGATGACGGGCGAGGACCTGGATCAGCTCGTTGGGGTCGGTGGCCAGGGCGAACCGGGCGGTCGGGCCGTCGACTGTCAGGTCGGAGATGCCGGGGAGGGCGGCGAGGCTGGCCTGATCGATCGGGCCGGTGAAGGTGATCTCGAATCGGTGCAGGGCGTGGTCGCGGAGCCGGGCGACGGTGTCGAGGGCGACGAGGCGGCCTTCCCGGATGATCCCGACCCGGTCGGCGACCGCTTCGACCTCGGTCATGATGTGCGAGGACATGAACACGGTCTGGCCGGCGGTCTTGGCCTCGCGGACGAGGTCGAGGAAGGTCTGTTGGACGAGCGGGTCGAGTCCGGAGGTCGGCTCGTCGAGGATCAGCAGGTCGGGGTGGTGCATGAACGCCTGGACCAGGCCGACCTTCTGCCGGTTGCCCTTCGACAGCGCCTTGATCCGGGCGGCCAGGTCGAGATCGAGGCGGGCGGCGAGGTGCTCGATCCGCGTCCGGGGTACGCCGCCGCGCAGGTCGGCCAGGAAGGTCAGGCACTCGCCGACTCGCTGGCGCGGGTTGACCACGAAGTCGCCGGCAAGGTAGCCGATCCGGCGGTGGAGTTCGACGGCGTGCTCGCGCGGGTCACGGCCGAACAGCCGGGCCTGGCCGCTCGTGGGGCGGATGAGGTCCAGCAGCAGGCGGATCGTGGTGGACTTTCCGGCACCGTTGGGGCCGAGAAAGCCGAATACCTCGCCCTCGGCGACCGCCAGGTCCAGCTCGACCAACCCTCGGCGGCTCCCGTACGTCTTCGTCAGCTTCTCCAGCTGAATCACGTCTCCCATGGCTGCCACAGTATCGAGATTTCAGAGACCTCTGAAGATTCAGAGCTGTTAAGATTTCGTCAAGATAAGCGACAGGAGGACTGGAGTGTCAGCCTTGAGTGATCCGGCGGAGCGCCTTGCCCTGACCCTCACCCAAGGGGGGATGCAACGGATGACCGCACGGGTGCTGGCGGCGTTGCTGTTCACCGAGCGGGACACGTTGACGGCGGGCGAGATCGCCGAAACGCTCACCATCAGCTCGGGCAGTGTGTCGACCGCGTTGAAGTCACTCACCTCCGTCGGGTTGATCGAGAAGGTGCCCGCTCCCGGGAGTCGCCGGGAACACTTCCGCTTCCGCGAGGGTGCCTGGGCCACGCTGATGTCGGAGCAGAACCAACTGGTGAAGGTGATGCGGGAGGCTGCCGAGCAGGGCATCGCGGCCACTGGTGAGGACAGCTCAGCCGGTCGCCGCCTGGCCGAGATGCGGGACTTCTACGACTACCTGTGGCGGGAGCTACCGGCCGTGATCGACCGGTGGAAGGCCCAGAGGTAGATCCTTCGCGGTGCCGCCGCTCTGCCACCCCACCAGCGGCACCCGATCAGGAGCCGGTGAGAGGCTCAAGGATGAACCGGCCCCAGGCGATGAAGCTCGCAAGCGCCAAATAGCCCACGTTCACCATGACCAACGTGAACTGGTTAAGGCGGACATGGATGATCGCCGCGCCGAGCATGAGCAGCACCCAGCAGGCGGCGGTCAGCGCCACCATGAACGGGGCGATGTCGAGCACGGCGGGCAGGATCAGGCCGACCGCGGCCAAAAGCTCAAGGACCCCGATGGTCCTGATGAAGCCGACGCTCGCCTGTCTGGTCCATTCACCGCCCCTGAGTGCGGCCAGTTTCTGCTTGGGTACGAACATCTTGGTGGTGCCTCCGGTCAGGGAGACCGCGGCCAGAAGCCCGGTAGCAATCCACAGCGCGAGGTTCATGCGTTTCCTTGTCCTTGGTAGGTGTGGCTCCGGTGGGCCATCCGTGTACCGCGCAGATCCCGCGGTTCGTCCCCGGTAGTCGGTCACTGTTCGGATTGGTTGGCCGACGCGCGACCCAGACGTCCGTTCAGCGGGCGTCCAGCGCCTGGCCGCGCTTGGTTCGCAGCAACTCCCGGCGCTTGTCGTCCTTGACCCAGCTGAGCGAGCCGGGCTTGCGTGCCTCGTTCGCCAGGTGCTTGACGGTGTGCGTGCAGACGAACTCCTTGAGCCTCGCGCCGGGACCTCCGCCGATGTACAACCCGTTGGCGCTGTCGTCCCTGGAGGCGAACTGGAAGATGCCGGCGCGACGCCCCAGGCTGATGCACTGGCCGAAGAACCCCAGGTTGATGGGCGTCGGCCGTTCGCCCGCGATCCGGGCCAGCACTGTGTCGGCGGCGTGCGCGCCGATCCTCGTCGCGGCCTGGCAGCTCATCCGGAAGGGCAGATCCGACGGGGCCGCCGAATCCCCGGCGGCGACGATGCGTACGTCGTCCACGCTTGTCAACGTCTCATCGGTCAGCAGGCGGCCCAGCGCGTCGGTGCTCAGCCCGCTGCTGGTGGCCAGGTCCGGCACGCCGAACCCGGCGGTCCATATGGTCACCGCGCTCGGGACCGTTCGGCCGCCGTCGAGCCGCACGGCGTCGCGAGCGACCGCCGTCACCTTCGTGCCGGGGCCGTCGAGCACGCTCACACCGAGCTTGGCCAGTTGCTTGGCAACCGAGCGCCGACCCCGCGCGTGCAGATACGGGCCGAGTACGCCGCCGCACACCAGGGTCACCGTACGGCCCGCTTCCGCCAGCTCGGCGGCGGTCTCGATGCCGGTCGGGCCGGCTCCGACGACAGTCACGGGCGCGGTCGGGGCGGCGGCGTCGATGATGGGCCGCAGCCGCTGCGCCTGCTCCAGGGTGGCGATCGGGTAGGCGAACTCGGCCACTCCGGGCACGCCCGGGCCGGCGCTGCCACTGCCCACGGCGTAGATCAGGTAGTCGTAGCCGACAGGCTCACCGGCGGCCAACGTCACGCGACGCTGGGCCGCGTCGATCCGGGTCACCGAATCGACGACCAGTCGGACGTTTTCGGCCACGACCTCTCGGTAGTCGACGACCGCGTCGTCGGAGCCGCCGACCACCTGGTGGAGACGGATGCGCTCGACGAACATCGAGCGCGGATTGATCAACGTCACGGACACGTCGTCGCGCTGGGTCAGGCGATTGGCCGCCATGACACCGGCGTATCCGCCACCAACCACGACCACATCAATGTTCCGAGTCATAGTGGCTCCTCCATCGTCAGGGATTCGGCCTTAAGACACCGCCTGACCGATCGTCGTGACAACGTGTGAGGCGGACCACTCGCCAAGCCGTGACGTCGGCTGGGAGGTGATCGCGACGCAGCTCTGCCAGGTCATGTGCGACAGCCCCCAGCGATCTGGGGGCGGCGGGAGCCGCGCCCTGTCATGTAGCCGATGACCGTGCTCGGTGATCTACCGAGCCGCCGCCTTCCGGAGTTCGCTCAACCACTCGATGCCGAGTCTGTGGCCGTCGGGGAGTTGGTCATCGCGATCCCAGCGCCACGTAGTGATCATCGCCAGCATGAGAGTCCGGCAATCTCGAAGGAGGTGGTGATCGACTCCCGGGTAATGGTCCTCGACCTCGTTGGGTGCGTGGGCCAGGTCGAACTCGATCGGCCCTCGGCAGCAGGTCTCGAAGTCGATGAAGAGCAGGCCGAGCTGGGGCGAGAGCAGATTGCCGGGGTGAGGTTCGCCGTGCAGGACCTGTTCGGGCCGACCCCTGTCGCTGACCGCTCGGCGCAGGCGGTCCAGTGTGCCGGCGAGAAAAACGCGGTCCGCGTCGGCCAGCTTCGGCGTCCGGTCGCGGTCGGCGACGAGGGCCTCGGCCTCGGAAACCCGGTCGGTGAAGTGCGGGGTGGGCAGGTCGACCTCGCGCATTCCGGCGTGCAGACGTTCGAGCGCTCTGGCGTAGTCCGCGGGCGGGATCGCTTGAGTAGTCACCGGTTCGTAGTAGGTCCACAGCGTGACCACGTAGTCGTCCCGGATGAAGACCTCGGGCGCTTGGAGCGCGGCCACCGGGCTCCCGACCCCGAACAGTCGCTGAGCGATCTCCACTTCACGCTGGGCGCTCTGGTGCGCCGCGGGTGCCACTCGGGCCAGCACGTCGCAGGGCTTCAGACGCAGGGTGAGCTTGTTCGAGTTGTGCAGGACGACGGCGTCGTAGGCGGCCAGGCCGAGCGATGCGGCGCTCGACATGGCTGCCTGTGTTGCCCGCTGGGCCGCATGCGCCTGCATCGGAGCACCGTAACTCGGCGTTTTCGGCGCAGCAGTCTTATTTCGGGCTCCCCGCTCGAGAAACGCGAGCGGCGGCCGCTACATCAGGATCTGCCTCGATCGCTCCTCCTGGCCCGGTCAGCGCCCGAACCTGACGAGTGGAGACCGCCAGCCGCAGGGACTGACGCACGCTCAGGCCGCGGAGCGCTTGTGGTGCCAGGCTGGATGTGCTCGAGAAGCCGAGCGTCCCTCTGGGAGGGGAGAGCAATCCCCTCGGACGGGGAGGCGTCATACGCCCGAGGTGACGAGCTTGGTGGTATGAGAGTTCCCGGCAGCCCTCGGTGGGCCTACGGCACGTTCGCGTGGCTGGTCTTCTTCGTGGTGTCCCACGTGGTGGCGGTGTTCTTCCCCGGTGAGGATCCCACCGGCGACGGACCGTGGGACCTGAGGGCGTACGTGATCTTCAACCTCGTACTCATCCTCATGTCGGCCGTCGGGGCGGCGGTCGTGGTGGCCACCGTGCGGCCGTGGGGACGGCGCGTCCCTCGGTGGGTGCTCCTCACGCCGCTGTGGTTGGGCAGCGCGCTGCTCGTCGTCCGCGGGGTTCCCGGGATGGTCGAGAACCTGCTGATGGCCACCGGCATCCGCCGAGGCGGCTTCGTGGGGGCGCAGGACATCTCCACGGCTGAGCTCTGGGCCGGCCTGGGGATCAACACCTACTTCTTCCTCGGGGCGGTGCTGCTCGCCATGACGACGGTCTCCTACGTCCGCCGGTCACGGCGGGACGCTCACGGCTGACCGCCGCACCTCCACCACCTGGTCGAAATGGTCAGAGCCTCCCCGGCGATCCGAGGAGGCTCTGACCACTATCGGCGGACTGGTTGGCTATCTCAGAGGCGCGGGTCCTGCTGGACCTTCAGGGCGTTGAGGATCGGGTCGCCCTCGCCCTTCTCGCGGCTGAACTCGATCGTCAGATCGCCACCGGCGTGCTCGACGGTGACCGCGTTCAGGTCCGCGCTCAGCGCACCCACCTTGGCCTGCACGTCGTGGTCGTAGAGCACGACCTTGCCGTCGGCCAACACATCGAAGGCACGCTTGCCGACCTTGACCTTCTCGATCTCCGCGAAGTCGAGGCCGATGCGGTACGTACCGGCGGGGGCGTTCTTGAACACGTAGCTGAACGTCTCGCCGGTCCGCTGGGTGCGGAACAGTGCGTCGTCGTTCGTGCCGGCGATGTCGGCCTTGGTGGTACGCGCCTTGCCGCCCACGTAGCCCCACGACGACCGCTTGCCGAGCTCCTGGTCGGCCGACCAGACGAAGCCGTCGGCCCCGACGTACCCGGATCCGCCCACGTCGACGCCCTGCCAGTAGGCCGAGGTCGCCAGGCGCACCGACTTGAACTGGGTCTCGCCCTTGCCGGCGTTCGTCGCCACGAGCACGTCCCCGACGAGCACACCGGGTTCGAGACCGGCGTTGTCGGCCGTCGCCGTGACCGTGGTGGACGCCCCGGCCGCCAACGTGACCGTGCCGGTTGCGGCCGCGCCCGTGAGGGTCAGCCACGGAAGGTCGGCGGCCTCGTGCCCGCCGTCGCTGGCGCGCTTCTGCTCGCTGAGCCGCACCTCCAGCGGGGCGGAGCCGGTGTTGGTGACGGTCACGTCGGCCGTCGCCTTCTGGCCCTTGTCCAGGAGCCAGTCGAAGTCGGCGCCGGTGACGGTGGCGATGCCCGTGGTCAACGCCGTGTCGACCACCTCGGCCTGGTCCTTCTCGGCGATGGTCACGGGACGGCTGGCGGTGACGTAGTTCGGCGACGACACCTGCACGGTGTTCTCGCCGACCAGCGCCTGGGCCTTCCACCGGCCCTTCACGTCGGTCGTGATGACCCGCTCACCGTTCGGTCCCGTGAGCGTGACGATCGCGCCCTCGATCGGCTTGCCGTCGTTCTTGTCGGTGACCGTGCCCTCGATCGTGCCCGCGGCCGGGAGGGTGTACTCCAGGCCCAATCCGGCCTTCAGGACGGGCTGGTTGAAGGAGTGCTGGCCCGCGGGGTTGCGCGTCAGGCTCTCCACACCGACCGTCGCCGACGACCCCCGGGTGAGGGGGTTGTCGCCGCCGACGCCGTCGCCGTACCCGATCTGGATCCGTCCGTCGGCGATCAGGGTGACCGAGAAGCTCACGCGAGCCGTCCGGTCGTTGTAGAAGGTGGCGTTGCGCCACTCGATGACTTCCGCCGCCACACCGTCCACCTCGGTCCTGCCGAAGTAGATGCCCGCCTCGTCGTCGACGACGAGGTCGTCCCAGAGCGGGTAGATCGCGTCGATCGGGTACGGACCCGGCAGGGCCGTGTTGCTCCCCGACGTGCTGGCGCGGTCGAAGGTCAGCGTGCCGTTCGTCGTCACGCACACGCCGTCCCAGGCCGTGTCGTAGAACGGGAACAGGAAGGTGGTGTCGAACCACAGCACGCCGCAGAGGTCATCGCCGTGCCACCCGGACTCCTCTGCGCCCTGACGGTAGAGCCCCTCGGTCACCTTCACCGAGTACGACCGACCGGCGGGGGCCACCGGAACGGGCCCCGGATCCGGCTGCTCGGGCTGGGGGTCCGGCTCCGCCGTGTCCGCCCGCGGGTCGAGCGTCACCCGCAGCGCGGCGATGGTCGGGGCCTTGAGGCCCTTCGAGCCCCGCAGCTCCACGGTCAGCGGACCACCCTCGTGCTTGACGACGGCCGTGCGCCAGTCGGCGGCGTTCGGCCCCACGGCCTTGGCCGCGTCGTACGCGTACTCCGTCAGCGTGCCGTCCACGAGCACGTCGAACACCCGCTTGCCCGTGGTCACCTTGTCGATCTCGGCGAACCCGAAGTCGATCGCGTAGGTGCCCTTGGGCGCGTCGGGGAAGCGGTAGAACAGCTGCTTGTCCGACGTGGTGCGCTGCAACTGGAACAGGGTGTCGTCCGTCGTACCGGCGATGTCGGCCCGCGTCGAGGCGACCTTCGTCTTCCCCTCGTAGCCCCACGCCGTCTTGCCGGCGGCCTGGTCGCCCGACCAGGTGTAGCCGGAGCCGTCGGTGAACGTCGGACCGCCGGCGTTGACGCCGACCTGGTACTTCGTGGTCGTCAGCGTCACCGGGACGTACGTCTTGGACTGGCGTCCGGAGTCGGACCGCACCACGATGTTCGCGCCCAGGACCCCCGGCTTGGCGTCCTTCGAGGAGATCGAGACCTTGACGGTCGTCGACTGACCCGGGGCGAGGGTGCCGCCGGTCGAGGAGAGCGACAGCCACGGCAGGTCGGTGAGCAGGTCGTCCTCGACGTCGACCAGCACGACGTCGTCGGCGAGCTGGTCGGCCGCCCACAGCGCCCCGGTCGAGTCGGTCTCGAGACCGCCGCCCTGGCCCACCTTCTGGCCCGGGAACCACCACGCGTTGACCAGCGAGCAGTCGTCGGGGTCGACCTGCAGCAGGCGGGTGGGCCGGTTCGAGGTGAGGTCGGTGTACCAGATGGTGTCGGACGCCTGGTTGTAGGCCAGACCCATCACCTCGGGCAGCGGCGGGGCGCAGAAGGACAGCAGCGCACCCGCGTTGTCGTGCGACGTCCCGGCGACGGTGCCGATCATGCCGTTCCTCCGGCCGCCGACGTAGAACACGTCCTCCGCCGGGTTGTAGGCCAGGCCGGTCAGCTGCAGCGTGGACCAGTCGCCCTTGATCTGCCGGGTCTCCTTGCCGGTCTCCCGGTTGAAGCAGTGGATGTAGCTGGCCGGGCTGTCCTCCATCTGGCACATGTCACCGGTCTTGGTGTCCAGCGCCATGTCGAACGCCCGGTACGCGGGGTCCCACGCCGCGTCGAAGACCTTCCCGGTCCGCTTGCCCGTCACCGTGTAGGCGGTGTTGGTCCGGGCGTTGTAGTCGTGAACCCAGACGTCGCCGTCGTACCCGATGCCGGAGGGCTCCTTCTCCGCGATGGTGCCGGGGATGGCGATCCGGGTGATGACGTCACCGCCGGAGGTCACGCCGACCTTGGCGGCCGCCTGTGCCTCCGCGGTGCTCGACGTGGTGGCCTTGCCGTCGACGTTCGACGGCTTCATCCCGCTCGCACCGGCCTTCCACGCGGCGAGGTCGATGCTGCTGGCCGCACCCGTGCCGGTGCGCGCGGTGGCGCCGGCGGCGTCCAGCTCGGGGTGGCGCGCGGCCTCACCCAGGTCGTACGTGAGGGGGGCGGAGCCGTTGTTGGTCAGCGTCAGCGAGCCCACACCGTTCTGGTCGGTACCCAACAACGCGTCGAGCCCATCGGCCTTCAGGCCGGCCAGACCCGTGGTCAACCGCGCGTCGATCTTGGCGCTGGCGTAGAGCTTGCCGAGTGAGAACGGGTACGCCGCCGTCGTGTAGTTCGGCGCGTCGACGGTCATGGTGTAGTCGCCGACCGGAAGCTGGCGATGCACGATGCCGGTCCCGTTGGTCGTGACGGTCTCGACCAGCCCGTTCTTGTCGCTGAACGAGACCTTGGCCCCGGCCACCGGCAGCCCGTCGTTCTGGTCGACGACGGTCGCGTCGAGGTACCCGAAGTCCGGCATGTCGTAGGTGACGATCATCCCGTCGCGCAGCACCGGGGCGCTGTCGGAGAACCGGATGCCGTCGACGCCGGCCCAGCCCTGGATGCCGCTGACGGCGTGCGCGCCGGCGGTCACCGGGTCGTCGGTCCCGACGCCGTCGCCGTACCCGAAGATCACGGTGCCCGAGCGGGTGAAGGTGGCCGAGAAGTTGACCGGCTCCGTGTACTCCGTCCGGGTCGGATAGGCCCAGAGCTTGGCGTTGCGGTACTCGACGACGAACGCGTCCTCACCGTTGACCTTGGTGGCCGCCGTGAAGACGCCCCCGCCGGGGGCGAACTCGACCGGCGTCTGGACGTAGAACGGGAAGACGCCCGCACCGCCGCTGCCGGGTCCGGTGCTGGTGTCCGGGGAGATCACGCCGCGCAGACCGACACCGAGGGTGTCGTGGCTGCCGTTGTAGAGCGCGATCGGGAACGGCAGCTTCACCGTGGCCCACACGCCGCTGGTGAACGCGACCTGCTCGGTGCCGCGCAGGTACTCACCCTCGGAGACGGCGCAGCTGTAGCCGCCCTCGTCGACCACGAGCCCGACGGGGATCTCGCGCGACTCGTTCTGTGCGCCGACGGTCAGCGGGATCGTCGTGGGCGAGAAGCAGGCGTTGGGCTTGACCGTCAGCGTGTACGCGCCCTCGGGCACGGCGGTGATCGTGAACGCGCCGTTGGCGTCCGTGCGTACCGGCTTCAGCGGCGTGCTCGTGACGGAGACGTCGGCGTTCGGGACGGGCCGCTTCTTGTCGTCGACGACCCGGCCGCTGATGTCGTGCTTCGCGGCGGCCGTGAGCGGCAGTGTGACGGCGGTGTCCTGCCCGAGGGTGATCGTGACGTCGGCGGTCGCGGTCAGGTAGCCGAAGACCTTGGTGCTGAGCTGGTAGTCGCCGACCGGGAGGTTCGTCGTGAACCGGCCGTCCTTGTCGGTGCCGATCGAGCGGCTGAACGGCCCGCTGATCGTCACCTCGGCCGCGGGGACCGGAGCGCCGTCGGCGGTGACGACGCCGGTGAGGGTGCCGCCCTGCCGGGGCGCGAGCTCGAGCAGGCGGACGAGGTCGAGCCGGCCCTCGCCGTACTTGTTGTTGACCTCGGCGGTGCCGCCGCACTCGGTGTCGTCGACGTCGACGGCCGACTCGCCGAGCAACCGGCGGGTCTCCTCGACCTGCCCGATGAGGGTCGGGTCGTAGCTCCACAGCGCCGCGACGGCGCCGGCGACGTGGGGCGCCGCCATCGAGGTGCCGGACATCTCCGTGTAGCTGTTGCCGGGGTACGCCGACCGGACGCCGTCGCCCGGCGCGGAGATCTCCGGCTTGATCCGGCCACCCTCACCCTCGCCCTTGCGGGAGAACGCCGCGAGCGTGCCGTCCGACGAGTAGGCGCCGACGGAGTAGGCGCTCTCGGCGGAGCCGGGGGAGGAGACGGTGTCGCAGTCCGCGTACGGCACGGTGTTACCCGAGGACCAGACGCTGAAGATGCCCGCGGCGGTCCACGCCTCGTCGATGGCACGGAAGAAGTCGTCGAAGCTGTGCTCGACGGTCTGGCCCCACGAGTTGTTGATGACGTGCGGGCGCTTGGCCGGGTCGGGGTTGTTCCCCTGTACGTCGGTCGGGGCGAGCAGCCACCAACCCGAGCGCAGCAGCGACTCGACGCCGCTGTTGTCGCAGCAGCCGTTCGTCGCGATCCACTGCGCCTCCGGGGCGACGCCGACGTGGTTGGTGCCGTCGTCGCCGACCATGGTGCCCATGGTGTGCGTGCCGTGCCCGTTGTCGTCGCACGGCGCGCCCGTGCACGTGCCCCGGCTCGCCATCCAGTTGTAGTTGTGGTCGACGGTGCCGTCGGGCTTCGTACCGCGGTACTGGTGCATCAGGGCGGGGTGGTCGAACTGGACGCCCGAGTCGAGGTTGGACACGGTGATGCCCGCACCGGTGGCGCCCATGGCCCAGGCCTGCGGGGCGTGAATGGCGTCCAGGCCCCACGTGGTGGTGCCGTCCTCGGCGGCGGCCTTCGGGGCGGCGGGGCGGGCAGCCTGGTCAGCGGGGATCTTCTCGTCCACGGGCTCGACCAGCGCGACCTGCGGCGTCGCGTGGATCTCGGCGACCTGCACCTTGGCGGCCACGTCGAGGGCGAGCTTCTCGGTGCCCCCCTTGACGAGCACCGTGTTGGCGATCGGGTAGGAGGTGTATTTGACGCCTGCCCGGTCGAGTTCGGCGGAGACCGACGCCAGGGCGTCCTTCGCCGCCGTGGTCAGCGCGTCGTAGACGAACTGACCACGAGCGGTCCAGTCGGCGATCTTCGTCGCCGGCTTGAGGTCGGCCGTGGTGTCGAACCTGATCCAGAAGTCGGAGGCCGGCTCCGTGCGGAAGCGGTCCTTCAAGCTCGACTCGATCTTCTTGGCGGCCGCGCCGGGCTCCGGCTCAGCGGCGGACGCCGGTAAGGATTGGATCAGGCTCAGGCCGACCGCTGCGGCCAGCGTTGCCGCGAGGGCTTTGAGTCTCATGCAAGGTCCTTCTGCCTACAGGGGTTGGTAGGGGTCGTGGCTCTCGTGCTCGTCGGCGCCGTCGGCGTCGTGCGCGTCGGAGGCGTCGCGGGCGCTGACACGCGGCTCGCGCGACAGCTCGAGAGGTGGCTGGTGCTCGCTGGCGGAGTCGTCGCGCGCGACAGGTCGCTCAGCCATGTATCGGCCTACGGCTATGGATCATGCAAGTCATGCTCGGCGGACGAGTGACCGCTCGCTATCCAGCGGATACGTCAATTTTCACGACGCGTCACCGAGAGTCCTCTTCGGCGAACACTCCGGCCTCCACTGCCTTGACCGCGAGCGCGGTCCGGGAACTCACCTTCAACTTGCGCATCGCCGCCCGCAGCTGCTGATCCACCGTGGCCGGCGACTTGGCCAGGATCCGGCTGATCTCCCGGTTCGTCTTGCCGGCGACAACCAGTTGGACCACGTCGAGCTCCCGAGGTGAGAGCTGGTCACCGTAGCCTCGTCGGCCGCCACGCCACAGTCGCGGGACCTCGGCGCCGTGTTCACGGAGCCGCTGCGCGACCCGGTCCGCGTCGCCGCGGGCTCCGAGCCGGAACAGCTGCTCGTACTGTGCGGCCAACAACTCCCGACCCTGGTCGACCTGCCCGTGCGCGATGAGCGCCTCGGCTTGACGCTCGCTGGCGAGCAGGGCGTCGTAGGGGCGCGGCAACGCGCTCCAGGCGCGCGCCGCCCGACCGTACGCCGTCGCCGCGCGGGCATGGTCTCCCGCTGCCGCGAACAGCAGGGCACGGCAGACGGCGAGCGCGGCGCGAGGCGCGGGCGCCGTACGGCCACGCAGTCCTCTGGCGAACTGGTCGCCCAGGCGTGTCGCGGCCGTCCGGTCGCCCGCGGCGAGGTACGCCTCGATCCGGGCGGGGACGAGATCCGTCGCCCAGACCCAGATGCCCTTTCTCTGGACGGTGTCCATCGGCTCGTTCGTGATCTGCACCGCCCGGCCGCTGTTTCCGTCCGTCAGCCACAGCCTGGCCAGCGCCGCGGCGGCCTCCATCGTGTCGTCGACCGCGCCGAGGCGGGCAGACTCCTCGAGGACCAGCCGGAACTGCTCCTCCGCGGCGCGCCGCCGTCCCGCCGCGGCCGCCAGCCGAGCCGCGAGGCGAATGCTGCCGAGGTAGTGCGCCGGCCGGTCCCGGTCGGCGTCGGCGAGTGCCGCGCTGCGCTCCGCGAGACCCTCCCAGCGGCCGGTCAGCCACGCCAGGTTGGCCTGCTCGAGCCGGACGTTGTGCTGCAACCGGGATGCCCGCTCGTCCTCGGCAAGGCGCAGGGCCACGGCCAGGTGATGGTCCGCGTCGGCGTACCGACCCCAGATCAGCGCGCCGGTCCCGACATTCGCGTGGATGCGGGCCACGTCGAGACGCTCCGCCGCGCTCGCGCCGTCGACGGGCAGGCCGGCGACGACGTCCCAGGCCTCCTCCGCGCCGAGCATGAGCAGTGCCGCGGCCCGGTTGCCGGCCAGGTTCAGCCGCTCCGCGGGGGAGTCGACATCGGCGGCGAGCGCGGCGGCGCGATCCAACCAGCGCCGATGGGTCGACGCCGGCCACGGCCCCGCGTAGGCCCACCCGAGGTAGGTCATCGCCCGAGCCGCCTCGACCGGGTCGTGGTCGAGGTTGGCCACCGCCTGCTCCAGCTCGCCCAGTGCGGCCTGCGCCTCACCCCCGGTGATCAGGAGCCGACCCAGGGGGTTGCGGATCTCGGCCTGCTGCCGGGCGGAGAGACCCGGGCTCTCCAACACCGAGCGCAGGGTGCGGATCACGCGGTGGTAGACCTCGTCGACCGGTTCACGCCGGCCCAGGGCGGCCACTCCGGCGATGCGCGCGACCCGTGCCCGATCCTCCGGCGGCAGCACGGCCCGCGACAACAGATCGACCAGCACGTCGACCGCCTTGGTGTGGTCACCCGAGGCCATGGCCAGCTCGGCAACCTGCTCGGCGTAGCGCGCCCAGGACTGCCGCTCGCCCGCCTCGCGGAAGTGGTGGGCAAGGCGTGCCACCGGCGGCGGGTCTATCTCCTCCAAGGCCCGGCCGGCCAGCAGGTGAAACTGTCTGCGGTCGGTCAACGGGATCGCCTCGTACACCGCCGTGGCGGCCAGCACATGCCGAAACCGCCACCGGCCACGGTCGTCTCCGTCCAGGACGCCGGCGTCGGCCGCCTCGCCGACGGCGTCCCGACACGCAGCCGGTGACAGGCCGGCGGTCTTCGCGATGGTGGAGACCGATGAGCGCTCAGCCAACGTGGCCGCGGCACGCAACACCTGCTGCGCCGCCGGCGACAGACGGCCCACCCGCTCCCGGGTGGAGTCGCGCACCGTGGGCGGCACCTGGAGCTCGCGCAGCTTCAGCCGGACCCACTGCCCGTCGCGGAAGACGAGGTCGGCGCGGTCGCACATGAGTCGTACCGACTCCTCCAACGCCAGCGGCACGCCACCGGTGCGCTCGTGCATGAACGTCGCGAACTCCTGCGACACCGGATTGCCGTCCAGCATCGACGACACCAGTGCCGCCGTGGCGTCGGGTCGCATCGGCGCCAGGGCGATCCTCAGCTGGGTCACGCCAGCAGGCAACCGGGACGTCAGCCGCAGCAGCAAAGATCCGTCGTCCACCTCCTCCGGCCGATAGGAGACCACGAGGCTCGGCCCGTCCGACTGTTGTCGAGAGGTGACGAACAGCAGGAACTCCAGGGTCACCTCGTCCGCCCAGTGCGCGTCCTCCAGCACGAGGACGTCGACACGCAGAGCCCGCAGCAGCTCGTCCAGGGCGCGGAACAGGCGATGCCGTGCCGCCTTCGCATCGCCCAGGGGCTGCAGGGCAGGCGGCAGGGCCGAGGACCATTCAGGGAACAGTGGCCGTAACGCACCCGCAAGCTCGGTGAGCCGCAACCGCGACACCGGGCGGTCGATCCCACGGAACGCGTCGACGATCGGCCCCAACGTCAGCGACTCGCGAAGCGGTGGGCACACCGAGACCAGAGTCGTGCGCTGGTCCGGCCCGGCCAACCACTCTCGCAGCAGTCGGCTCTTCCCGATCCCCGCCTCGCCCTCCACCAGCACGATCGCCGGTGGCCGGGCCAACGCGCCCCGCAACGCCGCCAGCTCGCGATCACGGCCAACGAAACGCGGTGTCGAGACCATCGGTGACGTCCGGTCGTCCTCGGGCGAGGGGTCGAGCATGCGTGATGATCTCTCTTCTCGCTGCTCGGGCACAAGTGCCGTCGCGGCGACTCCGGGCGGTGCTATACCGTCACCTGGTGAGAATCGAGCGTCACTGGTGGAACGGGAACCTCAGCCCGCGGGGTCGTCGCGACGTCTACATCCGCACCGATGGCCAGCGGTGGGAGGTCGAGGCGCAGACCGGAGGCAGCACGGGTCGGTCGGAACTGCACCCCTGTCCGAGTCGGGCGTCGGCGGAGATCCTCGCCGATGCGTGGCTGGGCGGGCGCCCGGAGTGGCGGCAGATGGTGGCCTGACACAGGTCGACGGTGATTCCGGTGCCTCCGTCGAGGACACGGCGGACATCCCGAGGGCGGTGTCATGGGTGCGGCGATCGCCGCGTGACGATCAGCTGACCGAGTTCCTGGGTGCATCGGGTGAGCGCGACGTAGAGGCCGTTCCAGCCGCGCGGCTCGTCGGCGATGCCGTGGAGGTCGATGAGGAGCGTGGCGTCCCACTCCAGCCCCTTGGACTGCGTTGCGGTGAGCACGGGCACATCACTCAGCACGGCCAGGAGTTCGGCTATGCGCTCGGCGGGGGCGATGACGCCGACCGTTCCGCCCTGCCACCGCTGCTGCAGCCGTCGCACCGCGTGGGCGGCGGTGCCGGCGAGCTCGGCGGGTGTGACGGTGAGTTCCCAGGGCGCGACGCCGGAGGAGCGTACCGCCCGCGGCGACGTGTTGTGGCTGCCAGCCTTTTTCAGCACCGGTTCGGTGAGGGCCATGACCTCACGTGGGGTCCGGTAGCAGATGGTCAGCTCCGCGGCGGTCCAGCGATCCCCGAGAACAGCGTGTACCGCCTGTGCCCAGCTGGTGTGCCGGTGCGCCGCCTCCGCCTGGTCGATGTCGCCGACGGCGGTGATGGATCGACTGGGGCAGCGCCGTAGGACCATGTGCCACTGCATCTCGGACAACTCTTGCGCCTCGTCGACGACGACATGGCCGTACACCCAGCCGCGCTGCCGGCGCGCGCGGTCGGCGACGAACTCGCCCTGCGGTTGCGGGGCGTGGACCTCGCCGAGTAGCTCGGCTAGGGCGTCGAGCAGGGGAATGTCGCTCGATGCCCATCCGGCGGGCTCGGCTGAGACAGCGGCGATCTCCTCCGGGGACAGTTGCGGGGCGAACCGGGCGAGCAGAGTGCGATCGGTCAGGAGCTCACCCAGCAGGGTCTCGGCGTCGAGGGTCGGCCACCAGGCCTCGACGAACCGGGCGATGGTGGCGTTCTCGGCGATCCGATCACGCAGGTGTTCTATCTCCTCCTCGGAGAGCAATCCGTCGATGTCACTGCCGGTGGACGTCCTGCCGGAGTGGTGGTCATGCCGCATGTCCCTGTCGACGCGGGCGAGGATGTCCTCGAAACCCTCCTCCATCTCGTCCATCAGCGCCTCGCGCTGCTCGACGACGACCTCGGCGAGCAGGTGATGCAACTGCTCGGCGAACGCCGCGCGGGCGCGGTGGTAGGGGCGTCCCTGCACCGCCGAGGCGAGCGCCTGTGCCACCGTCGCGGCGGTGATGACGTAGAACTCGCCCGCCCAGCGCAGCCGCAGCTCGCGGGGTCGGGGGAGGAGCGACGTGACGTAGCTTTCGAGCGCGATTTGCCAGAGGGCGCGGCCCTTGATCTCGGCGAGAAGTCGACTCTCGTCGCGACCCACCTGGATGCCGGGCAGCAGGCTGTCACAGGTCGCCGCCACGACGGCGGTCTCACCGAGCGCGGGCAGCACCTGGGCGATGTACTCGAGGAACCGCGGCGAGGGACCGAGCACCAGCACCGCCTGGTCCGCCATCGTCCGGTGCGCGAACAGCAGATAGGCGACACGGTGCAGAGCGACCACGGTCTTGCCGGTGCCGGGACCGCCCTGAACGATCAGCGGACCGCTCGCCTCGGCCCGGATGATGTCGTCCTGCTCGCGTTGCAGCGTCGAGATCGCCGTCGGCATGCGGCCCGTACGCCGCTGGTCGAGGGCGGCCAGCAGAGCGCCCTCACCGACGAGATCCGCCGTTACCGTCCCGTCCAGTGGCTCGTCGTCCACGCCGACAACGGTCGATCCCCTCGTCCGGATGTGACGGCGCCGTGCCAGACCTTGTGGGTCGACCGCCGTCGCCGTGTAGAACGGCCGAGCTGCCGGAGCGCGCCAATCCACCAGCAGCGGCTCGCCGTCCTCGCCGTCCTCGCGGAGACCGACGCGGCCCACGTGTCGCACGGTGCCGTCAAGACCGTCGAGGCGGCCGAAGACCAGGCCGTCGCGTGCTCGCCGTAGCTCGTCGTACTGATGACGGAGCATGCGCTGCCGGGCCCGCTCCAACGGGTCCCGGGCCGCTGCCGACAGCTCGACCTGGAGGTGTTCGGCCAACCGGTCACGCCGGGCCGTGGCCAGGTCGAGAAACGCCTGTTCTTCGGCGACCGCGGATCGGCGTGCGGCGCCCTCCGCGGTAGAAGTCGGCGCTGCGCCGTTCCGTGTGACGTCGCTGACGCCAGCGGTGCCGTCGCTCAGAGCAGAATCTCGGCGCATTCGCAAATCCTCGCATTGGTGTTTCGCTCGGACTGGATACGCCGCAGCGCATTCCGGCGGCAAGCATAGAACTGATCCCTCCTCTCGGCCAGGAAGTCTGCCGGCAGAGACGGGAATCTCAATGCCTTGAAGTTGCGGGCGGCCTGTGGCCTGACCCAATCCGGATTCGCTTATTGACAGCTCGGCTCGTATCTGATCTGCGGGTGTTCCGGCCGGTCAGGCGTCGCCTGCGATACGGATCCACGGCGACGCCACCATCGGGCTGGGCCGAGCCGGCGCCGGGACCGCCCTGCTCACACGCCCGGCAGTACCGCGACCGTTTACTTACTCGATGAACACCTTCACGGAGTCGGCAAGCCCGTCGTTCCGGTTGACGCCGACGAAGAATTCGCTCCCCACATGGGTGACATCTTCGATCTCGTCGGTCAGGTTGTTCCCCGGGATTCCGATGTCGCTCTCCACATCGCCTCCGGACCAGTTGTACTGGTACACCCAGTTCCAGCCGGTATCGGGCGTCGAGGTGTTGATCGACTTGGTGTTCCAGACATAGTTCTCAGAGCAGTCGATGCCCTGGTCGGAACGATTATCGTGACTCGTCAGATTGCTCTTCACCAGCGTCCAACCACTCGTCAGCGCACCGGCGCCGGGATGGGTCCACAGGCTACCCAACCGCCGGGCAGCATACTTGCCGGCTCCGCCGGCAGCCGTCGCGCTGTAGCAGAGGCCGCTGATGTTGCCTATTGGTAGACGCACTTCCCCGGTCGTGCCGATAGATCCATCGGCGTTCAGGCGTACGATTGTCACCTTGTCACTCAGAAACGCCGATTGGCTCCCTTGGGTGGCAATCAAGGCAGGGCCCTGGCCCAGATAGTTCGAGTTGTAGGCGAGGTCATTACCGTGGCCGAGTGTGGGGATGGAGGTTGGCGCCCCGGCGCAGACCCAGCTGGTGCCGTCCCAGGTTGAGCCGTCGCGCAACCACCTGGACAGGACGGGCTCCGCACCGGCAGCCTTGGTGAAAATGATGTAAAGCTGGCCGCCTGGCCCTGCCACCATGCCTTGCATGACTGTGCGACCCGCTTTGCACGCACTGCTGTTCGGGATGTTCAGCCGTTCCGCCCCGCTCCTGTCCGTGGCGGCGTAGGCAGACGCCGCCGGGGCGATAGCGATTCCCATTGAGAGCGCGAGCACGAACGCGGCGCTTGACAGTCTCTTCACTTCGGTGTCTCTCCCCAGGGGTAGGCGAGAGCAGCCTATCAGCGAATGCCTACGTGTCTATGTCGTGTCGGCAGGGTGAACGTCGACACGCCCCCGGACGGAAAGGCCGGACAGCCGGTCAACCGACACCGTGAACGTTTGTGGTCAGGGCACTAGACCATGCGGCGCCGTACCCGCCACACCACCACACCGATCAGGACCGCCGCGACGGCGACGAACAGGGCCGCCTCGATGATCTGGAACGTCCAGAACCGGTCGGCCGGGTGGTAGACCCCGAACTGCTGGACGCCCCGCGCGTGCAGGAACTGGTTGAGGTTGGTGCCGGCCCGGTTGGCGGCGCCCTCCAGCTCGTAGTACTCGGTCCAGCTCAGCCTGCGCCCGGTGGCGTCCGCGTAGCCGCGTTCGATCATCCAGGACGCGTTGCTGGGCACGGACCGGTGCCCCGCGTGGTCCTTCGAGCCGCCGACAGGGACCGGCTCCATGCTGGTGAGCGGCGTGGCGTACGCGGGACGGGCCAACAGCGCCACCGACATCCGGGCGGCGAGGAACGCCCCGAACGCGACGCCGAACGCGGGCAGGCTGCGCCGCAGGATCGCCCCGGCGGCGGTGGCGACGCCGAACGCGAACAGGGCGTACGCCACCGGAACAAGTCCCTCCAGGTCGAAGGCGTCGTACTGGAACCGCCCTTCCCACGCGTCGAATGGCTGACGGAACCAGGTGAGCACCGCGGTGAACATCCCGGTGAGCGTGACGGTGACCCCGGCCAGGGCCGCGAGCTTGGCCGCCAGCCAGCGCATCCGCGGCACGGCCTGCGTCCAGGCGAGCTGCCAGGTGCCGTCCTCCAGTTCGCGCGCGAGCAGCGGCGCACCGAGGAACGCACCGATGACCACGGGGACCAGATAGAAGGCCGCCAGGAGGTTCTCGACGTACCCGTACTCCTCGTCGAGCCGGCGGAAGGAGGCCGCGCAGGCATCGTTGATACCGGCCTCTCCCGCGCACCGGGCGGGACCGCCGGGGAACAGGTCGTGGGCCTGCGTCCCGAGCGCGATCAGGGCAATGCCGAACACGCCGACAAGCAGACCCAGGACGCAGACCTCGGTCCGGTGCTGGCGCCAGATCAACCACGTCATGCCGCCCTACCTTTCATTGCGAGCCCGACGGTGGTATTCGTACGGGCTGACGCGGGCGAGGCAGGTATGGCTTTCATGCTGGCTGCCGACCATGGCGAGGGTGGCATCGCCGCCTGTCTCGTCTGCTCTTGCTGACTGCTGATTGGGCTTTGCGATTGATCGCTGTGTAGGGCGTTGACGGCGGCAAGAGCGTGCGCGTGTCCACGACGGGAGAAGGGAGTCAGATGGCGGTCGCGGTTGGTGTGGACGTGGCCAAGGAGTTCCACTGGGCTGCGCTCGTGCACAGCGAGACGGGGCGGGTCCTGGCCAGCCGGAAAGTCGACAACGATCCGTCGGCGATCCAGGTGCTCATCGACGACATCCGAGCCGTGCAGGCCGAGTATGGGCCGGCCACGGTCGCCATCGACGTGCTCGGTGGCATCGCCGGCCTGCTGCAGGTCATGCTGGTCGACGCTGGCCTGCGCCTGGTGCATGTCTCCGGTCTTGCGGTCAACCGGGCTCGCCGTGCCACCCGCGGGGGTGAGCACAAGTCGGATCCGCGCGATGCCAAGGTCATCGCCGATCAGATCCGGCTGCGCGCAGACGAACTGCGTCCCGTCGAACCGGCCACCGAAGCCGGCAGCGAGCTGCGGCTGCTGGTGGGCCGCCGCCGGGAACTGGTGGTCGACCAGACCCGCCGCATCGGCCGGCTGCGGGATCTGCTCGCCTCGATCCATCCCGGTCTGGAGCGCGTCGTCGACCCCACCCACAAAGTCGACACGGCCCTGCTGGCCCGCTACGTCACGCCGACCGAGATCCGCCGAGCCGGCCGACGCCGCATCAGCGAGTACCTGCGCACCACCGGCCGGCACCACAGCACCGTGATCGACGCCCTGGTCGACAAGGCACTGACCGCCGCCGGCGCCCAACACGTCACCGTGCCCGGCGAAGCCGTCGCCGCGGACATCGTCCGCGACCTCGCCCGCGAGGTACTCGCCTGCCGGGACAAACTCGCCGACCTGGACAAGCGCATCCACGACGCTCTCGACCGCCACCCTGACGCGGCCCTCATCCAGTCCCTGCCCGGGATGGGGGCCACCCTCACCGCCGAATTCCTCGCCGTGGCAGGCGGCATCACCCGATTCCCCACCGGCGACCAACTCGCCAGCGCCGCCGGCCTCGCACCAGTCCTGCAGCAATCCGGCAAGGTCCACTACCTGCGCCGCGCTACCAGCGGCGACAAAACCCTCAAACGGGTCTTCTACCAATCGGCGTTCTGCGCCCTGCAACGCGACCCGGCCAGCCGCGCCTTCTACGACCGCAAACGCGCCGAAGGCAAACGACACCACCAAGCCCTCATCGCCCTGGCCCGCCGACGCATCAACGTCCTGCACGCCATCCTGCGCACCCGACAGCCCTACCGACTCACTCACGCTCTCACGGCTTGACTCAGTCATTAGGCTGCCACCCCCGACACGAGCGCGGCGCTCGGCTCGGACGGCCGACGCAGGTACGCCAGCACCAGGTCCTCCAGCGCGACCGGCTGGGCCTGCCACCCGGGTGCGGCCGGGATCCCGCCGTCGCGTACCAGCAGGGTCGTGTGCCGGTCGCTGTGGACGGCCTCCACGACGGCGTCGGCCCGGTCGACGTCGGTGGCCGTGCGCGGGCCGACGAGCAGCCGGTGCTCGGCGAGGAGGGTGTCGATGTCACCGGTGAGCGTGACCCGGCCGTGGTTGAGCACGACCAAGTGGTCGCAGACACGCTCCAGCTCGTGCACGACGTGGGAGGAGAACAGGACGGTCACCCCGCCCTCGGCCACCGCGCCCATGAGGACCTGCAGGAACTCGTGCCGGGCCAGCGGGTCGAGGCTGGCCACCGGCTCGTCGAGGACAAGCAGGTCCGGCCGCTTCGCCAGGGCCAGAGCCAACGCGACCTGGGCCTGCTGGCCGCCGGAGAGCGTACCGGCCCTGCGGTCGAGCGGGATGCCCAGCTTCGCCAGCCGGCGCTCGGCCAGACCCTGGTCGAACCGCAGGTTGCAGGCCCGGCCGAAGCGGAGCATCTCGGCGACGGTGAAGCGCTTGTAGAGCGGGTGGTCCTGGGCCAGGAACCCGATCCGGGACAGAGTCTGCGGGGTGCTGGCGGTGACATCGTGGCCGAGGACCTCGAGCGTGCCGGTGCTCGGTGCCAGCAACCCGACGGCCAGGCGCAGCAGCGTGGTCTTGCCCGCGCCGTTCGGCCCGACCAGGGCGATGACGCCGCCCGTCGGCAGGGCCAGGCTGCAGTCGCGCAGCGCCCAGCCCTTCCGGTACCGCTTGCCCACAGCGTCGGTGCGCAGCGCGAACTCGGTCGCTGTCACGCCACGTCCTCGTTCCTCGTCTGCTGGTGGACGGAGGTAAAAAGCGCGTTGACCGCCTGCTCGTCGAGGCCGGCCGCGTAGGCGCGGCGCAGCCAGGTCGCCAGGCCGCGGCGCAGCGACGTGTACGTCGATGCCGGCATCACGGCCGACTGTTGTTCATTGACGAACGTGCCCTGGCCGGGCCGACCGGTGACCAGGTTCTCCTGCTCCAGCTGCCGGTACGCCTTGGCGACGGTGTTCGGATTGATCGCCAGGTCCTCGACCACCTCGCGGATGAGCGGAAGGCGGTCACCGGGTTGGAGAAAGCCCAGCAGCACCGCCTGGCGGACCTGCTGGACGAGTTGCAGGTACGGCGGCACGCCGGAGTGGGTGTCGAGCCGGAAGATGAACACGGTAGCCCCTTACTGCTTCACTAGTATCATAGTAAAACAGTAAGAGTGTGGCCAGGAGAGGACGACGCGCCCGCACAGCCCGTGGCACCAGATCCGGGCGCACGCCTGCCCGACTGGCTGGCCACCGTGACCGTGATCGCGCCGGGCCGACAGGGCCATGACGGCGCCACGACCCTCCTGCTCAGGGCTTCCCCGGCCCGTCGGGTGACGTCACAGGACAGGCGTCGCCGTGGGCATGGCGCCCTCGGCGAGTTTGAGTCGTGTCCAAATGTTCATGTTGATCACAACGGCCACGATCTCCAGGATCTCGTCCTCGGTGAAGTGCGCGGCCACCCTGTCGTGTGCCTCCTGAAGCCGGTTGTCGACGGTGGCGTCGGCGGCTCGGGTCAGCACCTCGGCATAGGCGAGCGCGGCTTGCTCCTTCTCGGTGAACAGGTGCGTTTCCCACCACGCGGTGAGCGTCTCGACCTTGGGTGTCGGGATGTCGGCGGTGCGGGCAGCGGCGTGGTGCACCAGAAGGCAGTAGCTGCAATTGTTGATCTGCGCGACACGTAACCGCAGAAGTTGGGCCAGGGCCTGGTCCACCTGGAGTGTGGCGGTATGGCCGAAGGCCGCGGCGCCGGCATTTGCCAGAGCCATGAGCTGCTCGTTCGACGTCGCGTCCAGTCTGGCGTTCTGGATCCTGGTATCCACGAGGTGACCTCCTGTCGGTCACCACGACATCCCCGGTGGTGGAAAGGTCAACCCCGGCTGACCGGACTCGCGCCTTCGGTGCGTGCTGCTGGTCCCAGCGGGTAATGGCCCCGAGCACGTCGACCGTCGACACCGCGCACGAGGAGCGAGCGATGGGCACCCGACACACCAACGCCGATGAGCTCGCCTCCGTCGGCTTCTCGGTCCTGCGTTACGCACTGGCGACGAACATCCTGTGGATCGGTGCGCTCAAGTTCAAGCCGTACGAGGTCGAGAACGACGAGCCGCTGGTCAGCTCGAGTCCGCTGTTCTCGCGGCTCCACGCGAAGCTGGGCAAACAACGGCTCAACAGGCTCATCGGGGTCACGGAGATCGGTGTGGGCTCTCTGATAGCCGCGAAGCCGCTTGCGCCCAGAGCGTCGGCGATCGGTAGCTTCGGGGCGATCGGGATGTTCCTCACCACCCTCAGCTTCCTGGCCACGACGCCCGAGGCTCGGCAGCAGGGGGAGGGGATATTGAGCCTCTCTCAGCTGGGGCAATTCCTGTTGAAGGACGCGGTGCTTCTCGGCGCCGCTGTCCTGACAGCTGGCGAGTCGTTGCGCGCGGCCGCCCCGTCGAAAGGCCCCGCCTGGGCCCACCCCACGTGAGCCGCGGACATTACGGGACGCCTCGTAACCCGGTCAGCGCTGCTGCCCGCCATGGGGAGGCAGAACTCGGCGTATCCCCGCACCGGCATCACGTCAGGTGGCCTGGGATGAAGGGAGATGATTCTGCAGCCGACATGGCTCGTGGTGCTGTCGTGGGTTGTGCTCATAGTGGGCTTAGCCAGCACCGTCGTCATCGTTGTCGATCATCTGGTCCTGAGGTACCACCAGCCGGCCAAGGTTATGGAGGTCGTCTGGCCGGCGAGCGCCCTCTACTTCGGCCCGGCAGCCGTCCTGGCCTATCGGCAGTGGGGGAGGCCCCAGTCTCCGCGGTGGCTGAGGCGACATCGCACCCCGCCTCGGAGGCCACCGCATGCTGGCACGATAATTGAAACCCTGCATTGTGCGACGCACTGCCTGATTGGCGCCATCGTGGGCACTCTTTTCGTCTTCAGCCTCAGTCTCGAAATTTTGGAGAAGAGATTGTGGCCCGAATTCATCGCTGACTACGTCTTCGCAGTGCTGACAGGCATCGCCTTCCGCTACTTCACCGAGGCCGGCGCGGGCGGCCGGAGAGCGCGGGCTGCGATACGGAGGTTCTTCCGGGGAGACCTGCTGAGCGTATCGGTCTTCGAGTTCGCCCTACTGGGTTGGCTGGCGGTCATGGAGTTCGTGGTGTTCCACGAGACCCTGCAGCCTAGTAGTCCGGTGTTCTGGTTCATCGTTCAGCTCGGGTTGATCATCGGTTTCTTCGCCGCCTGGCCGCCAACCCTGTGGCTTGTCCGCAGCGGCGCCAAGGCGGAACCGGGCACGCCGCAGCAGGTGGTGGTGCGCAGACGTCCGTGACAACGTGCGCGAGCGTGCCGTCGGGTCGACAGAGTGCGTTCATGGGATCTCTGGTGCCTCGCGGCCGAGGCGGGCCCGGGCTCGGGCCGTGCGGATGGCCGCGGTCAAGGCCGTGATGTCGTAGGCGCCGTAGTGGCGACGGCCGTTGATGAAGAACGTCGGGGTGCCGGAAACCCCGCTGTTGTCGGCGGAGTCGATGTCGCTGTCAATGCGGCCGGCGTGCGCCTGGCCCACCAGATCGTCGTGGAACCGTTCCTGATCCAGGCCGAGTTCGTCGGCGTACCTCATGAGATCACTGACGTCCAGCTTGTCCTGGCGGTCGAGCAACAGGTCGTGCATCTGCCAGAATTTGCCCTGAGCACCTGCTGCTTCGGCGGCCTCGGCGGCCAGCCGGGCCTGCGGATGCACGTCTGACAGCGGCAGGTGACGCCACACGAAACGCAGGTCGGCGTCGCCCAGCAACTGCCGGACGACCGGTTCGGCCTTGCCGCAGTACGGGCACTGGAAGTCGCCGTACTGCACCAGCGTTACCGACGCGCCGGCTGGCCCGCGGACGTGATCCCGCTTCTCGTCGACCTCCGGGGTGAGGTCGATCAGCTCCGTCAGGTCGCCGAAGAGCGCCCGGATGCGCTTGTCCTGGGGCAACGCGTTGGTGATGCGGAACGCGATCCAGGTCAGCGCCGAGGAGACGATCGCGGCGCTGAGCACCCCGACCTTGGCCTCGGCCAGTAGGTCGCCGGTGAAGGCCAGGCTGGCGATCAGCAGCGACACCGTGAAGCTGACACCGGCGATCGTGCCGCTACCGAGCACACCCGCCCAGCCCACGGCCGGACGGATACGCCCGTGCGAGATCCAGGTGAGCGCGGCCGAGGTGCCGATCACGGCGAGCGGCTTGCCGACGGCGTACCCCAGCAGCACGCCCCAGGTGACAGGCGACGCGAAGGCCCGGGCCAGGAACGGACCGTCGATGCTGATGCCGGCGTTGGCCAGGCCGAACAGCGGCACGATGACGTAACTGGACCACGGATGGTAGATCCGCTGTAGGCGGTCGTTGGGCGACAGCGTATTGACGAGGCCGATCGAAGCCGTACGCGCGAGCTTCGGCGTCGGTTGCTCACGGAACGACCGGAACAGTCCGCTGACCTTCTCGAGCTCAGCTCGACCGGGAGAGTACGCAAACGCGGTCAACCCGATGGCCAGCCCGGCCACCACCGGGTCGACTCCGCTGACCAGCAGTGCGCCCCACATCACGACGGCGACCGGGACGTACGCCCAACCCCGCCGGACGCCGCCCGCGCGGATGGCCAGCATGACCGCGAACGCTGCCACGGCCACCACGATGGGCGTGACCTTGATGTCATCGCTGTAGACCAGGGCGATGACGAGGAGTGCGATCAGGTCGTCGACCACGAACACGGTGAGCAGGAAGATCCGGACCCGGTCGGGTACACCCCGGCCGAGCAGTGCCAGCAGACCCAACGCGAGGGCGGTGTCGGTCGACATGGCCACACCCCAGCCATGCGCGCCCGGTCCGCCGTGGTTGATCCCCAGGAAGATCAGCACCGGGATCAGCATGCCGATCACGCCGGCCACGCTGGGCAGCACGAAACGTCGCCGGTCGCGTAGGTCGCCGAGGTCGAACTCGCGCCGCGCCTCAAGGCCGACGACGAGGAAGAACAGCGTCATCAGGCCGCTGTTGATCCAGGTGTGCAGGTCGCGGGAGAGCTCGAGGTCCCCGAGGCGCAGGGACAAGGGGGTACGCCATACGGCTTCGTAGGAGCTGAGGTCGATGTTGGCCCAGAGCAGTGCGGCGACGATGGCGGCCACGAGCACGCCCGCGCTGCCGGACTCAATTCGCAGAAATGCTCGCAGCGGCGACGTCAGGTTCCGCTTCCAGATCGTTCGGCCGGTCTTGGTTTCGGTCACACGTCACCTTCCGACGCGCTGGCCGGGCCAGCACGGATAGCCGGGTCGCGTGCCGCGAAGGGCACGCGACCTTCGGTTCGGTACTGATCGGTTGCCTCGCTACCGCGGCCGACGGCAACACTGTCGCCGTCCGGAACACTGTCGCCGTCCGGGGCGCAAGGCAACCGCTCGCCGTACGCCATGATCGCAGCGAGCGGCCTGATGTCAGCGCGGTCCGACGAACTCCGTCCGCACGCTCCAGGCGAACTGGATCAGCAGGGTCACCGGGGACCTCTCCGCGATCTCGTGCATCACCGTCAAGTCGTCGGGGTCAGGTTCTTCGCTGAGCGTGATCGTGCGCTGGAGGTAACGCTCTGCGCCTTCCTGCTCCGGCTCGTGGTAGTCGATCTCGACGGTGATGTCACCGGCGGTGTCGTACTTGTAGTCGACATACTGCCGCAGCGTCTGAGCAGTGCACGACGCGAGCGCCATCAACAGGTATTCCGTCGGCGTCGGGCCTTCGCCGAGTTTGCCGTTGTGCGGTTCGTCGGCGACGAACGTGAAGCCGCGGGTGGTCATGTCCGTGCGCCGGCGTTCAGTGGCCGGAAGGACAACTCGGGCGGATGCGACGACGTGATCATGGTCGGTCTTCATGAGCTGTGCCTTCTGTCTGGAGCCAATGCGGGTGACGGTCTGGGCGTCCGAGGTCCAGCAGCAGCCGAACGGTGCTCTGAGCAGGGCTGCGGCCAGGCGGATCACCCCGCGACCAGGTGCCTCCGCAGGCTAGCCTTCGCGGACCAAATAGTCCAACCTGCCGCCCCACTCCCGGGGCTACTCGGTCCTGGTTGGCCATGGCGGCGCAGCGACTCTAGCTCAATTGAGGCGCGGCCCACCCCGAGGTGCCCGGCGCGCGGCCCGATCAGCGTCGGTCCGAAAATGGACCAGATGGTCCGTTAGGGTCGGCTGGGCCGCGGCTTCCGCACTGTCGCCTCGGGGTGTGCGCCCACACCCGCCGTGAGCGGCCTGATCGCGACTAATGGGCCCAATTACGGGATCGGCTCACCGGACGGTTCCACGAGGAACGACTTGATGTGTTCCAGTGCCATGTCCAGCGCGACTTCCATGGGTGCGACGTCGTGCGCGGCGTTCGCCAGCAAGTAGCCGCCTTGCAGGGCGGCCATCAACCCGGTGGCCAACTTCTCCGGCTCGGCGTCCTGGCGCAGTGCACCGCTGTCGCGCATCCGGTGCAGGCCATCACTGATCAGCTTCTCCCATGCCGCGAACGTCTCCGACAGAGACGATCGAGCCTGCTCATCTTGGTCGGACAGCTCGAGAGTCATCGACCCGAGGCCGCACCCGTACTTGCCGTTGTTCAGCGAGTTGGCCTGGACCAGCGCGTTGCGCCACCGGACCAGCCCTGAGAATGACCTCAGTCGTTCGAGCCCTGCGCGCTCGCGCTGAAGCACGAGCGCGCCGCGATATTTGACCAACGCGCGCACGAGGTCCTGCTTGTCGGCGAAGTGGTGGTAAAGCTGAGACTTGCTCGTCTGGCTTGCCTCGCGGACGTCGTCAAGGGTCGTCGCATTCACTCCGCGCACGAGCATCAGCCGGTTCGCTGCCTCGAGGATTCGCTCCCGGGTGGCGATGCCCCGTTGGCTGATCCTCCGCCTATTCGTCGGCGCGGCCACCTGCTCGTCGCTCATCGGTGAAGTGTATCCAGCGGGCCGGATAATCCCGGGACAATGGGACCATGGAGTCCATCAAGTGTCATGTCGTATCCCGAGGTGAAGGGTGAACCTATGTGTCTTCGGCTCGCCGAACGGTGATGCCGCTGGCATTAGGCCGTCTTGGGGGCGAGCGTTTTCTTGGACTATCCAGTCCTATTCAGTCCGGGGTTCGGCCACGTGTCGAGGGCAGCCCGCCGAAGAGGCCGCACCCCTGCGGGGCCGGCTCGTCGTCCGAGCCGGCCCGCCGGCCGGCGCGCGGACTCGGGGTCCGCGCGCCGGAGGCGTCAGGCCGTCGCCCGCTTCGGAAGCTTCCACCCGGGGCGGGGGAAGTGGCAGGTGTAACCGTCGGGGTAGTTCTGCAGGTAGTTCTGGTGCTCGGGCTCGGCCTCCCAGAAGTCGCCTGCCGCGGTGACCTCGGTGACGACCTTGCCGGGCCACAGGCCCGAGGCGTCGACGTCGGCGATCGTGTCCTCGGCGACCCGCTTCTGCTCGTCGCTGGTGTAGAAGATCGCCGAGCGGTAGCTGGTGCCGATGTCGTTGCCCTGGCGGTTCTTCGTCGAGGGGTCGTGGATCTGGAAGAAGAACTCAAGCAGTGCGCGGAAGTCGGTCTTCTCGGTGTCGTAAACGACCTCGATGGACTCGGCGTGGCTGCCGTGGTTCCGATAGGTGGCGTTCGGGACGTCGCCACCGCTGTAGCCGACGCGCGTGGACACGACGCCGGGCTGGCGACGGAACAACTCCTCCATGCCCCAGAAACAGCCGCCGGCGAGGATTGCCTTCTCGGTGGTCACGTCGTCTCCTTGCTTGTGTTGGTGCCAGCGTTGGTGTCACTGAACAGGGTGCGGTATTCGCCGTACCCTGCGTCTTCCAGGTCGTCGAGGTGGATGAACCGCAACGACGCGGAGTTGATGCAATAGCGCAGCCCGCCCTTGTCCAGGGGGCCGTCGTTGAAGACGTGGCCGAGGTGGCTGTCCCCGTGCAGCGAGCGGGCCTCGATCCGGATCATCCCGTGGCTGAAGTCTTCGCGTTCGACGACGTTGCTCTTCGTGATCGGCTTCGTGAAGCTCGGCCAGCCGGAGTTGCTGTCGTACTTGTCGACCGACGCGAACAGCGGCTCGCCAGACACGACGTCGACGTAGATGCCGGGCTCGTGGTTGTCCCAGTAGGCGTTGGCGAACGGTCGCTCGGTGCCGTCCTGCTGGGTCACGCGGTACTGCTCCGGGTCGAGCCGGGAAAGGGCTTCCGGGTTCCTGTGGTACGGGGTCTGCTGGGGCACAACTCTCCTTCACGTTGCGACGCGAAGTTGGCGGACCAGGTGAAGCCCACCTGGACACGCAGATACAGACGCTTCCCGGGCCGGTTGTATTCCCGCGAGACCTACATCTCATGGACTGGACAGTCCAGATAGCCTGGCCCTGATCAGCCTTGAGTGGGTGCCTCGATATGGAGTTCGAGCTGGGCCTTTTACCGGTCAACAAGATCACGGCGTCCGTCAGACTATGGACTTGACAGACCAGTTTGGCCGTGACTAGGTTCGGGACGTCCGACCGGATGCCTCCGGTTGTCGTCAGCTGTCCGACCTGCCCTCCGGTGCCGAGTTCGGACTCCGCCACTGCCAGCGGCACCCCTCCCGCCCCAACCGCTACCGATCAGGGTGGCGAGGCGACGAGGCCTGGCGGGGCTGATGCGCGGAAACCGAATTTGCTCCTCGTGACGGTGCGGACGAGGACTGGAGACCAGGAGGTTCCGGGTGAAGGCGATTGTGGTGACGGACGAGGCTGCCGGAACGGCCGGCATGACGCTGGTGGAGCGGCCCGAGCCGCGACCGGCGATCAACGACGTCGTCGTGCAGGTTCATGCGTCGGGATTCGTCCCGACGGAGATGTCGTGGCCCTCGACCTGGACCGATCGCCTCGGCCGTGACCGGACACCGTCGGTTCCCGGGCACGAGCTGGCCGGAGTGGTCAGCGCACTCGGGTACGGCACGACGGGACTGTCGGTGGGGCAGCGGGTGTTCGGCCTCACGGACTGGACTCGCGACGGCACCCTCGCGGAGTATGTAGCCGTCGAGGCGCGCAACCTCGCGCCGCTGCCCGGAGACGTCGACTTCACCGTGGGCGCGAGCCTGCCGATCTCTGGGCTGACCGCGTGGCAGGGACTGTTCGAGCACGGCCGCCTGCAGGCGGGGCAGAGCGTGCTCGTGCACGGTGCCGCCGGCGCGGTCGGTTCGATGGTGACGCAGCTCGCACGTGAGTTCGGCGCCCACGTCATCGGCACCGGGCGCGCCGCCGACCGTCAGAACGCGCTCGACTTCGGCGCGCAGGAGTTCGTCGACCTCGAGAACGACGCCCTCGAAACCGTCGGTGGCGTCGATCTGGTCTTCGATGTCATCGGCGGCGACATCGGGAAGCGCTCCGCCGGCCTGATTCGAGCCGGAGGAACCCTGGTGTCCGTCGTCGGGCCGCCCGAAGCGCGGCCCGCGGAGGGCTTGGTGGTCGATTTCGTCGTCACGTCCGATCGGGCCCAACTGGCGGAAATCGTCCAGCGGGTGCGAGATGGCCGGCTGCGGACGAACATCGGCACCGTGGCGGCCCTCGACGACGCCGTCGCCGCTCTCAACCCGACCAAGCGGATCACCGGGAAGACGATCATCCGCGTTCGTCCGTGAGGGACTCGGGACAGGAACAGGTCCGGCTCTCCTGTGGATCAGCGAGCCCTTCTCATTGTGACGGTGCAGGTCCAACACCAGAGGCACCCTAGCGTCGCGGTGCCCCCTCGCCGGCTGCGAAAATCGCTGTGCGGCTGTCGCAGCGCACTGATAGAAAGCCGCGGTGCACGAACTTCTCACGTTCGCTGATCATCTGCGGCTGATCCACGAACGGTCGACCGCCTTCCGCGCCGCGGTCGCCGCGGCGCCCAGCCTCGACATGCAGGTTCCGACCCATCCCGAGCTGACGCTGTTCGATCTCGTGCAACACGTGGGCGCCGGCCGCCGGAAGGCGGCCGCCATCGTCGCGGCAGGGCCTGCGGACGCGCCCCCGGAGAAGTCGGCTTGGGACGACGGCACGGGCGCGCCTCGGGAGCGCCAGGCTCTCCTGGTTTGGTGGACCGAGTCCATCGAGCAACTGACGAGCGCGCTGCGCGAGGCCGGCCCGGACCGCGGTTGTTGGACGTGGTGGGGCGACTCCCAGTCACCGCAAACCTCCGGTGCGTGGGCTCGGCGTCAGGTTCCCGAGATCGCGGTTCACACCTACGATGTCCAACTCACGACGGGGGACCCGGAGCCGCTGCCGGACGAGGTGGCCCTCGACGGTTTCGACGACTGCCAGTTCACCCTCTGCTCGACGGATGTCGCCTGGCCGCACGAACCCGCCGTCGTCGATTACCACGCCACCGAGGGCCGCTCGTGGCGCCTTCGGCTGTCCCGCGACGGCGCACGGGCCGCCCGCCTCGGCGCGCCGGCTGCCAGCGAGGACCCGGACACGGCCGACGCCTCCGCCCGGGGCAGTGCCAGTGACCTCGTCCTGTTCTTCTACGGCCGCATACCGCCGGATTCGCCGATGCTGGAGCTGGACGGCGAGCATCGCATCTTCGACCAGCTCATCGCCTGGGACCCGTCTGTGTAACAACGATCCCCAGTGGCATCCGTGTCAGCCGTGTCGACGTCTTCCGGCTGGCGTCATTCCTTCACCGTACGGCTGGGGCGTGGCTGGTGGGGCCTGCCGAACTGTTAGGGTCACAGAATGGCTTCACCCCTTACCAAACCTCTCGCCGCCGGACGTACCGCGCTGATCGTTGTGGACCTGATGCCGCGTATCGTCGAGCAGGACATGGGTCCCTACAAGGGTGCCGACGTGGTGGCCCGTGCAAGCCGTCTGGTGACGGCGTTCCGCCCGGCCGGCGGCACCGTCGTACTGGTCCGGGTGGATCGGCCGGGCGTCGCCGAGCAGCCTCCCGGCAGCGGGTTCGTCCCGGAGATGCAGCCTCAGCCTGGCGACATCGCCGTGGTGAAGCACACCATCGGCGCGTTCTATGGCACGGACCTGGCCGACCGGCTGCGGAAGCGCGGTGTGGACACAGTGGTCATGGCCGGTATTGCGACGACGATGGGCGTCGAGTCGACCGCGCGCGCCGCGTCGGATCACGGGTTCGAGGTCATCTTCGCATCCGATGCGATGAGCGGCATGACCGCCGACGAACATCAGCACGCACTGACGGTGGTCCTGCCCCGGTTCGGCGAGGTCGTCACCACCGACGAGGTGCTCGAACGGCTCAGATGATGTCGTGTCGCGGCAGCTGCCGCGCTGCGGGGCTATGAGCGGACTGCGCGGCGATCAAGAACGTCGGCCCATTCCGGATGAGCATTGACGAATGCTGTCGCGAACGGGCACGTCACGGTCGCGGTCTTTCCCTGCATGCGCAGCTCGTCGAGGACGCCGCCGATGAGCCTGGCGCCTACTCCCTTTCCCCGGAACTCGGGCAGCACGGATGTCGCCAACAGGATGACGCGACTCCCGACCTCGCGGTAGACGAGCCCTGCGGCTGTCCGGCCCCCTATCGTCGCCTCGTAGATGCCGCCGGCGCGGTTGTTGGCGATGACGAGGTCCTCCGCGTCGGGCGGGCTGCCCCCCGACAGGTGCGAGCTCCCCGAATCCTGCTCGGTACCGGTCAACGTGATCATGTCCTCGGCGTTGTCCGCCATGTTGTCTCCTGAGTCTCGCGTCTGGTCAGCGATCTGGGTGTGGGCCAGTCGGGTCGGATGAAGTGCCGGGGGTGCCCCTCGGACTATTGCCTCATCGGCGTCGGAGACGTCGACCCGCCACCGATGAGCAACGACGGGCGCGCATCGGTGGGTCGGCGTACGAACCAGCCGCCGAGCGGCCCGCGGATCTCCAGCCGGTCACCCGGCTCCGCAGCGTCGAGGACCAACGACCGCGCCGTCGCGGCCTGCGCCCGGGTGGCCGCGACGGTCGCCGGCTGCCAGGTCAGTCTTCCTGGTACCGCTGCTCGCGCCACGGGTCGCCATAGTTGTGGTAGCCGGCCGTCTCCCAGAACCCGGGCTCGTCGTCGAGACGCAGCTCCAGAGCGCGCAGCCATTTCGCGCTCTTCCAGAAGTACAGATGAGGAACGAGGAGACGAGCGGGCCCGCCGTGCACCGGAACCAGCGGCTCGCCGCCGAACTCGTACGCCACCCAGGCCTGGCCGTCGAGAAGGTCCTCGAGCGGGAGGTTCGTGGTGTAGCCGCCGTAGGAGTGGGCGACGACGTACTCGGCGGCGGTGTCGACGTCGGCCAGCAACGTGTCCAGGGAGACGCCCCGCCAGCGGGTGCCGAACTTCGACCAGTGCGTGACGCAATGGATGTCCACGGTCGGCTCGTCGGCGGGAAGGGCGATGAACTCCGACCATGACCAGGTGCTCCGCTCGCCGGTCTCGGTGATGACCGCCAGTTCCCAGTCGTCGAGCCCGATGCGTGGTGTCGGTCCCGCCGACAGCACCGGGAAGTCGTCCGTGCGGTACTGGCCCGGTGGGAGATCGGCGTCGTCGCGTCTGCGGCCGCCGAAACCGCGTGTGATCACTGCCATGCGCCCCTCCGAAGTAGTGGCCGGACAGGCGCGAGACGGCCGCCATCCGTGCTTCCGACCGGCCCGTGGATGCCGATGGGGTACCCGCTCATGGGTCATCGTCACCGAGCGCCCCGATGGTGACGTGCCCTCTCCGTGAGAAACGTGGTCGCCCGCCTCTCGCCGTACGTTAACTGGACCATAGCGTCCAGGGCAAGCTGGCGTCCGGCCCGCCGAATAGCTGGCTGCGTGGCTATCGAACCGACGCCTCTTCCGGGTGACTACATGGACCATGCAGTCCATGCCTGCGGCCGTGACGGGAGCCCAGGGAGTGGCGACGACAGCGATGCGATCTTGGTTGTACTAGCCTTCGCGGCATGGCCTTGCCTCCGGACCAGTTCTACGACCACGCGGTGTCCGTCGCCGACGCCGAGCGGCGGCTTCCGCTGGCGCGCATGACGGGATGGGACATCAGCCCGTTCGAGCAGGATGGTCTGCGTGTCGCGCCGCTGCGCCCGCCGGTGCTGCCCGAGCCCGCCCGGCACGGCGAGGACCCTGCGCAGTGCCGGGTCTGTCAGGAGCGCGACGAGGGGATCTGGTTCAACGATCGCTGGCGGCTGGCCCGCGTCGGCGGAGTGGGCGTGCCGCTGGTGCTGATGCTGTACCCGCGCGACCACTACGACATGGCGAATCTTCCCGACGATCTCGCCGCGGAGCTGGGGCTGCTGACGACGCGAATCGTCCGCCACGTGCAGGCCCTGCCGCACATCGCGCGCGCCCACGTCTACCGGCTCGGTGACGGCGCGGCTCACCTGCACGTGTGGTTCTTCGCGCGGCCGCAGGGTCAGGCGCAGCTTCTCGGATCCTGGCTGGTCGTCTGGGACGACCTGCTGCCGGAGTATCCCGCCGACGTCGCCGAGGCGGACGCCGCGACGGTGGCCGACGCGCTGGTCGCCTCGCACGGCGGCCACCGATCGGTCGCCACCGCACCGCCTGCCTGACGGGTGCGGGCTCTGGCTCTGCCGCCGTCGCGCACCCGCAGAGGCGTTCACTCGGCCACTGCAACGCAGGTCAGCGACGGGGTAGCACGCCCAGGAGGCTTGCGGTCAGGGCCAGCTTCAGGGAGTCCTTCAGCTCCATGTGGAAGCGGGCCAGGTCGGGCTCGGCCTGGTAGGCCGCCTGCAGGCTGGGTGGGGGAGTGCTGTACGCCGAGAGCGCGCCGGCCAGGACCATGGTTTGCAGGCTGAACAGCGTTGCGCTGTCACCCAGCTCCGGCAGGTACTTCTGGAGCAGGGCGGACATGGTGGTCAGGCGCTCCAGGGAGGCGCGCTTGTAGCGGGCTACGACCTCGAGGGAGACGTTGTGCTCCAGGACGCTGCCCTGCGCCCCGAAGAGGTCACACAGCACGACTCGGCCGGAGAGTGAGCGGCTGAGGATCTCGGCTACCGCCGCCGCTCGCCCGGCCATGGGGAGGTCCTGGTCGACGCCGGCGGCCAGCTCGCCCGCCAGTTCCGTCAGCCACTCCTGCAGGAAGTGGTCGAGCAGTTCCAGCAGCACCGCCTCGCGAGACTCGAAGTAGCGCAGCACGTTCGGCTTGGCCAGGCCTACCCGGCGGCTGAGCTCGTTCAGAGTGAGGGTGGCCACCGGCATCTCGTCGAGCATCGCCGACGCCACGTCCAGGATCGCCCGTCGACGGATCTCCCGCTGCTCCTCGGTGCGCGCCCGCTGGAAAGTCACGATCCCCAGCCTAACTTAAGTACCTGCGGTACGTTGACAACGTACCAGAAGTACTTTAGCGTCGTCGGCACAAGATACCCCCGGTACGTTATCTGGTTGGGAGCCGTACATGAGCGAGAAGTGGACCACGGAGAGCATTCCGGACCAGCGCGGGAGGGTGGCCGTGGTGACCGGGGCCAACACCGGGCTGGGGTACGAGACCGCCAAGGCGCTCGCCGAGCACGGGGCGTCCGTGGTGCTCGCCGTGCGCGACGTGCAGAAGGGCGAGCAGGCCGCGGCACGCATGACTGGCGACGTGAGCGTGCAGGCGCTGGACCTGACCTCACTCGACTCCGTACGGACCGCGGCGGCGGCGTTGCGGTCCCGGTTCGACCGGATCGACCTGCTGATCAACAACGCCGGCGTGATGTACACCCCGAGGCAGACCACCCGGGACGGCTTCGAGCTGCAGTTCGGCACCAACCACCTCGGCCACTTCGCGCTCACCGGGCTGCTGCTGGACCTGATGCTGCCGTTGCCCGGCTCGCGCGTGGTGACGGTCAGCAGCACCGGCCACCGCATCCGGGCCGCGATCCACTTCGACGACCTGCAGTGGGAGCGGTCGTACAGCCGGGTCGCCGCTTACGGTCAGTCCAAGCTGGCCAACCTCATGTTCACCTACGAGCTGCAGCGCCGGCTCGCCACGCACGGCACCACCGTCGCGGTGGCCGCGCACCCCGGCCTGTCCAGCACCGAGCTCGCCCGAAACACCCCGACTGCCCTCCGGCTTCCGCTCACCTGGCTCGCGCCGCTGATCACCCAGACGCCGGCGATGGGCGCGCTGCCGACGCTGCGTGCCGCCACCGACCCCGCCGTGCTCGGCGGCCAGTACTACGGCCCCGGCGGACGCTTCGAGGTCATGGGCCACCCCCGGCTCGTCACCTCCAGCCCGCAGTCGTACGACGTAGCCGTCCAGCAGCGGCTGTGGGCTGTCTCCGAAGACCTCACCGGGGTGACGTTCCCCGTCGTGCAGTCACCGCAGAACTCGTCTCCCGCCGGATCGGTCATCACGAGGTAGCCCGCGCTGGTACGGGGCGCCGTCCGCTCGTCGCCGTGCGGGCTGGGTGTGGGACGTACGCCTAGGTGCGGGATCCCGTCGATGACCTGACGGTGATCCCGCCACCGCTTCCGCGCCCACCCAGCTTGGGATGCAGTGGCGTGATCACCACCAACGTCTCATCGGTCAACTCGCCGCGACGCACCACCGACACGTCGTCGGCGAGCGACCACTACACGATCGGGCGCCCCAGACGGGCGCAGGTCTTGGCCCCGCCGCCCGCGAGGGCGGGAAACTTCAGCGACGCGCGTGATACTGGCCCGAACTGGCCGTCCGAGGTGATGTTCTCCTGGGCCTGGGCGAACTTCAACGCGTTGAACGTCAACTGGCCGAACGACCCGTCGTCGACAAGCAGCGTCTTGCGCGCGGGCGCGAGGTAGCAGTCGTTCAGGGCCCACTGCAGGGCCACCGTGCCTGGCCCGCCGTCACCCCAGAGCAGCGAGCACGGCAGGACGCCGTACTTGCCGATCGGCGCGGCGACCTGGTGGCCCGCCTGGTTGCTGACGTACGTGTAGGACTCGCACTCGGGTTGGCTGCGAGCGTAGGCGGGGTTGGCGGATACGAGCGTGCCCGCGAATACGGCCGCGAGCATCGTGCACAGTGCTACCAGGCGTTTCATCGAATCTCCGTTCAATGCAGTCTTGTCCAGGTCAGGCGTCGATGTATCGGCCGCGCCGGCGCCCCCCCGTCGTTCGCGGTGCGGCGAGTTGACGGTTCCTACTGATGTCTCCGGCGAGCGCTCAGCTGCCGTGGCTCGTGTCGGTCCACGATGTGGCACCGGGCATCTTGAACCAGGTGACCCCGTCCGAGATCCTGTCCCGAATGAGGAAGGTCCGGCCCGCCTTACGTCCGTAGTACGTGTAGTACAGGTAGGTGCCGTCGGACCTGTCGAAGTGGTAGCCCCACACGGTGTTCTGGCTTGCCGCGTTCCAGGTTTCCGGGCCCACCCAGCCGTCGACGTCGATATCGACCGAGTGTGCCGCGTTGTAGATCTGCTGCCAGTGGACAGTGGCGTTGTGTGTGTTTACGCCGAACGCGCCGTCGATGTCGCTGTAGCCCTCATCCGCCCAGAGGTGTCGCTGCCAGAAGCGCACCAGATTGCCGCTGTTGATGCATGGCGCGGCCTCCTTGCAGAGCGTGTGAAGGCCGGGATAGGCGGTGTGCGCCGATGCGGGGCTCGCAGTGCTCAGGGAGGCTCCCAGCGTCACCGCCAGGGCGACAACCACTCGCGACGCGAGTACGCCGCTGCGCGTGCGGACCGTACTTTTGGTTTGATTCACGCAGATCCTGTTCTCGAAGGGTGGACAGGGTGAAAGCCGAATCGCTGATGGTGCATCCCAGGCTCGCTCGTGCGGCGAAATCGACGAGGGTTAACCCAAATCTGCTGACCGGAGCGTCTCGGCGGCGACCGAGGTTGTTCGCCGCGTTCACCGTGGACTGCGCATGCGTTGACCGGTAGCGACGCGGTCGTCGGACAAACAACGCCGGACAATGCATGGCGTCTGCGCTGGTCGCAGGTGTGGCCGTGGGCCGCGCGGAGCGACCAACGACTGACCTCGGGAGCGGTGCGCCCCCGCTTCGCACCGAGCATGCCGGATCGTCGATACTGCTCTCGATCAATCGATGGAAGCGGACGCGCCCGACGGTACGAAGCTCGCCACGGGTACGCGGCCGGGGAGTCTGCCTGGCGGCAGGACTTGGAGGTCGGTGTTGGGCCGTCGGGAAACGCCCCTGGACCCGAAGGCGGGCCCGGTCCACCGGCTGGCGTGGCAACTGCGCCAGTTGCGGGAGCAGGCCGGCAGCCCGAGTTATCGGGTCCTGGCGCGGCGGGCGCACTACTCGGCGAGCACCTTGGCAGAGGCGGCAAAGGGTGAGCGGTTGCCGTCCTTGGAGGTGACGTTGGCGTATGCCGAAGCGTGTGGCGGCGATGCCGGCGAGTGGCGGGCACGATGGTCAGCCACCGCGAAGGCGATGGCTGCTTCGCCGGCGCCACTTCACGCCGAGGAGCGCTGCCCCTATCAGGGACTGACGTCGTTTCAGCCGGAACAGGCGCAGTGGTTCTTCGGCCGCTCCGAGTTGGTTGACCGGCTACGGGACCGGGTCGAACGGCTGCCGTTGAGCTGCCTCATCGGGGCATCCGGTAGCGGGAAGTCATCGTTGCTACGGGCCGGGCTGCTGGGCACCATCGCCGCGGATCAGCGGGCGACCCAGCGGTGGCGGACCATCCTGATGACGCCGACCGAGCACCCGATCGAGGCATTGTCTGCCGGGCTCGCGAAGTTGTCCGGTCAGGACGTCGAGCAGGTGCGCGAGGCGCTGACTGAGGATCCAGCCGGCCTGGACATCACCATCCGTAGCGCCTTGGCGGCCAGTCACCCCGACACCCGGGCGCTGTTGGTGGTGGACCAGTTCGAGGAGATCTTCACGCTCTGCGCCGACAGAGACGAGCGCCGCAGGTTCGTCGAAGCGCTGCTGGACGCCACCCAGGGCTCGGACCGTCGGACCACGGTGATACTCGGCGTGCGCGCCGATTTCCTCGCCCACCTGATCAAGTATCCGGGGCTGGCCGACGCACTGGGCGATGAAGGGCACCTTCTGGTGGGTCCGGTGTCCACCGCGGAGCTGCGGGAGATTGTCACCCGGCCCGCCGCCCAGGTCGGGATGGGGGTGGACCCCGACCTGCTGACCACGGTGCTCGCTGACGCCGCCGACGAGCCCGGCGCGCTGCCCATGGTGTCGCATGCTCTGCTGGAGACGTGGCAGCGACGAAGCGGGCCGACCCTCACCCTGTCGGCCTATCACGCGAGCGGGGGCGTACGGGCAGCGGTCGCGCAGACTGCCGAGCGGGTCTACGCCGAGTTCGGGACAGCGGAGAAGCGAGCCGCACGGCGGATCTTCCTGCGGCTCACGGCTCTGGGTGATGGCACGGAGGACACCCGCCGGCCCGTCGCGCGAGCGGAACTCGAGGGCATCGCCGACTCGGCTGTCACCATCAGGGTGCTGGATCAGTTGGCCGAGGCCCGGCTGGTGGTCCTGGGCGACGGCACCGTGTCCGTGGCCCATGAAGCGTTGATCAGTGCGTGGCCACGGCTCCACCGATGGCTCAGCGACGACCGCGCGAGCCTGCTCACCCACCGGCGGCTCACCGACGCCGCTCACACCTGGACGTCATTGCACCGCGATCCCGGAGCCCTCTACCGGGGCGCCCAGTTGGTCGCCGCGCGTGCGTTCGCCGATGACCGTCACGACGAGCTGAACCAGCACGAGCGCGACTTCCTGCACGCCAGCAACGCTCTCGCCGACGCCGAACAGAACAGTGCCCGGCGCCATGCTCGTCTCCTCAAACGCCTCGTCGCAGGCGTCTCCGTCCTGCTGGTACTCGCACTCTTGGGCGGCGCCGTGGCGGTGCGGCAACGCCAGGACGCGCGCCGGCAGCAGGTGGTCGCGCTCTCCAGCGAGCTGTCGCTACAGGCCCGGTCTCTGCTCGCCACCGACGCGGAGCTGGCGGGCCTGCTGGCCGTCGAAGCGGATCACCTGCACTCCAGCACCGAGACCCGGGGGAGCGTGTTGAGCGCGGCGGCGGCACCCCGCCACACCGCACTCAACGTCGGCGGGCCGTCCATCTACGCCGTCGCGTTCAACCCTGACCATTCCCTGCTCGCCTCCGCCGCCGCGGACGGCGTGATCGGATTGTGGGACCCGGCGCGCGGCACGCGCGTCGCCACCCTGTCCGGACACACCGGGCGGGTCGCGAACCTGGCCTTCGTCAGCGACGGACGGCTGCTCGTCTCCGTCGGAGTCGATGGGACCAACGGCTCCGTCATCGTCTGGGACATCCGCACACGTCAGCAGGTCACCCGGTTGTCGGAGAACAACCTCGCCTCCGGCACCGCCTTCAGCGCTGACGGAACAATGGTCGCCCTCGGCCTCACGAGCGGCGCGGACGACGCCGCCGCTTCCAAGCCCGGCGACATCGCCCTGCACGATCTGCGGTCCGGGACCCGCACGTTGCTGCGCGGTCACCACGTGCCGGTCGCGTCCCTGACCTTCAGCCACGACGGCAAGCTCCTCGTCTCCGCCAACGGGAGCGAGCACCCGACCGTCTGGGACGTGGCACGACGCAGGCCGATCGCCCACCTGCCCACCGAACACATCTTCTCGGTCGCCTTCGGACACTCGGACCGTGTCCTCGCCGGGCTGGCGCACGACCGAGGGGTGTACCTGTGGGACCTCGGCGACGACCAGCCGGCCCCACTGCCGCCCCTGCCCCTGTCGGGCCGATACGCGTGGTCGATCTCCGCCCCGGTCGGCAACAAACTCGCCGTGGCCGACGAGAACGGGGCGATCACCATCTGGGACCTGCGGCGCCGCGAGCCCCTGCAGACCTACCAGGACCGGGGCCGCAGCGAGACAGCCTCCGTCGCGCTGAGCCAGGACGCGGCCATGCTTGCCTCCGCCGGGTTCAACGGAACCATCGTGCTGCACGACATCGGCAACGCCCCGTTCGCCGGATTCACGGCACAGGTGAAGGACGTCAAGGTCAGCCCGGACGGTCTCCTCATCGCCTCCGCGGGCAGCGACAGAACCGTGCGGCTGTGGGACGCACACGGGAAAACCCTGACCGCGCTGAACGGGCACCCGGACGAGGTGCAAGCCGTGGCGTTCAGCCCGAACGGACGCCTCCTCGCCGCGGTCACCCGAAACAACATCGTCACCATCTGGGATGTGCGGAGTCGAACGAAGGTGACCCGGCCCTTCCTCACCACAGGGGTCGGCGCCTCGACGGACATTGACTTCGATCCCGGTGGTCGCATCCTCGCAACCGCCACCCTCGGCCCTGACCTGTGGGACGTCACGGACATGAACAAGCCGTCCGAGATAACAGACAGATTCCCGGCCCGCATCGTCACGTCGTTGGCCTTCACCCCGGACGGGCGCCGACTCCTGGGCGCGAGCGTGGGCGGCTATGTCAACACGTGGGACATCACCACGGGAAAGCTGATCAACCGGGTCAACACCCAGCAGAGCGCGGTGCAGGACATCGTCGTCAGCCCCGACGGCAGCTGGCTGGCCACCGCCGGCGACAGCCGCACCATCAAGCTGTGGGACGCCGTGACCGGCCGGGAAACAGCCGTACTGAGTGGCCATACCGCGCCCGTCCAGGTCCTCGCCGTCAGCCGAGACGGACGGCGTCTCGCCTCCGCCGGCGACGACCACACCATCCACGTCTGGGACACCAGGACCCGCCAGCACGTCGCCACCCTTACCGGCCACCGCGCAAGAATCCGCGGACTCGCCTTCACCCCGACCGGGAACCTCATCTCCGGAGCCGAGGACGGCCGGATCATCAGCTGGTCGTTCGACCTCCACGCCGCCAAAGCCCAGATCTGCGCCGCCGCCGACCGCAACCTGACCCGACAGGAATGGGCAACGCACATCTCCTCGCGGCCGTACAAACCCTCCTGTGCCGCACCGCCTCGTCGCTGACAGCGCGCGGCCTACCTGCGTTACGCAGCGGGTGACCTCGATGCCCGCCCGGGAGTCGCCGTGCGGGCTCTCCCGGGCATGCCTGCGGTGTTGCTCAGTGGCTATTGGCGTCAGGTCGAGCTTCAATCGAAGGATCGAGGCGACATCATGACAACCGCGCTCGTCAGGATCGTGTCCGAGCGCAGCGAGGGTTCGATCAACCTGAAGAACACCGGCCAGCAGCGCGAGATGGTGTCCGGCAGCCGCGCGGACCTCTCAAGACGGAGATCCTGCTGGCGGAGCGGAGATCTGCCACAAGGCGCTGACCGGCAGGGCGCGGAGTTTGTCGCCGAACGGCAGCGTGGAGCGTCCGGTGTAGAGGACGATACCGGCGATGAAGTCGTCGCCGAGGCGATCGGCGAGTCGGCGTAATCCGCGGAAGTCGTCCGGTCCGACGGTCGTGGCTGCTTTGACTTCGATCCCAACGACATGTCCGGATCTGTTCTCGAGCACCGCGTCGACTTCGTATCTGCTCTGGTCCCGATAGTGGGACAGGTCAGCGGACTGCTCGGACCAGGTGAGCTGGCGGGACAGCTCGGACAGGGCGAATGATTCGAGTAGCGGACCGAACGGTGCGCCCGGCCGAAGCAGTGCCCGGGCGTCGGTCGCGATCTCATTGGCGGCGATGCCCGAGTCGACGAAGATCATTTTAGGCGCGGCAGTGGCGCGGGTGCCAAGGTTGCGTGACCAGCCGGGGATCCGCTTGATAAGGAAGATTTCTTCCAGGGCCTGTAGGTAGCGGGCGATCGTCGGCCGGCTCAGTCCGAGTGAAGATTCGAGGGCGTTGGCGGCGATGACGGTCGCGGATCGAGCCGCGAGCAGCCGTACCAGCTTGCGTAGCTCGCCCTTGTGCTGAATGTCGGACAGCTGCCGGACATCGCGGTCGATGAGCGCTTGGACGTAGGCGTCGAGGAAGCGGTGGCGGCGGCGCGGGTCGCTGCGAGTCGTGGCCTCGGGCAGGCCGCCGCGCACGATCCTGGCCGCGTAGTCGGCGCGGGTGACGTCCGACTCGTGTCGCAGCTCGGGGCCGAGTGCGAAGATGGCATCGACGAATCCGTCCGGCTGCCCGTCCAGTTCGCCCTGGGAAAACGGCCAGAGCTCGACGGTCTCCATCCGGCCGGGCAACGCGTCCGGGGCAGCGACCATACCGAACAGCCGAGACGATCCGGTAAGTAGATACCGGCCGGGACGGGGTTCCTCGTCGACAGCTGCCTTGATGGCCAGCAGTAACTCCGGAACGCGCTGGATCTCGTCGATCACCAGAAGTTCGGTGGATTCCACAAACCCGACCGGGTCAGCGATCGCCGCCGCCCGGTCCTGTGCCCGGTCGAGATCACGACGCTCGGCGAGACGATCGCCGGCGACGATGCGCACCAGGGTGCTTTTGCCGGCCTGCCGTGCTCCGCTGATCAGAACGGCACGGGTGTCAGCCAGGGCGGCGTCGACCTGCGCGGCGGCGCGGCGGGGGATCAGATGCGGTATGGGCACGGGGTCATAATAACTGGCACGGTTCCGATCTGCGAGGGGTGCCGCGTTCGATCTGCGGAGCGGACCGTGTTCGGAATGCGGAGCCTCCGTGTTCGATTTGCGGGCTCCGAGGGCAGTCGTGGTCCCGGAACGCGCGGTCGGCTTCGGCCGCAAGGGCGCAATGACGGGACCTTCACATGCAAGCAAACCGGCGGAACTGGCACGCCGGCACCGCGCGGCGGGACCAACTCGCCATGACCGACGGCTTCGCCGATACGCCTGCCTGAGTAGGATGGCTGGGCAGCCAGCAGCGTGACCGGGACGCCGACGCCCCTTCTGCAGCTGCCGCCAGCACGCCCGGACACCCAGTTCGCCACGATGCATGAGCTGACCCGCGTGCGGTGATCCGGGCCCCGGGTTGAGCCCCACCGAGGCATGGCGCTGTCGGCGGATGCCGATCATGTTGACGAGCGCAATACCCGACCGCCACTGGGTGTCGGCCACAGTTCCGGCTCACACCTCGGTGTGGGTGGTGATCGGCTGCCTGAGGATGGTGCGCTGCTTGTCGGGTGCGACCTTGCGGAAGTCGCTGAGGTAGATCTCGTGGTGAGTGCCGGCCAGGCGAAGGCCGTGGCCAGGGATGAACTCATGATGCAGGTGCGCGAGCACGTCGGCCTCGTCGTCGAAGGAGCCGACGTGCAGCGTCTGCACGCACCGCCCCTCGGACAGCGCCTGAAGACGGATGTCGTCAAGACGCGCCGGTCGGTGCGTGGCGCCGGCTTGCCCGACGGCGGCGGTGAACAAGGCCTGGTCGATCCAGTCGGGGACCATGAGCATCAGAGTCCAGTCCCACCGTGACTTGTCCCGTGCCGTGGTGAAGGACGCCATGTCCTCGGCCCACCACAGACCTTCCAGTGGCGGGACGACGTAGTCGCGCCCGAGGTCTCGCTTGCTGGCGAACTTCAGCTTGTACGCCACCGGGTAGAGCGCCTCGACCGCCTCGGTGAAGGCGGGCGAGGTGTTGGGGTCGCCGTGGCCGTCGATCATGAGGTACTGCAGGTCGGGTACGTCGACCATCCGGAACCGGCCTCGGTGCGCTCGGTAGGCGTCGAGGGTCTTCTTGAAGTCGACCTTGCCGTCAACTCTCCTGGTCACGGGGCACCTGGACTCGGGTGGTGAGCCACTGCCGCTCTGCCTCCATCTGGTTCAGGGAGTAGGAGAACACCTCACGCGCCGCCAGCGGGGCGGAGGTACGCGCCTGCTGCGCCGCCTGGACTGCGGCGATCCGGGTCTCGAGCTGCACGAGCCGGGTGCGCAGCGCCTGCTCGTACTGCTGCGCCGTCAGCAGGGACAGGTTGGCAACGCCGACCAGCACGGGAAGTGGGGTTGGCCGCGCCTCGGCGATGAAAGCCAGCGCGTTACGCGCCGCAACCCGGCGGCCCTCGGCGGTGGCGTGGAAGACGCGGCGGGACTTCGCGGCGGGCGGAGCCTCCCCGACAACGACCAGGCCACGCTGCTCCAGCTTGGTGAGCAGGTAGTAGATCGAGGAGAAGCCGATGTCGGTCCACTGCCGGATGCCGCGCTGCTCGATCGCCCGCTCCAAGTCGTAACCGTGCTGGGGCTGTTCGACGACCAGGCCCAACACGGTCAGCTCGGCGGGAGTCAACTCCACGATTTTACTCTAGCACTAGAGTAAAATGGGGTGTCGCCGGCCAGGCGATGTGCGGCAGGGTGTGCGTCGTGGACGAACGGCACGGCGACGGACCGGGTCGCTTCCGCGACCCGTTGGTCAGCTTGTACGAACTGGCAGCCGAGGACATCGACGTCGTCTGCCCGCGCTGTGGACACCGGGCGATCAATGCTCCACGACCAACCAAGAGTGGTCCGGCTCCCGCATGGCCCCGGCGGCTCACCTGCACGTCCTGTGCGTACTCGGCGTCCTGGTCCCCGAGGGAATCTGAGGGATCACACTGGGGCGGTCCGGTCGATCCGTTCTTCCGCCTGCCCCTCTGGCTGAGGGCCCAGTGCTGCGGCGGGCAGACGCTCTGGGCGTTCAACCGCACCCACCTTGACCTCCTGCAGGCCTACGTCGGCGCTCGACTACGCGAGCGGGGCCCGGAGCCGGGTGGTATGACGCTGGTGGCGCGGCTGCCGAGCTGGGTCAAGGCCGCGGGCAATCGGGACGAGTTGCTCAGGGTTATAGACCGACTACGTGCGTCGATCGATTGACGGGCAGCAGGTGGTATGGCGACGGTGTCTGGACCTACAGCAGGTCCGGGACGGTCTGTTCGCCTGCTCCTGTGGCCGCCACTTCTGTTTTCACCCTGCCAGGCATCGTGCGGACGACCGGGGCGGCGGACGACCTGCGCGACGAGCACGACCGTCGTCGACCTTGACCCCTTTGTCGACGTCGATTCCGAGGGGACCTCGAATATTCGTTGCCATCTGGATTGCGTAGCGCCTACCTTGAATGAGCAAGGTCAACCGGAGTAACCCGAGGAGTTCCCCGTGTCGCAGTACGCCTCCACCGATACTACGCGGTTCATGCCGCGCGGCGGTGTCGTGCTGCTGCCCTCGATCGGGCGAGCCCACGACCGCTGGGCAAGCGAGCAGAACTGGAAGCCAGGGTGGCGGCGCGAATAGCGCCAGCGCAAGCTGCGAAAGCCGCCCACCCCGACAGGGGCAGGGCGGCTTTTCTGTAACCGGACAACTTCATAGGGGCGTAGCTCAACTGGTAGAGCACCGGTCTCCAAAACCGAAGGTCGCAGGTTCGAGTCCTGTCGCCCCTGCTTTTCGTCCCGGCTTCGGCCGGCGACGTTGTTGATTCTCAACTCCACAGTGGATGGCATCAGCATTACCCCGGCCGGCGCCTGCACGGGCCGGCCGGGGGCAACACCCTCCGGGACGAGGGAGACGGCAACCCGCCTGCTTCGGGAGCAGGAGACACGGGGTTCGACACCCCGGTCCCGGACCAAGGGGACGTAGCTCAGCTGGTAGAGCGTCGGCGTGGCACGCCGAAGGTCAGGGGTTCGAGTCCCCTCTTCTCCACGTACCGATGCCCTCCTGGTAGCGAACGGGAGATCTCCGTACACGAGGGGAGGGCGCGGTGGCCGGTTCGTGGTATTCGACCACGATGCCCGCCGGTCCATGGGCCGTTGGAGCAAGCTGGCAGCTCACCTGGTTCTCAGCCAGGAGATTGCGGGTTCGAGCCCCGTACGGCCTACGTACGCATGCCATGTGGTCGCGGTGAATTCGGCGGACACGTCGGTCGTCCAGACCGAGAGCAGGGGTCGACGCCTCGGTCGCCAGCTCCGGGCGGATGGTGGAGTGGTTTCGAGGACTGCGACCGGGCAGCGGCCGTCGCGGGCGGACAAGCCACGATGGCCACGTCGCGGTCGAGCGTCGCCGCGTCAGCGGCGGTCGTGGGGGTTCTCCGGCGGCTCCAGAACGTCCGACGGTGGCGGCGGTGACTTCTTCGGGCCGAACCCGGTCCGTGTCACCCACAACACGATGACGGCCACGATGACGGCGATCAGAAGGACGCATGCAATCCCCCCGGTGATGCCCACAACGCGAAGTTATCGCGTTGTGCGCAGCGGGGGACTCGGTTTCGAAGATGCTCGATCAGGTGGGTGCGGCCTCGGGCCGAGCTGACGACCGGGCCCTCCTCGCACAAGATCATTAGGCCGCCGGTGCCTGATCATGACTGGCGGGACCGCGGACCGCCGGCACCCTTCCCGGGTCGTCTAGTCGGTAAGACGCCGCACTCTGGATGCGGAGAGCTGGGTTCGAATCCTGGCCCGGGAGCCACGGCAGGACACGCAAGCGGGTCGGCGCAGGGTGGCCGATCGCCACCGCGAGCCGACAGGTGACCTGCCGCGAACATGCCCTCGTGGCCCAACCTTGGTGGAGGCGCCAGGTCGAGGTCCTGGTCATCGTGCAGGTTCGAATCCTGTCGAGGGCACTCACGCCGGCGTAGTTCAGTTGGCAGAGCACGCGCCTTGTAAGCGCGAACGCGCCGGTTCGAACCCGGCCGCCCGCCCCACACATCCCGCCGAGCCCCTTGTGGGCCGGGGGGCTGGGAAGAACCTTCCATGCCGACGTAGCTCAGGTGGTCAGAGCGCTCCGCTCATAACGGAGAGGCCACGGGCTCGAATCCCGTCGTCGGCACCACGCGCTCGTGGTGGAACTCAGGTAGACACGCACGGCCCAGACCCGTGTGCCGAAAGGCGTCAGGGTTCGACTCCCCCCGAGCGCACGCAAGGCCGAAGGTGGAGTGGACCCGCCGCCCCGGGAGCACCGGGGAGAACTGGGTCGACTCCGGCTGGCCGAGCCATGGGGGCGTGGCGCAGGTGGTAGCGCGCTGCTTTCGCATTGCAGAGGTCAGGGGTTCGACTCCCCTCGTCTCCACTTCCCGGCCGAGGACCGGGACCATGCTGGCGTAGCTCAGCGGCCAGAGCACCCGGTTGTCAGCCGGGCGGTTCGCGGGTTCGAGTCCCGTCGTCAGCGCGCATGGAAGGTTGGCCGAGTTGGTAAGGCAGCGGGTTGCTAACCCGTAGCGGGTCACACCGTCGGGGGTTCGAGTCCCTCACCTTCCGCCATGTCGTCGTGGCCATAGCGAGGAGATGCCTGGTTCGACTCCAGCCGACGACACCACGCCTCCGTAGCTCAGCGGACAGAGCATTGGATTACGGATCCAGGGGTCGCGCGTTCGAATCGCGCCGGGGGCACGCAGAGAGGCGAAGATGCGGCTGGGCATCCGGACCGCCCTTCGTCTATCGGGATGTGGCGCAGGTGGGAGCGCGCTTCGCTGGGGGCGAAGAGGTCGTCGGTTCGAGCCCGGCCATCCCGACAAAAGGGCGTAGCGCACGGGGGAGCGCACCGGTCTGGTGTGACCGGAGGAGCTGGCTTGACACCAGCCGCCCTGACCAACGGGCTGTAGCGCAGCTTGGTAGCGCGCTCGCTTCGGGAGCGAGAAGTCGTCGGTTCAAATCCGGCCAGCCCGACTCATGGTGAGGCCACCCGATAGGTGCCGGGCGCCGTCCCGAAAACGGTTTGGGTCGAAAGGCCTTGGGGGTTCGAATCCCTCCCTCACCGCCCCGCGTCGCTACCTCAGAGGGAGAGCAGCCGGCTCTTAACCGGCGGGTGCAGGGTTCGAGCCCCTGGCGACGTACGTGCGGGATGGCGCAGTCATGGAAGCGCGCTGGGCTCATGACCCAGAGGTCCCCGGGTTCGAATCCCGGTCCCGCTCCCGCCCCGGTAGCTCAGCGGGAGAGCATCCGCTCGACAAGCGGAAGGTCACTGGTTCGACACCAATTCGGGGCACGCACCGCGCGTTCGGTCATGGGTAGGCCCTCGCCCTTTCACGGCGATGAAGCGGGTTCGAGTCCCGCACGCGTGACCAATCCGGTGTCGCCCAGTCGGTAGGGCAGGGGATTGTTAATCCGTCAGGCGCTGGTTCGAGTCCAGCCACCGGAGCAAAGCCCGGGTAGCTCAGCGTGAGAGCGTCGCTTACAAAGCGAGGGTCGGGAGTCGAATCTCTCCGCTCTCACGCAGGCCCACGTAGCTCAGCGGACAGAGCACCAGCTTCCGGAGTTGGGTTGTCGGGGGTTCGATTCCCTCCGTGGGCGCTTCAAGGTGGTCGTGTGACCGAGTGGTCAGGCAACCACGCCGGTTCGAGTCCGGCCTCGACCTCTGATGCCATCCACTGCGGGGATGAACGGCCGTATGCCAACCCGATACCGCTCAGCGTGGTGGCTTGTCCAGCCGCTGCATCCGGGTCCAGCCGTCCCAGCCGCGTTCGCGCATCAGGTCTCGTAGACGCTCGGCCCGTTTGTCGGCCGCGTCGGCCAGGTCGTCCAGCAGGGCGAAGGACATCTCGTCGTGGCCTTCCCCGCCGAAGTCGAGCTCGCCGGCGGCTTCCGCCTGCTCGGCGAGCTCAACCATGATGTCGGCGGCCTCGTTCGCCAGCCGGTCGTCGATCCCCTCGGCCTCCATGAGCTGCGACAGCACCCGATAGAGCCGGACGACTCGCGGGTCCTCGAGCTGCGCGAGCTTGCTCGGGATCCATTGCAGGACCTGGTCGGGCCAGCGTGCCGCGATGAGGATCCACCCGTCCCGCTCGCCCGCCATCATTCGCTCGGATGTGCCGATCTGCCGGAGCCGGTTGAGATAGGCGACGACCTCCGGTGGGAGCACGAGGCTGTCCCCGGCGCTGAGCTGTCGGATTCGCTTGCGGCTGGTCTGCAGTCGTTCGATCTCGTCACGCAGGCGTTTGTCGATCTGATCGACCGCTTCGGCGAGGGTTGCCTCGTCGGCTTCGAGGATCCGGGCGATCTGCGTCAGCGGGACGCCGGCGTCGGCGAGGGTGCGGATCTTGATGAGCGACACCACGGCCGGTGCGCCGTACGTGCGGTAGCCGGAGGCGTCGCGTTCCGGTTCGGGCAGCAGCCCGATCTGGTGGTAGTGCCGCACCGCCCGCACGGTGACACCGGCGTACGCGGCCAACTGCCCGATCGTCAGCATGCGTCGATCCTGGCTCAGCTGGTCCGGCGACGATAGGTGATGCCGGCGAAGGTGAAGGCCGCCACGAGCAGGCCGACGCACCAGGCGAGGGCGGTCCAGATGCCGGTGCCGACCGGCTGGTCGGTGAACAGTGCTCGCAGGCTGTTGACGATGGAGGTCACCGGCTGGTTCTCGGCGAAGGCGCGGACCGGGCCGGGCATCGACGCGGTGGGCACGAATGCCGAGCTGATGAACGGCAGGAAGATCAGGGGGTAGGCGAACGCGCTCGCGCCGTCCACGGATTTGGCGGTGAGGCCGGGGATGACCGCGAGCCACGTGAGCGCGAGGGTGAACAGGATCAGGATGCCGGCGACCGCGAGCCAGTCCAGCACGCCCGCGCCGGAGCGGAAGCCCATCGCCAGGGCGACCAGGACGACCACGACGAGAGAGATCAGGTTGGCGACCAGCGAGGTCAGGACGTGCGCCCACAGTACGGCGGACCGGGCGATCGGCATGGACTGGAACCGTTCGAAGATGCCGCCCTGCAGGTCCTGGAAGAGGCGGTACGCGGTGTAGGAGATCCCCGAGGCGATCGTGATGATCAGGATGCCGGGTAGCAGGTAGTTCACGTACGAGCCGCTGCCGGTCTGGATCGCCCCGCCCAGGACGTAGACGAACAGCAACAGCATGGCGATCGGCGTGATCACCGTGGTGATGATGGTGTCGGGGCTGCGCGCGATGTGGCGCAGCGAACGACCCAGCAGGACTGCGGTGTCGCCGAGAAAGTGCTTGTTCATCGCTTCTCTCCGTTCGAGGCCGTGCCGACGAGGCTGAGGAAGACGTCCTCGAGCGTGGGCTGCTTCTCGACGTACTCGATCTTGGCCGGGGGCAGGAGCCGCTTAAGTTCGTCGAGGGTGCCGTTCACGATGATCCGGCCCTCGTGCAGGATCGCGATCCGCTCCGCGAGCTGCTCCGCCTCGTCGAGGTACTGCGTCGTGAGCAGCACGGTCGTGCCGCCCGTGGCGAGTTCCCTGACCGCCGACCAGACCTCCAGGCGGGCCTCCGGGTCCAGCCCGGTGGTCGGCTCGTCGAGGAAGATGATCGGCGGGTTCCCGATCAGGCTCATCGCGATGTCCAGCCGACGGCGCATGCCCCCGGAGTAGGTCGCCACCCGGCGGGAACCCGCCGCCGTCAGCGAGAAACGCTGCAACAGCTGGTCCGCGATCGTGCCGGCGTCCTTGAGATGCCGCAGACGGGCAACCATGGTGAGGTTCTCGCGGCCGGTGAGGATCTCGTCGACGGCCGCGAACTGGCCGGTGAGGCTGATCGACTCACGGACGTCCGCGGCCCGCGTCGCGACGTCGAAGCCGTTGACCTCCACACGGCCGGCGTCCGCCTTGAGCAGCGTGGACAAGATCTTCACCAGGGTGGTCTTGCCCGCCCCGTTCGAGCCGAGAAGGGCGAAGATGCTGCCCCGCGCCACGTCGACGTCGACGCCGCGCAGCACCTTCACCTCCTTGAACGACTTCTCCAGTCCTCGTACGTGAATCGCGGTCTGATCGGTCCGATCGGTTGCCGGTGGAATGCTCATGCCCGGCAGCATGGAGGGTTGACGCTGCGTCAGGGTCAAGCCCTGCCTCGGGCCGGCCCGAACATGTGACCCGCCGCACCGCGACCCGCCGGCCTCCGGGGGCTTCAGCCATCCCGCCACGCCGTCGTCCGAGCCGTGATCCAATGCGCGTACGGGGCGGGACTGGTGATATCGGGAGGGAACATGACCAAGGTACTGATGGTGCTGACCTCGCACGACCAGCTGGGAGACACCGGACGCAAGACCGGCTTCTGGCTCGAGGAGTTCGCCGCTCCCTACTACCGGTTCCGCGACGCCGGCTGGGACGTGACGCTCGCCTCGCCCAAGGGTGGGCGCCCACCGCTGGATCCGAAGAGCAATGAGCCGGACTTCCAGACCGATCAGACGCGCCGGTTCGAGGCCGACGCGCAGGCAAAGGCCCAGCTGGGCGAGACGCTGCGGCTGGACAGGGTGTCCGTCGACGACTTCGACACGGTGTTCTATCCGGGTGGCCACGGCCCGGTGTGGGACCTCGCTGAGGACGAGAACTCGATCAAGCTGATCGAGCGGACGGTCGCGGCGGGCAAGCCGATCGCGCTGGTCTGCCACGCGCCGGGGGCGCTGCGGCATGTGGTGACGTCGGACGGGAAGCCGCTGGTCGCCGGTCGGCGGGTCACCGGCTTCACCAACGGCGAGGAGGAGTTCATGGGCCTGACGAAGGTTGTGCCGTTCCTCGTCGAGGACGAGTTGCTCGCGAAAGGCGCCGAGTTCGACAAGGTGGGCAACTTCGAGCCGTTCGTGGTGACCGACGGGCAGTTGGTCACCGGCCAGAACCCGGCCTCCTCGGGGCCGGCCGCGGATCGGCTGATCTCCCTGTTCGACGGCGCCGGTCGGTAGGGATCACCAGCTGCTGGCAACCGCCGCGCCCGACGCACACGTGGTCAAGTCGACGCTCCTCTTGACGTCGACGCTCGTCGCCGAAGTGCCCAAAGCCGTCCGGGTCGTCCGGACGGGGAGTGCGAGCGATGTGGCGTTTTGAGGCACTGCGGGATCTTGGTTCTTGTCTTGCCCTCGGCAGTGCGGCATGCGACGTAGTGGGTTGATGGCAGCGCATCCGCCGTCAGGCCTGCCCCGGGCCGCGAGTGACCCACGTCTCCGCCGGTGCACCACAGTTGGCATCGGCTGGCGGCCACGGTTGAATCGCTGGTTCGACGCCTCGAAGAGACCAGGAGACCAATGACTGCCACGTCGTACACCCCGTCCGGCATCGCGTACGACCGCAGCGCGCCGCAGGAGGGCGGCCTGCCCGTCGTCTTCATCCACGCGGGCATCGCCGACCGGCGCATGTGGGACCCGATCTGGGCCGACCTGGCCGCCGACCGCACGCTCGTCCGTGTCGACCTGCGCGGCTTCGGCGAGTCGACGACCCAGCCGGACGGGAGGCTGGACCACGTCGCCGACGTCCTCTCAACGCTAGAGCATTTGGGCGTCACGCGGTGCCACCTGGTCGGCGCCTCGTTCGGTTCTGGCGTAGCCACGGAGGTCGCCCTGACCCGGCCCGAGCTGGTGCAGTCGCTGTTGTTGTGCCCGCCCGGTGGCAGCCTCCTGGCCGAGCTGACGCCCGATCTGCGCCGCTTCTTCGACGCCGAGAAGGCGGCCCTGACCAGTGGCGACCTCGATGCTGCGGTCGAGGCCAACGTGACCACCTGGGTCGCGGGCCCCGGCCGCAGCGTTTCCGAGGTCGAGCCGTCGGTGGTGTCCGCTGTCCGGCTGATGCAGCGCAACGCGTTCGCGATCGCGGAATCGTGGGGCGACGTCGACGAGGCGGAGCTGGAGCCGCCCGCCCTGGAACGGCTGGGCGATCTGGACCTGCCGGTGCTGGTGCTCGTAGGCGGGCACGACCTGGACACCACCCACGACGCCGCACGCCGCGTGTGCGCCGGTGCGCCCCGTGTCCGGCGGGTGAATTGGGATGACGTCGCGCACCTGCCGTCGATGGAACGGCCGGTAGATTTCGCCGCCCTCGTCCGCGACTGGACTATGGGGAGTTCGTGAGCAGCTGGTAGGCGTCTCGGGCGATGCAGCGCTTCAGCGTACCGCTGGCCGTTCCCTACTGCGCCGACCAGGCCGAGGCAGCCGCACTGACGGAGCGCCTCATCAGCTCGATCGGATGCACTCCTGCGCCGTGCGACGGGCTGGCGCGGGCAGCGTACCTGGAGGCGAGGGCGGCGCTCGCGGTCGGGCTGTGGTGGGCGGGCCAACGGCCGCGCTCCGCGTTCCCATCTGTGGCGGAGGTGCCACAGGGCTGAGTTGTCGAGCACGGCGCGCCCAAGGAACGTGGGCCGCGCATCGCGTCGCTCGAACGCGGGCGCAGGTGCTCATCCGCGCGAGAGTTCTGCGTTTGTCGCCTGCTCCTGACGAGGGCGGGTGGTGATGGCGTAGCCGGCGGTGGTGACACCCAGCGCCACGCCCCAGCCGACGAACACCAGCAGGGTGGCGGTCACCGCCCACCCTTCCCGCACCTCCGACCAGTGCGTGTCGCCGGTGAGCACCTGCCGCACGAGCACCGCGATGCTCAGGACGCCGTAGGTGGCCAGCGTGAGTGCCACCACCCCGGCGGGGACGACCGCCAGGAGCCGGGGGACCGGGCGGCCCCGTAGCCCCGGCACCCAGCGGGGTATCTGCTGCCCCCAGCGTTGTGCCAGCCCGAGGACGAGCAGGCCGGCGAGCGGCGGGACGAGGGTGACCGCCGCGCCGGTCCAGGTGGAGAGGTTGCGGTGGATGTCGTCCAGTTGCCGCTGCGGAATGCCGAATGCCACGCCGAGCGCCCACAGCCCGTGCGGCACGGCCCAACCGACCACGGGGAGGGCGACCGCCGTGTACGCCCAGCGGCGGGTCCACCGCGGGACCGTCCGGTAGTCGGCCGCCCGTACTACGCGCTGCGGGGCGCAGGCGTTGGCGAGACCGGCGAACAGCAGACCGCCGGCCGCCAGTGCCAGCCGTGTGCCGAGGTCGCGCCAGTCCGAGGGACGTCCCGCCAACGCCGCAGGGATCTCGAAGAGCAGGTGCAGCGGGAACGCGAGGACCAGGAGCAGGACGGCCGCCACCCAGCTGCCGGCGACGACGTGGCGGCAGGGGAACCGGACCGTGTACAGGACCAGCACCGCGAGGGCGGCGGCGACTCCCACGGCGCCCCACCCCGCCCAGAACGGCAAGGTCTCGACCCGGTTCGCGCCGCATCCGCCCGTCGGGTCGACCAGATCGGTGCGGTCGCAGGCGGTGTACCCCCACCGGCCACCCGCGATCCAGTACGCCCGCACGGTCACCTCGGCGACGACGAACACGACGCAGGCCACCGCCCACGGCCGGACTCTGGAGACGGCAGCCGATCGGGGATACCGGGCCGAAGGTTCTGCCTTGACGCTCATGAGGCAATGCTCTGTGGCGATACGCGGGGCCGTCTTCCCGGCAGAGGGGGACGCGCTCCCGCTGCCGGGGGAGTGCGGACCGTGGACGGTCCGGGTTGTATCGGGTTGGCGGGGCAATTCCGGTGCAACGCGAGGGATCGTCGAGGTGGGTCGATGGACATGGTCGACTGGTATGCGCGGGCCGACCTGGGTGGCGACGTCATCGGGATCTCGGAACCACACGTCAACGAGTTGCTGTCGGCGAACGTCTGGTGGTTACGCGGCAATGACCGCGACATCGTGGTCGACGCCGGGAAGCATCGCCGTGCTGGAGGACGGCCGGCGCCGGACTGCTCACCCGGGCCTGACACAGGCCGGTCTCAGCCACTGACCGGAGTGCCGGCGCTGTACACGGCGAGCGGGCGGCGCAGCACGGTGATGTCGCTCGTCGGGTCGCCCGTGACGACCAGGAGGTCGCCGTCGAATCCGGGGCGGACGCGGCCCTTGCGCCGCCCGAGGCCACACACCTGCGCGCCGACCGAGGTGGCCGCGGTGAGGGCGGCGGTGGCGGGGAGGCCGGACGCGACGTACTCGACGAGCGTCTCTGGCAGGATCCCGTGCGGCTTCGCCGGACCGAGGCCCGCGTCCGAGCCGGCCACCAGGCGGACCCCGGCCCGGTGCAGGATGGTGAGGCCCTCGCGCAGGGTGGCCTCGCTGAGCCCGAGCCGCGCCGCCATCGCCACCACCTCCGGTGGCGTGACCACGGCCGGGTCGGTGCCGAGGGTGGCGCAGACCGCCACTCCGGACCTGGCCAGGCGCTCCGCGAGGTCGTCGGGGACGTGGGCGCCGCTCGCGGTCACGCACGTGCCGTGTTCGATGCCGTCGACACCGACGCGCAGCGCCTGCTCGACCGCACTGAGCGCGTGGGCGTGCGCGGTCACCGGCACGCCCGCGTCGTGAGCCCGGGTCACTGCGGCGACGAACTCCTGGTCGGTGAACTGAGGCCGGGTGGTGTCGGTGCCGGGGGTGAACACCCCGCCGCTGGCCATGACCTTCACCAGGTCGGCGCCGGCCTCCGCCCGCAGCCGCACGGCCTCGCGCATCCCGTCGACGCCGTGCGCCTCGCCGCCCATCGACCAGCAGTGCCCGCCGACGCTGGTGATCGGCGCGCCGGACCCGACCACCGTGGGGAGGTCGTCGCGCGCCTTCCGGTCCCGCCACCGGAGCACGGCGTCGCGCCGGTCGCCCAGGTCCCGCACCGTCGTGACGCCGGCCGTCAGGTGCGAGCGCAGTGACGCCTCGATGACCGCGTCGAGATCCGGCTCGGGACGCTCGGCGAGACGGCCGAGCGCGTCGAGCCCGGCATCGGCGCACAGGTGCACGTGCGCGTCGACCAGGCCGGGCAGCACGGTGGCGTCCGGCTCCTCGTGCACCGGCCAGCCCGCCGGCACCTCGACCCGGCCCCGGTGCACGTCGGCGATGCGCGTGTCGTCCAGCAGGACCAGCACCCCGCCGTCCCACAGCCGCTCGCCGTCGAACATCCGCGCCGCGCGGATGGCACGCTTCGCCATTGGTCCTCCCTTCGGGTCCGAGACGCTAGCGCGCCGGTGCGCGAAGCGAGGTGACACGCCGGCGGTGGTCGGCGGCCACGGCCATGACGAGAGGACCCCAGACGATCAGCGGGGCGTAGTACCGCAGCACGTCCCAGCCGGGTGCCGGGTGCGCCGGTTCGTCCCGGCCGACTCCGACCCATCCGCGCGGCACGACCTGGAACGTCAGGTTCAGGACGACGTACGCGCTGATGGTGACGAGCAGTGCCCCGCCGGCCGCGGCGAGGATCACGACGGGGCCCGGCGGGATCGGTCGGCCGCCGAGCAGCGGTACCCAGCGCGGAACCTGTTCCCCCCACCGGTGCACCAGCCCGAGTGTCGACAGGGCCAGCACCAACGACAGGGTGGACAGGAAGATCATGTACCACGTCGTGGGGGCCTCGTCGGTGAATATGAGGGACACCCGCCAGATCGCGGACGGCAGGACGCAGACCGGGACGGCGTAGGCGGCCCAGACGGCCCAGCGGGACGGCGCCGCAGCCCCGGCACGTCCGGTGTCGGTGGAAGTCACGAGTGCTCCGATCCTCGAAGGCCGACGTCGTGACCAATGGTTCTCCGCCGGCGGACGACTCCTCGCCCCCAGCGGAGGGGATTGCGCTCCCGCTCTGGAGGGAGCCGCCCGGGTCGGGGCGGGCGGGGCGGACCTGGTCCATCCGCGTCTCCCGGTCCGCAGGCGCAGTCCGCGACTCCTACCCTCTGCGCGCTGAATCGGACTGCTCCGCGATCGTCGCGCTCGCAGCCTGCCGGACCATCTGGTTGGCATCGGTGCGGGGGACCGCGGTGGCGCGCAGCAGGTCCCGGGCGATCGTGCGGACCTGGGCCATCACCACGGCTCCGGACAAACCCAGGCCGTCGCGCGCGGCCTGGCCCGCCTGGTGGGCGGCCCGCAGTGCGTGGTGCCGCGCAGCGTACGGTTCGCGTGCCCGAACGAACTCGGAATGCAGGAATCGCACGGCGTCACCCAGGTCGATGACGGCGAGGCCCAGGGCCGGCGGGATCGGCTCCTGGTCACTGATCGCGCTGTACGCCCGTCGCGCCAGACCACGTGCACCCAGCACGGCGCGCTCGAGGTGTTCGGCACCGACGCGGTACTCCCGTAGCGTGCTGCGCCAGCGGAAGCGCTGCGGAGAGTACCTGACCACCTCGACGCCGCCCTGCACCGCGTCGGAGAGCTGGGCGAGCTGCGCGCCCATCGTCCGTAATTCCTCAAGCGAAGCACCGACGGCCGTACTGTCGCGGCGGGCCAGCGCGTGGCCCACGACGGTGAGCTGGTGTGACAGGTTGTCCAGTTCCGGACCGACCGCGCGCTCGACGATACGCAGCGGGTTGAGCGGTAGCAGCAGGAGCACCACGGCGAGGGCGCTGGCACCACCGAGAACGGCGTTGAAGACCTGCGGCGCATCGACCCGCGTACCGGCGGGAGCGACGCTCGCCACCAGTACGGCGGTGCCGCCTGCCTGGGTGATCAGGCTGCCGCGTCCGAAGACCGCGATCGCGGTCACGATCGTGGCCGTCGCTATCACCGCGATCTGCCACGCTCCGCGGTCGATGACCACGACGAGTCCGTCGGCGACAGCCGCGCCCAGCGCCACCCCCACGACGAGTTCGACCGTGCGTCGCAGCCGCTGCCCGGCGGCAGCAGCGACCGTCCCGACCGCTGCGATGGGCGCGAAGACCGGGTTGGCGTCGAGCGCGATCTTGTCGGCGATCGTCCAGGCGAGACCGGCCGCGAGGCCCGCTTGTATCGCGACGACGAGGTAGATGCCGAGTTGCCGGCGCCGATCCCGCACTCTGGTGCGCTGCTTGGATCTCCACCGGTGGATGACCGCCTCGGCGCGGGCATCGTGGCTGTCGGCGGGGCGAGCGGTACGCGTGGCGTCCGGACTGTGACTGCGCCATCGCATGGCGCGACATACCCCATCTGCCCGTCGACAAGCAGAGCCGACCCTCACATGAGGGAGAGCACTGCCGGCCCAACGGTGCCGGCGGATGCCGCGACACGGTCCGCGACTTGGCCGGGCTCGGCTGACGGGCGAGAGCAGGGACGATTGCTGGTCCCGGCCGCTGCGACGACGGGAACAGCACTGGCTGTGCGTCAGGAGGCGGCGATGCCTTCCATCCCGATGCCGTTCTCGAACTTCGGCAGGCCGCTCACCTCGGTGACGAGGTGCAGGGGGCCGTCCTTGCCCACCTCGTAGCCCTGCACGTAGCGCGCGGCGGCGTTCTGGACGTGGAGGAAGCCGTCGCTGGTGATCATGTCGATCGAGCCGCCGCCGGTGTCGGCGGCGACGGCCTTGACGAGGATCAGCTTCCCGTCCTTGTCGACCTTGTACGAGCTGATGGTGGAGCTTCCCGCGTTGGCGACGAAGACGTAATCGCCGACCCCGCTGGATCCAGCACGGCGCCTGCTGCCCGTTGGGCACCGACGGACCGATCTGGTCGAGTTCGCCGTCGCGCTCCAGCTCGAACCGACTGACCTCGTTGCTGCCGGACTCCGTCACCAGCGGTGTGTCGTCAGTGTCGAAGGTTGATTCCGAACGGTGTGTTGCCCGCGTTGCTGATGACGGGATTACGGGACAGCTCACCGTCGTGGCCGATCCGGCAGGTGAACATCACGTTGGCTGCCTTCGTGCTGACCAGCACGAACTTGCCGTCGGGGTCGATCTCGACCTGAGCCGGGGCGGTCATGAACGCCGGGGGTTGCCGTTGTGCAACCCGAGCGACCGGTTGGCGCCCTAGATCGGCGACAACCGCCCCTTGTGCAGCTCGAAGCACTGAACGGAACCCTCGCCACCGGCGTTGAGCACGTAGACGAGGTCGTCGCGGACGTCGAGGCTGACGGGCAGCAGGCCGCCGGACCAGACCACCTGTAACTTGTGAAGTACTCACCGGCGGGGGAGAGGCGGCCGTCGTCGTCCCGGTCGTATACCTTGATCGTGTTTGCCTCTGCCTTGTTCGTCTGGACGAACACCGCACCGTTGTCGCCGTCCCCGTGGTGGTGTCCGTGACCACCACGGTCGTCGTGCCGGTACCCCGGCCCGCGTCGGCGAGCGCGAGCCGCGGGAGCGCCCCGACGCCTGTCAGCCCGGCGAGGAGTGCGGCAGCGGCGAGCGTTTTGTGCTTCGTGATCAACCTCTTGGTCGGCTTATCCGCAAACAGGAAGAACTTTCCCGCTCGGGGCTATGGCTATTGAAGGTGTAGTTGAGCATGTTTACCCCAAAAGGGGGGATATTGTGGCTGTTCGCGTTTTTTGGCCGTGCAGCGACCGGGCGCCCGACTCCTGGGCTCGGCTCGTCGCCGTCCTGACGCCGCGGCTTGTCACGTCCCTTCCACGGTCGGCCGGCCTGTAGCAGCCTCATCCCGTCCTGGTCGGCATGGAGTTGATCGCGCCGGCGAGGTGCCGGCGGGAGCTGACTCCCAGCTTCTTGAAAACCTTCCGGAGGTGGTAGTCGACGGTGGCGGGGCTAACCACAAGGTTCATCGCGATTTCCTGGTTGGTCGCTCCGGCTGCGGCCAGCCGGGCCACCCGCGCCTCCTGGCCGGTCAGCTCCGGCGCCCCGGCAGCCACGGCCGGCTCGATATCGACCTGGCCACCGGCGGCCATCAATTCGGTCCGGGCGCGACGCGCGAATCCGACTGCGCCGCAGTCGATGAAAGTACGCAGCGCGGAATACAACTGCTGCCGAGCGTCAGCGCGCCGGCGGCGCCGACGCAGCCACTCCCCGTACAGCAGCCGGGTACGAGCCTGCTCCAGCACCAGCGGGGTCGCGTCGAGTAATCTGGCCGCCTCGACGTAGCTGGCTTCGGCGTCGGCCGGATGTGCGTGCAGGGCCTCAGATCGGGCCAACAGCCCCGCCGCGCCCGGTGTCCCGGCGGCCCGCGCGCGTGGCCTCAGCCGTAGCAGTGCCGTCTGTGCGGCCTCGCGTTCACCGGCCCTCACCGCGGCTTCGACCAGGTCCGGAAGGATCATCGTTCCGTCGTAGGCCGGATCGTCATCAAAGACGGTGCGAGCAGCTTCGTAAGCGGCCGGCCAGTCCTGATCGCCGAGGCGGGCCACGGTCAGCGCGTGCCGGGTCTTCACCGTCACCGGCCCGCCCGGCACGGTCAGCGGCAGCGCTCCGGTGGCGACGGCGATTGCCTCGGCCTCGTCGCGGCGGCCCTGCCAGGCCCGCACCAGCAGATCAATCATGGGGAACGCCGGGGTGCCGGTGAGTGCCTCGTAGATGTCGCGGTACTGCGCCCAGTGCTCGGCGGCGGCCGTGAGACGGCCGGTCATCACCGCGTGGTGGGCCAGCCCGGCCAGTCCGATGGAGAGCATGCGTACGTCACTGGCACGCCCGATCCGCACAACGTGCCCAGCCAGGGCTTCGAGGACCGCGTCGTCCCACAGCTCGTGAGCGGCCTGCAGCGCGACCAGGTACCAGCGGCCCGGCGGAGTACGGTCGTGCACCTGCTCGGCGAGCCCCGCCAGCGCCGTGCGCAGAAGCGGCGCCGCTTCGGCGTAGCCACGGAGATTGCAGGTAGCCGTCCCGCGCAGCAGGCGCAGGTAATCTGGAGTCCATGTCGCGGACTCCGCACCCGGATCCGTCAGCTCCAGCGCCAGTTCGGCGAGCCGGGTGACGGTGTCCCGGTCCGGTCGCGGCACGTGCAGTTGGACGATGTCGAACGCGTCGATCAAGCAATCGCGGGCGGTGTCCGCGTCCGGTTCGGCGGCGAAGATGGTCGCCGCAGTCCCGAGCAGCCGCAACGCGGTGGTCTGATCCTGGAAGCCGACCGACAGGCCGCGCAGCCGCGCCGACAGCCCGCGGTTGCGGGCGTCGTGGTCCAGGGCGGTGGTGCGGGCACGTAGCGCTTCAGCTCGTTGCAGTGCCCCGGCATTGTGCGCGTGGCCTGCGGCAGCCAGATATCGGGCGTCGCGTGCCGGGCCCGGTGCGGACAGGCCCGCGGCGCGGGCGGCGAACGCGGCGGCGGTCAGGTATGCGCCACGCTGCAAGGCTCGCTCGGCGGCGGTGTCGAGTCGGCCGGCAACCTGCTCGTCGACGTCAGCGGTGGCACCGGCGAGGTGACGCGTCTGGCGCTCGAAGTGGTGATCCGGATCGATCACTTCGGCGAGCGCGGCATGGGTACGGCGGCGCAGCTCCGGGTCGGCACCGCCGTAGACGGCCGAGCGCACCAGCGGATGTCGGAATCTCGGCACGGGATGGATGCTGAACAGCTCATCGCGCCCGGTCACCTCCGCCTCGGCGGCGTCCAATTCGGCCGGGGAAAGAAGGTGCGCAGCGGCGGCCCGCACAGTACGGGGGTCGGCGGTGGTATCGGCGGCGGCGATCAGCAGCAGTCGCTGCGCTGGCACGCTGAGCCGGTTCACCTGCGTCAGGTAGCGTGCCTCGAGTTTGCCGCTCAGCGGCAGCGGGTCACCGGGTAGCATCTCGTCGGGGTTGGCGTCGGCAGCGAATTGGGTCAGCGCGAGCGGGTTACCGCAAGCCAGTTCGACGATCCGCCGGGCCACGCTGTGTTCGAGCTTCGCCCCGCTTACCTCGGCCAGGACGGTCATCGCGTCGGCCTCGCTCAACTGGCTGAGGTGCAGCAACGGGAATTGGTCGAGCAGCGGCCCGGCCGGGGCGTTGTCGCGCTCGGCGAGCAGCAGGGCCAGCGGTTCGGCGGCCAGCCGGCGGCCGGCGAAGGCAAGGGTCCCCACCGTCGTCTGGTCGAACCACTGCATGTCGTCGCAGATCACCAGCAGCGGTCCGGCGGACGCGGCCGAGCCGAGCAGGTTCAGCGTCGCCAGTCCGACCAGGAACCGGTCGGCGGGAGGCCCCTCCTGGCGGCCGAAGATGCGGGCGAGGGCCGCATGCTGCACTGGGGGCAGGATGTCCAAGTCGTCCAGCAGCGGCAGCAACAGCTGATGCAGCGCGGCGTAGTCGAGGTCCTGCTCGCTCTCGGTACCGGTGGCACGCAGCACGCGCACCCGCTGCTCCGCGGCGGCTGCCGCGGCTTCGTCGAGCAGGACGGTCTTGCCGATCCCCGCCTCGCCCCGAACCACCAACACGCCGGCTTTTCCGCCGACCGCGGCGGTGACGAGCTCCCGAACCGCTGAGATCTCGACAGAACGCCCCACGATCCGCATGATCATCAACCCTAGGTCCCACGTGTGTCCCGGCGGAAGACTACGTGTCACGCGTGGTTTCCGAATAGACGCGCTCCCGCAAGCATCATTCCCGACCGTTGTTGACCGGAGGTCCGATGCCCGTAACCCTGGCTTCCGCCGAGCTGCCCGACCGGTCGGAGCCGTTCGCCGCTACCGGCCGCCGACGTAGTCGGCGAGGCAGAGGCCCGCGAGCTGCGCGAAACATACGCCTTACCCGGGTCGGAAATGCCGATCTTCCATGCCGCCGCGGCGCACCGGCAGGGGTCACGAGAAGGGCTCGGCTTCCTTCGGTCCGTCAACCGTTCCCCTCTTGTCAAGGAGCAATCCCTATGTCCGAAGTTCGGCCCGTGCTGGAACCGGCCGCCGAAGCCTTCGCCGAGGCGACCGCGAATCCGCCGTACCTGTTCGACCTCGGCCCGATCGACGGCCGCAAGACCGTCGACGACGTGCAGAGCCCCGAGGTCGCGGTGCCGGGAACGAGCAAGGAGTCGATCGTCGAGCCGGCCCTGACGATCTTCCGGCCGGAGAACGTCCAAGGCCCACTGCCGGTGATCCTCTACATCCACGGCGCCGGCTGGGTGTTCGGCAACAACCACACCCACGACCGGCTCGCCCGTGAGCTTGCCGCCGGCGCCGGCGCCGCCGTGGTGTTCCCCGACTACAGCCTGTCGCCGGAGGCGCAGTACCCAACGGCGATCAACGAGAACTACACGGTCGCTCGCTGGGTGCTCGACCATGGCACCGAGCACGGCCTGGACGCCTCGCGGATCGCGGTCGCCGGTGACTCGGTCGGCGGAAACATGGCCGCAGCCCTGACCCTGATGGCGAAGCAGCGCGGCGATCTGCCACTCATGGGGCAGGTGCTGTTCTACCCTGTCACGGACGCCGCCTTCGACACCGGCTCCTACCGGCAGTTCGCCGAGGGCTACTTTTTGCGCCGCGACGCCATGCGCTGGTTCTGGGATCAGTACACCACCGACGGAAACCAGCGTGCGGAAATCACGGCCTCACCGCTGCGCGCCAGCACCGAGCAACTCACCGGCCTGCCGCCAGCCCTGGTCATCACCGCCGAAGCGGATGTGCTGCGCGACGAAGGTGAGGCGTACGCGAACAAGCTGCGCGCCGCCGGAGTACCCGTCATCGCCGTGCGTTATCAGGGCATCATCCACGACTTCGTGATGCTCAACGCCCTGCGCGGCACCCACGCCGCCGAAGCCGCCATCAGTCAGGCCATCGCTTTCCTGCGCACCATCCTGAAGACGGAGGACTGACATGTCCCTGCAGACCGACCTCGCGCAGGTCGACGCGGCCAACGCCTCCGGCCTGCCGCCGGTGGTGTTCATCCACGGCCTGTGGCTGCTGCCCTCCAGTTGGCAGCGCTGGGCAGAGGCATTCGCCGAAGACGGATACGCACCGGTGGTGGCCGGCTGGCCCGACGACCCGGACACCGTCGCCGAGGCCAACGCCCACCCGGAGGTATTCGCCCGCAAGAGCGTCGGCCAGGTCGCCGACCACTTCTGCGACCTGATCAGCAAACTCGACCGCAAACCGGCCGTCATCGGCCACTCCTTCGGCGGCCTCATCACCCAGATCGTCGCTGGCCGCGGTTTGTCCGTCGCCTCCGTCGCGATCGACCCGGCGCCGTTCCGCGGTGTGCTGCCGCTGCCGATTTCCGCCCTGCGTGTGGCCAGTGTCGTGCTCGGCAACCCGGCCAACTACCACCGCGCCGTGCCGCTCACCTACGACCAGTTTCGGTACGGCTTCGCCAACGCGGTCACCGAAGAGGAGGCCCGCCAACTGTACGAGACGTTCGCCGTGCCCGCCTCCGGCGAGCCGTTGTTCCAGGCCGCCGTGGCCAACCTCAACCCATGGACCGAGGCGAAGGTCGACACGAACAACCCCGACCGCGGCCCGCTACTGGTCATCTCCGGCGAGAGGGACCACACCGTGCCGTGGTCCATCGCCAACGCCTCCTACAAGCAACAGAAGGACAACCGGCACATCACCGAGATCGTGGAGATCCCGGGCCGTGGCCACTCCCTGACCATCGACAGCGGCTGGCACGAGGTCGCCGACACCGCTTTGACATTCATCAAGCGCTTCCACTGAAACCGACGTCCGAACTGGCGGGGAGGCGCCAGTTTGGACGTCTCCGGAAGGCCCACGGGAACGGTCAACGTCTACCACGCAGGCCGCCAGACGACGGCCAGTCCACCCGCTACGAGTGCCACCCCGCTTACGGCTCAGGTCGGTTGGGGCCGCCCGGCGAGCAGCCGATCGCCGAGGTCGGTGCGTGAATAGAGCACCTGGCGGCCGGCCCGGCGCGAGGTGAGCAGCCCGGCGGCACGCAACGCCTGCAGGTGCACGCTGACCGTCGGCGCGGACAGTGCCATCTGAGTGGCGGCCTGGCTGGTCGACATGGGCAGGTCGAGCTGGGCCAGCAGGGCGGCCCGGGTGTGCCCGAGGATGCCGGCGAGCGCCGGGCCGGCCTGCTCGGGGTGCTCCTCCCAGAGCCGGCCGAGGCCACGGGGCGAGTAGGAGACGCTGGGCGAGGAGGGCTGCGCGGTCCGCACCAGGACGTCGGGCCAGGCGAAGGCGCACGGCACCAGGAGCAGGCCCCGCCCGCCGCAGTCGGCGTGGCCCTCGTAGTACTTGACGATCCGCAGCGTCTGGTCGGCGAAAGTGACCGACGGGTGCAGGTTGTTCATCATCCGGTCGACGCCCCCGTCGGCGAGCGCGTCGAGCCGGTAGGCGATGTCGTCGTTGAGCAACGCGTCGATCCGCTTCCAGTCCGGCGCGATCGCGACCCGGTGGTATGCCTCGATCGCCTCCGTGATCGGGCCGATGCCCGCGTCCGGCCGGTCCACGAGCGCCTGGAGCAGGGCCTGCCGCCGTTCCCGGCCGGGCCCCTGCTGGGCGCCCCGGTGGACGGCCAGGTGCGCCAACTCCCGCGCCACGATCTCCGGGTCGGCGTCGGCGACCTGCGCCAGTTCCTCGGTGAAGGATGCGGACCGGCGCCCCGGCGGCGGCACCAGGAAATCGGGAATGTAGCCCTCCGGCCGCACCAGCGCCCGCAGCAGTTCAAGATCGCGCTCGCGCAGCCGGTCCGCGCGCCCGGCGAAGCCCTCGATCCAGGGACGGTGCAGGTGCGCACCCCGCCGGCCGGCGGCCAGCGTCCGCAGGCTGGCGACGGTCTCCATCAGGGGCGAGGTGGCGAAGCGTACGCGAGCGAGATCGATCGCCGTGACGTGCAGGTGGATCACGTGTCACCCCTTCCGATTAGGACTCAGCCTAATCGTGGCTGGCTCAGGTGAGCCGCAGCAGAGTGAGGGGCATCCAACCGGACAGAGGAAGGAACATCGAAGATGCGCACTCTGATCTACACCGCCTTCGTCTCGCTGGACGGTGTCGTCGACTCCCCAGGCGGCGGCACCGCGGCCGAGGCCCACCGCAGCGGTGGCTGGACCTACAAGGACATCGAGTTCGTGCCCGAGGCCTACGAGCTCAAGGGGCGGGAGACCGAGCAGGCCACCGCGCTGATGTTCGGCCGCACCAGCTACGAGGTGTTCTCGCCGGTGTGGCCGGACATGGCGGACTTCGCCGCCCTCAAGGGCCTGCCGAAGTACGTCGTCTCGACCACTTTGACCGAGGACGCTCTGGTCGACAACTGGGGGGAGATCACGATCCTGCGCTCCCTTGAGGACGTCGCGACGCTCAAGGAGACCGACGGCGGCCCGATCATCATTCACGGCAGCGCCACCCTCGCCCGCACCCTCTCCGACGCCGGCCTGATCGACCGCTACCACCTGCTGGTCTTCCCGCTGCTGCTCGGAGCCGGCAAGCGGATGTTCAGCGACGCCGACCGCGACAAGCAGATGCTGAAGCTGGTCGAGTCCGAGACGTACGCCAACGGCATCATCAAGATCGTCTACGACGTGGTGCGGTGACATGAGCACGACGAAGCGGGATCCGATGGCGGAGACCCTGACGGGGGCCTACGGACGGCTGCACGCGTACGGGCCGGAGTTCGGCGGAGACGAGGAGGGCAACCACGGGCTGACCAACCACGGCCCGATGGCCGTGGAGGTGATGGTCCGCCGCGGGCTCGACATCGACGTCGAGGGCTGGCTCGACCGCTACGTACGCCGCCTGGCGGAGCTGCCCGACACGAGCGAGCCCATCCGACCCGACGAGTGGGGCGCGGCGCTGGGCCGGGCCCGGCGGCTGCCGGACTGGGCCGCGTACTTCCGGCACGAGCTGACCGAGCGGCCGTGGTCCGAGGTGCTGGGCGAGTGGTGGCCCCGGCTGCTGCCCGGAATCGTGGCCGGGTCGACCCACGGCGTGATCCGGGTCAGCCACGCGGTACGCACCCTACGCGGTGCCGCCGGCGTCCCCGCCTGCGAAACCCTGGACGAGCTGGCACACGGACTGGCGTTCTGGGCGGCGCGCTACCGCGCGCTCGCCGGGCTGGTCGCACCGGCGGGCGTCCTCACACCACCACAGGCCCTGCCGGCGATCACCCGCCTCGACGACCAGAGCGGCTTCATCGCCCACCGACTCGACCGGCTCGAACGCTCCCCGGGCTGGCCCGCGAGCCTGCGGGCGCTGGAACCCGCCGCGTCCGCCGAGACCGTCCCGGCCCGACTGGAGTCGCTCGTCGACACCGCCGCCCGGGCCTATCTGGGGCTGGGCCACGGCTCTCCGGTCCTGCTGGTCCACGCCGCCACCGCACCCAACGCGGTGCGGCACGTGCTGCCGGTCCTACCGACGCAGCAGTGGCTGCCCAGCCTGACGGCGGCCTGGGCGGCGGTGGTGGCGGTCGTCGCGACGTACGCTCCGGCCCGGCCCGTGCCGTCGGCGGAGATCGTCCGGCGCTATCCGACGCCGTCCCGGGAGGACGCGCTCCAGCGGGCGGCCGAGCACGGCGACGAGCACGTCCTGAAGTTCGCCGACACGGCCGTCGAGGCGTACGACCGGACCGGCGACCCGGCACTGCTCGCCGCGACCCTGCACGTCGGCGCGCTGATCGACCGACCCTGAGCCCAGCCGGCGACCGACCGGGACAGGCGCGACCACGTCCGTCGCACCTGTCCCGGATGTTTCCGGTGAGGCCGGGGACCGGGCCGTGGCAGGTGGTTGGCCGACCCTGGTGATGAGTTACCGCGCCCGTAGCCGTCATACCTGGGACGGGACACGACGAGGCGGAAGGATGACGTGATGAGTGCGGACACGCGGCTGAAGGAGCTGGGCGTGGGTGGTCTGGGTGAGCTCGACGAGCCGGCGTTCACGGGGATGGCCGAGCGGCACCGACGGGAACTGCACGTGCACTGCTACCGCATGCTCGGGTCGTTCGAGGACGCCGAGGACACGGTGCAGGAGACGTTCCTGCGGGCCTGGCGGCGGCGGGAGACCTTCGCGGGACGCTCCACGTTCCGGGCCTGGCTGTACCGGATCGCCACCAACGCCTGCCTGGACCTGCTCGCCAAGTGCCGCCCCGAGCCGGCGACCGGCGGTGAGGTGCGGTGGCTGCAGCCCTACCCGGACCGACTGCTCGACGAGCTGCCCGCGGGTGACGCGGACGAGCCGGAGACCGTCGCCCTCGCGCGGGAGACGATCGAGCTGGCGTACGTTGTCGCCGTCCAGCACCTGGCGCCGCGCCCACGGGCTGTGCTGATCCTGCGCGACGTGCTCGGCTGGCCGGCGAAGGACGTCGCGGAGCTCCTCGGGGACTCCGTCAACTCGGTGAACAGCGCGCTGCAGCGGGCCCGCGCCGGCATGCGGGAGCACCTGCCCGCCGAGCGGCAGGACTGGACCGGGGACGAGACTGACGCCCAGACGCGCGAGCTGGTGCGCCGCTTCACCGACGCCAGCGTGGCCACGGACATCGACCGGCTCACCGCGATGCTGCGCGACGACGTCCGCTCCTCGATGCCGCCCACGCCGGGCCTGCACGTCGGCCGCGACGTGGTGATCAAGGACTGGGTCGACGACGGCTTCACCAGCATGACGGGCCTGCGCGCCGTCCCCACCGCCGTGAACCGGCAACCCGCCGTCGCCTTCTACCACTGGCGCGATCGGGAGGGCGCCTACCTGCCGCTGACGATCGACGTGCTGCGCATCACCGGCGGGGCGATCACCGAGATCGTCATCTTCCACGACGACCAGTTCCCGCGGCTGGGGCTGCCGGAGCGCCTGCCGGCGGGCGGCACGCAGTAGCCCCGGTGCGCACGCTCACGCTGCGCGGGGGCGCGCGGGTCGCGGTGGTCGCCGCCCACTGGCGCGACGCGTTCGGGGTCGTCACCCGCGGGCGGGTGCAGCTGGAGCTGCGCGACGGCCAACTCGGGCCGGTCCTCGGACGCGACGCCGGGTTCTGGCTGCGCGGCACCGGCGTCCGCGCGCTGCGCAACCCCGGCCGTCGTACGGCGACGGTGCGCATCGCCACTCGCCACGGCCGTCGAATCCCCGACGCCACACCGCCCACGCCAGTTACCGAGTCATGGAGGATCGATATGCAGAGCATGAATGAAACCGGGGACGTCGTCGCAGATCCGGCATCGGACCGGACCCGTCACCCCCGCCGGCTCCGCGGGCTCGCCGGTATCGGCGTCCTCGCGACGCTCGCCGCGATGGTGGCCACCACCCTCGCCGCCGCGCTCGCCCGGGCCCTCGGCGTCGACTTCGAGATCCCCGACGGCGGCGAGGCGATCCCGTTGCCCGGGTTCGCCGTCGTGACCGGCTTCTTCTCGGTCGTCGGTGTCCTCATCGCCGTCGCCTTCCTCCGGTGGAGCGCCCGTCCCGCCGAACGGTTCGGGTGCACGGCGGTGACGCTGACCGCCATCTCGCTGGTCCCGCCGTTCCTCGTCCGAGCGAACACGGCCACCATCATCGCCCTCCTCGGGCTGCACCTCGTCGCCGCGGCGGTGATGATCCCCGCCCTGGCGCGAAGCCTCCGCGTCCGGGCCGAGTCAGGTGTCTCCCAGATCTCTGGGATATCGGGGGCGTGATGATCCATCAAAGAATCGACGCATGCAGAAGAGACGAATGTTGTTCGCGATGCTGTTGTTCGGAGCAACCGTGCTGGCGCCGGTGGCGTTGACTCCCTCGCCGGCCCTGGCCTACGTGGTGGACTGCTCGGCCGCCGGTGGCCCCGGGCCTCGACCGGGGCTGCCCGGGGATGAGCCCGAGGAACCGCAGCAGGGACAGCAGATGACACCGGAGGAGATGCGCGCCTTCGTGGCCAGCCACGAAAGCCCGAACGGCCTCGCCGGTAACCCGCACGTCTACATCGACACCAAGGGGCACCCGACCGTCGGGGTCGGCTTCAACCTCGACCGACCTGACGCCCGTGAGCTGCTCACCAAGGTCGGGGCGAACTACGACGCGGTTCGTGCCGGCACCCAGAATCTCACCCCACACCAGATCGCGACCCTCTTCGAGGCCGACTTCGTCGCCGCGGCCGCAACCGTGCAGCGCTACATCTACAACTTCGACACGTTGACCTCGTCGCGGCAGGCCGTGCTCATCGACATGGCGTTCAACCTCGGGCCGGCCGGGTTCAGGGGATTCCGCAACATGATCAACGCGGTCAACGTCGGCAACTGGGAGGCTGCGGCGCGGGCGATGAGTCAGTCGCTGTGGGCCACCCAGGTGGGCATCCGGGCCGTCCAGGACATCAAGCTGATGCGTCAGGGCGCGATGTGTCAGGAAGGTGACGCTCCGGCCGCACCTCCGTCCGGCGGCAACCACGTCAACTACCCCGGCAACGTCTGGGCCCTGCCAGACACGAGCGGCGCCACCGTGGGCGGCGGCTCGCCCACGCCCATCAGCTGCCGCATCAACCACATCGAGGTGTATTACGAGGGCCACTGGATCGACATCGCTGTCGTCGACTGCTACTGACCTCCGGTGACATCCGGGCGGGCGCCCGTGGCCGCGGCGGCCACGACGGCGTCCGCCCGATCGGCGGTCAGCAGCATCGCCACGAACTCGCGCCGGCTGCGCACCCCGGTCTTGTCGAACACCGCCTTCAGGTGGTCCTGCACCGTGTACGGCGACACCAGCAGGGCGGCGGCGATCTCGGCGGTGCTCAGACCCCGCACCGCATACAGCGCGACCTGCGCCTCGCGGTCGGTCAAGCCGTACGCGGCGAAAGTGACCGGAATCAGCTCGGCCGGGCCGGCCAGTGTGATCACCACGGCGACGGGCGATCGCGTCGACCGGCCGAGCAGCGAGGCGTGCAGCACGTGCCACCGACCGTCCGTCGTCCGGGCTCGCAGCGGCGGCTGCGGCACGGGTCGGCCGGCCGCGACCGCACGGGCGTGCTCGGCCGCCATGACGAACGGCAGCGGCACACCGAACAGCACGGCGGTGTCAGCGCAGAGCCTCTCGAGCAACTCCTCGGCGCGCTCGTCGGCGTGCAGCACCCGATTGTCCGGACCGACGACCAGCACCGCCGGAGCGTGGGCGGCCGGTCCCTCCGAGGCGATCGGTCCGACCGCGCCGGTCTCGGCGGCGCTGCGCCGCAGCGCGGCACCGATCAGCGGCGCCGCCGCGTTCGCCAGCGCCAACTCCTCAGGCCGGTAGTGGCCACGGTCCGGGGCCCGCATGAACGCCGCGCAGCCCCACCGGCCGCCCCGACTGTCGAAGACCGCGCGCAACTCGTCGCCGTAGCCGGCCGGCCGGATCTGGTCGCGGTACCGCAGACTCCGGTCGGGTCGTCCCCCGGTGGCCCGGCTGAGCGTCTCCGCCGCCCGGCCACTGCGCCGGATCACCGGAAACGTCGCGATGTCGTCGCCCCACACCTCCAGCTCGACCGCCGCATGGAAATCCGACAGCCGCAGATCCGGACTGACGACCGAGGTGACCAACCCGGTCGCCGGGTCACTGTCGTGCCAGCAGACGCCGTCATAACCCAACACCGGGCGCAGCAGCGCGTCGGCGCGGCCGTACACCTCGGTCGACGGCAGTCCGGACGAACAAAGCTCCGCCACCTCGGCCAGGACTCGCCGATGCCTCCGAGATAACCGCTGTTCTCCCGCGCGAGCCGGCATGCCGGGGAGCCTAGCGGTCGTCACCACGACCGTCCTCATAGGAGCGATGCTGACTATGTCGGACGGCGTGTCCCCCAGATCCACTACCGGCGGCTGTGCCGCTCCTCGCGATCCGCGGCCAGCCGAGCGATCGCGGCGAACGCGGCGACGAGCAACCCGTCGGCCAGGTAGGCGATCACGTCGATCCGAGGGATGCGACTGAGGGGGAACGCCACCGCCCCCGCACACAGCAGCACCGCCGTCCACAGCGGCACGAGGCGGATGCGGGCCAGCACGACGCCGAGCACGAGCAGGCTGAGCGGCATCAGCGGGCCGGGCAGCCACAGCAGAAGATTCGCGGCGAACGGGTGCTCGCCGAGTGCGGCCAGGGACGCGTCGGTCGACTGGTCGAAGATGTCCTCGAAGACACCCTGGAACCCGAACGCCGCACCTCCCATGGCGCCGTACAGGAAGACCGGCAGCGCGACGGCGGCGTACCGCGGCGCGTGCAGGCGGACGACGTCGAGCAGGCCGATGAGCCCGTACGTCCACACCACCATGGCGAGCACGAGGATGGTCCCGCCGGTGGCGCCGTAGCGGCCGGCGGTCCAGAGGTAGGTGGCGAGCGCGGAACCGGCGGGACCGAGCACGAGGGCGGTGCGGTAGGCGAGGGGCATGCTCCGATCGTGTGCCGGCGACGGGCCCGCGGAATCCGCCGCAAGCAGGATCCCGGCGTACGCGGATGTTGCGCCCGCCCCGGAGTCGTCACGGGGTGCCGGGCACCACCAACCCCGACTCGTACGCCATGATCACGAGATTGGCGCGGTCCCGGGCCCCGACCTTGGACAGCAGCCGGCTGACGTGCGTGCGGGCGGTGGCCGGGCTGATCCGCAACGCGTCGGCGATGTCGGTGTTGTCGCGGCCGGCGACGACCAGGTCCAGCACCTCCCGCTCCCGGGTCGTCAGCCGCGCGAGTTCCAGACGCCCGCTGTCGGGGGCCGGTGAGCGGGCGAAGACGGAGATGAGGCGGCGGGTGACGGCGGGTGCCAGCATGCCGTCACCCCGTGCGACCGCCCGCAGGCCGTCGACGAGCTGTGCCGGTTCGAAGTCCTTCAACGCGAAGCCGCTGGCCCCGAGGCGCAACGCCCGGAACACGTACTCGTCCAGGTCGTACGTGGTCAGCACGACCACGCGCACGCCGGCGGTCACCGGATCGCCGAGGATCCGGCGGGTCGCCTCCAGCCCGTCCAGCTTGGGCATGCGAATGTCCATCAGCACCAGGTCGGGTCGGTGTTCGCGCGTCAACCGCACGGCCTCGGTGCCGGTGGCGGCCTCCGCGACCACGGTCAGGTCCGGCTCGTCGAGGACGACCCGCAGCCCGGACCGGACCAGTTCATGGTCGTCGGCGATGAGGACCGTGATCACCTGGCTGGTCATCGGGGAAGCATCGCCCAGACCCGGAACCCGCCACCGGGGCGGGGTCCGGCGCTGAAGCGTCCGCCGAGCGCGGTCACCCGCTCCCGCATCCCGGCGATGCCGTGACCGCCGGGCACCCGACCGTCACCGCCCGCGCCTCCGTTGCCCCGGTCGAGCACCTCGATCTCGACGTGCCGTGGCAGGTACGCCAGCCGCACCTCCACCTCGGTCACACCGGCGTGCCGGCCGACGTTGGTCAGCGCCTCCTGCGCGATCCGGTAGGTGGCGGCATCGACGTGGGGTGGCAGTGCGACAGCCTCGCCGGACACGCTCATCGTCACCGCGAGCCCGGCCCGCGCCCCCAACGCCGGGACCGCCTCGCACGCGTTCTGACCACCGGCGGGGTCGACGCGGACGGCGCCCAGCACCGCTCTGACCTCACGCAGGGCGTCCCCGGCGACCTGGCGGACGGTCTCCAGGGCCGGGTAGGCGAGCTCCGGTCGGCTGTCACGCTTGTGGAGAGCGGCGCCCGCCTGGACGCTGATCGCGGTCAACTGGTGCGCCAGCGTGTCGTGCAGGTCCCGGGCTATCCGCAGGCGCTCCTGCGTCGCGGCCTGCTCGGCGTACGCCTGCCGCTGCTCGCGCCGGGACCGGGCGAGCTCGCCGAGCCCGACCGCGGCGACCAGCACGGCCGCGACCGCCACCAGGTCCTCACCCTCGGGGGTCCGGCCGGCAGTGACGTCGGCGGCCAGCACCAGCCCGACCGCCACCGGGACCGCCGCCACCGCGATCATCCGTCGGCCGGCCTCGGCCGTCGCGTAGAGCGCCACCACGAAGGGCAGTGGCTCCGGACCCAGGGGATAACCGAGCAGGTAGTAGCCGACCGCGGCGGCGGCGGTGACGGCGAGCACGACGGCCGGGCGGCGCCGACGCCAGTACAGGGCGGCGGTGGCGGCGAGAAGGATGGCCGCACCGGTCAGCCGACCCGACGCGGACACATCACCGCCGGCGGTCTGCACGCCGCCGACGACAAGAGCCGCCACCACCACCAGCAACGCCACCCGTTGCTCCTATGTCAAGCCGCTGCCGGAAGCACGTCCGGCGTGACTGGTTGTTGATCTTTGAGTAGGTTGAAGACGATGCGGGCGAGTCGGCGTTTCAGTGCTCTGAGGGCTTCCATGGTGGTGTCGCCGTTCTCGCGTCGTTGCTGGTAGTAGGCCCGGCCCAGGCCGTCGAGACGGATCTGGGTGACCGCGATGCGGTGCAGGGCGGCGTTGAGTTGCCGGTTGCCACCGCGAGCCAGTCGGTGCCGGTTGATGCGTCCCGAGCTGGCAGGGATCGGAGCGGCGCCAGCGTGCATCGCGAAACACGCCTCGGACCGGAACCGGGTGACGTTCGCGGTTTCCCCCACGATCTTCGCCGCCGTCAAGGCCCCCGCGCCGGGCAAGGCGAGCAACGCGGGCGCGATGCGTCGGACCCTGGTGGTGATCTCGGCTTCGAGGGCGTTGATCCGGGCGGTAAGCGCGCGGATGTCGGCCAGCAACTCGCCAGCCAGCCGGGTCACCACCGTGGTCGGCTGTTCGGTGAGCCAGTCGGTGAGCCGGTCCAGCACGACGAGCCGGTCCAGGCCCCGCGCCGGGATATCGAGTTCCGGGTCGAGTTCGTGCAGGTGCCACCGCAGCCGGTTCTGTATCCGGGTCCGTTCACCGACCAGATCCTCCCGGTGATCCACCAGCAGCCGCAGGTCCCGGGACACATCGTCGTGCTCGGCGACCGGCAGGTCCGGTTCCCGCAGCGCCGCCCGAGCGATCGCGAGCGCGTCGATCGGGTCGGACTTGCCGCGGGTGCGAGCGCTGCCACGGACACCAGCCATCAGCTTCGGCGGCACCCGCACCACCCGTTCCCCCGCGGCCAGCAGAGCCCGTTCCAGCCGAGCCGACACATGCCGGCAGTCCTCGACCGCCCAGACCCGCTCATCGGGGAACTGCCGCCTGGCCCATCCGAGCAGCTGCCGATGCCCGGCATCGGTCGCCCGGACCACACGTTCACCGACCTTGCGAGCAGCCTGATCGGCACCGACGACCGTGTGAGTGTCCTTGTGGACATCAACTCCCAGCACCACCACCATGGGTGACGTCACCTCTCTTCGCAGGAGACGGGGACGGCTGGGCCGGCCGGCGGACACACCTCAGTGGGGGCGATGCCACGCTCCTATCAAGTCACGCCGGTCGGCCCTGACCATCGATGACCGGCACAACGGATGAAAGCCAACCCCACCAGGCGGCACCGACGCTACGAGCCAGATCATCGACGGCCAGGATCCCAACCACCGCAAGCAGCGGCAGCACCCACCCTGACACTGAGCCGACGGTAACCTGCGCCCCACCGATGCGGCAGGTGCGCCGACGGCCCGCGCCGCGGCGGGCGCGGGCCGTCACCAGTGTCAGATCACGGCGGCGGCGAGCGCGCGGAACGAGTCGGCGGGAAAGGTCATGTCGTCGCCGCCGTTGAGTACCTGGATCGCCACCTCGTCCGCGCCGGCCTGGTAGTGCTTCTCCAGCCCGGCCGCGACCTCCTCGGCGCCGCCACAGGGGATCAGGGCGTCGATGAGGCGGTCGCTGCCGCCCCCGGCGAAGTCCTCGTCGGTGAATCCGAATCGCCGCAGGTTGTTCGTGTAGTTCGGCAGCGCGAGGTACCGGCTCGCGTACTGCCGCGCCGTCGCGCGGGCGGTGGTGGGATCGGGGTCGACGACCACCGCGACCTCGGGAGCGAGCAGCCGGTCGGGCCCGATCGCGGCCCGGGCCTCGGCGGTGTGCTCGGCCGGGGCGAAGTACGGGTGCGCCCCGGCCGAACGGTCGCGGGCGAGCTCCAGCATCCGGGGGCCGAGCGCGGCCAGGATCCGCCGCTCGGCAGGGAGCCCGGCCGCGTCGAGACCGTCGAGGTACTCCACCATCCTCGTGTACGGCCTGCGGTAGCTGGTGCCGCTGCCCTCCACGACCACGGCGTGGCTGGCGCCGACACCGAGCAGGAAGCGGCCGGGATGGGCCCGCTCCGCGTCCTGGGCGAACTCCGCCACCTCCGAGGGCGACGAGTGCCAGATGCTCACGATCCCCGACGCGACCCCGATGTGTTTTGTCCCGTCCAGGATCTCCCGGAAGCGTGGGGCGACGTTTTCCCCGAAGCCGCCGGAGAACCAGATCCGTGAATAGCCGAGCTCCTCCAACTCGGTCGCCGCCTCGACGGCTGCGCTCTGACTTTCGCTGGCGAGGAAGAACGGTTGCCATACGCTGACGAGTCGCTGTGCCATACCCGTACGGTACGCACCAGCTCCTCGGAAAGCGCGACGCCGCACGACTCCGTCGGCGCGTTCTCGGCGAGGCTCTCCGGCGTTCAGGACGGGTACGTGTTGCCCGGCGTCGTCGCGATCAGCACATCGGCAACCGGCTGCCAGCCGAGGGCCAGGTACAGACGCTGGCCGTCTTCGCTGGCGATGAGAATGCCGTGTTCGGCGCCTTCCTCGACCGCGGAACGGGCCAGCGCGCCCATGACCGCGCTGGCCAGGCCCTTGCGGCGATGAGCCGGCAGGGTTTCGATGCGGTCCGCGACCGCGTCCGTACCGGCCAGTCCCATCGTTCCGCGTGCACCGACGTCTCCCGACTCGTGCCGTACCGTCGCCGTGACCACGCTGCCGCCTCCGTACGAGTCGACCTGGGTCAGGAGCCGGTACGGCGCGCTCGGCGTGTTCTGCTGATGCCCGCGAAGGTCGGCTGTCATCAGCTTCTCCGAGTGCTTCAGCACGGTCAGGCCGGCGGCCGTCAGAGCCGAGGCCGCCTTGGCCGGCTCCGTGGTCGGCACGGTCAGCCAGGTGACCTCGTCCTCGCCGGCCACCAGCTCGGCCAGCGTGGCCAGTGACGCCACGTCCTTGCCGGCATCGAGCGCGACGTACTCGATGGCGCGGCCCGGCTGCATGCACCGGACCCGCAACGCGCCGCCGACGTCTTCGGCGACGGGCAGCTCACGAGCCACCCCCCAGCCGCGCTGCCACCGAACGATGAGATCTCGCAGGTTCTTCACCCATTGAGTAGATCATCCGCACCGGATAGGGCCGCGCCCCGGTGGGGGACCACGATCGCAAGGCGGTAGCCGGTGAGCGCCACGGGCAGCCTACCCCGTCTCGATCACCCGTCCGGTGCGATCCGTCGCCGGTGGTGAGCCATCTCCCGCGTTGCCGTGACCCGTCTGGTGGGACGGATCGCTGCCGGCGGTCAGGGCGTCGATCAGGCCGGGGAAGCGGGCGTCGAGCTCGGCTCGGCGCAGCTCGACAGTATGCGTGCGGCCGGCCACGACGGTGCGGGTCAAGCCCGCCTCTCGCAGCGCGCGGAAGTGGTGGGTCATGGTCGACTTGTGCACGCCGAATTCCCAGTGGGCGCCGCACTTGCCGTGCGGCTGACCGTCGGCGAGCGTCTGCACGATGCGCAGGCGGATCGGGTCGGCGACCGCCCGCAGCACGTCGACCATCGTCACGTCGGCGATGTCCGGCATCGCGTCGTCCTCCCGGCCCATGCCCCCACCCTATCGTTGGACATCCGTCATACCGTTGCCTAAGTTGATGGTATGACGGATGTCCAACAATCTGGTTCGGTGCGCTGGTCCTGGGACACCGACGGCGTCGTCACCGTGACCCTTGACGACCCCGGCCGCACCGCGAACATGCTCAACCGACGCCACTACGAGGGGCTCGGCGCCTGCCTCGACGACCTCACCCGGCAGCTCGAACGGCTGCGCGGCGTGGTGCTCACCTCGGCGAAACGTTCCTTCATCGCCGGCCCCGACTTCGTGCCCAGCGAGATCACCCCGGACGAGGCCGCCGGCACCTACGACCTGCTGACGCCGCTGCGCGACCAGGCGCGCCGGCTGGAGACCCTGGGCCGCCCCGTTGCGGCCGCGCTCAACGGCTCCGCGCTCGGCGGCGGCTTCGAGCTGGCGCTGGCGTGTCACTACCGGGTCGGTCCGCACGACCCGTCGGTGGTGTGGGCGCTCGCCGAGACCTGGATGGGCATCATTCCCGGAGGTGGCGGGACGGTCCGCGCGACGCGGATGTTCGGGATCGCCGCCACGGTGCTGGAGATCGTCGGGCCGGGTACGGCGTACCACCCGAGGCAGGCACTGGCCGCAGGCTTGGTGGACGAGCTGGCCGACGACGTGGTCGCCGCGGCGCGGGCCTGGGCGCTGGCACAACCAGCCGGGCGTTTCGTGCAGCGCTGGGAGCGGCCCGGCTACCAGATTCCCGGGGGGACCGCGGAGCCGCCGGGTCTCGCCGAGCAGGTGCGGCACCGCTCGCAGGGGTCGCCCGTGCGTGCGCTCGCCGCGGTCCTGGAGGTGGCGGCGCGCAGCGCGGCGGTGCCGCTGGACGAGGCGTTCGACATCGAGACGGCGGCGTGCCGCGCGTTGCTGGCCGCGCCGCAGATCCCGGATCTGGCGCATCTCTTCTTCGCGATGCGTGCGCTCGCTACGACGCCCACCGGACTTCCTCCGACAGATGTGCGGGCCCCGCTCGCCCCGGCAGGCCCGCACGCGTCCTCCTCGAACCGCGCGCAGGCCGGCCTGCGTACGTTCCCGCAGCTCGTCGCCAACCCCTTGGCGGCGCTGTTCTTCGCCCCCGACGCCCCGATCGTCGAGATCACCGACCCGGGCCTCGTCCCCGAGGTCCGGGCGAAGGGCGCCATTCCCGTGCTGATCCACGGCGGTCAGGCCTCCTTCGTGCAGAGCCTCCTAGACGCCGGCCCGGACCCCGCGGCCATGGCCGCCGCCGCCCGCCGCGCCCTCGACGACGGTCTGCGGGTCGACCCGGCCGGCGCCGACGTGGCCTCGGTCCTCGCGGCCGGCTTCCCCGACTGGACCGGCGGCGTCCTGCACGCCGAAGGCCTCCGGTAGGAGACATCCACTCGTCGGGGCGGCCTCGCGCCGGCCGCACTACTGGAGCCACTCCTTGGCGAGCAGTTCGTAGGAGGCCACCCGGTCGGCGTGGTCGTGGGTGATGGTGGTGACGAGCAGTTCGTCGGCGCCGGTGGCGTCCCGCAGGACCCGCAGCCGTTCGGCGACGGTGTCCGGGGCCCCGACGAACTGGGTGTCCACCCGGTCGGCCACGAGGTCCCGGTCCGCGTCCGTCCACGGCTCGGCGGCGGCCTGCGCGGGACTGGGGAACGGGATGGCGCCGCCACCGCCGCGGATGCTGCGTACCCACGGCCCGTAGGGCGCGGCCAACCGCCGCGCCTCCGCGTGGGTGGCCGCCACGACGACGTCTGCGGAGACCAGCACGTACGGTCGGGCACGTGCGGCCGAGGGCCGGAAGGCGGCCCGGTACGCGGCGACCGCCTCGAGCACGGTGGCCGGACTGACGTGGTAGTTGGCGGCGAACGGCAGCCCGAGAGCACCAGCGAGCTGGGCGCTCTCGCCGCCGCTGCTGCCCAGCAGCCACACCTGCAGTGCGGCGCCCTCGCCGGGCACGGCGTGCGCGTCGAGGCCGTCGCCGTCGCGGTAGTCGCCGCGCAGCAGCGCGAGGATGTCGGCCAGTTGGTCGGCGAAGGCCGGGGGTTGCGCGCCGGGCTGGTGCAGCAACGCGCTGGCCAGGGCGAACCGGGGTGATCCGACCAGCGCGGCGAACGAGAACGGGGGCGGGATCAGCAGCCCGTCGACCACCCGGGCCCCGGCCGGCGCCGGCGCGGCCGGTGCGGCCAGTTCGGCGGCGGCCTCCGCACGCCGCTGGCCCGAGCGGCCGAGGCCGAGGTCGATGCGGCCCGGGTAGAGGGCGTCGAGTGTGCCGAACTCCTCGACCACGGCCAAGGCTGTGCGATGGCCGACCTGAACCGCCCCGGAGCCGACGCGGATGGTGCTGGTGGCGGCGGCGACCTGCCCGATCAGCACGGCAGGAGCGGAGCTGGCCACCCCGGTCGCGAGGTGGTGCTCGGCGAGCCAGTAGCGGTGGTAACCGAACTCCTCCGTCCGGCGGGCCAGGTCGATCGTGTTGCGCAGGGCGTCGGCGATCGTCGCGCCGTCAGGCACCGGGGAGAGGTCGAGAACGGACAAGGGGGTCGGTGACATGGCTGCTCCCGGTTCTGGTCAAACGGTCGCGGGCGTCGGCGCGGGTGTGGCGAGCGGTGGATCGAGCGGGCGACTGGGGATCTCCCGGCGCAGAACGGGAGCCACCTCGGCCTGAAACAGCTCCAGGCTCCGCCGGTGCTGGGTGCCGGTCAGCCCATCGGAGTCCGCCTGGAGGTGGATCACCTCGTGGCCGAACCGCTCGTGGTAGCGCAGCACCTTGTCGATGATCTGCTCCGGGCTGCCGACCAGCATGGAGCTGCGCTCGATCGCGTCCTCGATGCTGGTGAAGACCGGCTCCACGCCGAGCCGGCGGAAGGCGGCGACCCGGGCGTCGAAGATCGGGCGGTACGTGTCGACCGCCTCCTGGGAGGTGCGGGCGGCGTAGAAGCCGGCGGTTCCCGCGCCCACCAGGGCGTCGGCCGGGTCGTGGCCGTAGTGCGTCCAGCGTTCGCGGTAGTGGTCGATCAGGGCGGCGTACGGCTCGATGGTGTTGGTGACGTTGGCGGAGAAGATCGGGTCGCCGTAGCGGGCGGCGAGGTCGACCGACTCCCGGCTAGTGGCGCTGCCGTGCCAGATGCGGATGGGCTGTTGCAGCGGCCGGGGCCAGGTCTCGGCGTCCGTCAGCGACGGCCGGTAGCGGCCGGCCCAGGTGACGGTGTCCTCGCGCCAGAGCCGGCGGAACAGTTCGTAGCCCTCCCGGTTGCGGTCCCACTGGTCGTCGGGGGTGACGTGGAAGAGCTTGGCCTGGGCGGCCCCGTTGCCCTTGCCGATGATGAGGTCGAGTCGGCCGCCGCTGAGGTGGTCCAGCGTGGCGTAGTCCTCGTAGGCGCGCACCGGGTCCAGCAGGCTGAGGGTGGTCACGGCGGTGAAGAGTCGGATGGTGTTGGTCTTCGCGGCGATGTGGCTGAGCACCACGGGCGGTGAGGACGAGATGAAGGGGCGCTCGTGCCGTTCGCCGACGCCGTACCCGTCGAAGCCCAGTTCCTCGGCCAGGACGGCGGTGTCGACGACCTCGCGGAACCGGTCGGTGGTGCTGCGCCGCCGGCCGGTGACCGGGTCCGGAAGGTGGGTGATCAGAGTGATGAGCAGGAATTTCATGCGGGCACCGTCGCTTTCCGGGAGAGGGCCAGGGGCGGGCGCACGACCAGGGCGAGGCAGCGGGAGTACGGCAGCGCCTGGTAGGGCGGGAAGACCGGCACCGGGCGGTAGCCGGCCCGCTCGTACAGGCGGACCGCGTCGGGCTGCCGGTCGCCGGTCTGCAACACGATCCGGGGCGCGCCGAAGCGGCCCGCCGCCTCGCGCGCCGCGTCGAGCAGCCGGGCGCCGACGCCCCGGCCCCGGTGGTCGGGGACCACGTACATCCGCTTGAGTTCGAGGTCGACGCCGTGCCAGCGAAGCGCGCAGTGGCCGACCGGGGTGCCGGCGGTGTACGCGACGCCGGTCCAGGCCACGCCCGGTGCGGCGATGGCCTCGTCCGGTGGCAGGTGGATCGGGTCGCCGGCGCGGTCGGCGTACCGCTGGCGCAGTTCGGCGGTCAACCCCGCGCGGAGAGCGACGGCGTCGGGGTCGTCCCAGCGCAGTCGGCAGACGGCGATCCGCGCGTTCGGGCGGCTCACGCCGCACCCGCCGACGCGACCGGCCGGGCGGGGCCGAGGCCGAGGTGCTCGCGCAGGGTGGTACCGGTGTACTCGGTGCGGAACACCCCGCGTTCCTGCAGCAGCGGGACGACCCGGTCGACGAACTCGTCGAGGCCTCCCGGGGTCAGGTGGGGCACCAGGATGAACCCGTCGGCGGCGTCGTGCTGCACGAAGTGGTTCATCCGCTCGGCGACCTGCCCAGGGGTGCCGACGAACGACTGCCGGCCGGTGACCTCGATGACCAGGTCGCGGATGCCGAGATTCTTCTCCTCGGCCAGAGCCCGCCACTGGCGGGCGGTGGCGAGTGGGTCGGGGTACATGCCCGCGCGGCCGCGGCTGATGGCGTCGCCGCTGACGTCCGGATCCTCGGCGGGCAACGGCCCGTCCGGGTCGTACCCGGACAGGTCGCGGTTCCAGAGTTGTTCCAGCAGCAGGATGGCGGTTTGGGGGCTGACCTGCTGGCGGCGGATGTGGTGGGCCCGCTCCTGCGCCTCGGCGTCGGTGTCGCCGAGCACGAAGGTGACCCCGGGGATGATCTTCAGGTCGTCGGGGGTCCGTCCGTGACGGGCCAGGCGGGCCTTGACGTCGCGGTAGAACTCCTGGCCGTCCTCGAGCGTTCCGTGTCGCGAGAAGATTGCGTCCGCGCTGGACGCGGCGAACTCACGTCCGTCGGGGGAGTCACCGGCCTGGAGGATCACCGGGTGCCCCTGTGGGCTGCGAGGCACGGTGAAGTGACCGGTAATGTCGAACTGGTCGCCATGGTGGGCGAACCCGCCCGGATCCGCCTCGGCGAGGTACCGTCCCGCGTCCCGGTCGCCGGCGATCGCCCCGACGGGCCAGGAGTCCCACAGCTGCCGGGCGGCGCGGACGAACTCGGCCGCCCGTTCGTAGCGCAGCGACCGGTCGAGGTAGCCGCCGCGGCGGAAGTTCTCCCCGGTGAACGCGTCGGAGGTGGTGACCACGTTCCAGGCGGCCCGGCCGCCGGAGAGGTGGTCCAGGCTGGCCAGTTGCCGGGCGAGCTCGTACGGCTCGCGGAAGGTGGTGTTCAACGTGCCGGCCAAGCCCAGGTGTGTGGTCACCGCGGCCAGGGCGGCCAGCACGGTCAGGGTGTCGGGCCGGCCGACCACGTCGAGGTCGTGGATGCGGCCCCGCTGTTCACGTAGCCGCAGCCCTTCGGCGAGGAAGAAGAAGTCGAACTTTCCGCGCTCGGCGGTGCGGGCCAGGTGGATGAAGGAGGCGAAGTCGATCTGGCTGCCCGAGGCGGGATCGCTCCAGACGGTCGTGTTGTTCACGCCGGGAAAGTGCGCGGCGAGGATGATCTGCTTGGGCACGGTGGTCTCCGGTGCTCAGGCGGTCGCCGCGGTGGCGTACCGGTTGGTCGGGCGGGGTAGGCCGAGCAGGTCCCGCAATGTGCCGCCGGGGTAGCCGGCGCGGAACAGGCCACGGTCGCGCAGGGCCGGCACCAGCGCGCGGGTGATGGCGCCGAGGTCGTCGGGGAGCGCGGCGGGACGCAGCCGGAACCCGTCCACCCCGGCGCGGTGCCAGTCAGCGATCAAATCGGCCAGCTGCGCCGGGGTGCCGGTGAACGTGGCGGCGTCGGAGGTGAACTCCGCGCCGTCGAGTTCGTCGAGGTGGGCGCGTCGGCGTCGGGCCGCCGACGGAGTGTCGTCGAGGAGCACCACCAGGTCGGCCAGGACGCGCAGGGGCGGGTCGGTCCGGCCGACGGTGTCCTCGGAGGCGCGGACCTCGGCGACGATCGAGGCGGCGTGGCCGGCGTCGGTGGGGGTGACGAAGACGACGTCGGCGTGCCGGGCGGCGAAGGCGTACGGGACAGACGAGTGGGCCAGCGCGGCCACCACCGGCTGACCCTGCGGCGGTCGGGGCACGATGGATGGCCCCTTGACGGAGAACCAGCGGCCGGTGAAGTCGACGTAGTGCAACCGGTCCCGGTCGACAAACCGGCCGGTGGGCTCATCCCGGATGACGGCGTCGTCCTGCCAGCTGTCCCAGAGCCGGCGGACCACCTCCACCGCGTCGGAGGCCTCGGCGAAGAGGTCACCGACACGGTGGACGGCGTCCGGTTCGTCGAGCCGGTTAGGGTCCAGCGGCGGGATGTCCCGTCGTCCGAAGTGCCGTGCCTCCGAACGGCGGGCGGAGACCCGCGGTCGCCAGCCCGCCCGGCCGCCGCTGACGTGGTCGAGGGTGGCCACGGCGGTGGAGAGGTGGAACGGCTCGGTGTGCGTGACGCTGGTGGTCGGGATCAGCCCGATGTGTCGGGTCAACGGAGCGACGCGGGCGGCGATCTGCACCGCGTCGAGGCGTCCGCGGAGCTGGTCGGTGCGCCCGTCGGTGCCGTCGGGGCGGGTCGACTGGAGGTCGAGGCTGTCCTCCAGGGTGATCGCGTCGAGCGCGCCGCGTTCGGCCTCGCCGGCGAGCGCCGCCCACCAGCGGGCGGTCAGCGCGACGCCGGGGTCGGCGCGGGAGAGCCGCCACGCGGCGGGGTGCCAGCCCAGGCCGTCGAGGGCGGCGGCCAGGTGCAGGGTCTTGTCGGGCATGGTGTTTCCTCCTGCGGTCAGCCGGCGGTGACGAGCGTGGGGAGCGCGTCGAGCAGGGAGCGGGTGTAGTCGTGCTGCGGGTAGGTGAAGACGTCGCCGACGGGTCCCTGTTCGAGCACCGCGCCGTCGTGCATGACGAGGACCCGGTCGCTGAGGTGGTGCACCACGCCCAGGTCGTGGGAGATGAACAGCAGGGCGGTCCCGTCGGCGGCCCGCAGGTCGGCGAGCAGATCGAGCACCTGGGCCTGGACAGAGACATCGAGGGCGGAGACGGGTTCGTCGCAGATGATGAGGCTGGGGCGGGGTGCGATGGCCCGGGCGATGGCGACCCGTTGTCGCTGCCCACCGGAGAGCGCCCGGGGATGCCGGTCGAGCAGGTCCGGCGTGAGTCCGACGCGGCCCAGCAGCGCGGCCACGTGGTCGCGGCGGTCGGCGCGAGGGACGTCGGCGTCGAGGTTCTCCGCGACGATCCGGGCGACGGTGTAGCGCGGGTCGAACGAGCCCAGAGGGTCCTGCGAGATGACCTGGAGCCGGCGGCGCAGCGGACGGCGGGACGGTTCCGGTACGGCCGACCACGGGGTCCGTTCGAAGGTGACGCTACCGTGGTCGGGGTCCAGCAGGCCGGCGACGATCCGGGCGACGGTGCTCTTGCCGGAACCGGATTCCCCGACCAGGCCGACGGTCTCACCACGGGCGACGGTGAGCGAGACGTCCCGGACCACGGTGCGCTCGCCGTACCGTTTGGTCAGCGCCACCGCGTCGAGCACGACGTCGCCGGCCCGGATCTCCGGGCGCGGCGGCAGTGCGGTGCGGCCCCGCCCGGCGCCGGGCGTCGCCCGGACCGGGGTGGCGGGGCTGAGCCGATGGCCGCGCGAGGACGCCGACGGCACGGCGTCGAGCAGCTGTCGGGTGTACGGGTGCGACGGCGCGCGCAGCAGCGGGCCGGTGCGACCCTGTTCAACGACGCGACCGTCGCGCATGACCAGGACCCGATCGGCGATCTGCGCGACTACGGCGAGGTCGTGGCTGATCAACAGCAGGCTCTGCCCGGTGGCCCGCCGTTCGGCGAGCAGGCGCAGGATCTGGGCCTGGACGGTGACGTCGAGCGCGGTGGTGGGTTCGTCGGCGATGAGCAGGGCCGGTTCACCGGCGATGGCCGAGGCGATGAGCGCGCGTTGCCGCAGGCCGCCGGAGAGCTGGTGCGGGTACTGCCGGGCCCGGCGCTGCGGTTGCGGTACGTGCACCTGGTCGAGCAGGTGCGCGACGCGGCCGGCGCGTTCCCGCCGGCTGACGATGCCGTGGGTGGTGAGCACCTCGCCGATCTCGGCACCGACTGTACGCAGCGGGTCGAGGGAGACCAGCGCGTCCTGCAGGACGAGCCCGGCGAGGCGGCCCCGGACCCGCCGCCAGTCCCGGGGCCGGTGGCGCCGCACGTCGGCCCCGGCCAATTCCAGCCGGGTGGCGTGGACCCGTGCGGTCGGCCCGGCGAGGCCGACGAGGGTACGGGCGGTGACGCTCTTGCCCGAGCCGGACTCCCCGACGATGGCGACGCACTCGCCCGGCTCGACGGTGAGCGTGACGCCGCGGACGGCGTGCACCTCCCCGGCCGGGGTGGGGAAGGTGACGTACAGGTCCTCGACCGCGACCAGGGGGGCCATCACACGTGCCGCCCGTCGAAGCGCGCCTGCCAGTGGCGGCCGACGACGGTCAGCGCCACCACGGTGAGGGTGACCGCCGCGCCGGGAAGGATGCTGATCCACCAGGCGACCTGGAGGTAGTTGCGCCCCTCGGAGAGCATCGCACCCCACTCGGGGGAGGGGGGTTGCGGTCCCATGCCGAGGAAGCTGAGCCCGGACGCGGCGAGGATCGCCTCGCCGAGGCCGATGACGGCGATGACCGGCACCGGTCCGAGCACGTTGGGCAGCACGTGCCGCAGCACCAGCCGCCCGCGGGTCAGTCCGAAAGTCGCCGCCTGCTCGACGTAGCCCGCCCGGCGCACCAGCAGCGTCTGCGCCCGGACCACCCGGGCGTGGTGCGGCAGGGTGGCGACGCCGATCGCGATGATCAGGCTGACCGTGCCGGGGCCGGTGACGGCGATGAAGAGCAGGGCCAGTAGCAGCATCGGGAACGCCGACAGGGCGTCGAAGGAGCGGCTGAGCGTCTCGTCGGCCGCCCGGTGCCCGAGCCCGGCGAGCAGGCCGAGCAGCACCCCGGCGGTCACCGCGATGGCGGTGGCGGCCAGGCCGATGGTGAGCGAATGCCCAGCGCCGTGCACCACCCGGGCGACGACGTCCCGCCCGAGGTGGTCGGTACCGAACCAGTGCGTCGGGCTCGGCGGGGAGAGCACGGTGAGCGGGTCGGCGGCGAGCGGGTCGGCGCGGGTCAGCGCCGCCGGCCAGACGGCGGCGAGGAGCAGCAGCCCGAGGTACGCCCCGGCGGCGAGCACGCCGGGGCGCGGCCGGAACCGGCGGCGGACGGCCTCGACGGGCGGGTCGGCGGCGGGGCTGACCGCGGTGACGTCGGCGGCCACGCCGCCCAGGGTCACGGTCATCGTCAGGTCCTTCGCAGTCGCGGGTCGACGAGCAGGTAAGCGAGGTCGGCGGCGGTGTTGACCACCACGTACACGGCGGCGGAGAGGGTCACCACGGCCAGGACCACCGGCATGTCCTTGCTGGTCACCGCGGTGAGGGTGACCTGGCCGAGGCCGGGACGGCCGAACACCTGCTCGACGATGACGGCACCGCCGAGCAGGATGCCGAACAGCCAACCGGCGAGGGTGACGGCCGGCAGCAGGGCGTGCCGTAGAGCGTGGCGGAGCAGGACCGCCCGCTCTCGCACGCCCCGGGCGCGTGCGGTGAGCACGAACGGCTCGTCGAGGGCCCGTTCCAGGCCGTCGCGCAGCACCTGGGCGAGCAGGCCGGCGATGGGCAGCGCGAGGGTGACCGCTGGCAGCACCAGGGCGGCCGCTCCCTGGTCGCCGGAGACCGGGAAGAGTCCGAACCGGAACGACAGCACGCTCAGCAGCACGATGCCGATCAGGAAGGGTGGGGTGGAGACCATCAGCAGTTCGACGCCGGAGCTGGCTCGGCGCAGCCACCGCCGGCGGTCGCCGGCGGTGGCGACCGCGAGGGTCACGGCGAGCAGCACACCCAGCCCGGCGGCGGTGACGGCGAGGGCGAGAGTGGGGGCGATCTGGTCGCCGATCACCTCGGTGACGGGGCGTTGCATCAGGTAGGAGCGGCCGAGGTCACCGACGGCGAGCCGGCGCAGGTAGTCGAGGTACTGCACGATCGCCGGCCGGTCCAGGCCCCACTCCGTGACGATTTCGGCGCGGATCTGCGGAGTGTCGGCCCCGTCGCCGATGATGCTGTCGACGGTGTCGCCGGGGGCGGCCAGCAGCGCCAGGTAGGCGGCGCTGGCCGCGGCCCAGAGGACCACCAGCCCGGTGGTGATCCGGCGGATCACCGGTCGCAGGGTTGTCGGTCCCATGTCACTTGCCGATCCACAGGTCGTAAGCGCTGGCGGGTACGCCGGCGGTGGGTTCGAAGCGGACGCCGCCGACGCTGGTGGCGGCGGCGATCTGGTCGGCCGGGGCGTAGAGGGGTAGGACGAGGGCCTGGTCGGCGACGACCCGTTGTTGCAGGTCGGCGTAGATGCCGGCGCGTCGGGCGGGGTCGGCGGTGGCCTGGCCGGCGTCGAGGAGCTTGTCGAGCTGCGGGTCGTTGGCCCTGGTGCGGTTGATGGCGCCGGTGGAGTGCAGCAGCAGTTTCAGCGCGGCGCCCGCGTCGGTGTCGGCGCGGGAGTTGTCGAAGATCTCGTACTCGCCCTTGTCGAGGGCGTCCTGGGCGGTGCCCTGGTCGACGAGGGAGACCTTCAGGTCGATGCCGGCGCTCTGCTTGACGGCGGCCTGCACGGCCTGGGCGAGGATGTCGCGGCGGTCGCGGACGAACGGCGCGGACTGGAACAGTCGGACGGTGAGCCGCTTGCCGTCCTTGACCCGGTATCCGTCGGCGTCGCGTCCGGTCCAGCCGGCCTCGTCGAGCAGCGCGTTGGCCCGGTCGGCGTCGCCGCCGAAGCGGCCCTCGAGGCGCTTGTCGTAGAGCGGACTGGACGGGCTGACCACGCTCCACGCCCGGGTCGCGCTGCCCCGGTAGACCGCTTGCAGCACGGTGTCGACGTCGAGGGCCTCCCGGAACGCCTGGCGGACCCGAAGGTCGTCGAACGGGGCGTGGCCGACGTTGAAGTAGTACGAGTAGGCCGAGCCGGAGTTGAGCTCCCGGGTGAGCCGCAGCTTCGGATTCGCCGTGATCAGCGGCTCGTCGGTGGCCGGCACGCCCTCGATGAGCTGCACCTGGCCGGAGGTGAGCGCGCCGACCCGGACGGCGGACTCCTTCAGGAACCGGTAGGTGATGCCGTCGAGGTAGGCGGGTCCGGTGTGGGCGGCGGTGGGGGGCGCCCAGTTGTACGCGGGATTGCGGCGGTAGTGCAGTTCCTGGCCGGGCACGTAGCGGTCGAGCACGAACGGGCCGGTGCCGGCGACGTCGGTGCCGCCTGCCTTGAGGTTCTTCGCCTCCCGCAGCGATCGGGGGGAGACCTGGGCGCCCTGTGGTGAGGCGAGGAAGTCAAGGATGAGCACGTCGGGGGTGGTGAGCGTGAAGCGCACCGTACGCGGGTCGACCACGTCGACGGTCTTGAGGTTGCGCAGCTGTACGGCGGCGACGGCCGCCGCGTAGCCGGGCTCCCGCAGTTTGTCGACGTTGGCCTTGACGGCGGAGGCGTCGAAGGGCGTGCCGTCGGAGAAGCTGACCCCGTCGCGCAGGGCGACGGTGTAGGACAAGCCGTCCGGACTCACCTGCCAGCCGGTAGCCAGCCAGGGCACCAGTTTGCCCTGATCGTCGTAGGTGAGTAGGGATTCGAACGTGTTCCAGACCAGCAGGCGTGCCTTGGCCTGCGCGTACTGGTGCGGGTTGAGGGTGATCGGTTCGGTCTCGACGGCCCAGGTCAGGGCGCCGCCGGAGCGCGGCTGGCCGGCGGGGCCGGCCGGTGGGGTGCTGTCGGTGGCGCAGCCGCCGACGGTGACGGTGACGGTCAGCGTGGCGAGGGCGGCGGCGAGCAGGCGCAGGCGGTGCGCGGGCATGACGGTATCTCCTGTCCAGACAGGCGACGGCGGGTACGACGAGGCAGCGGTAGCGCGCGATGCGCGTACCGGCGGCGACGTCGACGGTGAAGGACGTGGCGGTCAGCTCGGCGATGAGCCCCACCGCGGCGGGCCGGGTCGGCGCGCCGGGCACGGGTGCGGGTGCCGGGTCAGTGCCGACAGGAGCTCGACCACACCCGACCGAAGTCGATGTGGCCGCGGATGATCAACCGCAGCTCGCTGGACATGAGCCGAGTCCACTCGCTGGACCCGGTGATGTCAATAAATGCGTGAGCGGATGTCACCTTTCGCACGCGGGGAGCCCCGCGGGTTGACGCTAATCCTACTAAGTCTATAGGATATGCGGGCCATGTGTGCGGCGGGAGGGTCGGAGCGCGACGCCGAGACGCCCGCCCCGGCGCAGCCGGGCCGCGCTCCTCAGTCGACATCGAGGAGCACCTTGCCGAGCACCCGGCGGCTGAGCAGCGCGCCCGCGGCGTCGTCGAGTCGTCGCCAGGAACCGTGCCACCCCACCGGAACGTGCAGGGCGCCGGTCCGAACGAGATCCACGAGCAGCGCCAGGTCGGCGCCCGGCGCGCTGGCGTCCCCGGCCGAGCGCAGGCTGCGGGCCGCGCCCGGGGCGAACGTGGAGTTGACCGGGAACGTCGCCGGATCGCCCGAGGCCCAGCCGATGCTGTGCAGCACCCCGCCGGGGGAGAGCAGCCGCCAGGCCGCGCTCAGGTGGCCGCCCCCGAGCGTCTCCACGACCACGTCGACCGGGCCGGCGACGGCCTCCACCCCCACCACGACCTCGTCGGCGCCGAGTTCCGCCAGCCCGTCGGCCCGCTCCGGCGCGCCGACCACCGCAATGACCCGGGCGCCGCCGCGCCGCGCGAGCTGTACGGCGATCCGTCCCACTCCGCCGGACGCGCCGGTCACCAGCACCCGACTCGCCAGCAGCGGACCGGACGAGCGCAGGGCACGCAGCGCGGTGAGTCCGACCGTGGGCAACGCCGCGAGAGCGGCGCCGTCCAGGCCGGACGGAAGCACGGCGACCGCGTCCACGTCGAACGCGGCCCGCTGCGCCCACGCTCCCGGCCCGAGGGCGACCACCCGGTCGCCGACGCGGGGACCGGTTCCGCTCGCGGCGGCCCGCAGCACACGCCCGACCGCGTCGTGGCCGAGCACCGCCCCCGCCGGCCAGGCGGCCACATGCCGGACCTCCCCGTGGTTGACCGACACGTGCTCGACCTCCACGAGGACCTGGTCGGCCCGCGGAACGGGCTCCGCCACGTCGGCCAGCCGCCAGCGTGGGCCGGTGTCGGGAGCGGCGACGATCGCGCGCATGGCAACCTCCTGGTGATCGAAGTCGGGTCGGTCTCGAGGTGAGGCGCCGGCTGCCGAAGAGGGCCCGGCGGGTTGCCGGGCCGGCGCCTCCGCCGATCCAACCCGTCCGCCGGTGGTCGCGCGACGGTCAGGCCACGAGCCGGGCCACCCTTTCGGCGTCCTCCGAAAGGTCCGCGTACCGACCCCGGTGATAGAGCAGCGGTGAGCCCACGTCGGCGTGGCGCAGCAGCTCCGGCTCGGCCAGCACGATCGCGTGGTCGCCGACCACCACCCGGTCGACCACCCGACACAGCAACCAGGCCAGGGTGCCGTCGAGGATCGGCACCCCCTCGGGTCCCTGCCGCCACCGCGTCGGCGCGGCGAACCGGTCGATGCCGCTAGTGGCGAACGTCCGGGCCAGCTCCCGTTGGTGACGGGCGAGCAGGTGTACGCCCACGTGCCGGGCCTGGGAGATGGTGGGCCAGCTGGACGAGGCGAGGTTCAGGCAGAACGACACGATCGGCGGACGCAGCGACACCGAGGTGAACGACGTGGCGGTGAAACCAGCCGCGGGACGGCCGGGTGCGGTGATCACGGTGACGGTGCTGGCCTGGTGGCGCAGCAGGGTCCGCAAGGTGTCCCCATCTGCCTCGATGGGTGACGGGCTGTCGGCGGGCTCGGTCATGGCGTTCCCTCCCGTTGGCGGGTGGCGGACGGTCAGGACTGCGCGGAGGGCGACTGCCGCTCGTACGGGAGCTTCTCTCCCGCCTCGACGGCGACCGGGAGCCGGTTCTCCGCCGGTGGCAGCGGGCAGGTCGCGAAGTCGGTGTAGGCGCAGGGCAGGTTGGTCGCGCGGTTGAAGTCGAGCGTCACCAGCCCGTGCTCGTCCGGCGCCGCGACGGCGAGGGACCGGACAGCCGGATAGGTCGTCACGCCGGCGGTGGTGTCGGTGAACAGCACCGAGAGGCTTCCTGGCGCGATGCCGTCGAACGCGGTCAGGGACAGGGGTAGACCGTCGAGCGCGAACTCGATTCGTCCCGGCGCGTCGTAGACGTGCTCGAGCCCCTCCACCGCGGCGCCCACGGTCGTCGGCCGGGGCACGTCGAAGGGTACGTACCGGCCGGTCAGGACCCACTGCGGCGTCGGCGGGTACGCGGGAGTGCCGCGGTGCGCGACGCGCAACGGGTGGTCCGGGCGCCGTGGTCGGAGGATGTCCCGCCCTCCCCGGCGGGCGATCTCCACCACACCGCCGTCCACTCCGACGACGCCGCCGCCGCGTTCCGCGATGGGCCCGAACGTGTGCCGACCCGTCACCCGCCGCCCGGCGACGGTGATTGCCTCGCCGTCGCCGAGGGTGACCACGACGACGTTCTCGTCGGTGTGCCACTGCCCAGGTGCGTCGGGAAAGCGCTGCGGCTGCGGGGTGAGCCAGTGCAGCCCGGTGACGGCGAGGAAGCCGTGCGGGTCGGACAGCGCCTCCTCGCGCCGGCGGTGCCAGTCGGCCCAGTCGCGGGTGAAGGTGTCGCTGTCGGTCGGGGTGACGGTGGTCATCGAAAACCTCCCGGGTCGAACGACGAGATCGGGGGAGAGGGTGGAGTCCGGTCGGGACGGAAGAAAACGCGGTGGCGCCGGCGGACATCGTGCGGAGCCGCCCCTACCGGTCTGCAACTGGGCGAACTCGACGAGCGGCGGGGTGGGAGCCGGTCAGGCGGTCGCGCCTCAGGCGAAACAGAGCTGCGAGGCGACCCGCATCAGGTCGACGACCCGGCGGGAGGTGAGCAGGCGAGCCCTGGACATGACTCCGATTTTCCTACTTACCAAGTAGGATTTCAAGGGCTTGTCCGCCCTTCGGTAGCGAAGGGTGCCGCCTGCCGGTCGCCGCGAGCGGGAGACGTGGCGGGCCCGGGCGCCGGAGCACGCGCCCCAGCGGCTGCCCGTGCCGGGAGGGTCGCGCGATGCTGGTCGTCCCCGACTACGACGACGCCACCCTCGCCGGCGTCGGCCCGACTCGCCCCGCCCGTCGCGGGTCGACCCGGCAGGCGTGGGGAAGGCGACCGAACGGCCGCCTCCACACCCGCCCCGCGCGCCGAGCGAGATCCTCCCCAGGCTGGCTCAGCGCGGCGACGGCTCCCGCAGCGTGAGGGTCGCGGCGAACGTCGCCGCGACGGCCGGCACGTCGGCCAGCTCCGCCTCGACGACGGCGAGCCCGGGCACCACGTCGGCGCCCAACTCTCTCAGCAGCTCCGCCAGGTGCGACGCAGCCGCAGAGGCCTGCTGCGCCACGCCGGCGATGACCACCGGGACCGCGGTCGTGCCGTCGAGTGCCCGGGCCGGCAGGTGGTCGAGGAGCACCTTGAGAACACCGGTGAAGGTGCCCTTGTAGGTGGGCGTCGCGACGACCAGCAGGTCGGCGCCGCGCACCAGGTCGAGGGCCGTGGCCGTGGCGGGATCGCCGGAACTCAGCAGACCGGCGCCGAGCGTGGCGACGTCGACCACCCCCGTGTCGTCCGTGCCGTGCCTGCGGGCGAGCAGGTCGCCGATCGCCGTTGCCAGTGCCAAGGTGCGCGATGCCGGTCGCGGGTTGCCGGACACCACCACGGTCGAAGCCATCGCCGCTGCTCTCCTCTCGGCTGACCGGCGCCCTCCGGGCCGCCGATCGAGGGTGTCAGGTCGACCACGATACTCTATTGAGCCGATAGGAAATATAGGTATGGTGCCGGTTCGTTGTACTGACCACGCTGATCGGAGCGACCATGACCCTCACGTTCCACTGGTTCCTCCCGACGAACGGGGACAGCCGGGACATCGTCGGCGGCGGGCACGGACTGCCTGCCGGCGCGGCGGGCGGCGCCCGGCCGCCGACGGTGGCATACCTGGGCCAGATCGCACGCAGCGCCGAGCAGCTCGGCTTCGTCGGCGCGCTCACCCCGACCGGGGCATGGTGCGAGGACGCCTGGCTGACCACAGCGATGCTGGCCGAGGTGACCGAGCGGCTGAAGTTCCTTGTCGCGTTCCGCCCCGGCCTGCTCTCGCCGACCCTGGCGGCGCAGATGGCCTCGACGTTCCAACGCCTGTCCCGGGGACGGCTGCTGCTCAACGTCGTCACCGGCGGTGAATCACACGAACAGCGAGCGTACGGCGACTTCCTCGACAAGGACCAGCGGTACGCGCGTACCGACGAGTTCCTGCACATCGTCCGCGCCCTGTGGCGCGGCGAGACCGTCACCCACCACGGCACCCACCTGAGGGTCGAGCAGGCCCGGCTGGCCGCCCGCCCCGACCCGGTGCCGGAGATCTACTTCGGCGGGTCGTCCGGCGCCGCCGGCCCCGTCGCCGCCCGCCACAGCGACGTCTATCTCACCTGGGGCGAACCGCCGCAGCAGGTGGCGGAGAAGCTCACCCGCATCCGTGGCCTGGCCGCCGAGGCCGGCCGGCACCTGCGGTACGGCATCCGCCTGCACGTCATCACCCGCGACACCAGCGAGCAGGCCTGGGCACAGGCGCGGCGGCTGCTCGCCGGCATCCCCGACGCGGACATCGCCGCCGTGCAGGCCGGGCTGGCGCGCAGCGAGTCGGAGGGGCAGCGACGGATGATCGCGTTGCACGGGGGTGCGCGGGACCGGCTGGAGGTGGCACCGAATCTGTGGGCCGGCGTCGGACTGGTTCGCGGTGGTGCCGGCACCGCGCTCGTCGGCAGCCACGCCGAGATCGCCGACCGGATCGCCGAGTACCACGCGCTGGGCCTCACCGAGTTCATCCTCTCCGGCTACCCGCACCTGGAGGAGGCGTACTGGTTCGCCGAGGGCGTCCTACCGATCCTGCGCGACCGCGGACTCTGGACACATCCGCTGGCGGAGCGTGCCGACCCGGCCCCGACCCAGGTGCCCTTCACCACCCCGCCGCAGCCGACGGCCGCGTCGTGACCGTCCGGCCTCGCGTCCGGCGGCCGGGGACGAGTCCACGGGAGCGAGTTCAGCCAACGGGGGCGTCCCGGATGGCGAGCGCGGCCTGGACGAGCGCCGCGTGCGTGAGCGTCTGCGGATAGTTGCCGATCTGGGCGCCGGTCGCGGGATCCAGCTCCTCGGCGTAGAGGCCGAGAGGGCTGGCGTACTCGAGCATGGCCCGGAACATCTCTATCGCCTCGGCGCGGCGTCCGGTGCGGGCGAGAGCTTGGACCAGCCAGAACGAGCAGGGCAGGAACGCGCCTTCGGTCCCCGGCAGACCGTCCCGTCCGGGCGGGTAGCGGTAGAGAAGCGGACCGCCGGCGGACAGTCCGTCCCGGATGGCGTCGACGGTGCCGCGCACCCGGGGTGACTCGATGCTATCCATCTCCAGCAGCGGCAGCACGAGCAGGGCCGCGTCCAGATCCGCCGAGCCGTAGGTGCGGACGTAGCTGGCCGCCGTCGGGTTGAAGCCGGAGGACCGGATTTCGGCGGTGATGCCGTCGCGTGCCTCCAGCCAGCGTCGACGTTGACGGCGTCGTATGGGGTGGGTGTCGGCGATGCGCAGGGCCCGGTCCAGAGCGAGCCAGCCCATGAGCTTCGAGTGGACGTGTTGGGCGGGCTGGCGGACCTCCCAGATGCCGGCGTCGGGCTCCCGCCAGCAGCGGGCGACCACGTCGGCGAAGCCGCGCACCGCCCGCCACGTCTCGCTGTAGAGGGGCTGCCCGGCCTGCACGAACGCCCAGGCGGCGTCGATCACCCAGCCGTAGCCGTCGAGCTGGTGCTGCCCGGCGGCGCCGTTGCCGATCCGCACCGGGACGCTGCCGAGATAACCGGGCCAGCCGGGAAGTTCCCGTTCCGCCGGTACGTCGCGGCCGTCAAGGGTGAGTAGCGCCGGTAGGCGTGGCCGCTGCAGCCGGCTGGCGTGCAGCAGCCACGCGAGGAAACCACGGGCCTCGTCCGGTTTGCCGACGCTGAGGAACGCGCTCACGCCGATGCTGGCGTCCCGCGGCCAGACGTAGCGGTAGTCCCAGTTGCGTACTCCGCCGGGCTCTTCGGGCAGTGACGTCGTGGGTGCGGCCACCGGCGCTCGCGAGGGCGAGTAGGTCAGCAGCCGCATCGTGAGCAGGCTTCGTACGACCTCTTCCCGGAACGGCAGCGACCCGTCGATCTCGGCGGTCCAGGCCCGCCAGCGCTCCTCGTCCTCGCCGAGCAGTTCCCACGCCCACCCGGGATCGACGTGGATCAGCGGTTCGCGGTAGGCCACGGCCAACACGAGGGTGACCGGCCGGCCCGGTCCGATCCTGATCAGGGCGGGCCGGCCGGGTTCGATGGTGAGGTCTTCCGAAGTGTCCAGCGAGACCGCGAGGGCCCCCCACTGACACGCCAGGGCCGGACCCCGGCGGTGCACCCGGGGCCGACGGTGCCGTACGCCGAGGCGGGGATCGAACTCGACGACGGCGTCGACCGGCGCGGCCTCGGCCGACAGCCGCCGCACGATCAGTGTCGTGGGGAGCAGCCGGCCGCTGACCTCGGCCAGCATGGCCTCGGTGAGGGTGAGCCGGCCGCCGCCCACGGCCCAGGTCGTCTCCAGCGTGGCGGTGTGCCGCCGGTAGCGCCGCTGCACGGGTGTGGCCGATGCGGCCGGGCCGACCCGGAACGTTCCCGCCTCGGGCCCTCCGACCAGCCGGCCGAAGAGGGGCTCGCCGTCGAAGCGGGGCACGCAGAACCAGTCGATCCCGCCGTCGGCGGCCACGAGGGCGGCGGTGCGGGTGTCACCCAGCAAGCCGTAGTCGCTGATCGGCGCCGGGGGACGGACGGACGTCGGGTCGGACCCACCGGTCATGCGGATCGCTCCTCACGAGAGCTGGCGCGGGTCACCCGGCGTGCAGGAGTAGCCCGAGGACCACCCCGTAGATGACGTGGACGACACCCGAGACCACGGGCGTCTGGACGCCGTAGTTGACGGCGAACAGGCCCGGCGGCTCCAGGACGGCCGTGCTGGCCAGGCCCGCCCGCTGGGACGCCATGCGTGGGTGGACACCCGGAAGCAGCGGCAGGAGCACCGTCAGCGCGATCCCGACGTGGACGGTCCCCAGCAGCGCCCCGATCCACCAGGTGGCACGGTCCAGCAGGGCGAACGTGGCCGCGTAGCCGAGCGCGAAGCCCTGACCGGCGCCCAGGTGGATGAAGAACCCGATGACCCGGGCCCGGTCGGGATCCTCGGTGACGAGGGTGCCGAGCAGCAGGGGAAAGTCGAGACGGGTGAGGCCGGCCAGTTGAGCGGTGATCTGTGCCGCGGTGAGCGCGGCGGTGGCCACCAGGCCGAACAGCGCCCATCCGGCCCAGTCCATCTCAGCAGGGGTGGACGGGGCGGACGTCGGCGGTCGGTGTTCCCTCGGTCATCGGTCCGTTCTTCGGCTGGAAACATGAAGGCCGGAGGCCATGAACCGGACGCCCGCGTCGCCCGTCGGACGACAGTGGCCGTGCCGGTTTCTCACCCTAGGTCACCGTGCCGGACGGCGTGCCCTGCTCGCCGAGATGCGACCCGTGGTGGAGCGAGCCGTGCGCGGCCGGTCGGTCCGCGCTGCGCCGGATCACGGAGCTGATCACATCCGCTCGGGGGTCCGGATGCCGAGCACGTGCAGCCCCTGCCGGAGCACCCGGGCGGTCAGGTCGCAGAGCACCAGCCGGCTCTCCCGCAGTGGCCCGTCGGCCCGCAGCACGGGACACCGTTCGTAGAACGTGCTGAACGCGGCGGCCAGCCGGTACAGGTAACCGGCGAGGTGGTGGAACTCCAGGTTCACCGCCACCTCGTCGACCACCCTGGCGAAGCCGACCAGCTCGAAGGCGAGTGCCCGCTCGGCCGGCTCGGCCAGTGAGATCCCGGCCTCCGGCCGGACCGCGACCCCGGCCCGCCGGAAGATCGACCGGATCCGCGAGTACGCGTACTGGAGGTAGGGCGCGGTGTTGCCGTCCAGCGAGAGCATCCCCTCCCAGTCGAGCACGTAGTCCCGGTGCCGGTCACTGGACAGGTCGGCGTACTTGATCGCGCCGACGCCGACCGCCCGGCCCACCTCGGCCGCCTCAGCCTCGCCCAGCTCCGGGTTCCGCTGACGGGCCAGCGCGGTCGCCCGAGCGATCGCCTCCTCCAACAGCCCAACCAGCTTCACCGATCCGCCGGCCCGGCTGCGCAGCATCCGCCCGTCCGGCCCGAGGATGGAGCCGAACCCGACGTGCTCGGCCCGGGCCGGCGGGGCCAGCCACCCGGCCTGCGCGGCGGCGGCGTACACCATCTCGAAGTGTCGCCGCTGCGGCAGCCCGACCACGTAGAGCAGCCGGGTCGCGCTCAGCGTGTCGGTCCGATGCCGGATCGCCGCGAGGTCGGTCGCCGGGTAGCCATACCCGCCGTCGGACTTGCGCACGATCAACGGCAGCGGCTCGCCGTCGCGACCAACGAAGCCGGGCGGGAACACGCAGGCCGCCCCCTCGCTCTCCCGCAGCAGTCCGAGTCGGTCCAGGTCCTCCACGACCGGGCCGAGCAGGTCGTTGTAGCTGCTCTCACCGTGGAAGTCCCGCTTGGTGAGGGTCACGTCGAGCAGGTCGTACACGGCCAGGAAGTACCGTTCGGACTGCTCCACCAGCAACCGCCACAGCCGCAGGGTCACCTCGTCGCCGCCCTGCAACGCCACCACCCGCCGCCGCGACCGTTCCCGGAACGCCTCGTCGGCGTCGAACTTCGCCCGGGCCGCCTTGTAGAACGAGTCCAGGTCACCCATCGACAGCTCCTGCGCCGCCTCGGCCTCGCCCACGTCGACCAGGTGCTCGATCAGTATGCCGAAGGGGGTTCCCCAGTCGCCCAGGTGGTTGGCCCGCAGCACCCGGTGGCCCAGCCACTCCAGCAGCCGGGCCGCCGCGTCGCCGATCACCGTCGACCGCAGATGCCCGACGTGCATCTCCTTCGCCACGTTCGGCGCCGAGTAGTCGACCACCACCGTCTCCGGCACGGCGGCCACGGGCACGCCCAGCCGCGGACTGACGGCCAGCGCGGAGACCAGCCCAGCCAAGGCGTCGTCGGCGACAGTCAGATTGAGGAACCCCGGGCCGGACAGCTCCGCCACACTGCACAGGTCGGCCAGCTCAGCGTGCCGCAGCACCTCGGCGGCGATGGCGCGCGGCGGCCGGCCGAGTCGCCGGGCCAGTGCCAGCGCCGCGTCGGACTGGAAGTCAGCCCGCTGCGAGCGCCTTATCACCGGGTCGACCGGTTCGCCCGCCACCGTCGCGAACGCCGGAGCAAGCCGGTCGGTCAGAAGTTTCTCCAGATCCATGAGTACGCCGATCTCGCTCGGATCCGCGGCGCGGATCACCGGATGAGGATGCGGGCGGACCGAGGACGATCGATGATGACCGGCGGCTCGATCCGCCGGTCGCAGAGAAGATCGCTCAGCGCAGGCGGTCGCGGGACCGTCGGCGTCGCAGCGCGCCACACCGGACGTCGGGGGACGCCACCGGGAACGCGTACGAGCTGATCATGCCATCAGCTTAGTGGCACGGCCTGCCGGCTACGCAACGACATTTCATGCCGACCAATGCCCCTCTCGGGCGGTGCAGGTGGACCGCCACTCGGCGACCAGCGTCGCCACGTCGGGGTGTCGATCTTCAGGTGCGGGTCGGGTGGCGTGGGCCGTGAGCCGGCGTTGGGCTGGCGTGCCGCGCCAGCCGTGTGGGGAGTCGAGCAGGTGCTGGATGGTGCGGCCGAGGGTGTACACCGTGGTCCGCTGGTCGATGACCGCACCACGAACGAACTCCTCCGGGGCCATATAGCGGCGGGACCCGGGCAGGCGGTCCCATTCGAGGAGGAAGGGCCCGGGCCGGTACTCGTCCAGGTCGATCAGCCACATCCGTCGACTGCCGAAGTCGTAGAGGAAGCAGCCGTCATACAGGTCGACGGCGACATGGCCGGCCGCCGCGACGGCCACATGCGCGTCGAGGACCCTGGTGACAGCTGCCTCGACGTCGTGCAGGGGCAACTGTTGGAACCGGGCGAGCGCGGCTCGGTCCGAGCCGTGCCTGGTGGCGTGATTGAGCACCCTGCCGTCGTGCCAGGGGTAAATCAGCACGGGTCCGTCAGGCCCGTCGAGGACCCGCGCGGGATGGACGATCGCCGGATGCTGAACCGCAGTGTGAAACCGCGCGGCCCGGAGAAGCGAGGACCGGGCCTGCTCGGTGGTGGCCTGCTTGACGAACCAGCGGCGCCCGGCCTCCTCGACGCCGTAGGACAGGCATCCCGAGTCTTGCTCGGTGAAGACCGTGAACGCGGACGTGAGCGGCAGGTCGGACATGCCGGCGAACCTACGCCCGCGCGCGGCCGCGTACGAGCGGCAGAAAGACCTCGTCGACGATCTCGACCAGGACCTCGTCGGGGACCGAGGGGATGCCGCGCATCGCGTACTCGGCTCGCAGCAGCATCATCGGGGTTGTTGCGACGCGTGGATGGACGGCCGTCGGCGGCGCCTCGTCGCGTGCCACGGCGCGTTCGAGAATGGTCAGCCAGGCACGGTCCATAGTGTCGGCGCCCGACCGTTCGCGCATGAGGGCGAGCAGTGCCGGATCATCCGCCGCAGCCGCGAGTAGGCCGCGGAGGACCGCCCCGTGCGGCGAGGACCACGTCTCGTTCGCCCGCCGAAGCATTTCGAGCGCGTCGCCCCGCAGGGTGCCCGTGTCGGGGTTCGGCATGACGGCGTCGGACAGGTGGCGGTACGCCGCGATACCCAGCGCGGCCCGATGCGGCCACCGGCGGTAGATGGCGTTCTTGTTCGTCCTGGCGCGGGCGGCGACCCGATCCATGGTCATTCCGGCGTAGCCGGCCTCGCGCAGCTCCTCCGCCGCTGCCTGCAGGATCGCCTGTTCCAGCTCCTCACCCCGGCGCCTCGTGCTCATGCCTTGCAGGGTACTGGACGTACCCTATAGGGTACGCCGCGTACCTTAAATTGAGGGGGCCTTCCGATGCGCGTATTCGGCATGAACTACGACACCGGCTTCGTGAGCGCCGGTTCCACGACCCACGAACCGTTCGTCCCCGAGACCGTGCGGCGTGACCTGCGCGTGATCCGTGACGAGCTGCGCTGCGACGCGGTGCGTGTCACGGGCGGTGTCCAGGACCGGCTGGAGCTGGCCGCGCGATACGCCGCCGAGGCGGGGCTTGAGGTGTGGTACAGCCCGTTCACCAACGGCCTGGACCGCGACGGGCTCATGGGGTTCCTGCTCGACGGTGCGGAACGGGCCGAGCGCCTGCGACGCGGCGGCGCCTCGATCGTGTACCTCACGGGCTCCGAGATCTCCATGTTCAACGACGGCTTCCTGCCGGGCCGAGACCTGGCAGAGCGCATGACGCTGTTCACCGATCCGATGCGGATGCGGAAGGCGGTCCCGGCCGCGCGAGCCGCGGTACGCGACTTCCTCGCCGAGGCGGTGCCCGCGGTGCGGGAGCGGTTCGGCGGCCCCATCGGCTACGCCTCGATTCCGCTGGAGGATGTCGACTGGTCGCTGTTCGACATCGTCGCCAGCGACGCCGGCTACCGCGACGCGACCAACGCCGCGGCGTTTCCGCAAAGCCTGGCGGCGGCGGTGCGGCAGGGCAAGCCCTATGCCGCGACCGAGTTCGGCTGCTGCACCTTCCGCGGCGCGGGAGACGTCGCGGGAGCGACGGAGCCGGTCACGTACGACGAGCACGGTCGCGCCGCGAAGCTCACCGCGGAGTTGGAGCGTGACGAGGACGGCCAGGCCCGATACGTCCTGGGCCTGCTGCGCGACTACGAGGCCGGCGGGGTGGAGGCGGCGTTCGTGTACACGTTCGCGAACCGGCACCTACCGACCACCGGTGACCCGGAGCACGACTACGACCTGGCCGCGCGCGGCATCGTGCGGGTGCTGCCGGACGGCTCCTGGACGCCGAAGGCCGCGTTCCACGCCCTGGCCGAATACGGCCGCACGCGCGCGCAGGCTCAGTGACAGGTCGGCCAACGCGGCGGAGGCCGAGAGATCGGCGTCAGGCGCGCGACGAGGCTGCCCGGGCGCGACGACGGGCACGGATGAAAGCGGCGTCGCCGCGCGTGTCGCCCCACCAGGCCCACGGCACCCCGGTCACGTACCGGCCGATCGACGCGAAGACCGGCGCGGCGTCCGCGTCACGGCCGGTGCGTGCCAAGCCGTACGCCAGGAAGTTCAGGTCGTTGAGCCAATCGGCGTGCCGACCGGCCGGCTGGCGGAACCACTGCTCCAGCGCGTTGTCGAGGTCGGACTGCAGGACCGGATCCTGCTGCCACCGCTGGCCGATCTCCTCGGCGGTGGCACCAGGGGTCTCGCGTTCCTGCTCCCACAGCGCCCACTCGGCGGCGGCCCGCACCGGCAGCACATGCAGCGGCGAGCCCGCGGGTGCCGTGGCCGCGACCGACCGGGCAAAGCCGAACATCGCCTCGTGCGAGCCGCCCCACTTCCGGCAGTGGTAGGTCAGCTTCTGTACGTGTCCCTCCCGGTGCCACGGGTCCCGCCGGATCAACTCACGCCAGGTCTCCTCGACATCCTCCGGTGGCGCGCTCTGATCGACCATGAGATCCAGCCGGATCGCCCACGGCGTGGGGTCCTCGGGCGCGAGCCGCATCGCCACGTCGTTCACCTGTTCGGCCAGGTGCAGCAGGCGGCCGAACTCAGCCCACTGCTCCGGGCGCACCGTGGCGGCCCAGTCCCCGCCGCGCACCTCCCAGGCTCGTGCCATCAGGGACCGGGCACGTACGAGCTGGGCATCCGGGTTGGTGGGGGTGCGCGCCGCCCAACGGTCGGTCCAGGCGGCGGTGGTGTCGACCCGGCCGGTCGTTCGGTCGATTCGTGATCCCAACCCGCCGGCGGTCGACTCGGCGAGTACGCGCACGTAGCGGGCCCGACGGTCGTGGTCACCTCGGGTGGCGGCCAACGCCGCTCGGGCCGGCCCGTCGTCGGAGCCGTACCGCGCCTGCGTGCACGCCTCGCGCAGCACGGCGTCGTCCTGAGCCGGGTTGGTGTCGATCTGGCGGGTGAGCAGCCGCCACACGGTCGAGATCACGATCGAAGATGGTAAACGTCGGCGCTGCGGCCTCAGTGGACCGGGCAGGAGGCGGAACGAGAGTCCGGGGGCGCTGGCGTCGGCGGAAACCATGAGTACGGTTTCAGTGCCCGACACGCACGGGCGTCGGCGGCCCGTCGGCGGGGCGGGAACACCGGTCCGGTGGCGACGGGCCGTGGGAGGGAGCGAGGGTGGCACAGCGGAGAGCACTGGTGGTTCGGGGCGGATGGGAGGGACACCAGCCGGTCAAGGCGACGGAGTTGTTCCTCCCCTTCCTCGAACGGAACGGCTATGCCGTACGGATCGAGGAGTCGACGGAGATCTACGCCGACGCCGCCGAGATGGCCGACACCGACCTCGTCGTGCAGTGCGTGACGATGTCGCAGATCACCTCGGACCAGTTGGCGGGCCTCAGTGCGGCGGTCGTCGCCGGTACGGGCTTCACCGGCTGGCACGGCGGCATCGTGGACTCGTTCCGCGCGTCATCGGACTACCTGCATCTGGTGGGCGGCCAGTTCGCGACCCATCCGGGGCAGGAGCCGTGCCAGCGTCGCGGTGGCCCGGAGGACAACTTCCTGCCGCACACGGTGCGCCTCACCGACCTCGGCCGGGAGCACCCGATCACCGCGGGAATCGAGGACTTCGAGCTGGTCACCGAGCAGTACTGGGTGCTGCACGACGACCTGATCGACGTACTGGCGGTCACCACCCACCCCACGCAGCCGTGGCATCCGTGGCACCGGCCGGTCACCTCGCCGGCGATCTGGACCCGACTCTGGGGGGCCGGGCGCATCGTCGTGACGACTCCGGGACACAGCCTGGACGTGCTGGAGCGCGCCGACGTCCGGACCATCATCGAGAGGGGGATGGTGTGGGCGACCCGCACCGCGTCGGCGTCGTAGGTCTCGGGGTCATCTCCCGCGCCTACCTCGACACACTCGCGAACCACCCCGCGGTGAGCATCGCCGCGCTGGCTGACCTCGACGCCACCCGGTCGGCCGCGGTCGCGGCCACGATTCCCGGCGCCGAGGCGGTGAGCGTCGACGGCCTGCTCGCCCGCCCGGACGTGCAGACGGTGCTCAACCTCACGATCCCCGCGGCGCACGCCGACATCTCGCTGCGCGCGATCGAGGCGGGCAAGAACGTGTATGTCGAGAAGCCGCTCGCCGTGGCATTCCCGGACGGCCACTCGATCCTCGAACGGGCCGCGTCGGCGGGTGTCCGCGTCGGGTGCGCGCCGGACACCGTCCTGGGCACGGGTACGCAGACCGCGCGGGCGGCGATCGACGGCGGGCTCATCGGTCGCCCGATGTCCGCCACGGCCGTCATGGTCACCCCCGGGCACGAGCGCTGGCACCCCAACCCCGACTTCTACTACACCCCGGGCGGTGGCCCGCTGCTGGACATGGGGCCGTACTACATCTCGGCGCTCATCCACCTGCTCGGGCCGGTTCGCTCGGTGCGTGGAGCCGCCAGCCGCCTGCGCGCCGAGCGCGTCATCGGCTCGGGCCCGCGCAGCGGCCAGCGGATCCCGGCGGAGGTGGACACCCACGTGACCGGCGTGCTCGAGCACGACAACGGTGCTCTCTCCACCATCACCACGAGCTTCGACGCCGTCGCGACGACGGCCGCGCCGATCGAGGTGCATGGGGAGACCGGCACGCTCGCCGTACCCGATCCGAACGAGTTCGACGGTGAGGTTCGCCTCTTCGCCCTTGGCGGCACCGGATGGCGCGTTCTCGAACCGGGGGCCGGTTACGCCGAGGCTTCCCGGGGCATCGGGCTGATCGACCTCGTCCGAGCCGACGATCAGCGTCCACCGCGGGCCGGCGGCGACGTCGCGCTGCACGTACTCGACACGATGACCGCCCTGCTCCGGTCGGCAACCGAAGGTCGGCGGATCGAGCTGACGACGGTGGTGCAGCGGCCCGCACCCGTTCCGTTCACGCCGGCCGAGACCTGGAAGGCGTACCGCGCGGACGAAGGCTGCCGCGCCCGGTCCGGCTGAGAAAAACGATCACGCAGGTGGGGCGACGTTGGGTAGCGTTCCCGGGCGTGATCGAGCTTGTCGAACGGCACACAGTCCTCGCCGTCGTGGTCGGATCCCGGGCGTACGGCTTGCACGGCCCGGATTCCGACTACGACCGGCGTGGCGTGTACGCGGCGCCCACGCGCGCGTTCTGGCGCCTCGACAAGCCGCCCACCCACCTCGACGGGCCGGCGGCGGAACAGTTCTCCTGGGAGTTCGAGCGGTTCTGCCTGCTCGCCCTGCAAGGCAACCCGACCGTCCTGGAGGTCCTCTGGTCCCCGCTGGTCGAGACGGCTACCGAGGACGGGCAGCGGTTACTGGCGGCGCGGCGGGCGTTCCTGTCGACGCGGGTGGCCGAGACGTACGGACACTATGCCCGGGATCAGCTCGACCGGGTGGCGGCCCGGCGTGAGCGCACCGGCGAGACGAACCACAAGCAGGCCATGCACATGATCCGGCTGCTGCTCGCCGGTGCGCACGTGTTGCGCACGGGGGAGGTGCTGGTCGACGTTCGGCACCTGCGCGACCGGTTGCTCGCGGTGCGGCACGGCGAGCTGGCCTGGGACGAGGTCACCGCCTGGGCGGCGGACCTGCTCGTCGAGCTCGCCGCGGCGGCCGCCACCACCACGCTGCCGGAACAGCCCGACCGGGAGGCCGTGGACCGGCTGCTCACGGGCGTACGGGAAAGGAACCTGCAGTGACCATCGAGGTGCCGCGGTGGGCCGCCGAGGCAGCCCGTGCCCTGCCGCGTCCGCTGCTGTTCGCCACCGTCAGCGGCGCGCATCTCTACGGGTTCGCCTCCGTCGACTCCGACCTGGATCTGCGGGCGGCGCACCTGCTCGCGCCGCAGGAGGTGGTCGGGATGCGCAGCGGGCCGCAGACGTTGCAGCACACGGGTGTCCGCGACGGTGTCGAACTGGACGTGGTCAGCCACGATCTGCTGAAGTTCGCCACCCTGTTGAACAGCCGCAACGGGTACGTCCTGGAGCAGCTGCTCTCGCCGCTGGTGGTCGTGACCACCGCGGTGCACGCCGAACTCGTCGCGCTGGCCCCGCGACTGGTCACCCGCCACCACGCGCACCACTACCTCGGGTTCGCCGCCGGCCAGGAGAGGTTGTACGCCCGGACCGGGCAGCTCAAGCCCGCGCTGTACACGCTGCGGGTCCTGCTCACCGGGATCCACCTGATGCGGACCGGCCGTGTGGTGACCGACCTCGGTGTGCTCGGGACGAGCTTGGCGTACGTGCCGGATCTCATCGCCGCCAAACGCGAGGGCGAGCACGCGCCGCTCCCGGCGGGCACCGCGGAACGGCTCGCCACCGACGTGCCGCGGCTGCGCGCCGAACTCGAGGCGGCCCGGGATGACTCGGCGCTGCCGGAGCAGGCCGACCCGGCAGCTGTCGACGCCCTGCACGACCTGGTGGTGCGTACGCGACTGGGCTGAGCCAACCAGCCGCCAGGCCGCGCTAGGCGCGACACACCGAATCCCTAGGAGTGGGTCATCTGGCGAGGGGAGCGCGACTACGACCGCTGGCGGAAGCTGACGCGCATCAGCCGGCTGTCGGCCCAATCTTCGAGCCGTGTCGGCCGGATGGTGCCGGGATCGTGGGGCTGGTTGAGATCCGCGACGATCTCCGCCAGCACGGCCTGACGTTCGGCTGGGTCGGTGACCGGCGTGGCCCGGGCGGGCAGATCTGCGCGGATCCCGTTCTTCAGGTGGAAGGTGAAGGTGGGATTGGCGAGAAGGTTGGCATGCCAGTCGGTCGCGCCGCCGCCAGCGCCGCTGCACAGGTAAGTCGCGCCCGCGGCTCGGTAGAAGAAGATCTCGATGCGGCGTGGTCGGCCGGTGCGGCGCCCCAGCGTCGTGATGTCGATGATCCGTTCCCGGGTGCCCGCGGCGGGCGTGATCTCGATGGCTCGCCGGATGGGGTCGGGCAGGTGGGACAGCGACGCGTCTCGGGCGACGTCGTTCGATCCGGTCGTGTCTGGAGTGCTCATGCGGTCTCTTTCTGGAGGGCGGGGCCGAGGAGGAGCCCACCGTCGACGACGTACTCCGAACCGGTGATGAACGACGCGTCCGATGACGTGAGGAAGAGGAGAAGACGGGTGACGTCGGTCGGCTCGCCGAGGCGGGGGATGGCGAAGGGCTCCGGTGAGTAGAAGTCGGCGATCGCCGCACTGGCACCGGCCGCTGGTTCGGTGATGAAGGACGTCGCGATGACGCCGGGGTGGATGGTGTTCACCCGGATGTGGTCACGGCCGAGTTCGAGCGCTGCCGTTCGGGTGAGGCCGCGCACGGCCCACTTGCTGGCGACGTAGGGCGCGTATTGGGCCGTGCCGCCGAGACCCATGGTCGAGGCGATGTTGACGATGGCTCCCCCCGCCGCGCGCCGCAGAGCCGGGGTGGCGACCTTGATGCCGAGGAAGGTCCCCGTGAGGTTGATGTCGAGGATGCGCGACCACGTGGCCTGCTCCGTATTCTCGATCGGTGCCGGCGGGTTCTGGACGCCCGCGTTGTTGACGAGCACGTTCAGGGCGCCGAAGGCGCTTTCGGTGGCGAGCACAGCGGCGGACCACGAGCTCTCGTCGGTGACGTCGAGGCGGGTGAAGCGAGCACGCGGCCCGAGTTCGTCGGCGAGAGCGGCGCCGCGTTCGGCGTCGATGTCGCCGATCATCACGTTCGCACCCTCCGCGTGAAAGGCGCGTACGTGGCTTGAGCCCTGGCCGCCGGTCCCTCCGGTCACGAACACGGTCTGGTTGTCGAAGCGGGTCAACAGATGTCCCTTCCGCATGAGGCGTCTCCGACCGTGATCATCGGCGATGAAAGTCGGCCGGTGGTGAGTCGAGTGACTCATCTCTGCTCTGACGCTACGTCGACTTCAATGGCGAGTCAAGCCACTCACCTCGTATGCTCGCTCCATGAACAGGATCGTGACGACGTACCACCAGCGTGTCGCCCAGGAGAAGCGCGCGCTGATCGTGACGGCCGCGACCGCCCTGTTCCTCGAGATGGGCTACGACCGGACGTCGCTGGCGCAGATCGCCGAGCGCTCGGGAGTTTCGCGGGCCACCTTGTTCAAGCAGTTTCCGAGCAAGGCTGCCCTGTTCGGCGCCATCGTCGCCGAGTCCTGGTCGACAGCTGACGAAGAGGGTCCGCCGCCGGCGGGCAACCTCGTCGACGGGCTCAGCACCATCGGTCGCCGCTACGCCGAGCTGTTGAGCCAGCCCCGGATGACCGACCTGTTCCGAATCGTCATCGCCGAGCTGCCGCGTTTCCCCGAGCTGGCTCACGCGCAGTTCCTGCACGGGAAGATGCCCTACTTCGAGTCCGTACGCGGCTATCTCCTAGCCGAGCAGGAAGCAGGAACGGTGCGGGTCGAAGACGTTGACCTCGCAGCCACCCAGTTCCTGGGCATGATCTCCAACTACGTCTTCTGGCCGACACTCCTGGTGCCGGGCTGGGAGGTGAGCGCCGAGCGCGTCACCCAGGTGGTCGACGAGGCCGTTCGCACCATCGCCGCCCGCTATGCCACGACTGGACCAGAGACGTCCACTAGCGACTGATCCCGCCGACCGCGACCAAGTCTCACCGCCACCGCTCTCGGCCGGTCGGGGTCGCCGGAGCTGGCTACGCGGCTGTTTCCGGGGCGCGGCGCAGCAGAACGGCCACGGCCACCCAGGCGACGACCAGGACGAGGCCGAGCCATGCGTATCCCAGCAGGGCGAGCATCGCCCCACCGAGCACGAACCAGCCACCCTGGAACGCGCGCTTGGCCGATGGCTGCAGCGACACCCGGGCCTTCGGCGAGCCGAGGGCACCCCAGAGTGCGGCGAGCAGCAGCGGCACGGCGATGGCAGCGAGCAGCCGGAATGCGCTGGGCGCGTCCAGCGCCCAGCCCCAGCGCGCGCCGATCGCCAGCACGGCGAGTTCCAGCAGGAAGGCCAGCAGCAGGCCGAGTCCCCGGACGACGGTCACCACCCCGCACCCCTCGGGGGCCGTCGCCAGTCGCAACCGGGGGCAGCGGCTGCGAGCAGGCGCTGGTGCGAGCGGCTCGCGTCGCGGAGCGGGCCGAAGCGACCGAAGCTAACTATCATAGCTGTAAAGCTAATTGCGCTAGCCGACATTCGTCAAGCGCTCGACCGGCTGACCGCCGCGCGGATGGATGCGGCCGTCCTCCGCGCGGTCGCCGGCCTGACGCCGGAGTACTGTGCGCTGGGGCGGAACCCACCCCGCCAGCGACGGAGGCATCGTGCAGTACGTACGGCTGGGCTCGACCGGTCTGGAAGTCTCCCGGGTCTGCCTGGGGACGATGAGCTACGGCGATCCCGCTCGGGGCAACCACGCCTGGTCCCTGCCCGAGGACCAGGCCCGTCCGTTCATCCGACAGGCCCTCGACGCCGGCATCAACTTCTTCGACACCGCGAACGTCTACTCCGACGGCAGCAGCGAGGAGATCGTCGGGCGTGCGCTGCGGGACTTCGCCAGCCGCGACGACGTCGTCATCGCCACCAAGGTGCACGGACGGATGCGTCCCGGTCCGAACGGCGCCGGTCTGTCCCGCAAGGCGATCAACGCCGAGATCGACAACAGTCTGCGCCGGCTCGGTACCGACTACGTCGACCTCTACCAGATCCACCGCTTCGACTCCGCGACGCCGATCGAGGAGACCCTCGAAGCGCTGCACGATCTCGTCAAGTCGGGCAAGGTGCGCTACCTCGGCGCGTCGTCGATGCACGCCTGGCAGTTCGCCAAGGCCCTCTACCTGGCCGACCTCAACGGGTGGACGAGGTTCGTGTCGATGCAGAACCACTACAACCTGCTCTACCGCGAGGAGGAGCGGGAGATGCTGCCGCTCTGCGCGGACCAGGGCATCGCGACCATCCCGTGGAGCCCTCTCGCCCGCGGAAAGCTGACCCGGGACTGGGGCGTGAGCACCAACCGCACCGAGTCGGACGAGTTCGGCCGCACCCTCTACCGCGGCTACGAGGAGACCGACCGGGCGATCGTGGAGGCCGTCGCGGCGGTCGCCGCGAAGCGGGACGTGCCGCGCGCGCAGATCGCGCTGGCCTGGGTGGCCGGCCGGGTCACCGCACCGATCGTCGGCGCGACCAAACCGCACCACCTCGACGACGCCGTCGCCGCACTCGACATCGAGCTGACCGATGAGGAGATCGAGGCGCTCGAAGCGCCCTACCGGCCACGTCCGGTGGCGGGCTTCTAGGACGTTGGTGTGCAACGGCGGTTGACCGCAGGACCGGACGGGCGCGTGGTGACGGCGATCACACCGATGTGAGACCCGATCGTGGGCGAGCGGTCGTCTTACCCGATGTGAGACGAAGCCTGGACGCGGCCGACGAGCAGGAACTCGTACGCCGCGTGGCCCACGGTGACCGGCGGGCCTTCGACGAGCTCTACCGGCGTACGGCGCCGTGGCTGGAAGTGCGGCTGCGACGGAGGTGCGCCGACCCGGACGTGGTCGCCGACGTGCTCCAGGAGACCTACCTGGCGGTCTGGCGGGCGGCCGGCAGCTTCGCCGGCGACCACGTCAAGGGCAGCGCCGTCGGCTGGCTGTGGACGATCGCCGCGCACCGCCTGGTCGACGCGTTCCGGCGCCGGGCCCGGCAGGCCCAGCTACCGCAGATGCACCCGACCGACACGGTCGCGCCGGCCGCCGAGGACGAGGTGCTGGCCGGCCGGGTCGGGCAGGAACTCGAACACGCCCTCGCCGTCCTGCCGCCCGAGGTCCGCGCGGTGCTGCGCGCCACCGTCCTCGACGGCTTCTCCATCCGCGAGACGTCCGTGCTGCTCGGCGTGCCCGAGAACACCGTGAAGTCCCGGTTCCGCCGCGCCCGGACCGCCCTGCGGGAGGCCCTGTCATGACCACCCACCCCACCCTGAGCGAGATCGACCGCTACGCCGACGACGACCCCGCCCTGGACGAGGCGAGCGTCTGGTCGATCGAGGTGCACCTGGAGAGCTGCGCCGACTGCCGCGCCCGCCTGGCCGGCAGCACCACGGCCGCCTCCCGCGCCCTGATCGCCGAGGTCGCGTCCGCCGTCGACCGCGAGATCGCCGCCGGCCCCGCCCCACGAACCAGGGCCCTGTTGCGTACGACCGTGCGCCAGCGCTGGTTCGTGGCGGCCCTGCTGCCCTGGGTCGCCATGACCGCCGCCGTGCTCGGCACCGCGACCCTGCTCGCTCAGGTTCTGCCCGAGCTGCCCTCGATCGTGGTGCTGCTTGCACCCCTGGCCCCACTGCCCGGAGTCGCGGCAGCCTGGAGCAGACGCGCGGACCCGGCCTGGGAGCTGATCGCCGGCACGCCCTCGGCCGGTCTGAGGATGCTGCTGCGGCGCACCGCCCTGGTGCTGGTCCTCGTCATCCCGGTGCTCGCCCTGTTCACCGCCGCCGGTCCGAGCCGGGTGAACCCCGCGCTGACGCTGCTGCCGTGTCTGGCGTTCACCGCCGCCACGCTGCTGCTCGGCTCGCTCATCGGCGTCCACCGCGCCGCGGTCGGTCTGATGGCGGCCTGGGTCGTCGCCGTGGTCGCCCCCAGCATCGCCACCGCCGAGCTGCCCGTGCTGCTCACGCCCGCGGCCACCGGCGCGTGGGCCGTCGTCACGGTCGTGCTGGCCGCCCTGACCCTGCTTCGCGCCGACACGTTCCGGCGCCTCACCTCGTTCTGAGAGGAACCACCATGCGAGCGGTGAGCATGGCCGAGACGGCCACCACCATCCAGCCCTGGGCCATCCACGCCGAGGCGCTGCGGGTACGCGCCGGACGTCACCTCGCCGTGGACGGGCTCGACCTGAGCCTGGCTATCGGCGTACACGGCCTGCTGGGGCCCAACGGCGCCGGCAAGACCACGCTGATCCGCGCCCTGGCGACGGTGGTCAAGCCGTCCGGCGGCCGGCTGACCCTGCTCGGCAGCCCGGTCGACGGTCGCGCCGACCTGCGCCCGGCCCGACGCGCGCTGGGCTACCTGCCGCAGCACTTCGGCTTCTACCCGCGGTTCACCGTGCGCGAGTTCGTGGCGTACATGGCCTGGTTGAAGGAGATGCCGAAGGCCAGCATCCCGGCGGCGGCGCAGCGCGCGATCGACCGGGTGGGGCTCAGCGCCAAGGCGGACGCCCGGCTCAAGACCCTCTCCGGCGGCATGCTGCGCCGGGCCGGCATCGCCCAGGCCATCGTCAACGACCCGCAGGTGCTGCTGCTGGACGAACCGACCGTCGGCCTCGACCCGGAGCAGCGCCTCGACCTGCGCGAGCTGCTGCGTGACCTGGGCGCGGACGCCTGCGTGCTGGTGTCCACCCATCTGGTCGAGGACGTGGTCGCCGCCTGCACCGAGGTGGTGCTGGTCAACGAGGGCCGGCTGGTGTGGCAGGGAACGCCCACCGAACTGGCCGCGCACGGCGACGACGGCCACGCGGGCGACAGCCCCGCCGAACGCGGCTACTCGGCCCTGCTCCGCCGCCACCGCGCGGAGGCCACCCGATGAACATCCTCGTACTCGAACTGCGCCGCTCCGCCGCGGCCGGTGCCGCCCTGCTCGCGCTGGTGGTCGGCGTCGCCGCCCTCTACCTCACTCCGGGACGCTGGTCGGAGGGCTGGATGCCTCTCGTGCTGGCCAGCAAGGAGTACCTGATCCTGCTGTGGCCGCTCGCCCTGGCCGCCGGTGCCTGGCAGGGCCGCCGCGAACACCGGGCAAAGGTCGGTGAGCTGTTCGCCACCACACCCCGGTCGCGCGCCCGGCGAATGCTGCCCGTCCTCGTCGCGATGGGAGCCACTCTCGGGCTCGCCTACCCGCTCGTGGTCCTCGCCGGCGGCGTACGGATCGCCTCGACCGCCGCCTACTTCCCGACGGACGTCGTCGTCATCGTGTTGGTCGGCGCGCTCTCCCTGGTCGCGGCGGCCTGGCTCGGTCTGGGCCTCGGGCGGCTGCTGCCCGCCTTGGTGACCGCTCCCGCGCTCGCCGTGACCGGCGTCCTGCTGGTCTTCTTCACCGCGATCATGCGGCCGGACTGGTTGGGTGCCGTGCTCTCCCCGGTCTACGGCAGCAGCCGGTTCTACAACTTCCAGACCATCCATCCCCGGGTGACGAGCGCGCTCGCGATCTGGATGGGCGCGCTCGCGCTCACCGGCGTGGTGCTGCTGGTGACCCGGGGCAGGCGCGCCCGGGTGGCTGCCGTACTGCCGGTACTGCTCGGCCTCGGCGCCGCGGCCGCGGTCGTGCCCCGCGACGAGGCCGCTCTCGTCGCGCCGGTCGACCCGGTCGCCCGGGAACTCGTCTGCACCGACGACGCGCCCAAGGTCTGCGTCACCCGGGTCAACGCCAACGTGCTGGACACGCTGACCCCACTCGCCCGCGAAGGGCTCGCCGCCCTCGGGAAGCTGCCGGGCGCGCCGACCGAGGTCCACGAGGACCGGCGGACCTACGTCACCGGGGAGACACCGACCCGCGACGACAGCGTCGTCACCATCACCGTGTGGATCGACAACCGCGGCGGCCTGGCCCATCGCGCCGCCGTGGTGCCCGAGATCGTCCTCGGCCTGGGCGTCGACGGCGACGGCGAGTGTCCGCGCAACGGTGTCGTCGAGCGGGCGGCCGGCTACTACCTACTCGACCGCGAACCGGTCTCCGACGTCGGCGTGGTCCCCGGAATGATCTCGGAAGATCCGGAGATCAACGCGGCGGCGGTCGCACTCTGGCGCGGCCTGCGACAGCTGCCCCCGGCGGCGGCGCTGTCCCGCGTGGCGGCGGTACGCGAGGCGATCCTGGCCTGCCGGGACAGCACCGGACTGCTGTCGCAGTGACCGGCTACCTGCGGGCGCGACGCGTACCCCTGGCCCTGGCCGCGTCCGTCGGCGCCGCGGCCCTGATCTGGGTCCTGTGGCTGGTCTTCTCCGATGACCGTGACGCGGTCGCCCTGCTCGTCGTGCTGACTGTCGTGCTGATGGTGGCGGTCCTGTCGACCACCCTGGCCGCGCCGGACGAGGACCTGGAGCGCACCGCGGCGCTGCGGTGGCCCTGGCGTCGCGCTCTGCACCTGCTGGCCGCGCTGGCGCTCGTGCTCGTCGTGCTGCTCGCCACGCTGCCCACCGGCGCCCGCTTCGGCCCGGCCGCCCTGGTGCTCCGCGACACCGCCGGCCTGCTGGGCCTGAGCGCCCTGTGCGCGACGGTCGCGGGCGCGACCCGGGCCTGGTTCCTGCCGTTGGGGTGGACGGTCGTGGCCGCGATGTTTCCGCAGTCGAGCTCGTGGGGCACCCTCCTCACCTGGCAGGGCCAGCCGCACACCAGCCGCCGCGCGGCGGTGGTCGCCGCCGTCCTGGCGGTCACCGGCCTGCTCACGTACGCCCTGCGCGGACCCGCCCGGCGCGAGTGACCCAGAAAGGTCGTGCGCCTGCGAGGTGGCCGATCGGGCCAATCTACGATCCCCTCGTGAGCCTCGGCCTGGACCTGCACCTCGACCTCTCACCGGTGCGGCCCGGGCGGTCGTTGGAGGCGGCGCTGCGTGCCGCCATCGTCGACGGGCAGCTCACCCCGGACACCCGGTTGCCCGCCGCCCGCACGTTCGCCGCCGACCTCGGCATCAGCCGCAACACCGTGGCCGACGTGTACGCCCAGCTCGCCGCCGAGGGCTGGCTGGAGTCGAGGATCGGCGCCGGGACCTGGGTTTCCGGCCGGTCGCCGTCACCCGCCCAGGCGGGCCTGCGCCAGCGGGCGGTCAATCGACGCTCCATCGACCTGCGGGGCGGGATCCCGGGCACGGCCGGATTCGCCCGCCGGGAATGGGCGTCGGCGGCACGTCAGGCCACCCTGGACGCGACCACCACGGACCTCGGCTATCCCGATCCCGCCGGCACCACGAAGCTGCGTGGCGCCCTCACCTCCTACCTCGCCCGCACCCGCGGCGTCGCCGTCGAGCGTGAACGGGTCGTCGTCGGCCACGGATTCGGCGAGCTGCTCGTGCTGGTGTGCCGGGCCCTGCGCCAGCGCGGTGCGACGCGAATCGCCGTCGAGGAGTACGGTCACGACACCCATCGACGGCTGATCGCCTCCGCCGGGCTCACGCCCGTGCCGATGGCGGTCGACCAGGACGGTGCCGACGTCAGGAGTCTGGCAACGTTGGACGTCTCGGCGGTGGTCCTCACGCCCGCCCACCAGTTCCCCGTCGGCGTCCCGCTGGCCGCCGACCGGCGCCGCTGGCTCGTCGGCTGGGCGGAGCGGGTCGACGCCCTCGTCATCGAGGACGACTACGACGGCGAGTTCCGCTACGACCGCAGAGCGATCGGTGCGCTCCAGTCCCTGGCACCGCAACAGGTCGCGTACCTGGGCACCGCCAGCAAGGCGGTCGCGCCGGCCGTCGGCCTGGCCTGGGGGGTGCTGCCCACCTCGCTGCTGCCCGACGTGCTGGAGCAGCGCGCGCTCTCCGGCGGGCAGCCCGCGGCACTGCACCAGCTGGCGCTCGCCCGGTTCGTCGACGGCCACGACTACGACCGCACCGTCCGGCGGTTGCGCGCCACCTACCGGTCGCGTCGCCGGCGGCTGGAGGAGGTCGTCGCGGACCAGCTCCCCGGTTGCGAGGTGACGGGGCTCGCCGCCGGCCTGCAATGTCTGCTCACGCTGCCCGCCGGGGCTTCGGAGGAGGCGGTGGCGCGAGAGGCCGCCGACCGCGGGCTGCTCGTGGAGGGCCTCGGGTCGTTCCGCTTCGACTCGGGGCAGGGACCCCACGGGCCGGCGATGGTGGTCGGGTACGCGGGCCCGACTCCCGGACAGTACGAAACAGCGCTCGTGCTTCTCGTGGAGAGCATCCGGCGGTGCCTGGATTGACCCAACAATGAGACGCCGAATTGCCCCAGGAATCCGGGGCGATCGAACCCTAGCGTTATCGGTATGACAGCGACTGAGTACGTCCCGATCCCCGCCCGCCTCGACTTCGACGCACTCGTCCCCGCCTTCGCCCGCGTCGTCAACCAGCTGGACGAGGCCGCGACCGCCGAACTGGACCGGGTCGGTATCGAGCCGGCGTTGCGCGAGCTGGTGCGCCTACGCGCCTCCCAGCTCAACGGCTGCGCCTACTGCGTCGACATGCACGCCCGCGCCGCCCGCCGGGCCGGCGTCACGCCCCAACGCGTGGACGCGGTGGCCATCTGGGCCGACTCCAACCTGTTCACCGCGGCCGAACGCGCCGCTCTCGACTTCACCGAGCAGGTCACCCTGCTCGCCACGACGAAGGTGCCCGAGTCGGCCGTCACGGCCGCCGTGGCGGCCTACGGGGAGGAGGGTGCCGCTGCCCTGCTCACCCTCGTCATCGCGATCAACACCTGGAACACGATCGGGGTCACCACGCGCTGCTGGCCGACCGCCATCCGCCGTCGCGACTAGAACCTGACTACCGTACTGGCTCGGGGCGTGGGCCACGATGGTGAGACCGACCTGCAGGCAGAGCCGCCAACGGAGTCGCTGATGAAAGACGAGCACAGTCGGATCACGATCCGCGTATCGGTTCCGGACGCGGAACTCAGTGGCACTGGCACTGTGGAGACCCACATCGTCGTGGACGGTCGTCCGATCGTTGCCGAGGCGTTCACGGAAGGCTCGGCCGAGCAACCTGAGTATCTGCTCGGCCCCGATCGCCGGCTGCATGCTGACGTCGAAGCGCACGAGGTGCGCCTGGCCGAGGCGGACTGCACCGAAGGCTGCTGCGGCGCTCTGTACGTCACCATTGAGCGCCGTGGTGACGAGGTGATCTGGCGGGACTGGCGCAACCCGGACGAACCCGGCCTTGATCTGCCGGCTCTCCGATTCGGGGCCGCCCAGTACGACGCCGAGATCATCCGGGCGGAGAACGATCACTCGTGGGAATGGACCGACCGGTCCGTCGCTCGACTGCTTCGGACACGGCTGAGCGAGCAGCCGGACCTGCTCGGCCGATGGGACTGCCACCCCGGGTGGGTGGAGGCGCGCCCAAACGAGCCCGGCCGGGTATTCGTGTCGTACTTCTATCCGCAACGGCCCGGTGCCGCGGATCTCTGGTTGCAGTTCGTCGCGGTGATCGCCCTGCCGACGGGCGATCCCGAGATCGTGGCCGCTCAGGTCGTCCGGCTGCTCACCGACACCAACCCGCGCCGGCAACAGTGGTTGGCCGGCGGCAGCGACGAGGCCGCCCAGGCGTTCGGCTTCGACTGGCCCGTGCCGCGCTGATCAGGCCGCTGGCTGGCCCGCACCGTGGGCCAGCCAGCCAGGTCGTGCCGGCCGGGGCGGTGGCCTACGCCGCACACCGGCACGAGCAGCGAGTGCTGCGGTTCACCGCTGTCGGGTGAGACCGCCGGCGGCGGTAGGCACCTCGCAGCCCGGCGCCTCCCCGTCGAGCACCGTCCTGGTGACCGGCGCGGACCACAGCGCGGTCAGCTCCGCCGACAGCTCGTCGACCAGCCGGGGGACGTCGGCGGCTGCCGTGTCGTGCAGCGCCTCGGCGACGATCAGCACGTTGGAGGTCTGCGGCCGCACCGCCGACCAGCCGCTCTGCCGGTTGGTCCAGCGCCGGGCGTGCGCCCGTCCGGCCGCGTCCACGAACGTGATCTCTCCCGGCTGCGGTCGCTCGACATCACCGGCGAACGTCACGTACTCCTCGTCGCCGATGGCGTGCCGGACCGTCAGGTTCCCGCTGACCCGGTCGAGATCCAGCGCGGCGACGGGGATCGCGTAGGCCGCCGAGACGGCGTTGCACAGGTCGACCAGTGGGTGCAGGCGGGGCAACTCCCCGTCGATCCGCAGGCGACGCAGCAGCGCCTCGGCGGCACACCGGTACTGGGTGGGTTTCAGGCCCAGGGCGGCGTACGCCCGCCGCCAGGCCTGGATCTCGGCGAGTCCGGCCTCCGCGCCGCCGGCCAGCCGGGCCCGGGCGCGGGCGGAGAAGTCCGCCACCTGGGGCTGCGCGTCGACCCGCGGCGTGACGCCGGTGGCCACCACGACTCCGGCGACGAGCCCCGGAAAGGCCGCCCGGACGTCGGTCGAGTGCTGGAACCGCACGGGAGGCTCCTATCGCTCGGACAGCAGGAGGGACACGCCGAGCGCGACGAACGTCCCCGCGATGGTGCGCCGCAGCCATGCGGTGACCCGGGGCCGCGCGAGCACCCGGTCTCGTACCGCACCGGCCGCCACGCCGTAACCGCCGAACACCACGAGCGTGAGCAGCATGAACACCGCACCGGCCGTGAGCATGCCGGCCGTGGCGCCGGCGCTCGTCGGGTCGACGAACTGCGGCAGGAACGCGACGAAGAACAGCGTCGGCTTCGGGTTGAGCAGGTTGACCAGGATCGCCCCGACGATCACCCGTACCGCCGAGCGTGGTGGCGCCTCGGTCGCGCTGAACGCACTCCGGTCCCGAAGGGTCGACCAGGCCAGGAACAGCAGGTAGGCCACGCCCACGTACTGCACGGCGCGGAACGCCGTCGCACTCGCCGCCAGCAGAGCCGCCAGGCCGGTCACCGCCGCGAGCAGGTGCGGCACCGTCCCGAGCGTGCAGCCGACCGCGGCGACCAGGCCGGCCCGGGCGCCCCGGGACAACCCCTCCGACAGCGTGTACGCCACCCCGGCCCCCGGGGTGACGACCACGACGAGTGTGGTGATCCAGAACGCAAGACCCATGGTGACCCTCCTACCGGGACGCCCCGGTGGGCATCACCCCACCCACTCTGCTGGCATCATGGACCGGTGGGCAGGGCCAAAACCATGCATCCCGACAGGGCCACAACTCCCGCGAGCGCCGCGCCGTCCGGGCCCGAGCTGCACGCCGGCTCCGACTTCCTCCACCTGGACATCGCCGACGCCCCGCGCGGTGGGCGGGCCGCCTGGCTGGCCGACCGCCTGCGCGTCGCCATCGCCGACGGGCGGATCGCCCCGGGCACCCGGCTGCCCGCGACCCGGGTTCTCGCCGGCGACCTCGGCGTGTCTCGCGGCGTGGTCACCGAGGCATACCAGCGGCTCGTCGAGGAGGGCCGGATCACCGGACGCGGCCGCGCCGGCACCGTCGTCGTCTCCGCACCGGTACCGGCCGCGCCGCCCGCCGCGCCGAGCACTCCGCCGTCACCGACGACGCTCTTCCCGCCGGCCCCGGGCAGCGACATCTTCGACGCGGTACGCACCGCGCCGGCGCGGATAGACCTCACCCCGGGCGTGCCCGACCTCGCGGCCTTCCCGCGCGCTGACTGGCTGCGCGCCGAACGGACCGTCCTGCGGCAGCTCTCCGCCGCCGACTTCGGCTACGGTGACCCGCGCGGCGCGCCCGCCCTCCGCCGCGCCGTCGCCGCGTGGCTCGCCCGCAGCCGCGGCATCACCGTGGATCCCACCGACGTGCTCATCACCGCCGGGGTCTCCCAGGCCCTCGGCCTGCTCGCCCAGGCGCTCCGGGCGGACGGGATCGACCACGTCGCGGTCGAGGAGCCGGGTTCGCTCGGGGTCCGGCAACACCTCAACAACTGGGGGATGGCCACCCCGCCGGTCACCGTGGACGCGGCCGGTCTGCGCGTCGACGAACTGGTCGCCAGCCGGGCGCCGGCGGTCATGCTCACCCCGGCCCACCAGTTCCCGACCGGGGTGGTCCTCAACGGTGAGCGCCGCCGGCAGGTCGCCGCCTGGGCGCGCGCCGGCGGGGTCGTCATCGAGGACGACTACGACGCCGAACACCGCTACGACCGCGCGCCCGTGCCCGCGCTCCGCGCCCTGCTTCCCGAGCAGGTGTGCTACGCCGGCAGCGTCTCCAAGCTGCTCGCGCCCGCGCTGCGGGTCGGCTGGCTGCTCGTGCCCAGCCGCTACCGGGAGGCGGTGGTGGCGGCCAAGCGCAACGCCGACCTCGGCACCTCCGTGCTGCCGCAACTGGTGCTCGCCGAGCTGATGACCTCCGGCGCGCTGGAGCGGCAGTTGCGGCTTCTCCGCCGCCGGCACGTGCGTCGACGGGACGCGATGGTCGCCGCGCTCACCGCCCACCTGCCCGAGGCGGTGGTGCACGGCGCGGCGGCCGGGCTTCATCTGACGGTGACGCTGCCCGGCGACGTGCCGGACACGGCCGTGGCGGCGGAGGCGCTGGAGCGCGGGGTGAAGGTCCAGCCGTTGACCTGGCACTGCCAGCGGGCCCACCGCCCCGGGCTCGTCCTCGGCTACGCCGCCCGCACCGCCACCGACATCGACGAGGGCGTCGCCACGATCGCCTCCGTCCTGCGCGGGCTGCGGTGACTGCGCACTGATCGGCGCGGCTCGGCGCCGTCGCCGAGCCGGAGCCCCGCAGCGCGTCCTGCTCGGTTCGGCCGCGGACGGCGCTGACGGCGTCCCGGCCGGTGCTTTGCCTCGTCCGCCCCATCCGGCACTCGGGTGATCCCTGGCCGCAGGACGGTCACCCCGTGCGTGCCACCAACGGGGGAACGTCGGTGCCAAGGTCGGCCCCGGGGCGCCCGGGACAGCAGGCTTAACAACTGTCGAACAGTGCCGGAGCGAGCAGCCGAGGGAGTGGGCACGCCGATGAGCCAGGACGTCAGAAGTGAACAGGCCGGACGGGTGGGCGGTGGCCAGTCGACCAATCAGAGCAGGCTGAGCAACGACGACGGCAAGATCATGATCGCCGAGAACGTCGTGCAGAAGGTCGCCGGGGTGGCCTGCCGAGAGGTCGCCGGCGTCCATGCGATGGGTGACGGCGGCACGCGCGCGTTCAGCGCCATTCGCGAGCGGATCCCGGGCAGCAGCGGACCGAACGTGTCCCAGGGGGTAGGTGTGGAGGTCGGCGAGAACGAGGCCGCCGTCGACCTGGACATCATCGTCGAGTACGGCGTGAGCATCGCCGACCTCGGCCGCAACATCCAGCGGAACGTCAAGACGGCGGTCGAACGGATGACCGGGCTCAACGTGGTGGAGGTCAACGTCAGCGTGGACGACGTGCACCTGCCGGAGAGTGACGGCCAGCAGAACCAGTCGCGGGTGTCCTGAGCATGGCGTCGGGACAGCCGGTGGCGGTGGTCGAAGGCGTGGACGTGGACGCCGTCGCCGCCGCGGTCTGCGCCTGCCCGGCCGTGGTGGGCCTGGTCGCCCTGGACGGACGTGGCACCTATCTGCCCGGCCGTCGGGTCGACGGGGTGGTGGTCGACGCGGACGCGGTCGTCGTGCAGGTCCGGGCCCGGTGGGGAGCGCACGTCCCGGAGCTGGCCGCGCAGGTCCGGGCGGCGGTGGCACCGCTGGTCGCCGGACGTCAGATCGACGTCGTCCTCGCTGATGTGGGCGACCCGCCGGACGGCGACGGGCAGCGACCCGACGTGGGCTGATCGCGGTGTGCCCAGGCCCCGTGTCGCCGCCGACCGGCGGACCGCGGGTTTCGGAATCAGGATGGGAAGAGCCGACAGCATGAACAAACTGATAGGCGCCGTCTTCGGCCTGGCGTTGGGCTTCGCCCTGGCGTTCGGCAGCTTCGGCCAGATGGTCATCGTGGCCTTGTTCGGGGCCATCGGCTTCGCCGTGGCGAAGGTCGTCGCCCGTGAGATCGACCTGAGCCCGTACGTCCAGGGCCGCCGGAGCAACCAGTGACCGTCGGTGAAGCGGTCGACGCGTCCGGCCGTCCGGACGAGGAGTACCTGGGGCGCCTGCAGATCCATGACCGGGTGGTGGCGAAGATCGCCGCTCGGGCCGCGCGGGAGGTCGCCGAGGCGGGTAGCGCCGCCCCGCGGGTGCTCGGGCGGACCCTGCCCTGGTCCGGTCGCCTCGGTACACGTGACAGCGACCTGGACGCACCCCCGAAGGCCGCCGTGGAGGTCGAGGGATCGGTGAGCCGCATCGAGCTGTCCATCGGTGTCCGCTGGCCCGCCTCCATCCCCGACGTGGCCGAATGGGTCCGCGACCAGGTCCGCACCAGGGTGTCCCACCTGACCGGCCTGCGCGTGCAGGAGGTCGAGATCACGGTGGACGACCTGATCCTCAACCAGGCGCCCCGCGCCCGGGTGAGGTGAAACGAGGCCACGGTGCGAGTCGTCAATCGTCTGATCGCGTTCCTCCTGAGCCTGGGGCTTGCCCTCGGTCTGCTGCTCGTCGCGAGTGAAGTCGTCGCTTTCCGGGTGGGCGCGGGGCAGGTCGCCCTGGACTGGCAAGGCCTGCATCGCTGGGCCGGCGGGGCGACCTGGGGCAGCGCGTTGGTCCGCACCATCGGCATCGGCCTGACCATCGTCGGGCTCCTGCTGCTGATCGCGCAGCTCGTGCGCCGCGCACCGGGGCGGCTGCGCCTGGAATCCGTCGACGCTCGCATCGACACGGCCCTGACCCGCCGTGGCCTGGCGCGGGCCGTGCGCAACGCCGTCGTGGCCGTCGACGGCGTCCGGGACGCCGACGTCAAGGTCCGCAGGCGTCGGCTGAAGATTCGCGCCGAGATGGTGTCGGCAACGGCTGCGGGGATGGGGCCGGTGCGAGACATCACCGCTGCCGCACAGCACCGCCTCGACACGCTGCGCCTGATCAATCCACCGATCCCGTACGTACGGATCGACACCGAGGAGTAGTCGATGCGCGCCGACCGCCGTAACCGGGTCCTGCTCACGCTCTTCGCCGTGGTCCTGCTCGCCGTCGGTGTCGCCGTCATCCTCGCCGGCACCGACGTGTACGGCGAGGACGTCCACCGCCGGCGTCTGCTCGACAATCCCGCCGCGCGCTTCGTCGGCGACAACGGCGACTGGTTCTGGCCGCTGGCGGCCTTCGTGGCCGTGGTCCTCGCCCTGCTCAGTGTGGCCTGGCTGGCCAGCGTCGTCCGCACCGAACCGCGCCAGCGACACATCACGCTCGCCGGCGACAGCCGGCTGGGCAGAACGGTCGTGGCTTCCGGCGCCCTGCGGGCCGCCGTCGAGGAGGAGGTGGCGGGCTTCCCCGACGTCAACGACGCCGACGTCAGGATCTCGGGCAACGCGCGATGGCCTCGGCTAACCCTGCGGGTCACCGCCGATCCCGACGCCGACATCGCCGTGCTGCGTCAGCGGCTCGAAACCCACGCCGTCGGCCACGTGCGGCAGGCACTGGGACAACCGAACCTGCCCGTCGCCATCGATCTCACCTACGGTGCCCACCGCCGCCCACCCCGGCTCAGCGCGGACCATACGACGGACGTGACCAGTCTGACCACGTCGCAGGCGGACGCGCGCGCCTGAGCAGACCGTTCGACGATTGGCATGGACACACAGCCGCCACCGCCCGCCGCCGCGACCCTGTTCAACGCTGGGAAGCGTGCAGCTGGTTGTTGACGTCGTGCACCCCGGGGGTGTCCCACGCGCATTCGTGGGCGTGTGCGCGCACCTCGACGGAGCTGACGACGCCCTCGAGAATCACGACCCGATTCTGCACCTCGATGCAGATATGTTCGTGGCGCAGCAGCGGATCCCGCAGCATGCGGTCCAGCAGCCGACAGGCCAACCGGGCGTCCTCGCAGGCGGGCTCGCTGCGAAACGCTGACGGCGGCTGGTAGGGCAGGAACCAGGGAACGTACGTCATCGCTGCTCCTTCGATCGCGGCTGGTTCCCCTTGCGCTACCCACGACCGCTGCGAGGCAACACGACGAATCGATGACAATCTGCCCTCATCGACGCGACGGCTCACCGCCGCACCCACGTCGCCCGAACGGGTGATCCGGGCCGGCCGGGAAGCCGTCGCCGGTGAGCCGGACAGGAGGGCGGGTACGGGGCCCGAATGAGCCACGGACCGGGCAGGGCCCGACCGCCCCTGCGCGGACTCCCGCTCGGCCTGCTACGCGCGGCCGTCGTCTGCGGCAGCGCCCTGGTGGTCGCGGTCACGCTGGCGCTCGCCGTGTGGGCGCTGGCTCGGATCGGCCCGGTGACGCTGGCGGTGGCCGCCGCCCTGCTCGCCGCCTCGCTGCTGATGCCCCTCGTCGACCGGCTCGCGCGGCTGCGGCTGCCACGCGCTCTGGCCGCCCTGGCCGGCGTGCTGGTGCTCGTCCTCGTGCTCGCCCTACCGCTGGCGCTGCTCGGCCAGCAATTGGTGGACCAGTTCGACGACCTCGGCCGGCAGCTTGACGAGGGAATCGTCCGGACCCGGTCGTGGCTGGTCGGCGGGCCGTTGCCGATCGATGAAAAAGACCTGGATGCCGTCTGGGCGCAGTTCCGCGCCGCGCTCAGCCGAGGTGGACCGGATCCGGCGGCCAGCGCGTACCTGGCCGTGGAGACCGTCGGCGCGATCGCGCTGGCGCTCGTGCTGCTCTTCCTGATCCTCAAGGACGGGCACCGGATATGGGCATGGGTCGTCGACCGGCTGCCCGAGCGCCACCGCAGCACCGCGCGGCTGATGGGTACAGGTGGCTGGGACGCGCTCAGCGGGTACATGCGCGGCACCCTGCTTGTCGCCGCCGTGGACGCCGCCGGCATCGGTCTGGCGCTGTTCCTGGTCGGTGTGCCGCTCGTGCTGCCGCTGACGTTCCTGACCTTCGTGTCCGCGTTCATTCCGATCATCGGTGCGACCCTCGCCGGCGCCGCGGCGGTGCTGGTGGCGTTGGTCGCCGACGGTCCGACCGCGGCGCTGATCGTCCTCGCCGCCGTGATCGGCGTGCAGCAGGCCGAGGGTAACCTCCTCCAACCCTTGATCATGGGACACACCGTGCGGCTGCATCCCGCCGTCATCCTCGTCGCGGTCAGCGCCGGCGCGGTCCTCGCCGGGGTCGCGGGTGCCCTCGTCTCCGTCCCCCTCGTGGCAGCCAGCTACCGGGCGCTGTCGGCGTTGGCGGCGGCCCGAGCGTCATGCGCCGGCCCGACGGAGCCATGACACCGTAAACCCGCTGGGACTCGAACTGATGCGTCAGACGAGAGGAGCGTCATCCACCAGCCCCCTCGCGGGTGGGGGAGGGCTGCTCACCACGCCGGTCCCTGTTGAGGAAGAAGGCGCCCAGGGCACCGGCCAACGTACCGAAGACCACAATCGAGTACGCGGCCAGCAGCAGCTCGATGACCTGGGAGAACGTGTCGTTCGCCCGCAGCGGCTCGCCGGTGATCGTGGTCATTGCCACATCGTGCAGCGACTGCCCGTAGGTGCGGTAGGAGCCGGTCAGCACCAGCAACTGACCGGTCGACAGGATGATCGCCGTCGTCACCACGGCCAGCCAGGCCAGCCGGTCGGTCAGCAGTCGACCGGCGGAGCGCGATCCGCGCACGGCGGCCGCGACCACTCCGGTGCCTCGAGCGGCCCGCAGAAGGGTGATGGCGCGCGCGAACCGAAGGAACGGGACGGCCAGGAAGACCAACTGCCACCAGTTGCGGCGCCAGAACTGCTTCCACTGCTGGCGGGCCAGCCATGCCCGTAACGTGAACTCGGCGACGAAGACCGCCCACAACACCCAGCTGGCGACCTGTAGCGCGGCAGACAGGGTGGCGTTGCGGGTGAACGCCTGGCCGAGGATCAGCAGCAGGAACAGGACGCCGAGAGCGCCCATCGGCTTGTCGAGGCGCCGGGCAAGACCGTGTAGTGCCGCCTCCGCCTCCCGAGCCGGCCGTTCACCCTGATCAGTGGGCTCGTCCGGTCGTCGTGACGTCACCCTGCTGAAGCGTAGTCATCCGCCGGTACGTGCTCGGTGGAACTGGCCGAACCGGCGATCGGGGTGTGCTGCGGATCAGAGCGGCGGACGGCTTCGTCGTTGCGCCGCGTCTGGATGGGCCACGGTTGACCATGAGCAGCAACCCGATGGCGGCTGCGTCGACGTGCCGGGACTCGGACAATTTGATCACCATCTCGTGCGGTTGCAGGTCGAGGAGCGGTAACGAACGATCCAACTTTCTCCTGCGCTGATGGAGACGACCGCGCGGTCGTATGACAGTCCGGTGACATGCGGTGCAGGGTGCCGGGCCAGGGGCGATGCGACCGTCCGGGCGCGCGGGTCGGCCGGTGTCTGCCCGGGCCGTTCAGCGCTTCGTCGCCGGCCCAGGCCGCGAGACGTTCAGTTCACCGAACCAGCGCCCGCCGCGTTGGAGGATCTCACGTACGGCGAAGCCGGCGTGGGGAGCCACGTGGTGTACGGCTCGGGTGTCGAGTCGCGCCCAGCGGAACAGCGGCCCGAGGGCGAGCCGGCCGGTGCGGTGTGTGGTGGCGATTCGGGCGTGTCCCTGCCACAGTCCGGGCCCCGGCGGTTCGAGTTCGACCAGGACGGTGCCGGCCGGGTCGAGCAGTGCCCGACAGCGGCGCAGCAGCGCGACTGGGTCACCACCGATGCCGATGTTGCCGTCGAGCAGGATCGCGTGCGCCCAGCGGCCCTCGCCGGGCAGGGGCTCGAACACGTCACGGTGGATCGCCACGGCTCCACGGGCCCGCGCGGTGGCGACCGCGTACGCGTTGACGTCGACGCCGATCGCGGTGACGCCGGCGCGGGCGAGCGCCAGGGTGAGCCGGCCGGGCCCGCAGCCGAGGTCGAGGGTCGGACCGGCGCAGCGGGCCACCACCGCAGCCGTCGCCGGCTCCGGGGGCCCGTGCCAGCGGCGGGCGGGCAGCCGACTGCGCGCCCCGTCGTCGTACACGAGCCAGTGCTCGTCGCTGCCCCGGGACCGCAGCGCGGCGGCGAAGCCGCGTCCGCCGTCGACCGGTGGACCGCCGGCCCGGGTGTGCTCGGCGATCAGGCCGGCCTCGGCACCCGGTCCGGCGTCGCCGCCGTTCGTGCGAACGGTGAAGACGGAGGTCATCCGAGCCCCCCGCTGGTCACGAGGGTGCGGCGGACCGCCGCGATCTGCCGCGCGAACCGGCTGCCGGTGACCGTCGTGGCCACCGCCAGCGCGTCGGCCCACTCGTCCACGTCCCGCAGCACCGGCAGCGGCGTCGGCCGCAGTCCCCGGTCCACCAACGCCGCCCAGGTGCGCCGGCCGGTCTCGGGCGTGGACATCGGCACACCGCGCAGCGCGGACGCGTGTCGGGGGTCGCGCAGGCCCAGGGCCCACCAGCCGCCGTCGACCGCCGCGCCGAGGACCGCGCCGACGCCGGCGAGTCGGCGCGAGGCGGCGGCGAGCTGGTGCGCCGTCACCTGTGGTGTGTCCATGCCGATCTGGAGCACCGGCCGGTCCGGGAAGGCCGCCGCCACGTCCGCGTACGCGTTGGCCAGTCGCTCGCCCAGACCGGTCCCGCGCTGCGGCAGCACCGTCCACCCGGTGAGGGCGGCGGTCAACCCGGCGGCGTCCTCGCCATCGGCGAGCTGTCCCGCGCAGGCGAGCACGGGAATCACGCCGGGGGTGGCGCGGACCGCGTCCAGCGTGTCCCGCAGCGCGGCGGCGGCGATCCGGGCCGCCTGCACCGGGGTGGCGGGCGGACAGAGTCGGGTCTTGACCGCGCCGGGCACCGGCGTCTTCGCCACCACCAGCAGGACGGTCACCGGGGCACACCCACCGTTCGCAGCACGGCCGCGAAGTCGCGGGTGGCGCGCAGGGTGCCGCGTACCGAGCCGGAGACCTTCGATCGGGTGCCGGCGGCCCGGGGCGAGTACGTCACGTCGAGCTCGCGGAGCCGCCAGCCGGCGGCGGCCGCTCGAATGAGCAACTCCAGCGGGTAGCCGAACGCCCGGTCGGTGACGCCGAGGGCGAGCAGCGCCTCGCGCCGGCCCACCCGGATCGGGCTCAGGTCGCGCAGCGGTACGCCCTGACGTCGCAGCAGCGCCGCGACCAGGGCCGTGCCGGCTCGCGCGTGCCAGGGCCACACGCCGGCGGCGACGGGGCGGCGGCGGCCGACCGCCAGGTCCGCCGCGCCGGTCGCGACCAGTGCGACCAGGGCGGGCAGCTCGGTCGGGTCGAAGGAGCCGTCGGCGTCCAGCACGCAGACCAGCTCCGTCTCGGCGGCCGCCAACCCGGCGTGCACCGCGGCGCCGTAGCCCCGGACAGGTTCGTGAACCACCCGTGCCCCGTGCCGGGCGGCGACCTCCGGCGACCCGTCCCGTGACCCGTTGTCGACCACGATCGGCCGGTAACCGGGGGGCAACGCGGTCAGCACGAGTGGCAGCGCGGCGGCCTCGTCGAGGCACGGCAGCACCACGTCGACCGGGATCGGCGCGGCATCGTCGTGATCGAACTGCAGCGGCATATCGCCGACGCTAGAACGCGTCCCGCCCGGCCGGGGCCGGAAAGTGATTACCGAAGCCTTACCACCGACACGTTCTTACCGAACGGTGACGACCCGACGATTCGGCTACCGGGAGGCCGGGGGCGGCCGTACCGTCCGATCGTCATGAACCCCGCTTCCACACTGGGCACCGCCCCCGAACGGGCTCCGACCCGGCGGCGGCTCGGCGACCTGGCGGTGCTCGCCGTCGAGGCGGCGCTGCTCGCCGCCGCCGTGCTGGTCGGCGTGCTGCTCAACCGGCGTGGGGTGGGCCTGCACGCCGACGCCGCCCCGCTGTACGCGACCTGGCTGCCGCACGTCGGCTGGGGCACCCCGGCGGCGGTGCTGGTCGCCGCGGTGGTGATCGGCCCCGGGATGCGGTGGGCCAGGACGGCCCGGTGGGGCGCCCTGCTGGCCGCGGCCTGGCTGGCGGCGGTCGCCTGGACGCTGTCGTTGGCCCTGGTGGACGGCGCGTCGGCCGGGTTGACCCAACGCCTGACCCCGCAGGCGGAATACCTGCACGAGGTGCCCGGGGTCGGCGACATCCCCGCCATGCTGGCCGGCTTCAGCGGCCGGATCCTCGACTTCCAGCCGGAGTCCTGGTCCACGCACACCGCCGGTCATCCACCCGGGGCACTGCTGATCTTCGTCTGGCTGGACCGGGTCGGCCTCGCCGGCGGCGCCAGCGCCGCACTGGCCTGCGTCCTGATCGGCGCCACGGTGTCGGTGTCGGTGCCGGTGACGCTGCGGGCCCTCGGTGCCGCCGACGCGGCGCGGGCCGCCACGCCGTTCCTGGTGCTGCTGCCGGGGGCGGTCTGGGTGGGTGCCTCCGCGGACGGGATCTTCGCCGGCGTGGTCGCCGCCGGCCTCGCTCTGCTGGCCGTACGGGGGCCGGTCGCGGCGGCGGTCGGCGGCCTGCTGCTCGGCTTCGCGCTGTACCTGTCGTACGGGTTCGTGCTGGTCGGGCTGCTCGCACTGGCCGTGGTCGCGCTGCGGCCGACGCGCCGGGTGGGCGCGCTGTTCGCCGCGTCGGCCGGGGTCGCCGGGGTGGCGGTCGCCTTCACGGCCGCCGGTTTCCAATGGTGGGTAGGGTACCGGCTGGTGGTCGAGCGCTACTACCAGGGCTGGGCGGCCGAACGCCCGTACGCCTACTGGGTCTGGGCGAACCTCGCGGCCCTGCTGCTCGCCGCCGGCCCGGTGCTCGGGCCGGCGCTACGCCAAGCGGTGGTCACGGCCGCCGCCGCGGCACGCTCCGGACTGGCCCGTGGCCGCGACGTGCGGGATCGTGCCGCCGTGATACGCGCGACCGGCCCGGCCGTGCTGCTACCGCTGGCCGCCGGTCTCGCCGTACTCGGCGCGGACCTGTCCGGCCTCAGCAAGGCCGAGGTCGAACGGATCTGGCTGCCGTTCACGGTCTGGCTACTGGTGGCCGCGGCCCTGCTGCCCCCGCGCGTCCACCGCTGGTGGCTGGTGGGACAGGCCGTCACCGCCCTGGCGGTCAACCATCTGCTCTGGACCGTCTCCTGACCCGAGCCAGCCCGCACGGCCGTGTGCGGCCCGACGGCCCGACGCGGCAGGTCGGGGTGTCAGCCGGCGAGGGTGGCCGGTTCCCGCAGCGGGTCGGTAGCGAAGGCGGCGATCCCGTCGGTGAAGCGGACTCGGGCGGTGTAGCCGAGCAGTTCGGTGGCGCGTCGCGGGTCGGCCACCACGTGCCGGACGTCGGCCGTCCGGGCGCCGCCGACCACCACCGGCGTCGGCCCGTCCATCGCCGTGGCCAGCGTCGTGGCCAACTCGCCGACCGTGTGCGGCTCGCCGGAGCAGATGTTCACCGGCACCAGCGCGTCCGGCGGCGGGGTGGCGAGGGCGAGCAGGTTCGCCCGGGCGACGTCGCTGACGTGGACGAAGTCGCGCCGCTGCCGACCGTCCTCCAATACCCGCGGCCGCGATCCGGTGGCCAGGGCCGAGCGGAAGATCGACGCCACTCCGGCGTAGGGGGTGTCGCGCGGCATCCGGGGACCGTAGACGTTGTGGTAGCGCAGCGCCCAGACGTCGCCGCCGGTCTGCCGGGCCCACGCCCCGGCCAGGTGCTCCTGGGCCAGCTTGCTCGCCGCGTACGTGCTGCGCGGCTCCAATGGAGCGTCCTCGGGCACCAGCAGCGGGGTGAGGGGTCGACGGCAGACCGGGCAGGTGGGGTCGTAGCGGCCGGCGGCGATGTCGACGTCCCGACGCGGCGAGGGGCGGACGACGTCGTGCTGCGCGCAGGCGTATCGCCCCTCGCCGTAGACCACCATCGAACTCGCCAGGACCAGCCGGCCGACCCCGGCCCGGTGCATCGCGGCGAGCAGCACGGCGGTGCCGAAGTCGTTGTGGCTGGCGTAGTCGGGTGCGTCGGACGGGTCGAGGCCGTGCCCCACCATGGCAGCCTGGTGACAGACCACGTCCACTCCGGCGAGGAGTTCGTCCAACACCGCCGCGTCGCGTACGTCGCCACGGATCACCCCGTGTGGGCGGGACCAGTCGGGAAGTTCGCCCCCGTGCGCCTGCGGCAACAGCAGGTCCAGCGCCACCACCTCGTGGCCCTCGGTCACGAGCAGATCGGCGATCTGCGATCCGATGAACCCGGCCGCGCCGGTGAGAAGTACCCGCATTCCGGTCACGGTAGGCCAACCGGGGCGGCCGACAGGGTGGATCAGACCGCTCGTCAGGACTCCGTAACATCCGCGGATCCTGACGCGTTCGGTAATTGTTCGGTAAGGCGCGAACTCACCTGGACGGCAGCGGCATCTCCTAGCCTCGCCTGAGAAACGCCCCGCGTACCGACAGGGACATTCACTCCCCGGAGTGGTTAAGGAGACAGACCCGTGCCAGCCCGCCCGCCCGGCCCCGAAGACCACCACGGGCAACCGGATGACGGACGCCGGCCGAACCCGGGCGGCGTGACCGACGCCGCCTTGCCCGCGCCGCTGTGGCGGGCGCTGGAGCGGCACCCGGCGCCGGGTGCGCGAGCCCTCCAGCGCGGCTGGCGCAGCCCGCTGCGGGGCCCGTGGCTCACCTCGGTCTTCGGCCTGGTGCTGCTCGCCCTGCTCCCCGTGGTGATCATCACCGGGCTGCTCGACTACGCCGCCTACGGACCGCAGTTCGGTCAGGCCTTTCCCCACGACGTGGGCTGGCTGCGGCTGCCGCCGTTCGACTGGCCGACCCGGCCCTCCTGGCTGTTCCGCCTCACCCAGGGCCTGCACGTCGGCCTCGGGATCGTCCTGATCCCGGTGGTGCTCGCCAAGCTCTGGTCGGTGATTCCCAAGCTGTTCGACTGGCCACCGGCCCGCTCGGTGGCCCAGGTGCTGGAACGGCTGTCCCTGCTGCTGCTGGTCGGCGGGATCCTCTTCCAGATCGCCACCGGTGTGCTCAACATCCAGTACTCGTACCTCTTCGGTTTCGACTTCTACACCGCGCACTACTTCGGCGCGTGGATCTTCACCGCCGCGCTCGTCGCGCACGTCGCCCTGAAGCTGCCCCGACTGGTCTCCGCGCTCCGGTCCCGTCCGCCACGCGAGGTGCGGCACACCTCCCGCGCCGCGACCCGACCCGAACCCGCCGACCCCGATGGTCTGGTCAGCGCCCAGCCCGGACCGGCCACCATGAGCCGACGCGCCGCGGTGGCCCTGGTCGGCGGCGGCTCCCTGCTGCTGGCGGCGCTGACGGTCGGGCAGAGCCTCGACGGCCCGCTACGCCGCACCGCCCTCCTGCTGCCCCGCGGGCAGGACCCCGGCGAGGGGCCGAACGGCTTCCCGATCAACCGCAGCGCCGCGGCGGCCGGCATCCAACCCGACGCGACCGGCCCGAGCTGGCAGCTGACGCTGACCGGCGCCGGCCGCACGATCCACGTCGACCGCGCCGCCCTGCTGGCCATGGCCCAGCACACCGCCCGGTTACCGATCGCCTGCGTCGAGGGGTGGTCCACCCTGCAAACCTGGACCGGCGTACGGCTGCGCGACCTGGCCGCGCTCGCCGGCGTGCCCGACCCCGCCTCGGCGCACGTCGAGTCGCTGGAGCGCACGGGCCTGTTCCGCCAGGCGACGCTGCAGGCCAACCAGGTCCTCGACCGCGACTCGCTGCTCGCGTTGCGGGTCAACGGCGTCGACCTGTCGCTCGACCACGGTTTTCCGGCCCGGATCATCGTCCCGGCCCTGCCCGGCGTGCACTGCACGAAGTGGGTCGCCCGCATCGAGTTCCGGGGCGGCGACGATGAGTAGGTGGACCGACCGGCTCCGGGCCACCTACGGGGGCGGACTGCGCCACGTGCTGGTGATGCTGGTCTGCTTCACCGTCGCCGGCTGGGTCGTCGCGCGACTGGCCGGGGAGCCGACGGCCGGCCGGATGCTGCTCTGGTTCGTCGGCGCGGCCGTGGCCCACGACCTGCTCCTGTTTCCGGTCTACGCGACCGTCGACCACGGCCTGCGCCGGGCCACCCGGGCCGGAGGCCGGGAGGCGGGGCCGGCGGCCCGCGTCGCCCTGCTGAATCACCTCCGGGCCGCGGCGCTCGCGGCCGCCCTGCTCTTCCTGGTGTTCCTCCCCGGCATCCTCGGGCTGACCCCGGACACCTACCGGGCCGCCACCGGCCAGGAACGTGTGCCGTACCTCGCCCGCTGGCTGGCGGTCACCGGTGTGCTCTTCCTGGTCAGCGCGGTGTGGTGGGCGATCAGGTGGGCACGGTGGCGCCGACCGTCGCAGCCACAGTGACCCGACCCGGACCCGGCAGCGGGCCCACCCGCGACACAGAAAGGGCTGGCGGTGCATCCCTTCGCCGAACTCGCCATCATCGGGGGCTCCGGGCTCTACGCCCTGTTCGACCAGGCCGTCGAGCACGTCGTCACCACTCCCTACGGGCCGCCCTCCGACCCGATCACCGTGGCCGAGGTCGCCGGCCGCACGGTGGCGTTCCTGCCGCGCCACGGCCGGGACCACCGGCATCCACCGCACCGGATCCCCTACCGGGCCAACCTCTGGGCGCTGCGCTCGATCGGCGTACGCCAGATTCTCGCCCCGTGCGCGGTGGGTAGCCTGCGGCCCGAGTGCGGGCCCGGCACCTTCGTGCTGCCCGACCAGTTGATCGACCGCACCAGTGGCCGCGTCCAGACCTACTACGACGAGGGCGCGGTGCACGTCTCCTTCGCCGACCCGTACTGTCCCGCCGGGCGCGCCGCCGTGCTGGCGGCGGCTCGTCAGCAGGACGTCGACGTCCACGACGGGGGAGTGATGGTCGTCGTCGAGGGACCGCGGTTCTCCACCCGCGCCGAGTCCCGGTGGTACGCGGGCATCGGCGGCACGGTCATCAACATGACCGGGCACCCCGAGGCGATCCTCGCCCGGGAGATGGCGCTCTGCTTCACCACGATCGCTCTCGTCACCGACTTCGACGCCGGCGTCACCAGCGACGAGGCGGTGACCCAGGACGAGGTGTTCCGGGTCTTCGGCGAGAACACCGCCCGGCTACGGGCCCTGCTGCTCGCCGTCGTCGAACGGCTGCCCGACCAGCGGGACTGCCTCTGCCCCCGGGCGCTGGACGGCATCAAGCTGCCGTTCGAGCTGCCCTGACCCTCGCCGAGCAGGAGAAGCGACCCTTGCGGTACCGACGGATGAGCCAGTAGACGAATGCGTGTCGGCTCCGTCGATCAGGGAGGTTGCGGCGATGGAGGACTTCAGGCACCTGTTCCGTCTGGCGGCCGACCATGCGGCGGACTTCCGGCGCTCGCTGTCGGACCGGCCGGTCGGCGTATCCGTCGATCGGGCGGTGCTGGCCGAGGCCTTCACCGGCCCGTTGCCCGCCGCGGGCCGCCCGCCGGAGCAGGTGCTCGCGGATCTGGTCGCCGCGGCTGAGCCGGGGCTGGTGGCCAGCGCCGGCCCGCGGTACTTCGGGTTCGTGGTCGGCGGCGCATCCCCGGCGGCGACCGCGGCCGACATCGTCGCCGCCGGTTGGGACCAGCTCGCGACCAACGCCGTCTCCTCGCCGGCCGCCGTCGCGGCCGAAGCCGCCGCCGGTGGCTGGTTGAAGGAGCTGCTGGGAATTCCGGCATCGGCGTCGGTCGGGTTCGTCACCGGTGCCCAGGCGGCCAACACCGTCGGGCTCGCCGCCGCCCGCCACCAGGTGCTCGCGGAGGCCGGCTGGGACGTGGAACGGCGCGGACTGCTCGGGGCGCCGCCGATCGGGGTGATTGCGGGGGAGGAGCGACACGGGACCGTCGACCGGTCCCTGCGGCTGCTCGGTCTCGGGACCGACCTGGTGCACCCGGTACCCGCCGGACCGAACGGGGCCATCGACCTCGCCTCGTTACGCGAGGCGCTGCGCGCCGGCCCGTCCGGCCCCAGAATCGTGTGCCTGCAGGCCGGGAACGTGAACACCGGCGCCTGCGACCCGCTGCGCGAGGCCTGCGAACTGGTTCGTCGGCACGGCGGATGGGTGCACGTGGACGGTGCCTTCGGGCTGTGGGCGGCGGCGAGTCCCGTCACCCGCCATCTGGTGGACGGGCTGGAACTGGCGGATTCGTGGGCCTGCGACGGCCACAAGTGGCTCAACCTCCCGTACGACTCGGCGTTCGCGTTCTGCGCCCGGCCCGACGTCCACGCGGCGGCGATGTCCTACAGCGCCGCCTACCTGGTCGGCTCCGGCGGCGCACCGGAAGGGGCGGACCTCACCGCCGAGTCCTCGCGGCGGGCCCGTGGCTTCGCCGTCTGGGCCGGGTTGCGGGAACTGGGCAGTGGCGGTGTCGCCGCGCTGGTCGAGCGCTGCTGCGGACTGGCTCGGCGGTTCGCGGCAGGCCTGACCGCGGCCGGGTTCGAGGTGGCGAACGAGGTGGTCCTCAACCAGGTGCTGGTCGGCTTCGGCGACGACGCGCGCACCGACCGGGTGGTGGCCGCGGTCCAGGCGGACGGCACCTGTTGGGCCGGTGGAACGACGTGGCGAGGACGGCGGCTGATGCGGATCTCCGTGTCCAACGCGACCACGACCGAAGCGGACGTGGACCGATCGGTGGCCGCGATCACCCGCCTCGCCGGGTAACGGCTCTCGTCGAGCCGGCAGCGGGGGATAGAACGATCGGTCTTGACGCTGCGGGGGTTGGTCGCTACCGTTGATACAAGACAGAACGATCGTTCTGCTTGGGTAACCGCCGGATCGCGGATTCCCTCGCGCGTCATTCCCCGACACCATTGAAGGAGCGACATGCCCACCAAGATCACGCTGATCATCGGCAATCCCACGAACCCCGACGAGTTCGAGAAGGTCTATGCCGACGTACGCCAGGCCGCGGAGACGTTCCCGAAGCTCCAGCGGATCGAGTCGGCCAAGGTGTGGCCGAAGGAGGACGGCACGCCCACGCCCGCGTACCGGACTCTCGACCTGTACTTCGCCAGCTACGAGGACGCCTCCGCCGCCGTCGCGACGCCGGTCGCCGGCGCCGTCTTCGGCGGGCTCCAGGGCGCTCAGGTGGAGATCACGGGGCTGTTCTCCGACATCGAGTAGCACCGCACCCCGTCCGGCAGCAGGCCGCTCGACCGGGCGGGGTGCCCGCACCCCCGGCCGGACGGTCATCCGCGCCCGCCGCAGCCAATTCGCCGCAGTCAAGGAGTAGAGCCGATGCCCCACGACCCCGATGTCTCCCCGGCCGTGCGTACCGCCGCCGCACTCACCGACCGGGTACGTCCCGAGCGGATCGTGACTGACGCCGCGGCGATCGAGGCGGCCGTGCCGCCGTGGAACGCCGCCGTGACCGACCGCCCGGCGGTCGTGATCCGCTGCGAGGAGGTCGGCGATGTCCAGGCGGGCGTCGCGGTCGCCCAGCGTCTGGGCGTGCCGCTGTCCGTGCGCGGGCGCGGCCACGACTGGGCGGGGCGGGCGCTGCGCGCGGGCGGGCTCGTGCTCGACCTGTCCGGCATGAACAGCGTGCGGGTTCATCCGGAGCGCGGGCAGGTGACGGTCGGTGGTGGTTCGAGCATCGGCGAGGTCCTGGCAGCCGCCGAGGAGCACGGGCTGGTCGCGGTGACCGGCACCGTCGACTCGGTCGGGATGGTCGGGCTGGCGACGGGCGGCGGTTACGGGCCGCTCAGTGGACGGTTCGGACTGGCCGCCGACAACCTGGCGGCCGCCACGGTGGTCCTGGCCGACGGGTCCGTCGCGGTCGCCGACGAGACCGGCGACCAGGACCTGCTGTGGGCGCTGCGCGGCGGTGGCGGCAACTTCGGCGTCGTGGTGGAGGCGCGGTTCGACGTCCACCGAGTCCCGTCGGTCGTCACCGGCACCGTGATCTACCCGCTCGACCAGGCCGCCCAGGTCCTGCGGCGCCTGCGTGCGTCGCACGAGGACATGTCGGACGAGTTGACGGTGCAGACCGCGCTGCTCAGCGGGCCGGATGGGGCTCCCGTCGTCCTGCTGGCGCCGACCTGGTGCGGACCGTCGGCGACGGGTCTGGCCGAGGACGGCCCGGTGCACGCTCTGGCGCGGTTGGGCACACCCGTCGTGGCCGCGGTCGCCGAGAAGCGCCTCGCTGAGGGCGCGGCCGAGCTCGGGGTGATGTTCCCGTACGGACGGCACGTCGAGATCCGGACGCGGTCCGTGCCGGTGCTCTCCGACGAGGTGATCGAGGCGCTCATCGATCACGTCGCGCGCAAGCCCGCTCCGTTGACGGCGGTGTCCCTGCACTCGTTCCACGGCGCCGCGACCAGGGTCGCGCCACAGGCGACCGCCTTCGGTACGCGGGTGCCGCACCACATGGTCGAGATCATCTCGATCTGGACGGAGGAACGCGAGTCGCCGACGCACCGGCGGTGGGCGCGGGAGCTCGCGTCGGCCCTGGAGCCGTACTCCCTGCCGGGCGGCTATCCGAACCTGTTGGCGCCGGACGCGGTGGACCAGATCCCGTTCGGTTTCGGGGCCAACGCCGAGCGCCTGCGGACGCTGAAGGCTCGCTTCGACCCGGCCGGCGTCTTCAGCGCCATTCCGCTGCCGTCCTGACTCGCCGCCGCGGCCGGCGCCCGTCCGGGGCCTGATCGCGCCGAGGTGAGATAGAACGTTCGGTCTTGACAAACGCGGACCGAGGTGGCATCGTTGCATGTGACAGAACGTTCGTTCTACTTGCGGATGCCGGGCCTCCGTCACCCCCTGGAACCTTCGTTCCTCAGTAAGCATCGAGAGGATGACCATGACCACCGTTGCCGCCCCTGGCATCTCGACGACGGCATCCGCCCTGCGGCGGCTCTACTTCGTCCGCTTCGCGTTCGCGATCGTCTGGGCCGCCGTGACGTTCGCGATCGCCGGCGACCTCAACCCGCTCGCCGTCACGCTCTTCGTGATCTACCCGCTGTTCGACGTGGCCGCCGCGGTCGTCGATGCCCGCTCGTCGCGGGCCACCGGATCGCCCACCCTGCTCTACGTGAACATGGCGGTCAGCCTGCTCGCCGCGGTCGGTCTGGCCCTGGCCGGGACGTCCGGCATTCCGGCGGTCCTGCGGGTCTGGGGCGCCTGGGCGGTCGTGGCCGGCCTGGTGCAGCTGGTCGTGGCTGTCCCTCGGCGCAGGATGGGCGGCCAGTGGCCGATGATCATCAGCGGTGGCCTCTCGGTCCTCGCCGGTGGGTCGTTCATCGCCAGTGCCGCCGCGGACAACCCGGCGCTGGCCAACGCGATCGGCTACGCCATCCCCGGCGCCATCTTCTTCCTCATCGCGGCCATCCGCCTCGGCCGCACCGCGAAGGGGAACTGACATGGACAGCGTCACGTACGACGTCGTCGTCATCGGCGCGGGGCCGGTCGGGGAGAACGTCGCCGACCGGGTCGTGCGGGGCGGCCTGACCGCCGCCATCGTCGAGCGGGAACTCGTCGGCGGTGAGTGCTCATACTGGGCGTGCATGCCGACGAAGGCGTTGCTGCGCAGCGCCGCCGCGCTGCGCGCGGCACGTCGGCTGCCCGGGGCACGTGAGGCGGTGACGGGCGACCTGGACGCGTCCGCCGTCCTGCGCCGCCGGGACTCCTTCACCGCGAACTGGTCGGACGACGGGCAGGTGGCCTGGCTCGACTCGGCCGGGATCGCGCTGTACCGCGGCCAGGGCCGGATCAGCGCCGAACGGGTCGTCGAGGTCACCGGTGCGGACGGTGCCGCGATCTCGCTCACCGCGCGGCATGCGGTCGTCGTCGCGACCGGAAGCGGCGCGCTGGTCCCGGACGTCACCGGGCTGCGCGAGTCAGCACCGTGGACCAGCCGGGAGGCGGCCGCCGCGAGCGAGGTTCCCGGTCGGCTCGCCGTCATCGGTGGCGGCGTGGTGGCCACGGAGATGGCGACGGCGTTCGCGAGTCTCGGATCCGTGGTGACGGTGCTGGCCCGTGACGGTGTGCTGCCGCAGGCCGAGCCGTTCGTCGGTGAGCGGGTCACGCGGTCGCTGCGGGACGCCGGCGTGTCCGTACGCCTCGGTGCCGAGGCCGCGTCGGTGCACCGCGACGGCGACGACACGGTGCACGTCAAGCTCACCGACGGCGAGCAGGTCGAAGCCGATGAAGTCCTGGTCGCTACCGGCCGTACGCCGAACACGCAGGACATCGGCCTCAACCGGATCGGCCTGCAGCCGGGCGCCTGGCTCAGGGTCGACGACACCCTGCGGGTCGTCGACGGAGCCGGGGCGTTGATCGGCGACGGATGGCTGTACGCGGCCGGTGACGTCAACCGGCGCGTGCTGCTGACCCACCAGGGCAAGTACCAGGCGCGCGCGGTGGGTGACGTCATCGTGGCGCGGGCCAAGGGCGAGCCGGTGCAGGACGGCCGGTGGGGTCGGCACGTCGCCACCGCCGACGAGCGTGCCGTGCCGCAGGTCGTCTTCACCGACCCGGAGGTCGCGTCGGTGGGGCTGACCGCGGCCGCCGCCGCGGCCGCCGGGTTGCGGATCCGGGTCGTCGACTACGACCTGGCCGCCGTCGCGGGAGCCGCGCTGCACGCGGACGGATACCAGGGACACGCCCGGATGGTCGTCGACGAGGACCGGAAGGTGATCGTCGGCTTCACCCTCGTCGGTCCGGACGTCGGGGAACTGCTGCACGCGGCGACGATCGCCGTCGTCGGCGAGGTTCCGCTGGATCGGCTGTGGCACGCCGTGCCCGCGTACCCGACGGTCAGCGAGGTGTGGCTGCGCCTGCTGGAAGCCTACGGTCGCTGACCGGAGGTGGACACGCTCGGCGTGTCAGCAGGCGCACCGAGCACGAAGACAGCGGCGGTCCACTCGACCTCGACGAGTGGACCGCCGCTGTGCGCGTCACCGCCCTCGCGCTAGCGGGCCGATCCGGCTGACTGGCGCTCGGTGTTGACCCGCAGAAGTCCCTCGACGCCGCGCAGGAACGTCTCGGACACCAACGCGGGGTCGAAGAGGCAACCGGCCGCCATGGCACCGTCGCGGAGCATGACGAAGTGACGCGCGGCGGAGTCCGCCGTCTCCTCGTGGACCTGCACCATGAGCGCGGTGATGGTGTCCAGGAACCATTCCCGGTGAGCGATGATCTCCTGGTGCACCGGATGGTCCGTGTCGGGGTACTCCGCCGCGGCGTTCAGGAATGCGCAGCCACGGAACACCGGCGAGGTGATGCGGTCGGCGATCGCGCCGGCGACGGCCAGGAGGGACTCGGCCGGCGACGGGTTGGCGGTGATGGCCGCGTCGACCATGCCGCGCTCCATCCGGTGCACCTCGCGCAGGTAGGCGAGGATGAGGTCGTCCTTGCTGGGGAAGTGCCGGTAGAACGTCGCCCGGGTCACCTTCGCCTCGGCGATGATCCGGTCCACTCCGACGGAGTGGATGCCCTCGGCGTAGAAGATCCGGATTGCCGTGTCGAGCAGTCGGCGTCGTGCCTCGGAGGGCCGGGTGTCGGGCTCGTCGCGCGTCATGCACCCATTCTAGCGAATAGAACGTTCGGTCTCAGGAAGGCGAGCCGCGACGCGATCCCGGTCCGCGGGGCGGGCCGAAGGGCTCTGGGGTCGCGGAAATGACGCGGAAAGTACCCGCGATGTTACGAGCTTGTTTCCGAGATGACGGCCGGATGACGAGCTCTTCTCTGGAACGGGTTGCCGATCCTACGTTTCGGCCACCGCCACCACCCGTGGTGGCCGGCACCGAACGTGGAGGGCAAGACGTGCCACAACGCAACGCACACCGGCCGGGAGGAGGCAGGCGCGCGGTCAGCATGCTGGCTGCCGTCACGCTTGCGGCGGCCGGTCTGACGAGCCTGCCGGGAGGCGCCGCCGCGGCCCCGACGGCCGCCGGCGGACCGACCACCCGCTACCTCGTCCAGCTCGACGACGAACCGCTGGCCACCTACAGCGGCGGCGTGGCCGGAATCGCGGCCACCAAGCCGACCGGAGGCGGCAAGCTCAACCGCAACTCCGGCAACGCCCAGGCCTACCGCCAGCACCTGCGTCAGAAGCGCGCGGACGTGCTGACGAGCGTGGGCCTGCCCGCCAGCCAGCCCCGGGTGACGATGGAGACCGCGTTCAACGGCTTCGCGGTCGACCTCACCAAGCCGCAGGCGGCACGACTGCGGGCGACCCGCGGCGTGCGCGCCGTCTACGAGAGCCGGACGGTGCGCGCCGCCACCTCGCACACCCCGGACTACCTGGGCATGACCGGTCAGGGCGGGGTGTGGCAGCAGCAGTTCGGCGACGTCGCCCACGCCGGTGAGGGCATGATCGTCGGGGTCATCGACAGCGGCTTCTGGCCCGAGAGCGCGAGCTTCGCGCCGCTGCCCTCCCCGCGCCCCGACCAGGCGATCGTCGACGCCAAGTGGCGAGGCGTCTGCGACGCCGGCGTCGAGGCCCCCATCACCTGCAACAACAAGGTGATCGGCGCCCGCTGGTACAACGACAGCGGGATCGCCGACCAGTTCCCGGACGAGTACTCCTCGCCGCGTGACCGCAACGGCCACGGCACCCACACGGCCAGCACCGCCGCCGGCAACCACGGCGTACCGGCCTCCTCGGGCAGCCAGGATCTCGGCATGATCTCCGGGATGGCGCCGGCCGCCCGGCTGGCGATCTACAAGGCGCTCTACGACAACGGCGCGGGCTCCGCCACCGGCACCGACGTCGACATCGTGCACGCCATCGACGACGCGGTCGCCGACGGCGTCGACGTGATCAACTACTCGATCGGCGACGACAGCGAGATCTTCGGCGCGATCGACGCGGCGTTCTACAACGCCGCCGCGGCGGGCGTCTTCGTCTCCGCGGCCGCCGGCAACGCCGGACCGTACGCGGGCACGGTCGACAACTCGCTGCCGTGGCTGACCACGGTCGCCGCGAGCACCACCGACCGGCAGTACCTGCGCAAGTTGACCCTCGGCGACGGCACCGTCCTCACCGGCGCGGGCGTCGGCGAGACCGCCGTCGGGCCGGCACGGCTGGTCTTCAGCAGGACCGCGGGACCCGACCCGAACGACACGTACGGTGCCGAGCTCTGCGCCGACAACACGCTCGACCCGGCCAAGGTCAAGGGCGCGATCGTGCTCTGCCTGCGGGGCGAGATCCCGCGTACCGACAAGAGCATCGAGGTGGCCCGGGCCGGCGGCGTCGGCATGGTCCTCTACAACGACTCGTTGAACTCCCTCAACGCCGACGTGCAGACCGTGCCGACCGTACACATCGACGAGGTCGCCCTCGCCCGGGTCACCGCCTACGTGGCCGCCGGCAACGCCACCGCGAGCATCTCGGCGGGCAAGCAGGAGACCGTCGAGGGGCCGCAGGTCGCCGCCTTTTCGTCGGCGGGTCCGTCCAACCTGAACGCCGGTGACCTGCTCAAGCCGGACATCAGCGCCCCCGGGCAGGACATCGCCGCGGCGTTCTCGCCGGCCGGCGGCGGCAACGACTTCGCCGTGGAGTCGGGCACCTCGATGGCGGCACCGCACATCGCCGGCATCGCCGCCCTGGTGCTGGCGAAGCACCCCGACTGGTCGCCGGCCGCGGTGCGCTCGGCGCTGATGACCACGGCCGTCGACACGACCGACAAGGGCAACCCGATCAAGATCGGCAGCTACGACGCCACCCCACTCAACTACGGGGCCGGCCAGGTCAACCCGGGTGGTGCCTTCGACCCGGGCCTGGTCTACGACTCCGGGCCGCAGGACTGGATGCGCTACCTGTGCGGCGTGGCCGCCCGGGGCACCGAGTACCTGCAGATGGACGGCTGCGACGAGATCGGCGCGCTCGACACCGCCAAGCTCAACTACCCGTCGATCTCGCTGGGCCGGATGGTGGGCAAGCAGACCGTCACCCGGACCGTCACCAACGTCAGCGACAAGACCAGCACCTACACCTCCAGCGTCCAGGCCCCGGCCGGCTACAAGGTCAAGGTCACCCCGGCCAAGCTCCAGCTGCGGCCCGGCAAGAGCGCCGAGTTCAAGGTGGAGGTCACCAACGCCGGTGGCGCGTTCGACACCTGGGTCGACGGCGCGGTGATCTGGCGCGACGAGCACCGCCACCAGGTGCGGACCCCGCTGGTGGTGCACAACACCGGGCTCAGCGTGCCCGACAGGTTCACCGGCACCGGCACCTCCGGCACCATCAAGATCGCCGCCGAGGTGGGCTACCAGGGCAAGCTGGTCTCGCAGCTCACCGGCCTGACCGCCGGCACCAGCAGTACCGTCACCCTGACCGGCGGCGGCGTGAGCTGGGACTGGGGCTCGCTGGACAACCTGCCCAACCCGCTGCCCCCGTCGATTCACAAGAGCACCGTCCGGGTGCCGGCCGGGACCCGCAACCCGCAGGTCCAGGTGACCTCGCGACTGCCGGTCTGCTCCCACATCGACTGGGACGACGAGGAGGGGACGATGGCGTGCACCGAGTTCAGCGTCAACGTCTACGACACGGCGGGCAAGTTCGTCACCGCCACGGCCAGCGGGCGTGACGGAGCCCGGGTCGACCTGCCGGACGGCGCCGGGGAGTACGTCCTCGTCGTCGAGCAGGAGTTCACCGAGAACCTGCCGGCGGGGCAGGAGACCGACACCTACACCGTGACCACCTACCTGCCGGGCGCGCCCGGCACCGTCACCGGCAAGCTCACCATCGACCCCAAGCAGCGCAGTGTGCAGGCGGGTGCGACGGCGAACCTGACCCTGCGCTGGTCCGGGCTCGCCCCCGGCAAGCGCTACATCGGGTTCGTGGACTTCCGCAACGGCGACGGACCCCTCAAGTCCGTGCCGATCACCGTCCAGTCCTGACCGGGGACGCCGGCCGGCGCCGCGATGTGAACCAGTTCACTGTCGCAGCGCCGGCCGGTCGCCGTTCCCCACCCGGGTGATGTGCTCGCCCCGGTGGTCGACGGCGGTGAGAACACGACGCAGGGCGGTGGGGTCCCCGCCGACATCCGCCGACCACGGCTGCGCGGACCCGTCGAGTTCGTCGGGCGGACCGCCGAGCTGAGGTCACTACGCCGCCTCCTCGACGCCCCGCCGTGCCTGATCCTCCTGGAGGGGGAGGCCGGCATCGGCAAGAGCCGCCTCGTCGTCCAGCTGCTCGACGGGATGCCCGGCCACTGCCTGATCGGCGACTGCGACGACGTGCCGGAGCCGTTTCCGCTGGGGGCGCTCCTGGACGCCGTCCGGGGCAGCGCCGACCGGCTCGGCCCGCTCAACCCGGTCGCCGGCGCGCTCGCGCCGCTGCTGCCCGAACTCGCGGACCGGTTGCCCGCCGCGCCGCCCCCGCTGGCCGATCCGGCGGCCGAGCGGCACCGGCTGCTCCGGGCCGTCGCGGCGGTGCTGGCCGCGCTCACCCCCACCGTGCTCGTGCTCGAGGACCTGCACTGGGCCGACCCCGTCACGTGCGAGCTGCTCAGCTACCTGGGCACCCACCCCGTCGACGGGCTCGCGGTGCTGTTGACCGCCCGCACCCCGCCACCGGGTGGCACCACACCGATCCACGACGCGCTGGCCCGCACTCCACCGTGGGCGGTCACCCGCATGCCGCTCGGCCCGCTCGGCGCCGACGACGTCCGCCGAATGGCCGCCCAGACGCTGCGCCTGGACGATCCACCGCCGCAGCTGACCGCCGCCCTGCTCGACCGGACCGCCGGCATACCGTTCGTGGTCGAGGAGGTGCTGCGCACGCTCGCCGAGCGCGGCGGCGACCCACTGGCCGACGACAGCGTCCCGTTCCTGCTGCGCGACGTGCTGCTCTGGCGGCTGCGCCCCCTCGACGAAGCCGCCCGGGAGGTGCTGGGCGCCGCCGCCGTGCTGGGGCTCGCGCCGGACCAGAGCGTCCTCGCCGCGGCGCTCAACCTGGGCCGGGAGCCGGTCGCCGCCGCCCTGGCCGCGGCGCACCGGGCGGGCCTCATGCACGACCCCGGCCACGGGCTGCGCTTCCGGCACGACCTGGCCCGGCAGGTGGTGTACGACCTGCTGCCCCGCGAGACCCGGGAGTGGCTGCACCTGCGCATCGCCCGGGTGTTGGAGCACCACCTACCGAAACCGGTCGCCCAGCTGGCCCACCACTACCGGCTCGCCGGAAGCTGGACCGACTTCGTCCGCAACAGCGAGGCCGCCGCCGACCTGGCCACCGGACGCGGCGACGACGCCACCGCCGCCAGATTCCTGTTCCACACGATGGACGTTCCCCAACTGCCCCGGCCGGTCCGGGCCCGGCTCGCCAACAAGCTGGCACGCGCCGCCATCGACGGACTCAGCCAGGCCGACGCGATCCCGGTGCTGGAGCGTCTGCTCGCCGACCGGGGGCTGCCACCCGGCGCCCGGGGCGAGCTGGGCCTGATGCTCGGCCGGATGCTGCGCCAACAGGGTGAGGCGCTGCGAGGGTACGCCGAGATCGAGCGCGCGGTGCCCTACCTGCGCGCCCCGCTCCGCCGAGCCCAGGCCCTGGCGGTGCTGGCGGCGCCCGACACCGTCGTCGGCCGGCACGTCGACGAGCACCTGGCCCGATGCGCCGAGGCGGAGGCCGCCGCCACGGCCAGCGGCGACCCGGCCGCCGACCTCGCGGTCCGGATCGCCCGCGCCTCCCTGCTGCTGGAGCTGGGCGACCCGGCGGCCTGGGCGATCATTGCCGAGCTGCGCGCCTCGACCGAACTGGCGGACCGGCCCCGGGAGCACGCCCGCGCCTGCCTCAACTGGGCGCAGGGCGCGCTGCACGCCGGGCACGTGAGTCAGGCGGCCGCGCTGCTGGCGACCGGTCGGGAACTGGTCGTGGAGACCGCGTACGAGCGGCTGTTCCCCCTCGTCGAGGCCACCGAGCTGTCCCTGGACCGGGCGGCCGGGCGGTGGGACGGACTGGCCGATCGGCTCGCCCGGCTGGTCGCCGCCGCCGAGCGGATGCCGGTCACCCTGCTCGACGCCCGGGCCGAGTTGGCCACCGTGCTGGCCCGTACCGCCGAGGGCAGCGAGGTGACGGCGGCCGAGCGCGCGCTGCGCGGCGTGGTCGCCGACGCGCGCCGCGCCGGTGCCATCTGGCCCCTGGTGCAGGCGCTGTCGGCGTTGGCGCGGCTGATGCTCGGCCGACGACCGGACGAGGCAGCCGGGCACGCCGCCGAGGCGCTGGCACTGGTGCGGGGAAAGGGCATCTGGGCGTGGGCCGCCGAGGCCGTCGAGGTGCTGACGGAGGCGGCCGTGGCGGCGGGCGAACCGGCCCGGGCCGCGCCGGCGGTGGCGGAACTCGCCGCCGGCATCGACGGTCGGGACGCGCCCGCCGCCCTGGCCGTCCTACGCCGGTGCCGGGACCTGACAGTGGGCTGACCGGCGCCCGACCTGACTCCGGACCGGGCCTGCCGAGGCTGACCGGCCGTGGTGGGGGAGCGCAACGCCGGCGTTTCCGCCGGTCTGCGGGGCGCACCGAGGCGCGTAGGGTGCGCCACCGCGGGTAGGTGCCGGGCGTGGCTGTGATCAGTGACTACGCGTTGCTCGGCGACTGTCAGGGCGCCGCCCTGGTCTCCTCGGACGGGTCCGTCGACTGGTGGTGCCCGCCCCGGTTCGACGCGCCGAGCGTCTTCGCGCGTCTGCTCGGCTCCACCGGCGGCTTCTGGTCGATCCGGCCGCTCGGGCGGTATACGACCTCTCGTCACTACCTCGACGGGACAATGGTGCTTCGCACGGAGTTCCAGGGCCAGGACGGTGTGCTGCGGTTGACCGACGCCCTCAGTCTCGGCGCCGGTGAACGAGAGCACGGAATCGGCTACACGTCCCCCCATGTCCTGCTCCGGCAGGTCGAGGTTGTCGCCGGAGCGGTGGACGTGGAGGTCGAGCTCGCGGCCCGGCCGGAGTACGGACTGGTCAGCCCGACGGTTGCCCGGACGCCGCTGGGGATAGAGATATCCGGAGCCGCGGACCGCCTGATCCTGGTCGCTGACCGTGATCTTGACGTTGACGGATCGCTGGTGAGCGGGCGGCTCACCCTCACCGAGGGTGACAGCGCCGTGTTCGCGCTGCACCACCGCCGGGCCGCCGACCCGCGGACCGTGCCGCTCGACGGGCGCGCGGCGCTGCGGGACACCATCGCCGCCTGGCAGTCCTGGGACCGGATCCACCACGACTACCAGGGGCCGTACCGGGAGCAGGTCCGGCGCAGCGCCCTGGTCCTTCAGGCGATGACCTACCAGCCCACCGGTGCGGTGGTCGCGGCGCCCACCACCTCGCTGCCGGAGGAGGTGGGCGGCGCGGCGAACTGGGACTACCGGTTCGGATGGCTCCGCGACGGCAGCGCCACCCTCCGGGCGCTGTGGGTGGCCGCCTGTCCCGACGAGGCGCACCGCTTCTTCGACTGGATGGCCGGATGCGTCGGCTCGGTGGACACCGGGGCTCACGTGCCGATCATGTTCGGTGTGGGTGGGGAGCGCGACCTGACTGAACACACCCTGGAGCACCTGGAGGGCTACCAGGGCAGCCGACCGGTGCGGATCGGTAACGACGCCTGGCAACAGAAGCAACTCGACGTCCTCGGCGAGATCCTGGAGTGCGCCTCGGTCCTGCGAGAAGAACTCGCGGACCCGTCGCCGGTCGCCGCGAACCTGCTGCGGTCGCTGGCCGACCAGGCCGCCGACACGTGGCGGGAGCCCGACGCCAGCACCTGGGAAGGACGCGAGGGCGAGCGGCACTACCTCACGTCGAAGCTGTTGTGCTGGGTGGCCCTGGACCGGGCCGTCAAGCTGGCGCCGGCCCTGGACGCCGAGGCGCGGGTGCCACGGTGGTCGCAGGCCATGGAGCAGATCCGCGAGGCGATCCTCGACGAGGGCTGGAGCCCCTCCCGCCAGGCGTTCACCGGCGCGTTCGGGTCCGACCACCTGGACGCCGGGGCGCTCGTCATGCCGATCATCGGGTTTCTGCCCGGCCACGATGACCGGGTCCGAGCCACCGTGGACACCATCCGGCGTGAACTGGGACGGGACGACCTCGTCCAACGCTGGACGGGCGCCGGCGAGGAGGGCGCCTTCATCATCTGCTCGTACTGGCTGGCCCAGTCGTTGGCCATGACCGGGCAGATCGACGAGGCCAAGCAGATCTTCGAGAGCGTCACCGCCCGGGCGAACGATCTCGGTCTGCTGTCGGAAGAGGTCGACCGCCGCGACGGCAGCCTCATCGGAAACTTTCCCCAGGCGCTGTCCCACATCGGTCTCATCAACGCCGCCTGGGCCATCGGCCAGTCCGAGCCGGGCAGCGACACGTAGCCGCCCGTGCGTCCGGTTTGCGGCGACCGAGCCCGTCCGCTTAGGGCCGCGGCCAGCGGGTACGCCCACCGCGAGGCGACAGCCACGGAGGGGAGCGTGCTGATGACCGGACGACTGGCGGGCAGAACCGCCCTGATCACCGGCTCCGACTCGGGTATCGGGCAGGCCACGGCGATCGAGTTCGGCCGGGAGGGCGCCGACGTGGTGGTGCACTACCTGCACGACCACGCCGGTGCGAACCACACGAAGGCCGAGATCGAGAGAACCGGCCAGCGGGCTGTCGTGGTGCAGGGCGACATCAGCGTCGAGCACCAGGTGGAGGCGATGTTCGACGAGGCCCTCGCCGAGTTCGACCGACTGGACATCCTGATGAACGACGCGGGTGTGGACGCCTCCGGCATTCCGGTGGCCGATCTGGACACCGCGACCTGGGACCGGGCCATCCGCACCAACCTGTACGGGATGTTCTTCTGCTGCCGACGGTTCATCCAGCACCGCCGTGACCAGGGCGGGAACGGGAAGATCATCAACATCACCTCCATCCACCAGGAGGTGGCCCGGGCCGGCGGCTCCGACTACGACGCCAGCAAGGGCGGCATGCTGGAACTGGCCAAGAGCATCGCCCTGGAGGTCGCCCCGATGCACATGAACGTCAACAACATCGGGCCCGGCATGGTGCTCACCCCGTTCAACCAGCAGGCGATCGACGACCCGAAGTACCTGGAGGAGCAGGTGCAGTCGATCCCGTGGAAGCGGGCCGCGCAGCCGGAGGAGATCGCCAAGCTCGCCGTCTTCCTGGCCAGCGACGACGCCGACTACGTCACTGGGTCGACGTACTTCATGGACGGCGGACTGATGCAGAACCAGGGACAGGGCGCGTAGGCGCCTCGGTCCGACCGTCGACGGGCTCGGTGGTCATCTGGCGAACGGGCCGGCGCCGGTGAAGGCGTACTCGGCGAAGCGGGCGCCGATCCGCTGGTGGGCCTCGGGGCTCGGATGCAGGCCGTCGGGCAGGGGCAACTCGGCGGCGTCGGCCGAGCCGTAGAGGGCGGTGCCGTCGAGGTAGTGCAGGTTCTTGTCGGCCGCGCGCCGGTCGACCAGCGAGCGCAGCTCACGCCGGATGACCTGGAGCGTCAGGCGTCCCAACGGGACGTCGTCAGGTGTTCCGGTCGCGACGAAACGCACCTGGCCGGTGCCGATCGAGGCCGGGTCGATCGCGCCCGGGCCGGGGGTGTCCTCGTGGATGCCGCAGAACAGCGGTGAGATCAGGAGCAGCGGGACGTCCGGGTGCCCGTCGCGGATCGTGTCGAGGAAGCCGTGGACGGCGGGGACGAAGGCACGGAGTCGCATCGCGTCGAGGTTCACGACGTTGATGCCGAGCTTGACGCTGATGTAGTCGGCCGGGGCGTCGCGGATCACGCGGGCCAGGAACGGGTCGACCAGCGCGCTGCCGCCCAGGCCGAGATTGCGCAGCTCGACGCCGGCGCGGCGGGCGGCGACGGCCGGCCAGATCTCGCTGGGCGCCAGCGCGTTCGAGCCGTGACTGATCGAGCTGCCGTGGTGCACCCACAGCGGCCGGCTGGCGTCGTCCGGCTCGACGGGCGCGTCGGCTCGCAGCTCGACCAGTTCGACGCTCTCGTTGTGCGGCAGCCAGACCTCGATGCGGTGCCGGCCCGCGGGCAGACCGGAGACCGTGGTCGTGTGTGTCGGCCCGGGATGGAAAGTGGTCTGGCCGCTGGCCAGGTCGACCTCGATCCGGTCGCCGCCGTCGAGCACGTCGCGGACGGTGAGCTCGCCGTCGGCGTACACGTCGATGCGCCCGCGCGGTCGCTCGGCGCCCGTGTAGGCGATCCGGGTCGGCTGGCTCACCAGCTTGATCGTGCTGGCCGCCGTCCCGAACACGAGGCGTGCGCCGGAGGGCTGGGCCTCCATCGAGAGCAGCTGCCCGTCCGGGAACTGCTCGCGCACCCAGGCGGGCAGCCGGTGGGGCCGCAGGCCGCGCGGGGTGACCTCGACCTCGGCGACGCCGCGGAGAAGGTCGGGCCGGATGGGCATCAGGAGTTCCCTTCGGTGGGCCAGGACCGGAAGACCGTGTCGAGTGCGTCCAACGCTCGCCGCCAGGAGAGCTCGGCCGGAGGCTCGCGATGCGCGATGCTGCCGCTCGCCTCCAGCGCCAGGAAGCCGTTGATGGTCGCGGCGAGCAGCCGGGTGGCGTGCACGAGCTCGGTCTCCGGCAACCGGTAGCCGCGGAGCATCGCCAGGGTGAGCGCGACGACCTGACCGGCCGCCTCCGACTGGACGGTCGACGCCGCGGCGGGGCGTTGCAGGGCCGCCCAGCGGCCAGGGAACTGGCGGGCGTAGTCGCGGTGCGCGTCGGCCAGGGCGACGAGCGCGTCTCGGCCGGAGAGGCCGCCGATGGCGATCGCGATCCGGTCGGCGAGCTCACCGAGGGCCAGCTCGTGCACGCTGTCCAGCAGCGCGGAGCGGTCGCGGACATGCGAGTAGAGGCTCGCGGTCTGCACCCCGAAGCGGCGGGCCAGCGCCGACAGGGTGATCGCGTCGAATCCTTCCCGGTCGGCCAGGTCCGCCGCCGCCGTGATGACGACCGCCGGGGTCAGGTTCGCTCGTGCCATGTCCCCAGCCTACACCCTGTAGCTAGAAGCCTAAGGCCATGTAGTTGAGGTCGTTCCTCGGGCGGAGCGGGTCGCGTGCAGCGACGCCAGCAGTTGCAACCGGTCCGCGTCGGGGCTTCCCGGCTCGGCGGTGAAGACCAGCAGGACCGGCCCGGGGTTACCGGGGAGCGGATAGGTGTCCCAGTCCAGGACGATGTCACCCACCTCGGGCGCCCGGAAGGTCTTGGTGCCGCTGACCGAAGCGCGGACGTCGTGGCGAGCCCACAGCCGCCGGAACTCGGCGCTGCGGATGCTCAGCTCGCCGACGACGGCGGTGGCGCGGGGATGGGTGGGGTCGGCGGCGACCGCGGCGCGCATCATGCCGATGTAGTCCAGCGCCTGCCGCTCCCAGTCCGGGCAGCTCCGCTGCCCGGTCAGCGTGTCGTCGAACAGGAGCAGGAGCATGTTGAGCCGGTCGGGCGGAAAGCCCACCGGGTCGCCGAGCAGCGCCTCGGCCATCGGGTTCCAGTCGAGCAGGTCCAGGTGCCGACCGAGGACGACAGCCGGGGCGTCCATCACCCGCAGCAGCCGACGGGTGCCCTCCGGCACCCGCTCCGGGCCACGGTCGGGCCGTACGGGCACCGGCCGGCGGGCGGCGCGGGCCAGCGTGAACAGGTGCCGGCGTTCCACGTCGTCGAGGCCGAGCGCGCCGGCGAGCGCGTCCAGGACGTCGTCGGAGGGGCGCACCTCCCGACCCTGCTCCATCCGCTGGTAGTAGTCGGTGCTCAACCCGGCCAGCAGGGCCAGCTCCTCACGCCGCAGCCCGGTCACCTTGCGCCGGCCGCCCGGCTCCAGGCCGACGTCGTGTGGCCGCAGTCGGCCGCGCCGGGCGCGGAGGAAGGCGCCGAGCTCGCGGGCGTACGGATGCGCGCTGCTCATGCCGCCAGTGTGCCGCCTCCCCGGACGCGCACGGTAGGTCCCGTGGACCTAGGCAACCGCGTACGACCGAGCCGGACCGGATCGCTCCTAGCGTCCTCGCTCGACGCGTACCCCGCACCGAGGAGCAGCAGATGACCGGATGGACCACCGACCGCATCCCCGACCAGCACGGCCGGGTGGCCGTCGTGACCGGCGCGAACTCGGGCCTCGGCCTGGTCACCGCCACCGAGCTGGCCCGCCGTGGCGCCCACGTCGTGCTGGCCGTGCGCAACACCGCCGCCGGCGAGCAGGCCGCCCGCCGCATCGGCGGCGACGTCGAGGTGCGCGAACTGGACCTGGCCCGCCTCGACTCGGTACGCGCGTTCGCCGCGAAGCTGACCGCCGACCACGCGACGATCGACCTGCTCGTCAACAACGCCGGCGTGGTGCTGCTCGGCCCCCGGCGTACGACGGCCGACGGCTTCGAATTGCAGTTCGCCACCAACATGCTGGGCCACTACGCGCTGACCGGTCTGCTGCTGGGCGCCCTCTGCGGGGCGCGGAACGCCCGGGTGGTGAGTCTCAGCTCCATCACCCACAAGAACGCGCACCTCGACTTCGACGACCTGATGTTCGAGCGGAACTACCGGGCGGCTGCCGCCTACGGGCGGTCGAAGCTGGCCACCACGGTCTTCGGCGTCGAGCTGGACCGTCGACTGCGCGCCGCCGGTTCGCCGATCGTCAGCGCGCTGGCGCACCCCGGGCTCACCCGCAGCAACCTCACGCCGCGTGCCTGGGAACACCGCGGCCGGCTCGGGCAGGTCATCGCGCGGCTGGGTCTGGTCGCCACCCAGTCGGTCGAGCAGGGGGCGCTGCCGCAGCTGCGCGCGGCGACCGACCCCGGTGTGCGGGGCGGGCAGTTCTTCGGCCCGTCCCGACTCTGGGAGACCCGGGGCCCGGTCACCGAGGCGCGGCTGAGCCGTGAGGCCGTCGACCCGGCCGTCGGCAGGCGGCTCTGGGCGGCTGCCGAGGAACTCAGCGGTATCAGTTACCTCTGAACCGGCAGCGCGGTGTCATCTGTCGGACGGGCGTCGTGGAGCGCCCCCCGGTCCGCGGATCAGAGGTGCTTCTCGAAGCAGAGCTGGTTGTACGGCGAGGTGCTGTAGGCGTCGACCTCGCGGTATCCGCTGCTGCGGTACAGAGCGATCGCCTCGGCGAGTGAACGGTGGGTTCCCAGCCGGACCGTGCCCACGCCGTGGGCGGCGGCGTCGGTCTCCAACTGTTCCAGGAGGCGCCGGCCGAGGCCGAGCCCGCGGGTTGTCGGATCGGTCCACAGGTGGCGGATCTCCGCGACGCCTGGTGTCAGCCGGACCCACGCCCCGCACCCGGCGGGATCGTCGCGTTCGCAGGCGAGCAGGAGCGTCCCGTCCAGGTCCTCGGGCCGGGTCAACGTCGCCTCGTCGTAGCCCTCCGGGAAGCGTTCGGCCAACTCTGCCGCGTACCGGCGCAGGCACCGCCGGGCCCGTGGGTCGTCGGCGGCGACGGCGGTGATCGTGACCGTGGCCAGGCGCAGCAGTCGCCGGACCTGCTGCTGGGCGGCGACCAGCTCATCCTGCTGGGCCGGGCTGAGCTCGCCGAGCAGAGCGGCGACACCGGCACGGGATCGGTCGTCGAGGACGACGCGTTCCCGTCGGCCGGTGTCGGTCAGCTCGGCGATCCTGGCTCGACCGTCGGCGGGATGTGGGACGACGCGGACCAGTCCCTGCTTCTCCAGGGTCCGCAGGAGTCGACTCAGATAGCCGGAATCCAGACCGAGGCGGTCACGTAGCTCGCGAACGGTGGTGCGGTCATCGATCTCCCAGAGCAGCCGAGACGGCCCGAGAGGGCGGTCAAGCCCGAGGTACTGATCGGTGAGCAAGCCCAGGCGCTCGGTGTAGAAGCGGTTGAAGTCGCGTATCCGCTCGATGCGGTCAGTTCCCACGAGCACCGAGATTAGCTGACCGAGGTCTGGTATTTCTGACCTCGACGCGCGGCACGGGGACGGGTGCCCTACCTGTCGTGCTGTCGACGCACCATCTCGCTGATCCAGATGGGCGCGTACGGGGACGTGCAGCCCGGGGCGGTCGGATAGTCCTTGAGCACCTCGAGGCGCTCGCCGATGTCGATCGCACGGGCGCGGTGCCCGGCGTGCTCGATCCCGATCTGGGCCAGGCAGTGGTTCATCGCCCACTGCAGGCGATCCGGGGCGTCCTTCATCCGTGCTTCGATGACGTCGAGGAGCCCGGCGAGATCGAGGCCCCCGGGCTTCTTCGCCACGCGTTCGGTGGTCAGCTCCCAGCCCGCGCTCGCGACCACCGGATCCGGGTCGGCGAACCAGGCGACGCGCAGCTCCTCGGCGTGCGGATTCTTCTTCACCACGTAGTTGACGAGCCAGCCGTGCACCTTGGGCGAGCGCGCCGCACGCACCATGACGTCGAGTTCGGCGCGCTCGAACGCCTTCGGCCGGCAGATCAGGATCGCCAGCAGCCGCGCCGCGGTGTCACCGGTCGCCCAGAGCCGGCGGGCGAGGTCGTGCTGGGTCTTCAGCCGCTTCGCGACCGCGCGAAGTTTGCCGAGGTGCACACCGTGATCGTCACCGTGCCGCAGGTTCACCTCGCGCATCCTCGGGTCGTCGAGCGTGGCGAGCTCGGCCATCACCTCGGCCACGGCCGTCCCGGTCAGCGTCGTCTCGGACACCTCGACCTCCCATCCATGAGATACGAGGTGCAGCCTACGGCCGGCGGCGGGCCTGACGCCCGCCGCCGGCGCACGGCGTCCGCCTCCGCCTCGACCCACGGGTGAGCTGCGGTCCGTTCAAGCGGGAATGATGTTGTGGGTGGTCCGGAACATGTTCGTCGGGTCGTAGCTGCCCTTGATCGCGGCCAGGCGCCGGTACGTCTCCGGCAGGTAGGCCTCGGCGACCGCCTCGGCGGTGACGTCGCCGGCGGTCAGGAAGTTCACGAACCGCCGGCCGGTGCTCCAGGGCTGGATCGCCTCGAACACGCGGGTCAGGTGGGCCTGGATCGCCTCGGCCTGGTCGGGGCCACCGATCCCGACCGCGTAGCAGGTGAACGTGGCCCCCTGCAGGTCCATGGCGTTGCCGGACGGGGGGCGGCGGTTCAGCGCTCCGCCCAGGTGCCGGAGTTCGACGATGGCCAGTGGGCTGCCCGCGTCAGGGCCGGCCTGCGCGACGATCGCGTCGACCAGCTCGGAGGTGAACTCCCGCAACAGCCCGGACCGGTCCACGATCGGGATCGGGAACGGCGGGTCGGCGTGGATGGAGGCGACCGCGGTGTACGGCATCTCGGTGACCGAGTCGATCAGGACCGGGGCGATGGCGCGCAGCGGCGCGACGAGGCGCTCCCCCTCCTCGGCGGATCCGACGTAAGCGATCCGAACGTGCACCACCATCCCGCCCCGCAGCGGCTCCGGCACCTCGGGCACGGGCGGGAGCTGCAGCAACGCGATCGACGAGTTCATCTCGTCCGGCACGTCGGCGCTCCACCGGCCCCACGCGTTGAACACCTCGGCCGCGCGCTCACCAGCGAAGAAGAGGCCGCCGCCGTAGAGGTGGCTGACCGGGAAGAGGTTGAACTCCAGCGCGGTCACCACGCCGAAGTTGCCCTTGCCACCCCGTAGGGCCCAGAACAGCTCCGGCTCCTCGGTGGCGGTCGCCACCCGCAGCTGACCGTCCGCGGTGACCAGCTCGATCCGGCGTACGTGATCGGCGGCGAAGCCGAAGGTCCGGCCGATCGGGCTCAACCCGCCGCCGAGCGTGTACCCGACGACCCCGACGGTGGGCGAGGCCCCGTTCAGCGGTGCCAGACCGTGCTTGCCCGCGGCGTCGACGACCTGCTGCCACCGGACGCCGGCCTCGACCCGGGCGGTACGCGCCTCGACGTCGATGGTGACCGCGTCCATCCGTCGGGTGTTGACCAGGACCGCTCCGGCCGAGGAGTGTGCGGAGTGACCGGTGGCCAGCACGGCGACCGGCAGGCCCTGCTCGGCCGCGAAGCGGACGGCGGCCTGAACATCCGCGACCCTTGCGGCACCCACCACGAGCGCCGGCCGCTGCGGGACGGCGAGGTTGTACGACGCACACTCGGCGTCATACCCCTCCTCGCCGGGAAGCAGCACCGGCCCGACCGTCTCGGTGGCGAGCCGCAGGGCGGCATCCATGCTGATCGCAACGCTGTCCTGCGACGAGTTCTGACCGTGGTCCATGGCGAGGCATTGCCTTCCGAGAAGATCGGGATGGGAAACACCTCCCACACGAGTCCCGCGCCGACCTGGTTCGAGTTCTGCCGGTGCTTCGCCTCACACCGACGGCGGACGGGTCGCCGAGTCGCCATGCCGGCAGCTGGGCACCGGTGCGCTGCGCGCGTCGGGATAGTGGCGACGTGGCGACGCTGGCGGATGAGGGTGCTGACCCGTACCTCTGGTTGGAGGATCTTGTCGCGGCCACGGCGCGGCGGCCGACAACGCGCAGGCGCCTTCCTCCGGGCGCTGGCGTGTGGCCGGAACGGCGACCCTGCCACGCCAGGCCGCGCCCGTCGAGGCAGGCGAGCCGACGGCAACCGGTCGAGGTCCTGCTTCGGGAGTCAGCCCTAGGCCGACGTGACCGCGCGCAGCTCGGCGGCCACCTCGGCGATCAGGTCGGTGAGCGCGACGTCGCGGCCGGGCGCGACCCAGCGGGCGAATGCCACCCGGAAGACCGTGACGCCCGATTCGGTTGCCAGGGTGGCGGTGGTGTCGCCGACGCCCTTGGCGCGCAGGGTGGCGGCGACCGTGGCCGCCAGCCTGTTGGTCTTGCGTAGTTCCCGCTCCTGCAGCTCGGGGCTGCCGTCGATGATGGCTTGGCGCATCCGCACGAGGTCGAGTCGGTCGGCGAAGATCTCCTCCGCCACCCGACGGAAGGCGGTGACCACCGTCTCGAAGGGGTCGGCGTCGGTCTCGGCGACCGCCTTGACCAGGATTTCCGCCAGCAGGTTGTCGCCGCTGAACAGCGCCTCGCGCTTGTCGCCGAAGAGCCGGTAGAACGTGCGTTTGTCGAGCCCGGCGCGGGCCGCGATGTCGGTGACGGTGGTCTGTTCGAAGCCTCGCTCGTGGAACAGCTCCAGCGCGGCCGCCGCCAGGCGGCCGCGCGCGTCCGGTTGCCAGCGGGCCATGGAGACGATCGTATCTGACGTCACACGGTGACATCTCCTTCGGTTGAGCCATGTCGCATGGTGACATCACGGTGTAGCGTGATGTCGCAAGATGACATCGGTCCTTGGGAAGGGAACCACGATGCGCGTATTCGTCACCGGCGCCTCCGGCCACCTCGGCTCGGCGGTCGTGCCGGAACTGCTCTCCGCCGGACACCAGGTCGTCGGGCTGGCCCGCTCCGACGCGGCGGCCGCGGCGGTCGAGAAGCTCGGCGCCCAGGTGCGCCGCGGCGACCTGTCCGACCTTGACACGCTGCGCGAGGAGGCGGCCGCCTCCGACGGCGTGATCCACCTGGCGTTTCGCCACGACCTCCTGGTCTCCGGCGACCTGGCCACCGCCGCCGAGGTCGACCTGGCCGCCCTCACGGCGCTGGCCGACGGCCTGGCCGGCTCCGGCAAGGCGCTGGTCGGCACGAGCGGCACGGCCATGCTCGCGTTGGGCGGTGTCGTCGGCCGCCCCGGCACCGAACGGGACGTGTTCTCGGGCGGCTACCGGGTCGATGCGGAGAACTTCGTCGCCGGCCTCGCCTCGCGAGGTGTGCGCTCCTCGATCGTCCGCCTCACGCCCACGGTGCACAGCTCGCTCGACCGCAACGGCTTCCTCACGGTGATCATCGCGGCCGCGCGTCGGCACGGGTACGCCGCCTATGTCGGCGAGGGCGCGAACCGGTGGCCGGCCGTGCACACCCTCGACGCCGCCCACCTCTACCGGCTCGCCCTCGAAACGGCGCCGGCCGGCTCGCGCCTGCACGGGGTCGCCGACGAGGGAGTCCCGTTCGCCGAGATCGCCGCCGCCATCGGCCGCAACCTGGGCGTCCCGGTCCGGAGCATCGTCCCCGAGGCGGCGGGCGACTACTTCGGCTTCCTCGCGTCGTTCGCACAGTTGGACAGCCCGGCGTCGGCCGCGATCACCCGCGACCTGCTCGGCTGGACCCCGACCCACCCCGGTCTTCTCGCCGACCTGGACGAGGGGCACTACTTCCGGGCCTGACCCACGGACGGCGGCCGGGGTTCATTCCCTGGTCGCCGTCCGCTTCCGTCCGATCCTCGGGAGGATTCACGGGGAGTTCGGGCGGCGTTGCCGGGCGCCATGATCAACGTTCGTGGTCGGGGGGCGTACTGGGCCCGGAGCATCACCCGATCCGAGGAGCAGTCCCATGCAAGAAGGCCCGAGTCGGCGCCGATTCCTGCAGAGCGCCGGCCTGGTCGGTGCCGGTCTGGTCGGCGCCGGCACCGTCGGGGCCCTCGCCCCCGCGTCGGCCAGCGCGCACGGCGGTAGCGGTCGACCCGACCCCGACCTGCCCCGCTTCACGCTCGCCGTCATCCCGGACACGCAGTACCTCTTCGACGCCGACCGCGGTGACCCGGCGCCGCTGGCGGCGAGTCTGCGGTGGATCATCGACAACCAGGCGGAGCGGAACATCGTCTTCACCGCCCACCTCGGCGACATCGTCGAGAACGCCCGAGCCGACGAACTCGCCGCCGCCGGCAAGGTCTTCGAGGCCTTCGACCGGCAACGGATGCCGTACAGCGTGCTCGCCGGCAATCACGACATCAACTCGTCCACCACCGACCAGCGGGGCCCGAGCCCCTACCTCGACGTGTTCGGGCCGCAGCGGTTCCGGAAGCTGCCGACGTACGGCGGGTCGACCAAGGACGGCTACAACACCTACCACCTCTTCACCGCCGCCGGGCGGCAGTGGCTGCTGCTGGCGCTCGACTGGCGTCCGTCGGACGCCGGACTCGCCTGGGCGAAGTCGGTCCTGGCCGCGCATCCGCGCACCCCGGTCATCCTCACCACGCACGACATGGTGTACGCCGACGACAGCGGGACGGCGACCCTCTCCGAGCACGGCCAGCGGCTCTGGGCCGAACTCGTCGCGGACAGCGACCAGATCTTCCTCACCCTCAACGGGCACTACTGGCCGCCCGGCCGCACCGTGCTGCGCAATGGCGCCGGGCACGACGTACACCTGCACATCACCAACTACCAGGACCGCTACTACGGCGGCAGCGCGATGATCCGCCTCTACCAGTTCGACCTGACCCGCAACACGATCGACGTGGAGACCTTCTCGCCGTGGATCCTCGGGCAGCGGCCCGAGCAGCGCAACGCGCTGGAGCAGCGGGAGCTGGAGCTGACCGACGGGACCAACCGCTTCAGCCTCGGGATCGACTTCGCGGAGCGGTTCGCCGGCTTCGCCCCGGTGCCGCCGCGTGCGCCCCGCAACCCGGCGACCATGCTGGTCCCCGGCACGCTGGCCTACTGGCGCTTCGACAAGGGGCGCGGTGACGGCGTCGCGGTGCCCGACGGCACCCGGATCGAGGACCTCTCCGGACGCGGTAACCATCTCACCCGGGTGACCCTCGACGGTAGTGGGCCGGACGCGCTGCGCTGGTCCGGCGAGCACCACCCCGACCAGCCGGCGCACGCCAGCCTCCGCTTCGACGGCGCCAAGAAACCGGCGCGCGGCGCGTACCTGCGGACCGTCGACGCCGCCCCGCTCAACGCCGAGACCTTCCGCAACGGCTACACCATCGAGGCGTTCGTCAAGCTGCCCGCCGACGTCCGGTCGAGCAACCACGCCTGGATGAGCATCCTGAGCCGCTTCGGCGCCGGTCGGGACGCGGGCAAGACCGGCGGCGACCCGTCGGAGCCGATCGCCACGCTGAGCCTCTCGGACGGCATGGCGTTGCAGTGGGCCGTCTTCCCGCTCAACCAGAACGACATCTCCAGCAACTGGGGCCACGAGATGCCCGCCGACGAGTGGTTCCACGTCGCGGTGGTCAACGACGGGAAGACCACCACCCTGTACGTCGACGGCGCCGAACTGCTGCGCAACCCGTCCACCCCGGCGGTCGGCCTGGCCACGTCGAACGAGCCGTGGCTGCTCGGGGCGTACCACTACGACCGCATCGTGGAGCAGGGCTTCTACGGCTGGATCGGTGACGTGCGGGTGGTGAACCGGCCGCTGCCGGTGAGCCGCTTCATGCGGGCCTGACGGTGGCGTGGCGTGGGGCGCGGGGCGATCCCGGCGGTCCACGCCGCCGCGAGCAAGGCCCCGACCTGGTAGTCGTCTGCCGGGTCGGGCCTTGCTCGGGTACGCCGAAGGAGGCTCGGGATCCGAGGGGCGTCGGCGCCTCGCGGGCTGCTCAGTCCGGTTGCCCGCCCGGATTCGTCAGATGACGCCGGGCGGCGCAGAAGCGATCCCGAGCGCTCTGCCCATCTTTGTTACCACTCGTGCATGGGCAATGTTACATCGACGGTTGTATTGGTCACACGTATTACCTACTCTCGATGCCTAGGCGGGTCCCACGTCGACGGCACCTGAGAGGAGCAGTGCGTGAAAACGATCGTCTCCACCGCCCGCACGTCATTGTTGGCGGTCGCGGTGCTGGTCTCCGCCACGCTGCCGGCGGTGATGGCACACCAGACGGCGGCCTCCGCCGCGGTGCAACAGACCTTCTACGTCGCGCCCGGCGGCAGTGACACCAACCCCGGCACTCTCCAGTCCCCGTTCAAGACGCTGCAACGTGCCCGGGACGTCGTCCGCACGGTGAACGCGAACATGACCGGCGACATCAACGTGTACCTGCGCGGCGGGACCTATCCGATCAGCAGCACCGTCGAGTTCGGCGCCGCCGACTCCGGCACGAACGGATACCGGATCACGTACGCCGCGTACGCCAACGAGAGGCCGGTCCTCGACGGCGGAGTGCCGGTCACGGGCTGGACCCAGCACAGCGGCAACATCTGGAAGGCGCCCCTGGACCGCGCCAACAAACTCCGGGCGCTCTACGTCAACGACAAGCGCGCCCACATGGCGTCGAAGACGGTCAGCTCGGGCGGGTGCTACGGGACGTACGCCATCACCGCCGGTCAGGCCGCCTGGGCCTGGGAGTCCGGGTCGCAGTGCGACGGCGCCAGGTACAACCAGAACGACTTCCCGGCGATCGCGCGCAACCAGGACGACATCGAGATCGAGACGGGCACCACCTGGACCACCGCCATCGTGGGCGTCCGGCAGGTGACCACCGACGGCGGGACCCGGGTCGCACTGTTCCAGCAGCCCGGCGCGGCCATCGCCCAGGGGGCCTTCAACGGCAACGCTCAGGTCGGCGGCACCCACAAGCTCATGAACGCGTACGAGTTCCTGGACGCGCCCGGTGAGTTCTACTACGACAAGGGCACCAAGACGGTCTACTACTACAAGGCCAGCGCCGAGGACATGGCTACCGCGACCGTCTACGCGCCGAACAACGTCACCACGGTGCTGCGGGTCGCCGGCACCTCGACGACCAACCACGCCCGCAACATCACCTTCTCCGGTCTGACCGTGCAGCACTCCGACTGGAACCTCTTCAACGTCGCCGGCTCGTCCTTCAAGCAGGCGCAGCAGGGCAACCTCGGTGCGCAGGCGTACGCGAAGGGCAACTTCCACGTCTACTACTACCGCAACGTCGACGTCACGCCCGGCATCGTCCAGGTGCAGAACGCCGACGGGATCCTCCTGCAACGCAACCGGATCCAGCACACCGGTGCCGACGGCATCAGCATGGTCAACGACGTGCAGAACACGCAGTTGATCGGGAACTACACCAACGACATCGCCGGCTCCGCCATCGACGTCGGCCATCCCCAGCACGTCTACATCGGTGACGGCACGTCGAGCAACCGGGAGAAGTACCTCCCGCAGGTCGAGGGGTTGCCGAAGAACATTGAGATCAAGAACAACTACTTGTACGACAGCGCGGTCCTGTTCAACGGGCACAGCCCCATCTCGGCGTACTTCGTCGACACCCTGACGATCCAGCGCAACCGGATCGAGAAGGCCCCCTGGTCCGGCATCACGATGGGCTGGGGTTGGTGGAACTTCGACGGGTCGTCGGGCTCGATCGCGCCGAACCGGCCGACCACGACGGCGCGCAACAACACGATCAGCTACAACCACATCATCGACACGGTGCAGCGCCTCAGCGACACGGCGCCCATCTACACGCTCGGCAGCCAGCCCGGGACCACGATCACCAACAACTACCTCCAGGGCGTTCCTGCGGGCCACAAGTACGGGCTGCACCCGGACGAGGGGTCGGCGTTCATCACGTTCCGGGACAACGTGCTGAGCATCGACAAGAACGTCACCTGGATGATCAATTCCGACGACTTCGGCCGGAAGCACGACCTGAGCATCACGCAGATCTACGGCCCGATCAACAAGGTCTCGAACAAGAACCTGCCGAACAGCACCATCGGCGACATCCTCGTCTCCTCCGACTACGTCTGGCCGGCCGCGGCGTACGGCATCGCCGCCAACTCCGGCCTGGAGGACGCGTACCGGGACATCGCCCCGGCGAGCACCTTCTCCGCGCCGAACTACGTGCTGCCGGCCAGCACGTACGTCACCAGCGCGACGGCCTCGATCCCGATCCGCAGCACCGGCGACGCCACCAGGTCGGTCTGGCTGGCCCCCTCCGGGACCACCACCTTCACCGCCGGCCCGACGATGATCAGGGCGGTCGGCACCGCCACGTCCATCGCCGTGCCGACGGCGCCGGGGGAGTACCGGCTCTACGTCGTGGACGCCCAGGGCAACCGGTCCGCGGAGTCGACCTTCCTCGTCCGCCAGCAGAGCGGCGGCGGTCAGCAGGGCGCGCAACTCGTGGGCGGTCAGTCGGGCCGGTGCGTCGAGGTGCCCAACTCCAGCACCACCAACGGCACCCAGGTGCAGCTCTGGGACTGCGGCAGCGGCACCAACCAGCGGTGGACCTCCACCGCCGGCAAGCAACTGACGGTGTACGGCAACAAGTGCCTGGACGCCTCCGGGGCGGGCACGACCAACGGCACCCAGGTCATCATCTGGGACTGCCACGGCGGGCTCAACCAGCAGTGGAACGTCAACGCCAACGGCACCATCACCAACGCCCAGTCCGGGCTCTGCCTCGACGCCAATGGCGCCGCCACCGCCAACGGCACGAAGATCATCCTCTGGTCCTGCAACGGTGGCACCAACCAGCAGTGGAGCCTGCGGAGCTGACCGACCACCCCCGGGGCCGGGCCGACCCGGCCCGGCCCCGGGGCGGCCCGAACGCCGATCCGGGGACGTGTTAGTGTGCTCGCCGTTGTCAGTGCGCGCCGCTAGCTCAACTGGCAGAGCAGCGGACTCTTAATCCGCGGGTTCGGGGTTCGAGTCCCTGGCGGCGCACCAACGATCAAGGCCCTGCCCTGGCACTTCTGTGCCTGCCAGGGCCCTTTTCGTGCTCCTGGCCGGGACCTGGGTGATCGACGGGTGCTCGGGAGCCGTTGGACGGTTCCGTGCCGGGGTGGACAGGGCGCCCTGCTTGCGGATAAATCCGGCACTGCGGAGCGCGGTGACGAGGTTGGTGAGGGTGAGCCCGGTCGCTATCTCGTCGTCCATGATGAGGACGCGCTGACCCTTGAAGCGGCCGTAGGCGAACACCTCGAGTCGGCGAGCGTGAGGTTCGTGGGAGACGAGCTTCTCCAGCAGGTCGAGGTTGACCTTCCAGGCGATGCGGTAGTGGCTGCCGCTCGCCCCAGGCCACAATTTGTGATCGATCACGACGCGCACGACCCGGCCACGGGTCGGGTCTACAACCACGATGCTGGATTCGAGGCAGGGCATTTTCGGAACGGGGATTTCAAGCCACCGGCGTGTTCGCCCACTGGGCGAGCAACTTCAGTGCCTCGTGGGATGAGCTGTCTGGTTCGGCGGTGAACACCACGAGGTGCTGGTCGGGCTTGCCGCTGACGTCGAATTGCTGTGAATCGAGGGTGAGTGGGCCGACCAGTGGGTGCTGGTAAATCTTGCGGCGCAGCGTGGCGCCGGTCACGAGGTGGCCGCCCCACCATGTGCGAAAGTCCGCGTCTTTGACGGAGAGAGTCCCGACAAGTTCGGCCAGGCGCTGATCGTTCGGGTAGTTCCGGGCCTCCATGCGTAGATAGGCGACGCATTCCTGGGCGGCCCTGGCCCAGTCGGTGTTCAATTCCCGGTAACCCGGATCGAGGAAAGTGAGCCAGAGAAGGTTCCGGTGCCGCTCCGGCAGTGCCCCATAATCGGTGAACAAGGCAGCGGCCAGGGGATTCCAGGCGAGGATGTCCAGTCTCCGGCCGAATACGTAGGCGGGAACTTCGTACAGGCTATCGAGCAATCGCTGGGTCTGCGGGTCAACCCGCGACGTGGTCTGAGTACGGGATCCTGGGCGCTGTTTCTGCCCTGCGATCGAGTGCAAGTACTCCCGGCCGTCGCGGTCGAGACCAAGCGCGTCCGCGAGGGCGTCGAGGACCTCGGGTGACGCACTGGTGACGCGTCCCTGCTCGAGCCGGGCCAGATAGTCCGCGCTGACATTGGCCAGCTGGGCGACCTCTTCACGGCGCAGCCCGGGAACGCGGCGCCGTCGGCCGCCGTCGGGTAGGCCGACGTCGTCCGGCCGGATACGTGCACGACTGGCCCGCAGAAACTCGGCAAGCGGATTGCTCACGGCAGACGCCGGGCGATTGGACATGAAACCCAATCTACCCCCGGGCCTCGGCGGATACCTGGGACTGTCTTTCCCATGATGAACTTTCCCATGAAGAACCGAACCTGGCCGGCCCGATGAACCACGATGACACTTGGACGCATCAGCAAGCCACCACTTGCCCGGACAGCAGCAAAGCCCCTAGCGGGCACGAATGTCCGGGCGGGGACTAATAGGGGAGGAAGCGCTCCATGTCGAAAACAATCGTGGTGACCGGTACCGCGACTGGAATGGGCCGGGCCATCGTCAAGAAGTTCGCCGCCGAAGGCTGGAACGTGGTCGCGACGGTCCGCAAGGAGGCCGACCTGACCGTGCACGACGAGTTGGAGCGGGTCAGGACGCTGCTGCTGGACGTCGATGACGAGCAGGCGGCAGGGTCCTTCGCGCAGACCGCCGTGGAGCAGTTCGGACAGGTCGACGTATTGGTCAACAATGCGGGTTTCTACCAGATGGGGCCGGTGGAGGTGAGCAGCATGGACCAGATCCACCGGCAGTTCCAGACCAACGTGTTCGGACTGATCGCGCTCAGCCGGGCCTTCCTGCCGATCTTCCGCGCCCAGCGCTCCGGAACGATCATCAACATCTCCTCGTTGACCGCCGAGCAGGGTTATCCGTACAGCGCCGTCTACGCCGCCTCCAAGGCAGCCGTGGCGGCGCTCAGCGAGGGGATGAGCCTGGAGGTGGCCGCCTTCGGCATCGCGGTCAAGGCCGTCCTGCCCGGACAGCACTCCACCCGCATTTTCACGAAGATCGACATTGCGCAGGACGTCCCTGCGGACTATCAGGCTGGAATCGATGCGTTCTTCTCCAAGAACGCGCCAACCGGCTCCGACCCGTCGATCACCGCCGATGTCGTGTACCGAGCCGCCGTCGACGGGGACAACACCAAGGTACGTTACTACTCCGCGCCGGACTCGGCAGCCATTCCCAGGGCCAAGCAGATCCTGGGCACCGACGGCTACTGGGCGGAGTTCCGTAACGCCGTCCTCGCAAAGCCCAGTCCGCTGTTCACCGCGCTGATCCCGGCTCCGGGCGAGCAGCCGATTGATTGGCAGATCTCCTGACCACGCGCTGACTTCGCTTGGGGCAGCAGGCGGCTCGATCGGTTGGCCGGTCCCGGCAACCGCCACCGGGGCCGGCCAGCGGCCGTCAGCATGGCTCCCACAGCGAGACGCTGCCCGGTCCCGACATGCGACTTGATCAGCTCGACGGAGGTGACGATCCTCAGTCACCTTCGAGATGCCGGATCTCGCCTGCTTTGTCCTTATAGATGGAAGAGTGATTATCGTGACGACGAACCATCCGACAGACCCGGGGTATGCCGCCGCGCTGGACACGGCTGAGCGTCTGCTGGGCTTCCGCTTGGAGCGCTTTCTTGGCGCCACGCCGGGTGAGCCAGCTAACGGCGCAGACTTCAAACGGATCGCGACGATGCACGCCTTCGGCGACGTCTGGCCGCGCACCGAGCACCTAGATACACGGACGCGGGCACTGGTGTCCGTCACCATCGCGGCGACACTCGGCGTCCTGGAGCCCCTCCGTGGTCAACTTCGCATCGCGCTCAACGCCGGCGCCGCCAAGGAAGAGATCGTCGAAGTCTTTCTTCAGGTCGCGGCCTACGCTGGCGTAGCACGCGCGTTCGACGGCTACCAGGTCGCGGCTCAGGTCTTCGCAGAGAACCCGCAACGCTCAGACCCTGGTAAGTAAGGGGTTCAGGGGTCAGGCCCGGTCCGGTTGGACCGGGCCTGACCCCTTCCGGCCAGCGCCATGAGCCGGACGAAGTGCCGGTTAAGGTTCCGCGGCTCGATGGGGTATCGATGCCGGTTGTGAAGACCAGGTCGAAGTCCAACCGCCGGCCAACTCGGCTGGCTTCCGTGTCGGCTCCGCCGCGATGTGCGGGTGCTCGTCGGGTGCTCGCTCGCCGGGGACAGGTAGTTAGCGGTTGGCACCCAGCGGCCGCAGACGCTGGATCAGCACGGGCACGTGGGACCGTCGATGCCACGTGGGACCCATGAACACGACATAGGCGGGGCTCTTAATCCGCGGGTTCGGGGTTCGAGTCCCTGGCGGCGCACCAACGATCAAGGTCCTGACCTGGTGGCTCACACCGGGTCGAGGCCCTTTCGCGTCTGCCGGCGGGTGTTGGTGGCTCGGTGGGTGCTCGGGAGCCGTTGGACCGGGTCGGCGTTGCCCGGACTGCACGCGGGTCTCGTCTACGTGCGGCGCGCACCGTTGGTTCGTTCCGGAGTCGATGGGCCGGACGTGTCCGGAACGTCAGGCGAGAGCCTCGTCGCCCATGAGCGGCCGGACGGCGTGCCGACGCCGGATCAACCGCATCCGGTCACCGGGGCTCGGCGAGGGGCGGGCGACGCGGCCGACCTCGCGACGCCTCAAGTAATGCTCAAATTACTTCGATCCAGGCCGATGCGGCCGCCGACGCGCATACGCTCACCGGACTCGCGCACGACCCTTGGACCTTCTCGCCACGCCGACCATCGCCACGCCCAGGTTGCGCGAGCGTCAACCGTCCATCCTATGTGGACTACTGCGAGCATGAAGGAGGGGAGTATGCGACGCACACCACGACGCATCGCGTTCGTGGCGCTGCCCGCCCTGATGGCGGGTGTCCTCGTGTCGACCGGGCCCGCGGGCGCGGATCCCACGGGAACGAGCACCACTGTCGGCTCTGCCCGAGCCGAGCTGGAGAGCCGGGACGAGGTCCGCCGCGTACGCGTCAGGCTGGCGGGCGCCGACCTGCTGGACAAGGTCGTCGCCGCCGGCTTCGACCTCGACCACGGCCTGCGGCGCGTGCCGACCGGCATCGAGGGGGAGGTGGTGGTCACCGCCGGGGAGATCGCCGAACTGACGGCGATGGGCGTCGAGGTCCTCGGCGACGATGAGGGCTTCGCCTGGAGTGACGAGGCCGACGGCGGCATCCAGGTCAACGCCGCCGTCCGCACCGCGCAGCCGGCCAGCCACGAGGCGACGGTACGGATCGCCCGTGCCGACTGGTTCACCACCAAGGGCCAGGGCTTCCTGTACGTCGAGGCGCGCACCACCGAGGGGCAGCAGGAAGAGCCCGTCGTCGAGATGCAGCTCGAGAACGACTCGGGCAGAGGCACGTCCTTCGGCTTCCCCCGGACGATGAGCCGGTTCGTCGACTCGGGGCAGTACATGTTCCACAGGAACCTGTTCAAGCTCGACGCCCGCCCGAACCAGATCCGGGTCACCAGCTCGACGGGCGGTGTCGCCACCGGCGCGGTCTCCGACTGGCTGGAGGACGCGCCGCCGCCGCTGACGGCGAACCCGTCCTACAAATCGGACTTCGTGGACGGCTACAAGCACCCGCAGCAGCTCTACAGCCGCGCCCGGGAGATCGCCCGCCAGTACCCGGACATCGCCGAGATCGTCTACCTGCCGAACCAGACGAACGGCTACCAGCGCAAGGCGCAGGCCACGATCGGCGGCACGGGGCAGTCGGCGGTCGTGGTCAGCTCGGCCGCCTGGGGTCACGAGGGCGGCAACGACGTCACAGTCGAGTTCGTGGACCGCTCGGAGGCGGATCTTCCGCTCGCCGTGGAGGTCGCGGGTACGGCGGTCCGCGTCCTGCTCGCCACTGATGCCTCCGGTGCGCCGGCGAGTACGGCCACCGAGGTGGCGGACGCGCTGCGTACCCGGTCGCAGGGTGTCATCGACCGCGCGCACCCGTACCGGACGAACGCGGGCACCGGCATCGTCGCGCCGACAGCCGGCCCGGTGGCGCTGTCCGACTTCCTCGACCAGAAGCGTGTCGGCGCGCCGGAGGGTGAGGTGCCTCGGGGTCCGGTCACGATTCCCGTCCTGCGCATCGGCAAGCACCGCGACGGTACGAAGCCCGGCGTCCTGATCCAGGCGCAGGACCACGCCCGCGAGTGGGTGCCGGCGACGACCAGCCTGGAGTCGGCCGAGCGTCTGGTGCACAACTACCGCTCCGACCGGGAGACGAAGAAGATCGTCGACAACACCGACGTCTTCTTCATCCTCTCCAACAACCCCGACGGGGCGAACTACAGCTTTTACAACTTCGCCTCGCAGCGGAAGAACATGACGAACCACTGCCCGGACGCGGCGGCCGACCCGGGGCAGCGGAACTCCTGGGGCGTCGACCTGAACCGGAACTACCGGGTCGCGTCGGGTCACGACGGCTACGCGGGTGGGTCGACCAACTGCGTCAGCGGCACCTACCAGGGGCCGGAGGAGCTGTCCGAGCCCGAGTCGAAGAACATCATCTGGCTGGTCGAGAAGTACTCGAACATCAAGTTCATGATGTCGGTGCACTCCAACGGCGGTCAGTTGTTCTGGCAGCCCGGCGCGTACATCGCGGACGGGCGGATCACCACGCCGCGCCCACCGCTTGGTGACGAGGCGTTCTACTGGCAGTCGGCGGCCCGGATCCTGTCGCAGGTCAAGGCGCACCGGGAGACAGTCGTCACGCCGGAGAACGTCGGCGGCTCCTCCGACGTCCTCTACTCCTCCGCCGGCAACGTGCGCGAGGACCTGTACTACACCTACGGGATCTACGCCTTCGGTTGGGAGGTCGGCGGCTCCGTTTACAACCCGGCCACGGGGGGATGGCAGGGCGGCTCGTTCCAGCCGGAGTGGACGGGGAACCCCGAGCTGGTCAGCGGCCACGCCGAGACGATGGAGTACGCCAACGGGATCATGGAGATGTTCCGGGTCGCGGCGGACTGGGGCCGGGACCGGAAGAACCCGACATCGCAGCTCGTTCCCGGCGCGGGGACCTACCGCGGGCCGGTGGACGTACGCTTCGAGACCAGCGAGCCGGCCACGATCTACTACACGACCGACGGCAGCCGTCCCACGCTCCAGTCGCCGCGCTACGCGGCCACCGAGTTCCGGGAGCCGGGGCAGGTGTTCCACGTGACCGAGACGACGACGTTCCGTTGGTTCTCGGTGGACAGCGCCGGCAACATCGAGAAGAACTACGACCCGACGAAGAACGACAGACGCAACAACTACCGTACGGCGACGATCAAGATCGCCAAGAGGTAGTAAGGACCAGGTGATCATTGCCCCGCCGGTGCCTTCACCCGCGCCGGCGGGGCAATGATCAATCAGGCCGCGTCCTCGACCGCCGTGGACAGGTCCTCGTCTGGTGGGTAGGCGGCGCGCATGCCCGGGAGCGAGGATTCGGCCGCCGATCTGGACCCGGCATCACACGGGCGGTCTCGCGCCGACCGGGTGTTCGCCATATCGCGGCGGGGCTCGCCTTACCAAGAGCCCGTCTTCTGTCGACGGGCATCCGGTGGCAGACGGCGGCACACAGGTATTCAGAGTTGGCCGGTAGCGGCCGTTCGGGGTTCCTGGGCGAGTTGGGCGGCTGTGTCGAAGGCCACCGTCCAGGGGAAGGCTTTCTGCTGCTCGTTGCCGCTGCCGGGCGGATGCGGTTCCCATTGGTCGTCGGGACCGAGCAGGACGCGGACCCCTTCGTCGCGGAGGTTGGCTACGGCGTGCCGGAACGGCGCCCGTGCGGCGAGGGCGGCGTTGACGAACGGGACGATGACGGTCGGCACCTGCCGTCCGATCAGCTCGGCGACCGAGGTCATGGCGTAGTTGTCGGCCAGGCCGAGGGCGATCTTGTTGATCGAGTTGTAGGTCGCGGGAGCGATGACCAGGGCGTCGGTTGCGGGAAGCGACCGCCGGGTGCCCGGCGACGACTGGTAGGTCGACCGGACCGGATGACCGGTGAGGCTCTCGAGCGACTGCGGTTCGATGAAGTTCATCGCGCTCGGCGTGGCCGTGACCGCTGCTGTCCAGGATTGACTCTGTGCAGCCCTGACGAGCTTGGATACCTCGGCGGCCGGATCGGCGCCGCAGACGACGATCTGGAGATGGCCGCCGGTCACCACTGGATCCCAGCGCTCCGGGCGAAACCAACGGCGGCGGTACGAACAGAGCCCGTGGCGAGCATGGCGAGGTCGCCTGCAATGCGCTGGACCGCCGGTCGGCAACGGATCTCCTCGGGTGCCACCTCGTACGCGGTGCGCAGCGCGCTGAGTCCGTGCTCGTAGCGTCCCCACTGCGTGTAGGCGCGTGCCACGTCGACGTAGAGAGACGCCCGGCGCTCGGCCAGCCTCACCTTGTCCAGCGGAACGGTGCGGGCGATCGCGATGGCTGTTCCGGCGTCGCCGAGGGTCAGCGCGACGTGGATCCGGTGCAGCAGGACATTGGTGGCGCCGAAGCCGGTCCACCGGTCGTTGCCGTCGTAGCCGAGGCGAGTCGCAGCGTCGGTCGCCTCATCGAGCATCGCGTTCGCGGTGTCCCGGTCATCTCGACGGGCAGCGGCGATGGCCCCTCGAAGAACGAGGGCGCCGTAGACGGCCACCGCATCGGTCGACGTGAGGCGGGTGTCCCGGTCGAGCGAGCCGGCCGCGTTCGCGGCGAGGGTCACCGCCTGATCGTCGTGGCCACTGCCCATGAGTGCATGGGTCATGATCCGGGCGCTCGTGGCGATCGCCACCGGGTCCTGGCTCCTGGCCGCGGCGTGGGTGCTCCGTTCGGCTGCTACCAGGGCCATCCCGCGATCGCCCACCTTCAGCAGGACGCTGCCGACGACGTGGTACATGTCGGCGGCCAGAACCTCGACCCGTGGCCGCTGATCGCCCTCCGCGCCGGACTTCACCGGTTCGAGGGAGGGCAACAGCGTCACAAGCCGGTCGAGTACGCGCTCGTACCGGCAGGCCTGATAGTCGACCTTGGCGGCGGCGACGGCTTGAGTGAATTGCGGCATGGACAGCACCGCAGCGTCCGGTCGCGCGGGCGAGAGGAGCGCGTCGAGGAGCGGCGCGACGTTGGGCGCGGCGGCGACGCCGATGGCCGCCCCGCGTAGGAGATCTCTGCGTCGCACGTCACCATCCGAGCCGGAGTCGCCGTCTCTGTCAGTATCCGCATACGCGCCGCCATCCGGCCGCGCGGCACCCACAGCCGCACCGCTGGTGCCAACCGCGCGCAGCGCCTCGAAGCGTTCCCGCACCTCAGGTGTGGCCCGGGCCAGCACGGTGTCCAGCGCGGCCTGCATGTCCGCGCGGGGGAGCACGTTGTCGCCCTGGCTGCTCCACTTGGCCACGGTCCGCCGCGCCGCGCCGAGGTGCTCGGCGAAGGCGGTCACGCTCATCCGCAACGCATTCCGGAGCGCGTTCGCGTCCTGGCCGGTCCAGGTCGTCACCGGAGCCATCGCACGTCCTTCCGGAACGGACAGTCATCGGTGGAGGTGATGGTAGCCGCACGCGAGGTGACGGCAGGTGCACTGTGGGTGCACCGGTGAGGCATTCCGTCGGTCTGCCGGCCAAGCCAGCCTGGTTGTGCCGACGCGCCGGGTCCCTTAGCGGTGCGCCGGTGGCCAGCGGCAACCTCACGGCAGGGAGATCGAGATGGATGTGCCGATCGGCGACAGGTCGCACCGCGACCCGACGCAGCGGCAAGTGCGTGCGCCCGGCAGTCCGTCGGCCGTACGGGCGACTCCCCGTTCGCGTACCGCCACCAGGGCTGCGCGGATGGGTGATCGGCGGTCTGCTCCCAGCCGCCGTGATGCGGCGGCGGGCTCGCCCTTCGCCCGGCGAGCCCGCCGCTCATCGTCCCTGGCGGGGGTGGCAGCCTAATGACTGAGTCAAGCCGTGAGAGCGTGAGTGAGTCGGTAGGGCTGTCGGGTGCGCAGGATGGCGTGCAGGACGTTGATGCGTCGGCGGGCCAGGGCGATGAGGGCTTGGTGGTGTCGTTTGCCTTCGGCGCGTTTGCGGTCGTAGAAGGCGCGGCTGGCCGGGTCGCGTTGCAGGGCGCAGAACGCCGATTGGTAGAAGACCCGTTTGAGGGTTTTGTCGCCGCTGGTAGCGCGGCGCAGGTAGTGGACCTTGCCGGATTGCTGCAGGACTGGTGCGAGGCCGGCGGCGCTGGCGAGTTGGTCGCCGGTGGGGAATCGGGTGATGCCGCCTGCCACGGCGAGGAATTCGGCGGTGAGGGTGGCCCCCATCCCGGGCAGGGACTGGATGAGGGCCGCGTCAGGGTGGCGGTCGAGAGCGTCGTGGATGCGCTTGTCCAGGTCGGCGAGTTTGTCCCGGCAGGCGAGTACCTCGCGGGCGAGGTCGCGGACGATGTCCGCGGCGACGGCTTCGCCGGGCACGGTGACGTGTTGGGCGCCGGCGGCGGTCAGTGCCTTGTCGACCAGGGCGTCGATCACGGTGCTGTGGTGCCGGCCGGTGGTGCGCAGGTACTCGCTGATGCGGCGTCGGCCGGCTCGGCGGATCTCGGTCGGCGTGACGTAGCGGGCCAGCAGGGCCGTGTCGACTTTGTGGGTGGGGTCGACGACGCGCTCCAGACCGGGATGGATCGAGGCGAGCAGATCCCGCAGCCGGCCGATGCGGCGGGTCTGGTCGACCACCAGTTCCCGGCGGCGGCCCACCAGCAGCCGCAGCTCGCTGCCGGCTTCGGTGGCCGGTTCGACGGGACGCAGTTCGTCTGCGCGCAGCCGGATCTGATCGGCGATGACCTTGGCATCGCGCGGATCCGACTTGTGCTCACCCCCGCGGGTGGCACGGCGAGCCCGGTTGACCGCAAGACCGGAGACATGCACCAGGCGCAGGCCAGCGTCGACCAGCATGACCTGCAGCAGGCCGGCGATGCCACCGAGCACGTCGATGGCGACCGTGGCCGGCCCATACTCGGCCTGCACGGCTCGGATGTCGTCGATGAGCACCTGGATCGCCGACGGATCGTTGTCGACTTTCCGGCTGGCCAGGACCCGCCCCGTCTCGCTGTGCACGAGCGCAGCCCAGTGGAACTCCTTGGCCACGTCCACACCAACCGCGACCGCCATCTGACTCCCTTCTCCCGTCGTGGACACGCGCACGCTCTTGCCGCCGTCAACGCCCTACACAGCGATCAATCGCAAAGCCCAATCAGCAGTCAGCAAGAGCAGACGAGACAGGCGGCGATGCCACCCTCGCCATGGTCGGCAGCCAGCATGAAAGCCATACCTGCCTCGCCCGCGTCAGCCCGTACGAATACCACCGTCGGGCTCGCAATGAAAGGTAGGGCGGCATGACGGTGTACGTCTCGCGTAGCGCCGGGGCGCGCCGGCGGACCGAGTCCGGAGTGAGGTCCGCGCAGGGGCAGGTGTGGCCCGCCGATCCGCCGCTGCTCACCTTCGTGTCGCGTCGGCTGTTCGAGCCGCAGGCCCGCGAGGACGGTCGCCGGTGACGGGGCAGCAGCGACGCCTCGCGGCGAACAAGTCCGCGTCAGCCGGGGTGGACCATCCGCCGATGCGCCCGCTGTGGCTGTGCCGCCGATGCGGGCAGCCGTGGCCCTGCGGCGCAGCGAAGCTCGCGCTCCTAGCCGAGTACCGAGAAGTGCCGGTGAGCCTGTTCCTCTACCTGGCCGGCTGCCTGCACGACGCGATCGACGACCTGCACCGGCTCAACCCGAGTGTCACGGGCAGCGCGGCCGACATGTTCGACCGGTTCCTTGGCTGGCCTGCCCGCCACACCAACGCCTACCGCGTCAGCACCACCACGTCGGCCAGCACCGAGGAGGCCACCTCGTGAACGGCATCGGCCTCATCAACGCCACCGGCGAGCCGGCGGTCGCCGACAGCTTCCACACCCTGGTCGGGCAGCCGACAAGCTTCTGCAACCTCGACTGCACCTACTGCTACCTGCCCGACCGGAGATCCCTCCGCCGACCTGGCTCTTCACGCCGGATCGGGGCTGTTTTCGGGTGATCCTCCGCCGACCAGCCGAGATGCCGCTTGACCTGAAGAGCCGAGATGAGGTTGATGTGGTCCTCGGCCGGTCTGGACCGCCCGACGGCTAGGCTGGCCGAATGCTGCGCGAGGTGACCGGGATCCGTTACGTGACCCCGCTGCGGGAGGGCGGCTCGCTACCCGGGCTGGTCGAGGCCGACGACCTCGGCACCTACGTGGTGAAATTCCGCGGCGCCGGCCAGGGACCAAAAGTCCTGGTGGCCGAGGTGATCTGCGGTGAGCTGGCCCGCCGGCTGGGCCTGTCGGTGCCGCCGCTCGTGGTGGTCGACATCGACCCGGTCATCGGCCGCGCCGAACCGGACCAGGAGGTGCAGGAGCTGCTACGAGCTAGCGGCGGTACCAACCTAGGGATGGACTTCCTACCCGGCGCCCTTGGCTTCGACCCGCTGGCCCACCCGGTCGACCCCGACCTGGCCTCCCGGGTGCTCTGGTTCGACGCGTTCGTCGAGAACGTCGACCGCAGCTGGCGCAACCCCAACCTGCTGGTCTGGCACCGGGCGGTGTGGCTGATCGACCACGGCGCCGCCCTGTACTTCCACCACAACTGGCCGCGCGCGCAGGCCGTCGTACGCCGACCGTTCAAGGCCGACGACCATGTGCTGGCGCCGTACGCCACCCGGCTCCCCGAGGCCGACGCCGACCTCGCTCCGCGGATCACCGCCGATCTGCTCGACCAGGTGCTGGCGCTGGTGCCGGACGGCTGGCTGGTCGGCGCGGACTTCGCCGACGCGGCCACGGCCCGGGCCGCGTACCGGGACCACCTGGCCAGCCGGGTGGCCGACAGTTCGGCCTGGCTGCCGACGGGAGCGCCCGCATGAGAAACCCCTTCGAGTACGCCCTGATCCGCGCCGTGCCGCGGGTCGAGCGCGGCGAGCAGATCAACGTCGGCGTCATCCTCTACTGCCAGGCGAGAGACTTCCTTTCCGCCCGCACCCATATCGACGAGCGGCGCCTGCGCGCGCTGTCCGCGGACGTCGACGTCGAGCAGGTCGCCGCCGCCCTGAGCGGCTGGGATCTCACTTGCGCCGGCGGTGAGCATGGGGGACCCGCCGCCGCTATGCGCCTGGGTGAACGCTTCCGCTGGCTGACTGCGCCCCGCAGTACCCTCATCCAGCCCGGGCCGGTGCACACCGGCCTGACCTCCGACCCGGCCGCCGATCTGGACCGACTGTCGATCCTCCTGGTGCACTGACCCACGTTGCGCCGTGGTCGCGGCCGAGCAGATGCCGGTGGGCGCGGGCCCGCCCACCACCCGGACTCTCGACCGCCTCATCCGGGGCGGACGCTCGGCCGGTCGCCGCCCGCCTCGCGGCTGACCGCTTCGAACAGGTCCCGGTTGCGGTCCCACTTGAGGTAGTCGATGGAGTGTTCACGGACCAGGGCGTCGATGTGGGTCAGGAGGTGTTCGTGCGCCTCGGGGCGGGCGATGTCGAGCACGTACTGCTGCCGGGAGTTCGACCCGAGACCGGCGCGCGGCCCGAGGATCTAGTCCGGGTCCCGTTCGGCGAGCTCCGAGTCGAGGCTGATCATCTCGGGCTCGAATCAGAGCCCGAACTCCGGTGCGGTGTCGGCGGTGCCGGCGGGTTGAACCGGGAGTAGGCGTGCAGTTGCCAGCGAAGCGCGCTGGCCCGCTCGATCTCCACCACGCGAGCGACGGTGAACTCGATCATGCGCCGTGCCCCGGGGAACCGGCTCGCCCGGTCCGGGTCCCAGTTGATCCGTCCGGTTCCGCTGAGCTGAAGCGTGCTACCGGTCTCCCAGTCGAGGAAGACGATCCCGGTCCGGGCGTCGAGCTGCATGTTGCCGAGGCTCATGAAGAAGGAGTTGCCGACGTAGTCCGGCCAGGTGATCGTCCGCTCGTCCAGGACGGTGACGAATCCGGGTTGTCCGCCGCGGTGGTTGGCGTCCGCGCCGTGCCCGGGAGCACGGGTGCCGATGAAGAAGGTGTCCGCCGACCGGACGATGGTCTGCTGCGGCGCGGTGAGCGTGCGGCCGACGGTCACGCGGGGCGCCTCGAGCGACGGTATCTCGTCCACGATCGTCCGGAGCTGGAGGTACTTCGGGCAGTTGCCGAGCACCTGTTCCGTGCGTAGCACCAGGCGGTCCCCATCCCGCTGGGCGGTGCCGGCCACCTTCACCCGCCGCAGTGTCTGCGGGGAGAGCGCCACCATGCCGACGTCGGCGGGTTCGGTGAAGGCGTCCCGCAGCGGGTCGCCGACCGGTGGCAGCGCGCCGATGACGATCGTCCGGTTGTCGCGGGTGTCGACGAACCCTTCGTCGCCGGTGAGCACCGTGCACCAGAGGTTCCCGTCGGCGTCGGCCCCGGAGAGTGCGACGAGTCGCTGATGGCGGAGAAAGTCGGCGAAGGGCCCGATCTCCGCCCCGAACATCGGCGAGCCCCACCCGGGGCCGCCCTCCCCGGCCCTGCGCTGCACGGCCTGTTCCCCCGGATGGACGGGACTCATGCGATCGCCTCCGATGACTCTGCGGATGTGCTGCCGCCCGGGCATCCCGGCCGTCGGGCGGCGCCAGCGGCTCCGTGCTCCGGTGTGACCTGGGTGGCCCGCCGCCATGACGGTACTCGAATCGGACGGCGTGTGTCCGTTTGTGTGGGCGACCGGCGGGGTGGCCTTTGCCACGTCCATGCCTGAGCCCGGAGACCGACGACGCCGGCCTGCCGGCCGGGCCGCACGCAGCTTCGGCCCACAATCCACGAACGGACGCCTCGAACGTACGTTGATCAAGGTATGCGAACGGTGTGCGCTCTGGCTGTGGTCTGGCTCCTGCGGGCCATCGGCGTCCTCTGCTGGCATCTCGTCGTCAAGCACCGGCGCCGGGCCGAGCGCACTCGCGGTTGAGGCCGAGGCCCGGCCACTCGTGGAGGGCGCGAGGCTGCCCACCGCTCGCCGTGCCGGCCGGGGCATCGACCCCGGCCGGCACGGTTCTCTCAGAGGATCCGCAGGTCGTTCACCGTGTAGGAGAGTGAGCCGCGGAACCCGACACCCACCCGCTGCGGCGCGAGGTCGGCGAGTTCCTCGCGCGGCGCCGGCAGGAACCGCAGGTCACCGGTGCCGACCCAGGTGTCCGCGAACCGGAGGCTGGTGAGCACCGACATGGTCAATTCGTGGACCGGCGGCCGGTCGTGCTGCCCGGCCGCGAGCTGCGGGAAGTGCCGGAGGTTGACGATCGGCCGGGTCAGCGCCGGCAACCGGTCGGCGGTCTGATCCAGGGTCACCGTGGTCTCCGCCAGCCGACGACCACTCGCGGAGAGCACCGCGGCGAACCGCCCGCCCTTGCCGACCACCGGCCCGGCCAGACTCTCGGCGGCGAAGGCCCGGGTCTGCTTGATCGCGCCCAGCTTCTTCGGGAAGCCCTGCACCCACCCGCGTCGAGCGACGAGTCGTTGTCCACCCAGATGAACGGGCACCAGGCGACGGGGGTGCCCCGCCAGTGCGCGTCGAGCAGCACCAGGAACTCGGAGTACTGGCTGTACGGCGGGTCCAGGTAGTCGTCGGTGCCGCCGTTGAACTGCCAGTCGACGAAGACGCCGTACCCGTGGCCGGGGCTGTTCGGGTCGGGGTCGAGACCAGTGGGTAGCGACGCGGCGGCCGCCGCCGGGCTGGTCCAGAACTCCGCGCCGAGCGCGTCACCGACGTAGTGCCACGGCGGCCGACCCGCCAGGTTGGCGACGCCACGCGCGCTGAGCGGAAGGGTGTACCCCTTGAGCCGCTCCGGGTCGGTGGTGGTCGCCGCAGCCGGTGACCCCGTGACGGTCGTGCCGGCGAGGCCGACCGTTCCGCCTGCCATCGCGGCGAGCACGGTCCGCCGTTGAATGCTGTTCTCCATGTCCTACCTCTCCTGGAGCTCATCAGTTCCACAGTGGACGACGCCCGCCCCGGCAGGTTGTTCAGTCAGGGCCGGGTGGTCTGCGTCATGCCCCACTCACCCGGGACAGGCGCCAGCGACAATGCCGCCTCGTCGGTCGTCGCGATCGTTGCCCTTGATCGCCAGGCCGCTTCCGGGAAGTCTGTAGGTGTCACGACTGTCGCGTCGAAGGGTTTCGCAGTGCGGTTCAGCATGGTGGGGATGGCGGTGGCGGCGGAGCACCCGGCGGCGAGCGCCGCCTGGTTCGCCGAGCACCTCGGATTCAAGATCGGCATTGATCTCGGCTGGTACGTCAACACGCAGCACCCCGAGCACCCGAGCGTGAGCCTGGACTTCGTCCAGCGCGATCACGAGTCGTGGCCGGAGGCGAGCCGCGGCAAGGCGGTGGTCGGCACCCTGCTGGCGTTCCTGGTGGCCGACGTTGACGCCGAGTTCGCACGGCTGAGCGCCACCGGATCGGCGATCGTCATGCCGTTGGTGACCGAGCCGTGGGGACAGCGCCGTTTCCAGGTGGCCGGCCCGGACGGGCTGTTGGTGGAGGTCCTGCAGACCGTGGCGCCGGACCCGCAGTGGCTCGCCGACAACGGCCTCGCCGGATGAGCCGGGCGCGGCGATCCGTACCCGCGTGACGGCCGGGGAATCGACGTGAGGGAGTCTGCGTGCCCGACTACGTGGCCACCATCGTCCTGACCATCGCGACCGTGCTCACCGGCCTGGCGGCCGGCGTCCTCGCGCTGTACTCCCACACGATCATGCCCGGTCTGGGCAGGACGGACGACCGGACCTTCGTCGCCGCCTTCCAGTCGATCGACCGGGCGGTCATCAATCCGTGGTTCATGACCACGTTCTTCGGCGCCTTCGTCTCCATCGGCGTGGCCGCTCTCCTGCACCTGGGGCCGGACCGCCGCGTCGCGTTGGCGTGGACCACGCTGGCCTTCGTGCTCTACCTGGCCGTGGTGGTCATCACGATCGCGGTGCACGTGCCTCTCAACGACGCCGTCAAGGCGGCCGGTGACGCGGACCGCATCGACGTCAGCCAGGTCAGGGCCAGGTTTGGCGAAGCCCGCTGGCTGGCCTGGAACCACGTCCGGACGTGCGCCGCCATCGCCGCCTTCGCGATCCTCGCGACCGTTCTGGCCGTCACCTGACCAGATCGGGTGACGGGCATCGGAGCCGGCCGGATTCCCGTACGCCCGGGTGCTTCACCACGGACAACTCCACCGGTACGTGAGGCTCCGTGATCGGTGCACCTCGCACCCTGACGACCGTCGAGAAGGGCCAGCCCGGGGCGGACAACAAGAAAGGCAAGGAGACCGCTCTCCCTGCCACCTCTAACGTATAGCACAGAGGGGGTCTTGCCGCAAGGCCCGGGTCGTGCCGCAGAATCGGCGGCCGGACCAGCGCCGACGACGAGACGGGGGCAGGACATGGGTGTGTTGTCGACGTACGGGGGACCCGGACACCGCTACGTGGTGGATCTGCGAGAGGTCGACGAGGCGCAGGTCGCGATCGTCGGCGGCAAGGCGGCGCACCTGGGTGGGCTGTCGCGCATCGAGGGTGTCCGCGTCCCGGCCGGCTTCTGCGTCACCACCACCGCCTTCCAGTGGATCCGGGCGGAGGCGCCGTCGCTCGACGATCCGCTCGACCGACTGTCGCGCCTGCACCCGGACGACCGGGCGGCGGTCCGCACGCTCAGCGCGGAGATCCGCCGGACCGTCGAGGGGATCGCCATTCCGGACGACCTGGCAGCGGTGATCACCCGCGCGCTCGCCCGGCTCGGCGAGGGGGCCGCCTACGCCGTGCGGTCCAGCGCGACGGCGGAGGACCTGCCGACGGCCTCCTCCGCCGGCCAGCAGGACACGTACCTGAACGTGGTCGGGCCGGCCGCCGTCCTCGCGCACGTCAGCCGGTGCTGGGCCTCGCTGTTCACCGAGCGGGCCGTGACCTACCGCCTGCGCAACGGCATCGACCACCGCACGGTCGGCATGGCCGTGGTCGTCCAGCGGATGGTCTTCCCGGAGGTGGCCGGCATTCTCTTCACCGCCGACCCCGTCACGGGCAACCGGAGGGTCGCCACCGTCGACGCCAGCTTCGGCCTCGGCGAGGCCCTGGTCTCCGGCCTGGTGAACCCGGACGTCTTCACGGTGCGCGACGGCGATGTCGTCGCCAGGGCGGTCGCCGCCAAGCAGCGGGCCGTCCACGCCCTGCCGGCCGGCGGGACGCAGGAAGTGGCGGTCGATCCGCGGCGGCAGGAGCAGCCGGCGTTGACGGACGGGCAGGTCCTGCGGCTCGTGCGGCTGGGCCGGCGGATCGAGGCGCACTTCGGCCGCCCGCAGGACATCGAATGGTGCCTGGTCGACGACGACTTCCACATCGTGCAGAGCCGGCCGATCACCACGCTGTTCCCGATTCCCGTGGCCGGTGATCAGGACAACCGCGTCTACCTCTCCGTCGGCCACCAGCAGATGATGACCGACGCGATGAAACCGCTGGGGCTGTCCGTGTGGCAGCTGACCGCCATGGCGCCGATGCACGAGGCCGGCGGACGGCTGTTCGTCGACGCCACCCGGGCCCTGGCCTCGCCCGCGAGCCGCGCCGGCCTCCTGGCGATGGTGGGAAGGTCCGACCCGCTGAGCCGGGACGCGCTGGAGAGCGTCCTCGACCGTCCCGACTTCGTCCTGACGGCGCCGGACGATGCTCCCGCCGGGCCGCCGGCCGGTGGCCCGCCCAACCCGATCGAGACCGATCCGGCCATCGTCACCGGGCTGGTCGAGCGCAGCGAGGCCTCGATCGCCGCCCTGCGCGGCGACATCGCCACGGTGACCGGGCCGGCGTTGTTCGACTTCCTGCTGAAGGCGTTCCAGGAGCACAAGCGTGTCCTCGGTGATCCCCTGAGCATGCAGGCGATCATGGCGGGGATGGAGGCCACCTGGTGGCTCAACGACCAGCTGAGGGAGTGGCTGGGCGAGAAGAACGCGGCCGACACCCTCACGCTCTCCGCGCCCGGCAACATCACGTCGGAGATGGGGCTGGCCCTGCTCGACGTCGCCGACGTGATCCGCCCGCACGCGCAGGTCGTGGCGTTCCTGCAGGGCGTCCAGGACGACGGCTTCCTGGACGAACTGCCGAAGCTCGCCGGCGGCCCCGAGGCGCGCGACGCCATCGAGGCCTACCTCGACCGGTACGGCATGCGCTGCGTCGGCGAGATCGACATCACCAGGCCGCGGTGGCGCGAGCGTCCCAGCACCCTCGTGCCGCTGATCCTCGACAACGTCCGGAACTTCGAGCCGGGCGCCGCGAGGCGACGCTTCGAGCACGGACGGCAGGAGGCCCGGAGGAAGGCGCAGGAGGTGCTCGAACGCCTGCGGTCGCTGCCGGACGGGGAGCGGAAGGCCGAGGAGACCAGGCGGATGATCGACCGGGTCCGGACCTTCATCGGCTACCGGGAGTACCCGAAGTACGGGATCGTCAGCCGCTACTTCATCTACAAGCAGGCCCTGCTGGGCGAGGCCGAGCGCCTCGTGCGGGCCGGCGTGCTCACCGACCCGCAGGACGTCTTCTACCTCACGTTCCAGGAGTTCCACGAGGTGGCGCGCTCGAACCAGGTGGACCACGGGCTGATCCGGCGGCGCAGGGAGGCGTTCCGGTCGTACCAGGCGCTCACGCCGCCCCGGGTGTTGACCTCCGACGGCGAGGCGCACGTCGGGGCGTACCGGCGCGACGACGTGCCGCCCGGCGCGTTGGTCGGCCTACCGGTCTCCGCCGGGGTCGTCGAGGGGCGCGCCCGCGTCGTCCTGGACCTGGCCCACGCCGACCTCGAACCGGGCGACATCCTCGTCACGGCCCACACCGACCCGAGCTGGACGCCTCTCTTCGTCGCCGTCGCGGGCCTGGTGACCGAGGTCGGCGGGTTGATGACCCACGGCGCGGTGATCGCACGGGAGTACGGGCTGCCGGCTGTCGTGAGCGTGCTCGACGCCACCCGGTTGATCCGCGACGGGCAGCGGATCCGCGTCCACGGAAGCGACGGGTACGTCGAGATCCTGCCTGACTGACCCTTTCCGGGCAGGGGTGGTCTGACCCGTGAGGCGCGCGCAGTCGTACCGGACTCGTGAGTCCGGTACGGTTGCCCTATCCGGACTACCGAGTCCGCATAGTTGGAGGTGCTGTCGTGACACCCGTCCGCATCAACGACGCGATCCGCGAGATCGCGTTCGAGCCGCGTCTCGGCCTGGACGAGGCGGTGGAGAAGTACTACGCGCCCGACCTGATCCACGTCAGCGACGGGCGGGCCCGCGACCGCGCGGAATTCGGCGCCATGTGCGCGGGCCTGCGCGCCCGGATCGCGGAGGGGCAGGTGACGATCCTCGACGAGCTGTGCGACGGCTCCACCTACGCCACGCGGCACCGTTACCGGATGACCCTGGCCGATGGAACGGTCGTTCATCGGGAGATCTACCACTTCGCGACCCTGGCCCCGGACGGTCGGTTCCAACGGGTCCACGAGACCGGTTTCGACGTCGAGTGACCGGGGGAGCCGCGGATGAGCTCCGCCCGGAGTCCGGAGCGGCGGTGACCGGGAACGTGCCGCGGCGCGCGGACGCGCTGCGCAACCACGAACGGATCGTGGCCGCCGCCCGGGAACTCTTCACCGCGAAGGGTTTGCAGGTGACCGTGCCGGAGATCGCCGAGCACGCCGGCGTGGGGCGGGCCACCGTCTATCGCAGCTATCCCAGCAAGCAGGACCTGATCGTCGCCGTGGCGCGGCAGCAGTTCGCGGAGCTGGAAGAGCAGACCCGCGGCGCCCTGCGCGCCGCCGACCCCTACCGGGAGTTCCGCTCCTACCTGCCGGACCTGTTCGTGCGCCTCGCCCGGGACCGGGTGCTCGCCGACGCGTTCTTCGCCGGCGAGATCGTCCCCGCCGCGCGGATCCTGGAGCTGATCGGTCACCTGGTGCAGGCCGCCAAGGCCTTCGGCCCGATCCGGCCGGACGCCGGAGAGCTGGACGTACGGGTCATCCTCTGCGGCGCGGTCCGACAACTGATCGTGCTCGGCCAGGACGACCCGGCGGTGTGGCGTCGGTACGGCGAGCTGGTGCTGAACGCCTTCCATGCGTCCGCCACCCCGCACTAGCGCGTCGCCTCGGGTCTCGCGGTCCACGGGGCACTGACTGATCACGATGTGAACGTAAGATGGCTTATGGAACGCCGTCCGACGATCTACGACGTCGCGCGTGCGGCAGGCGTGGCCGCGTCCACCGTGTCCAGGGCCTACTCGCGACCCGGTCGGGTCAACGCGGACACCGCACGTCGGGTGTTCCAGGCCGCCGAACAGCTCGGTTACCGGTCGGACCGGCTCGACGGGCAGCATCCGGTCGGCCGCCCCGTGCAGAAGGCGATCGGGTTGGTGGTCGCCGACGTGACCAACCCGTTCTACGGCGACATCATCAAGGGCGCCTACGAGGCCGCCCGGGAGGCCGGCTACCAGCTGATCCTCACCCACACCAACGAGTCGCCCGAGGTGGAGCGGCAGACCATCGAGCACGAGCTGGCCCAGGTGGACGGCATCGTCATCGCCAGCTCCCGGATGACCGACTCCGCGTTGCGGATGGTGGCCAAGCAGAAGGCGGTCGTCCTGCTCAACCGCATCATCCCCGAGGCGAGCTGCGTGCTCAACGACGCCGAGCGTGGCATCCACCGGGCGGTGGAGCACCTCGCCGCGCTCGGCCACGACCGGATCACCTACGTCGCCGGGCCGGAGATGAGCTGGTCGGACGGGATCCGCTGGCGGGCCCTGCGTGATGCGACGGCGCAGCTCGAACTCGAGACGAAGCGGATCGGCCCGCACGAGCCCACCGTCCTCGCCGGTCTCGGCGCGGCACGGCGACTCGCCGAGCTCGACGCGACCGCGGTGCTGGCGTACAACGACCAACTCGCCATCGGCATCATGAAGGGGCTGCGCAAGCTGGACATCGGCGTGCCCGAGGACATCAGCGTGGTGGGCTTCGACAACATCATCTTCGACGAGCTGGTCGAGCCGCAGCTGACCACGATCGCGTCGCCGCTGTACCGGATGGGCCTGACGGGCGTCCAGAACTGCATCGCGGTGGCGCAGGGTGCGCGGCCCAGCGGCCAGCCGCTCGTGCTGCCGGTACGCCTGATCGTGCGCCAGTCGACCGCCAGACGCAGGCGGCGGAGCGGGCACCCGGCCCGTGGTCCGCGGTGACGGCGCGGGCGGTCGCCCGCCTCATCCGGTCCGCGCGGCCAGGGCCTCCCGCGCCCACTGGTACGACAGGCGGTGCGACTCCCGCTTGGACGCGACGCTCGGCTCGTCCACCTCGATCATGAAGTCGCCGTCGTACCCGTCGGGAATGGCGGCCAGCACGGCGTCGAAGTCGACCACGCCCAGACCGGGCTCCGCCCAGAGCCGCTTCGTCGCCTGCACCTCGTGGTAGGTCATGCCGCCGCGCGCGGCGGGGGAGAGCAGGTCGGGGAAGCAGTCCTTGAGGTGGATGCCGCCGATGCGGTCCGCGTACCGCGCGACGAACGCCGCCGCGTCGACGCCCGCCCAGGTCAGGTGGCCGGTGTCCGGGCCGAACCCGATCACGTCCGGGCCGAGGTCGTCGAGCAGCCGGGTGATCTCCTCCGCCGTCTCGAAGACGCCGCCGACGTGTGAGTGGTGCAGCGGGCGCAGTCCCTCGGCCCGCAGCACCCGGCAGACCGTGCCGCAGTTGTCGATCGCCCGGGCCAGTCGGCTCACGTCGAAGTCGGCCCCGACGGCCGGTTGCGCCATCCGGGCCGGCAGCGACATCGAGGAGATCATCGTGCGGTCGAGGCCCAGTGCCGTCTGGGTGGCGGCGAACCGCTTGGCCCGCTCCACCTCCTCGGCCATGTCCACGGTCTCGTCGAAGGCGGAGTTGAACAGGCTCAGCGACGGCGCGAGGCCGTACCCGCCGATCCAGTCCAGGTAGTCGGCCGGGTCCATGCCGTCGGGCACGTCGGCCTTGACCGCGGTGAAGCCGATCTCCTGGAAGTCGCGGAAGGCCGCGTCGAACACCTCCCGGGTCTTCCCCGCCCGGCTCCAGTAGGGGATGGGGTTGGCGGCGATGCGATTCACGAGAGGCTCACCGGCCGTCCCGTCCGGGCCGACTCGTACGCCCCGGTGATGACGGCGATCGACTGGCGGTTGGTCTCCAGGTCGACGCGGAGCTTCTCGGTGCCGCCCAGCGCGGCGAGGAAGTTCAGGTACTGCGACCGGTGCGCGTCGGACAACTGCCCCGGGTCGCTGCCGGCCGTCGGCACGGCCCGGCTCTGCGTCGTACCCATCAGCTTCTCCTCCCGTTCCTCGCCCCCGGCGGTGACCTGGAAGAAGACGAGCTGGTCGTTGTCGATGACCGCCGATCCCCGGTCGCCGTGCACCTGCAGCCGCGCGCTCAGCCCCGGGTACGCCGCCGTCGTCGCGTGCAGCACACCGAGCGCCCCGCTCTCGAACCGCACCACGCCGACCGCGACGTCCTCCACCTCGATCCGTTCATGCGCCAGCCGGCCGGCGTACGCGAACACCTCAACCGGCCGGCCCAGCGCGGCGACGAGCAGGTCGACCGTGTGCACCCCCTGGTTCATCAGCGCGCCACCGCCGTCGAGTTCCCAGGTGCCCCGCCAGTCGCCGGAGTCGTAGTAGCTCTGCCCGCGCCACCAGTCGATCGAGGCGATGCCGGAGGTGAGCCGGCCGAGTTCACCACGGCCGATCGCCGCGAGCGTCGTCTCGGTGGCCGGGTCGAACCGGTGCTGCGAGATCACCGTCACCAGCGTGCCGGCCTTGCGCTGCGCGGCGATGATCTCGTCGGTCTTCGCCACCGTCACCTCGGCCGGCTTCTCCACGATGACGTGCTTGCCGGCATCGAGAGCCTCGACGGCGACCTCACCGTGCCGGCCGGTCGGCGTGCACACCACCACGACGTCGATCTCTTCGGTGGCCAGGGCCTGGCCCAGCGACCCGTACGCCCGGCCGCCGCGCACCGCGGCGAGCCGCTCCGCCCGGTCCCGCCGGATGTCGGCGACGGCGACCAACTCCACCCGGTCGGCGAGCTGACTCATCACCAGGCCGTGGTGGTTGCCGATCACACCGGCGCCCACCAGGGCGAACCTCGTCCGTGTGCTCACGCGTACTCCATCCCCTCGGTCGTCAGAAGGTCCGTGAACGCCTGCCACGCCCGGCGGAACTGCTCCGGGCCGGAGAAGCCGCCGGTGGCGTGCCCGGCCGCGAGGTGCGGCTCCAGGGAGAAGAACCCGTCGAAGCCGTCGTGGCGCAGCGCGCGCAGGGTGCGGGCCACCTCCCCGTCGCCGTGGCCGGCGGGCACCACCGTGCCGTCCGCCGCCCGCGCGTCCTTGATCTGCACGTACTCCAGGTGCCCGCGCAACATGGCGTACCCGTCGGTGTAGGGCCGGACGCCGACCTGGACGAAGTTCGCCGGGTCCCAGGCGAGCCGCAGGTGCGGTGAGCCGACGGACCGCACCACGTCCAGGCAGCGGGCCGGGGTGTCGCCGTAGATCTCCTTCTCGTTCTCGTGCAGGAGGATCACGTCGGCGTCCTCGGCGACCCGGGCGAGCGCCCGCATCCGGTCGATCACCTCGGCCCGATGGTCGGCCGGTTCGGCCCCGGGACGTAGGAAGAAGGAGAAGATCCGGACGTACGGCGCGTCGAAGAAGCGGGCCACCTCGGCGGCGTGGCGCATCCGCTCCAGGTGCGGCGGAAACCCCTCGTCGATGAAGATCTTGCCGATCGGCGAGCCGATGCTGGAGACCCTCAGGTCGTGCGCCGCGAGGGTCTCCTTCATCCGGGCGAGCTGACCGAGGTTCAGGTCCAGGATGTTGACGCCCCAGGCGCTGCGTAACTCCACGTACTTCAGCCCCAACCCCGCCGCCACCGCGCACTGCTCGGTGAAGTCGGGGGAGATCTCGTCGGAGAATCCGGACAGCGTCCACATCGCGGTGACCCTTCCCTGCTCAGGTGTGCTGTCGATAGAGCTGGTCGATCAGGCGGAGGGACCTGGTCCCCTCCTCGACGCCGAGCCAGAACGGCGCCGGCTCGGACAGCCGTCGGTAGAAGTCGGCGATGAGCAACTCGTGTGACGCTCCCCAGTAGGCGCGACCGTCGGGGCCGGTCCGTCGCTCGGTGACGACCTCGGTGCGCCCGTCCCGGTAGCTGACGGTCAGGTCGCCGCGAATGGACACGGTCGCCCGCTCGGTGACGACCTCGATGCTCACCGGTGCGTCGTGGACGTTCGTCACCGTCGCGAACAGCACGCTGCGCGCCCCGCCGGCGTGTTCGAGCAGCAGATGGGCGGTGTCCTCCACGTCGATCTCGGGGCCGAACCCGTACCGGCCGGCGTGACCGCGCAGCTCGACCACGTCGCCCAGCAGCCACTCCATGAGGTCCAGCGTGTGGATGGCCTGGTTGATCAGCACTCCGCCGCCGCTGCGCGCGGTCCGGCCACGCCAGGGCCGCGCCCGGTAGTACTCCCGGTCCCGGTGCCAGAGCACGGTGGCCGAGCCGCCGCGCACGGAGCCGAGCTCGCCGGAGGCGAGGAGCATACGAGCGGCCCGGGCGGTCCGGTTGTACCGGTTCTGCAGGCAGACGCCCACCTTGACCGCGGGGTGGTCCTTGACGGCGGCGGCCAGCCGCTCGGCCTCCGCGACGGTGTGCGCCACCGGCTTCTCCAGCAGCACGTGCACGCCGCGCTCCAGGGCGTCGATCGCGATCGGCACGTGCTGGTCGTGCGGGGTGCAGACGTGCACCACGTCGGGACGCAGCTCGTCGAGCAGGTCGCGGTGGTCCACGTGCCCCGTCCCGGCCCGCGCCGGGTCGGTGTCGCAGACACCCACCAGTTCGATGCCGAGCCGTTCGATCGCGGCGAGGTGCACCACCGACACGTCCCCACAACCGATCACCGCCGCGGTCGTCACTACTTCACCCCGCCGGCCGTCAGGCCCCCGACCAGGTAGCGCTGGAAGGCGAGGTACAGCAGCACCACCGGTGCCGCGCAGATCAACGAGGCGGCCATCATCTGCGAGTACACCGGTAGCGCGCCGCCCTCCTGCGTCGACCCGAAGATCTGCAGCGCCACCGCCGCGGTCTGCGTCTCGGGTCGGGTCAGCACCGAGGCGAACAGCACGTCGTTCCAGCCCAGCAGGAAGGCGAAGATGCCCGAGACGACGATCGCCGGCAGACTCAGGGGAAAGACGATGCGCCACAGGATGACCAGGGTCGACGCGCCCTCGGTGCGCGCGGCCTCCTCCAACTCGCGCGGCATCGCGCGCAGGTAGGTGACCATCACCCAGGTCGAGAACGGCAGGGCGAACGTGAGGTACGCGACGAACAGACCCCAGCGCGTGCCGATCACCGTGAGGCCGAGATAGTTGCCGGCCGAGGAGAACAGCACGAACACCGGGAGCAGCATCAGCGTGCCCGGGATGCTCTGCAGGCCCACCAGGCCGCGCAGGATGGTCAGCCGCCCGACGAACGCGTAGCGGACCAGCACGTACGCGGTGGTGGTGCCGAGCAGGGCGGACGCGATCGCGGTGAGCCCGCAGACGATCAGACTGTTGACGATGCCGGTGGACAGCGCGGCGGTGGTCCAGATCTGGGTGTAGCTCTCGCCGGAGAAGGTGCTCGGCCAGAACTCGCCGCCGGCCACGCCCACGTCGGTGTTGAGCGACGCCAGCACGATGTAGAGGATCGGCGTCAGCACCATGGCGCAGAGCAGTACGGTCAGGGTGACCAGCAGCGGCCGGGGGAGCAGCCGCTGGGCCTCGGCCGAGGCGGTCATCGCCGGGCTCCTTCCTCGTGCACGTCCAGCCGCACCGCCCGCAGGTACGCGAACAGCGGGATGGCGATCAGGATCAGCGAGACCACGGCCATGGCCGCGCTCAGCCCGAACCGCAGGCTCTGGAAGCTGGTGACGTACACCAGCATCGGCATCACGTTGACGTCGTCCGGGGCGGGCGCACCGAACAACACGAACGGCAGCGTGAAGTTGTTGATGTGGTTCAGCGTGGCCAGCAGACAGGCGAGCAGCACCGGTCCGCGCAGGTACGGCAGGATGACCCGGTGCAGCTTCGACCACCAGGTCACCCCGTCGACCGCCGACGCCTCGTGCACCTCGATGTCCACTGACTGGAGAGCGGCCAGCGCCATCAGGTAGATGAACGGCCACGCCGCCCAGATCTCGACCAGCACCAGCGTCCAGTACGACTTCGGGCCGCTGAGCCAGAGCCCGCCCTCCACGCCGGCCTTCGCGAGCGTCGCGTTGACGATGCCGTCCGGCTGCAGCATCGTGCGCCACACCGTGGCGACCACGAACGACGGCAGCACGTACGGGATCAGGAACACCGCGCGTACGATCGCCCGGCCGGGGTAGGGGTTCTGGGTGACCAGCGCGGCGGCGATCCCGATCGGCACGGTGGCGACGGTGGCCAGCACGGCGAACGAGACGCTGATCCAGACCGAGTGCAGCGGGCCGGACCCGACCGACTCGACGTAGTTGTCCAGGCCGATGAACGGTGCCTCGATCCAGCGGCGCAGGGTGTACTGGTCGAGGTCGATCGTCGAGATCCACAGGGCCAGGGCCAGCGGGATCAGGACGACCAGGACCATCAGCACCCCGCCGGGGGCGAGGAGCCACAGCGGGCGCTGCCGCTCCGTCACGCCGCGGCGGCGCCGCGGGGGCGGCGGGTCGGCCGTCCGCGCCTCGGGCGTGCGGGTGCTGTCGACGACCATCTACTTGACCCGGTCCAGCGACGACTGGGCGGTCTTCTGGGCCGTGGCCAACCGGCTGTCGATCTGCGCGGGGCTGATCGAGCCGTTGGAGAGGTCCGGGATGGACTGCACCACCGCGTTGGTGAGCGCCAGCTGGATGTCCGCCCAGGCGCCGGTGAACGGGGTGGCCACCGACTTCTGCTGTGCCTCCACGACCGCCTGCAACGTCGGGTCCGACAGCAGCGTCTGCGCCGCGGCGGCGTTCGCCGGGAGTTGGCCCAGCCGCTGGTAGAGGTCCAGCTGCGCGTCCTGGTCGGTGATCATCTTGACGAACTGGAAGGCCAGGTCCTTGTTCTTGGAGTACTCCGCCACCAGCAGGTTGTCACCGGAGAGGATGCTGGCCGCCTCCACGCCGTTCGCCGGCCGTGTGGTGGCGCCGGGTGGCACGGTGGGCAGCAGGGCGAACTTCCACTTGCCCTTGACCGCGCCGGCGTCGAGCGCCTTCGCGGCGAGCGCGGAGGTCAGCGCCATGTAGCCGGTCTTGCCCTTGGCGAACTCGGCGACGGCCTGCGAGTTGGACCAACCGACCGCGGCCGGGTTGACCACCTTGTCGGTGGCGAGCCACCCGAAGAAGGTCTCGTACGCCTTCTGCACCGCCGGGTCCTGGATCCGCGCCGTCTTGCCGTCCACGAGCGGGTTGCCGGCCTGGATCGACATGCCCCAGATGAACTTCCACGGATCGAAGTTGTCCTTGTACGCCACGGCCAGCCCGTACTGGTCGCCCTTGGTCAGCCGCTTGGCGTGCTGGGTCAGCTCGTCCCAGGTGGTCGCCGGCTTGTCGATCCCGGCCGCGCTGAGCAGTTCGGTGTTGTAGACCATGACGAACGGTCGGCCGACCCACGGGACACCGACCTGGTTCCGCTCGTCCGGCCCGGAGATGCCCAGCGCCGACGGGATGAACTTGTCCTTGCCGCCGATCTTCTTCCACTCCTCGTCGCCGAGGGTGACGAACGCCTTGGTGGAGTACGCGGTCGGGGTGAACGTGGTGCCGACCGCGTAGACGTCCGGGCCGCTGCCGGAGACCACCGAGGTCTGGATCTTGGTCAGCTCGTCGTTGGCGCTGGCGAACGTCTCCCACTTGACCTCGGCGCCGGTCTGCGACTTGAACCGTTGGGCGATCGACTCCTGCCACGCCTGCTGTTCCGCCGGATACTGGGTGTTCGCCCCGATCAGCACGTTGAGGGTCTTGCCGGAGCCGCTGGACTCGTCGCCGCCACCGCAGGCGGCGAGCGCGGCGACCAGCGCGGTCGCACCGGCCACCGCCACCGCCGCTCGCATCTTCCGGTATCGCATCTGCTGCTCTCCTAGGGGTGTGCCGGTGCGGAGTGAGCCGCATCACTGTTACGGGATGGTTTCCGCAGGCCGACGATCGACGCAACGAGTTGCCAGTTGTTGCCACGCCGCCGAGGCAACAGGTGGCAACCGCTTGCGAACCGATCGCCACCGCGCTGACGCTCGGGCTCATGGCCGCCCTGACGTTGCACCCCGACCGGTTGTTGCCCACCGACCCGGCGGTGCGCTCGATCGCCCGCCGCCTGTACGAGGCGGTCCGCGACCTCCCGATCGTCTCGCCGCACGGGCACGTCGATCCCCGGATCCTGCGCGACGACACCCCGTTCGCCGACCCGACCAGCCTGTTCCTCCAGCCGGACCACTACGTGACCCGGCTGCTGCACGCCGGCGGCGTGCCGCTTCAGCAACTCGGGGTGGGGGAGGAGCCGCTACCCGAGAACCGGGCGCGGGAGGCCTGGCGGCTGCTGTGCGCGCACTGGGACCTGTTCCGCGGCACCCCCGTGCGGTACTGGTTCGACAGCGAGCTGGTCGACATCTTCGGTGTGACCGAGCGGCCCTGCGCGGAGAACGCGGACGCGCTGTACGACCTGATCGCCGGGCAGCTGCGGCAACCGAGCCACCGACCCCGAGCCCTGCTGCGACGCTTCGGCATCGACTTCCTGGCCACCACCGACGACCCGGGTGACGACCTCACCGCGCATGCGGCGCTACGCGACGACCCGGCTGTCGACACCACCGTGGCACCCACGTTCCGGCCGGACCGATACCTGGAGATCGGTCGGCCGGGCTGGCCGGAGCAGGTCAAGGCGTTGGGCGGCGACGTCGGTGACTACGCCGGCTACCTCGCCGCGCTGGAGGCTCGTCGCCGATACTTCATCGCCCACGGCGCGGTCTCCGCCGACCACGGTCACGCCGACGCGGGGACCGAACCGATCGAGCGGCACGAGGCGGAACGCATCTACCGCGCGGCTCGCGCCGGCACGGTCTCGCCGGCCGAGGCGGCCGCATTCCGCCGACACATGACCTTCGAGATGGCCCGCATGTCCTGCGACGACGGCCTGGTGATGACGATGCACCCGGGGATCCATCGCAACCACCACCCCGCCACCGCGAACCAGTTCGGACCGGACAGTGGGCACGACATCCCGACCGCCGTCGAGTTCACCCATGCGCTGCAACCACTTCTTGCCCGTTTCGGCACCCACCCGGGGTTCCATCTGGTGCTGTTCACCGTGGATGCGGACGTCTACAACCGGGAGATCGCGCCGCTGGCCGGCTTCTACCCCTGCGTGTACGCCGGTGCGCCGTGGTGGTTCCTCGACAACCCGTCCGAGATCCGCCACTACCAGGCCGCGGTCACTGAGATCGCCGGGTTCTCCCGCCTGTCCGGGTTCATCGACGACACCCGTGCGTTCTGCTCCATCCCGGCCCGACACGACATGTCCCGCCGGCTCGATGCGGGATTCCTCGCCGACCTGGTCGCGGCCCACCGGCTCGACGAGGACGAGGCCCTCGACGCGCTCACCGGGCTGGTCGACGACCAACCGCGCAAGGTCTTCAAACTGTGAGGCCGCACCGCACCGCCGGTCCGCCCGTCCGCATCGTCCACCTGGGGCTCGGCAACTTCTTCCGGGCCCACCAGGCCTGGTACACCGCGGCCGCGCCGGACTCGGCGCACTGGGGAATCGCGGCGTTCACCGGCCGGTCCCGCACGTTGGCCGAGGAGCTGTCCGCGCAGGGCGGGCTGTACACGCTCGTGGTGCGCGGCCCCGACCACGACGAGATGGCTGTGCAGACCGCGGTCTCGGCCGCCCACCCGGGCACCGACCTGGGCTCGTGGTGCGCTTACCTGGCCCGGCCGCGGGTCGCCGTCGTCACCCTGACCGTCACCGAGGCGGCGTACCGGCGGCGTACCGGCGGCGGCCTGGACCTCGACGACCCGGACGTGCGCGCCGACGCCGACGCGATCCGACGTGGCGGGGCGGTGGCCACCGTGCCCGGCCGTCTCGTCGCCGGTCTGGCAGCCCGGCGTGCCGCCGGCGCCGGGCCCCTCGCCGTGGTCTCCTGCGACAACCTGCCGGGCAACGGCGCGGCCACCGCTCGCGTCGTGCACGACCTGGCCGCGGCGGCCGCACCGGCGCTGGGCGAGTGGATCACCGCGAACGTCTCGTTCGTGACCACCATGGTGGATCGGATCACCCCCCGGACCACAGCCGACGACGTGCGCGCGGTGGCCCGCCTGACCGGGCGGGAGGACGCCGTGCCGGTGGTCACCGAACCGTTCACCGAGTGGGTGCTCAGTGGTGAGTTCCCGGCCGGCCGCCCGGCCTGGGACGGGGCCGGCGCCCGCTTCACCGGCGACGTCACCCCCCACGAGACGCGCAAGCTGCTGCTGCTCAACGGTGGGCACAGCCTGCTGGCGTACGCGGGCGGGGCGCGCGGCCACGACACCATCGCGGCGGCGATCGCCGACCCGGTGTGCCGGAGGTGGCTCGACCAGTGGTGGGACGAGGCTGCCCGGTACGTGCCGCTGCCCGCCGCCGACCTCGCCGTCTACCGGAGGGCCCTGCTCGACCGGTTCGCGAATCCGCGGATCCGGCACACGCTGGCGCAGATCGCGGCGGACGGCTCGCAGAAGCTACCGATCCGGGTGCTGCCGGTGTTGCGTGGCGAGCGCGCCGGGGGCCGGGCGGCCTCCGGCGCGGTCCGGGTCCTGGCCGCCTGGATCCAACACCTCCGTGGGATCGGCGCGCCGGTGGACGACGCCGGGGCCGGCCCCTACCGGGAACGAGCGAGGTCGGCGCGCGACGTGCTCGGGCTGCTCGCGCCGGACCTGAGCGGTGACCTGGAGCTGGTCCACGCTCTCGACGAGGCCTGCGTCGCGTTCAACGGGTGACGGAGACGCCGCCGGGCTGCCGGACGACAGAGGTCAGGATCGCGTCACGTCCGCGATCGGACAGCGCCCAGTCAAGAGCTCTACCGGCCCCGCCGCTGATCGCTGTCGGCGGTGTGCGCAAGGGCGGCCGTCCGATGTCGGCCGCCCGTCCGCCTGCTCCGGACGGGCGGCTGTGACCGGAGTTACCTTGCGATGGTTCACAACCAGCATGCAATATATTGCACATCGCTCGGGTTGTCTCCAGCGAGACCCGGGCGGCCAATCCGCCCCTCGATCATCACCACAGGAGGGCTGTCCCTGATGACGATCAAGAATGTGGTCACGGCTGCGGTCGCCGGCCTGGCGGTCGCCGGACTCACCGGCTCCGCCGTTGCTCTCGCCGAGAAAGGTTCCTCGGCGCGCAAGCCGACGGTGGTCCTGGTCCACGGCGCCTTCGCCGACTCGTCTAGCTGGAACGGCGTGGTCAAGGATCTCAAGCGCGACGGCTATCCGGTTGTCGCCGCCGCCAACCCGTTGCGCGGTCTGCACGCCGATGCGGCCTACCTGCGCAGCGTCCTCGACAGCATCACCGGTCCGATCGTGTTGGCCGGCCACTCGTACGGCGGCTCGGTGATGAGCGAGGCCGCCGACGGTGACCGGGACGTCAAGGCGTTGGTCTACATCGCCAGCTTCAGCCCGGAGAAGGGCGAGAGCACCTCCGAGTTGGCCGCCAAGTTCCCCGGCGGAGAGCTCGGCCCCGCGCTCAACCCCGTGCCCGTTCCGCTGCCCGGCGGGGGTACGGGCACCGACCTGTACATCAAGCAGGACAAGTTCCGGGCGGTGTTCGCGGCGGACGTCGCCCGCCCGGTGGCTGACCTGATGGCGGTCGGTCAGCGGCCGATCACCGAAGCCGCGCTGAACGAACCGGCCACCAGGACCGCGTGGAAGACCATTCCGTCGTGGAGCATGATCACCACCGAGGATCTGGCCATCCCCGCCGACTCCATGCGGTTCATGGCCGAGCGGGCCAAGTCGCACACCGTCGAGATCAACGCCTCGCACGCCGTGACCGTGTCGCGGCCCGGTGCCGTGGCGGACCTGATCGACAAGGCCGCCCGAGCCACCAACCGCTGATCGCTCGCACCGCCCATGGTGCGGAGGAACGGACGTGCTCGCGGCGCGACATTCCTCCGCACCCGGCCTGCCGCGGCGGCCCCTGGACGCGGTGAACACCCCTGGCCATGCCTGGAATGCAATATTTCGGGTGCTAACTTTGGGGCATGGCACTGGGAGGCGCGCCCGCGTTGCCCGCTGCTGCTCCGGGCCGGCCAGGCACTTCCTCGACACGGCTCGACGACCCCGTATCGACGCCCTCGCAACCTCTGGGGAGACCCGTGCCGACATCGGCAGCAGAGCCTCGCCCACCGGCGAACCCGCAGGCGCCTCGCATCAGCGTCCGCGGTGGGAACCCACACCACACGGCGGACGTGCGCTTCAGCGTGCTGGGACCGGTCCGAGCCTGGCGCGGCTCTGACGAGCTGCGCCTCGGCGCCCGGCAGGCACGGCTCATGCTCGCGCTCCTGCTGGTGCGCTCGGGCAATCCCGTCACCTCCGAAGACTTCGCCACCCTGTTGTGGGGTCAGGAGCCACCGGCCCGGGCAGCGAACATCATCCACCGGCACATCGGAGCGCTCCGCCGGTTGATCGAGCCGGGCCTGCCACCTCGGGCATCCGGCCGGTGGATCACGCTGGACGGGAGCGGCTACCGGATGAACCTGGAGGTGCCGTCGTCGGACCTGCTGCGGTTTCGCGCGCACGCGGCCGCCGCGCGGGAGGCGATGGCGACGGGCGACTGCGAGACTGCCATCGCCCGATACCGCTCAGCCCTGCGCACCTGGACCGGACGTTGCGCGACCGGGCTCGATCCGGACCCGGAGTTCGTGCCCGAGTTCGCCGCACTCGACCACGAACGGTCCCTGGTGGCCTGCGCCGCCGCCGACGCGGCGCTGAACCGGGGCGACGTGAGCGAACTGGTGCCGCTCATGCGGGAGGCCGCCGAGCACAACCCCTTCGACGAAGCGCTCCAGGCGCGTCTCCTGCTGGTGCTCGCCGCGGACGGCAAGCAGGCGGAGGCGATCGCCGCCTTCAGGGCGGTGCGCGCCGGCCTGGCGGAGCAACTCGGGGTCGATCCGGGGCGGGAACTCCAGGCCGCCTTCGACCGGGTGCTGCGCCATCAAGCGGCGGTCGGTGCCGAGCCGGGGCCCCAGACGCCTGCGGCGCGGCCGGCCGAGACCGAACCCGCCGCCGTCCCGGCGCAGCTGCCACTGAGTGTGCGCTTCTTCGCCGGACGCGCCAGTGAACTCGGCCGGCTGTCCGCCCTCCTGCCGTCCCCGGGCGAGGAAACCGCGGGCGCGGTCACCGTGGCCGTCGACGGTCTCCCCGGGGTCGGCAAGACCAGTCTCGTCGTGCACTGGGCGCACACCGTCGCCGGGCGTTTCCCGGATGGCCAGCTCTTCGTCGACCTGCGGGGCTTCGACGGCAGCGAGGCGATGAGCACCGATCGCGCGCTGATGGTCTTCCTCGCCGCCCTGGCGGTGCCGGAGGCCCAGATCCCACCGACCACGGAGGCCCGGACCACCCTGTACCGGACGCTGACCGCCGGGCGCCGCATGCTCATCGTGCTCGACAACGCCCGCTCCGCCGAACAGGTACGCCCCCTCATCCCCGCGGCGCCCGGGTGTTTCGTCGTGGTGACCAGTCGCCGCCGCCTCACCGGGCTGGTCGCGCAGGAGGGCGCCCACCACATCGCGCTCGACCCGCCCTCGCTCGAGGAGGCGCGGACCGTCCTGCGGGCACGGTTGGGCGCGAACCGCGACGCCGACGATCTCGTCGTCCTCGACGAGATCATCGAGCGCTGCGGCCGGCTGCCGCTCGCGATGGCCGTCGTCGCGGCTCGCGGTGCGGCCTATCCCGAGTGCCGGCTCAGCGAGCTCGCCGCCGAACTGCGCAATTCGGCCTCGCTGGACGTTTTCAACGGTGACGAGCCACGAAGCGACGTCCGCACCGTCTTCTCGTGGTCGTACCGCCAGCTCGGCGAGGCCGCCGCGCAGCTGTTCCGGCTGCTGCCACTGCACCCCGGGCCCGACTTCCGACTGTCCACCATCGCGAGCCTCGCCGGCGTGGCCAGGGAGCAGGCCCGTGCGCTCGTCGCGGAGCTGGTCCGGACCAGGCTGCTCATCGAACCGCGGCTCCACCGCTACGCCTTCCACGACCTGATCCGCCGCTACGCGGTGGAGCTGGGCGACCAGCGCGACGGCGTGACGGATCGGGACCAGGCCTCGGCACGGGTCCTCGACCATCTCCGGCAGACGGCGTACGCGGCCAGCTGCCTCCTGATGCCGCAGGCGTTGCTGTTCGCGCCGCCACCCGCCCGCGAGGGCGTGACGCCGGACCGGCTCGCCGACGCCGACGACGCCATGGCGTGGTTCACCGCGGAGTTGCCCGTGCTGGAAGCGGCAATCGCCGAAACCCGGCCCGACTTCCCGACCTGGCAGTTGGCGGAGAGCCTGCTGCCCTTCTACCAGCGCCGAGACATGTACCGCTCCTGGGCGACGTCGGCCGAGGCGGCGCTGCGGGCGGCTCGTCGCGCCGGGGACCGCCACGGCCAGGCACGCATGTATCGGATGCTGGGCGGCGCGAAGGCGTTCGAGGGTAACCGGACCTCGGCGATCGAGCACCTCCAGCAGGCGCTCTCGCTCTTCGCCGATCTCGGCCGGACCCTTGAGCAGGCGTACGTCCTGTCGAATCTGGGCTGGGTCTGGTACCACCAGGGCGACCTCGGCCAGTCGCACGCCCACTACCGCAAGGCCCTGGCCCTCTTCCAGGTCGAGGGCGACCAACGCGGCCAGGCGTTCTCTCTGCTCGGGATCGGCAACTGCCTGGTCCGCACCGCACAGTTCCACCAGGCGGAGCAGGTGCTGCGCCGGGCGTTCACGATGCTCGGCGAGCTCGGTGACCAGAACGGGGAGGGCAGCTGCGCGACGGTGCTGAGCGACGCCCTCGACGGCCTGGGCCGGCTCGACGAGGCGATCGAATGGCGGCACCGCGCCCGGCACCTGTTCCGACGTGCCAGTAACGACAGCGAGCTGGCGGACAACGAACGGGGACTGGGCGACGCGTATCAGCGCGCCGGGCGGCCCGTCGAGGCGGTGCGGGCCTGGCAGGAGGCCAGGCGGATCTACGTCGACCTCGGCTCCGACGAGAAGGTTCGGATGATGACCGCCCGGATCGACCGCCGCGAGGTGCCGGGCCAGCGGGCGGCGGGTCAGGACGCGCTTACCCGTTGACGGCGTGCCGCACGGCCCGGAGGGCGTAGTGCAGGCGTGACCGGACCGTTCCCTCCGGTACGCCGAGACGGCGGGCGACCTCCGGCAGCCGAAGGTTCTCGAAGAAGACGAGGTGCAGGACCTCGCGGTGCGCCTGGCTCAACCCGGCCACCGCGTCCCGGAGGGCGCGGTTCGCCAGCGCCGCCGACGCCGTCACGTCGCTGCGCGTGACGGGTTCGACCTCCAACGGCACCTCGACCGGGCGTACTCGACGTCGGCGGACGTCGTCGATCACCAGGCGGCGCGCGACCGTGAACAGCCAGCGCCGACGGGCCTCCTCCATCTCCGGAAGCCCGTCGAGGTTCCGCCACGCCCGGACCATCGTCTCCTGGAGCAGGTCCTCGGCGGTCTGCCGGTTGCCGGAGGTCAACTTCAGCAGGAAACGGTTCAGCGGTCGGCCGTGGGTGGCCAGGACCTCCCGCATCCGCGCGTCGGTATCGGGTCGGACGGCCAGGCATGACATCGGGTGGTGCGTCCCATCGTTCGGTGGAGGGCCGCCGGCATCGGCTCGATCCGAACGTAGGGAAGACGCACACACCTGCCACTGACGAAAGTGTGACGTCGTGCGGGAGCGGGCACCGCGCCGCGTCCACGCAGCGCGCCGGCGCCGTGGCCGGCGTCTCCGGTCGCGGCACCGGCAGTATGATATGTTGCATGCCGATTCCGAAGGGTGCTGGGCCGACGCCGCGCTTTCTCCTCCGCGAGAATGCCTATCGGTCGATCCGGGATGCCATCGTGGACGGCACCCTCGTTCCGGGTGAACGGCTCAACGACGGTGATCTGGCCCAGTGGCTGGGCATGAGCCGGACGCCGGTGCGCGAGGCGTTGACCAGGCTGGAGGAGACGGGTCTGGTCCAGACCAAGCCCGGCCGTTACACGATCGTCAGCCCGCTGGACGTGCGCGCGGCGCGCGCCGCGCAGTCGGTGACCGCGGCCATGCACGAGCTTGCCGTACGGGAAGCGCTGTCGAATCTGTCCGCCGCGGAGATCGAGCACATGCGGGCGGCCAATGCCCGCTTCGCGGAGGCGTTGCGCTCCGACGACGTCGATGCCGCCATCGCCGCGGACGACGAGTTCCACGCGGTCACCGTGACGGCTTCGGCGAATCCCGCGCTCCATGCCGTGCTGGACCAGTTCACCCCGGTGCTGAGGCGGATGGAGCGGTTGCGTTTCTCGTCCCTGAACGGTCGCGACTCCGTCGCGCAGCACGACCGCATCATCGAGTTGTGCGAGGCCGGTGACGTCGACGGGGCCGCCGCGGCCATGCGTGCCAACTGGCTGGCACTGGACCCGCTGCTCGAAACGCCCTCGACCGGCGGCTGAGCACCCCGCCCCGTCGCCGTCGCTGCCTCACCACTGGCCGGTCGTGCGTCCCGACCGGCGGTGAGGCGGCCGGCGTAGCGTCGACCGGCGATCGCCCACGGAATGTGGCAGGCGCGGCGGATCCGGCGGCATCTCCCGCAGTGCCCGTAGGGCGTGGTACGCGCGCGACCGGACGGTGGCCGCCGACACGCCGAGTGCGGCGGCGGCGTCGGCCACCGAACAGCCGCGCAGGTAGAGGAGATCGACCACGACCCGGTGCCCGGGTGGCAGCCGGTGCAGACGCGCGGTCACCGCCGTCGCGTCGACCACCTGCTCGGCGTGCTCGTCGACACCGGCGACGTCCCTCATCACGGTCAGTAACCAACCCCGTACCGCCACCCGATCCCGGGGTAGGGCGCCCGCGTGCCGCCCGGCGCGGACCAGGGCCTCCTGCACGATGTCCTCGGCGTCGGCGCGGTCGGGTGCGAGTTGTCCCGCGTACGCCACCATCGCCCGGCCGTGCTCCTGCCAGAGCTGCCGGACCAGCGCCTCGCCCGGCACCTCCCGGTGGCCCGTCAACCGCCGCACCGATTGCCTGCCTTCCCTTTGATCCTCGGCGCCGGCGAAGTTCGGCCGTTGCGCCCCCGCCGCTACCTACGGTCAGGAAGCATCAGGCTTCAGCGGAGGCCGGGGGGATCTCGCCGACGAGCGGTCCGTCGCGCTCTCCGGGAAAGCAAGCTCACACTCGCCCGGCCGCCGACGCCGGGCAGCGCGTCAGGTTTCGCCGAGCCGGGGGCGGTGTGCGGGACGCCGACGTAATGTGAACCGGTCGTTCAGATTGCTTCCAGGAGTTCAAGATGACGGACGTATCGGCGAGCCCCAGCGGCACGTTCCAGCTCGGCGGCGACCTGCCGGTGACCCGACTCGGATTCGGTGCCATGCGCCTCACGGGCGAGGGCATCTGGGGCGACCCGCGTGATCCGGACGAGGCGGTACGGGTCCTGCGCCGAGCCGTCGAACTCGGCGTCACCTTCATCGACACCGCCGACTCGTACGGGCCGTTCACCGCCGACCTGCTGATCCGCAAGGCCCTGCACCCGTACCCCGACGACCTGGTCATCGCCACCAAGGTCGGATTCACCCGGCAGGGGCCGGGCATCTGGACCCCCGTGGGTCGGCCGGAGTATCTGCGCCAGCAGGTCGAGCTGAACCTGCGTCACCTCGGGTTGGACCGGATCGACCTGCTCCAGCTGCACCGCATCGACCCGAAGGTCCCCCTGGAGGACCAGGTCGGCGAGCTGCGCGCTCTTCAGGACGAAGGAAAGATCCGGCACGTCGGTCTGAGCCAGGTGTCGGTCGCCGAGATGAAGGCCGCCGCGAAGATCACTCCGATCGTGTCGGTGCAGAACCGGTACAACGTGACCGAGCGCGACGACGACACGCTGCTGGACTACTGCGAGGAGCAGGGCATCGCCTTCATCCCCTGGGGGCCGCTGGGCAGCGGGCCGCTCGCCAGCGACGGCGGGCCACTGGAGCGGATCGCCGCCGCCCACCATGCCACCGCCGCGCAGCTCGCGCTCGCCTGGCTGCTCAAGCGGTCGCCGGTGATGCTGCCCATCCCCGGTACGTCCACCGTCGCCCACCTGGAGGAGAACATCGGTGCGGCCGGGATCGACCTCACCGACGCCGAGTTCGACACCCTCGGCTCCGCGGCCTGATCGCCCGGCGGAGGAAGGACGGCCCCCGACGGCCCCTGGAGGGCCTCGTCTTCTGGCTGCCGACCCGCCACCCAGGTGACGAATCGTAGCTGGGCGCACACTTTCAGTGACATCACCCATTGCGCTCCGCGCGCTGTCTCGTTTCGCCCTGTGGGTGGCGTGGGCCCAGGTCCGCGCACCGACACCCGCCAGAGCTGAACGGGGGAAGCGATGGGATCTGTCCGGCGCCGACTGTCGGTGTTGTCGGTGGGTCTGCTGGTGGCCGGCGCGGCCGGTCTGGGGCTGGCGCGGCCGGCGCTCGCGGCTCCGGGCGACGCCGCCGCGCGCGGCGTGGTGCTCGACCTGGTCGGGGATCCCGGCGACGAGTCGGTCCAGGCCCAGGGCACCTTCGGAAGCGTGACCGCCCCGCCGGGCGGCGGCACTGACGACGAGACGTCAGTAGCCGTCGCTCTCGCCGATCCGGAGAACGTGACCGCCACCGGCACGGTCGCCCAGGTCAGCGCCACCCGTGGGCCGACCACGTCGACCGCCTCGTCGCAACTCGCCACCTTCACGCTGAGCGTCCTCGGCGTCGAGGTGCTTGACGTCGCCGGGCTGGGGGTCACCGCCCAGTGCAGCGCCGGCAACACCAGCGCCGGCGCCACCGGCGACGACATCGCGGTCTTCGGCCAGCAGATCACCATCCGTGACACCGCCCAGGAGTTCACCGCCGACGTCACCGTCACCGGTCTGACCGACGCCACGCTGCGCGCCGTCGTCGACCGCCAGCTCACCGGCACGCCGGACAACGTGATCGGGATCAACGTTCGCGCGGTGCTGTCCGTCTCCGGTTTCGACGGCGTCGAGCCGGCACAGTTCTCGCTCGGGCAGGTGATCCTCGCGGAGGCCTCCTGCCAGAGCCCGACTGCCGTGGCGCCCACGGCATCGGCGATCTCCCCGAACTCCGGCCCGCAAGCAGGTGGTCAGCCGGTGACGATCACCGGCACCGGGTTCGTGCCGAACGCCACGCTGGTGGCGTTCGACGGCGTGGCCGCCACCAACGTGGTCGTGGCCGCCGACGGATCGTCGTTGACGGCCGTGACGCCGCCCGGAACGGTGGGCCCGGCGGCGGTGGTGGTCAGCACGGCCGGTGGTTCGGCGCCCGCGTTGTCGTACACCTACCTGGCCCCGGCGGTCACACCGCGGATCGAGTCGCTCACCCCGGAGCAGGGCAGCACCGACGGCGGCACCGTCGTGACCGTGCGAGGCGGCGGGTTCGTCTCGGGTCGGACCACGGTCGGCATCTGCGGACAGACGATCCCCGCGGGTGAGGTCACGGTCGCGGCCGACGCCAGGTCGTTGACCTTCCGCACGCCGCCGTGCGCGGTGGGCGCGACCGAGGTCCGGGTGACCACGCCGGCTGGTACGTCGAACGAGATCACGTTCCACTACCAGGCGAGTCTGCCGGTCACCGGCACCTCGCTCGGCGGGCCCGTCGCGGCCGGCCTCGCCATGCTGCTCACCGGCGCGGTGCTGCTGCTGGCGACCCGTCACCGCCGGCAGCGCGTCTGACGGGCCCGATCGCCTCGCTCACGGCTGGAAGTACTCCGACATCATGTCGCTGACCCAGCCCGGCTGCTTGACGTCCGTGGGAAGGAACTCCCGCATCGCCGGCTTCAGGTCGACGACCGGGGTGCCCGAGACCGCGTCGAGGCCCACCACCGTCAACTCCCGGCCGTGGACGGACTCGATGGCGCAGCACGTCACGCCGAGGCGGTTCGGCCGGCGGGGGCCACGGCCGGCGAAGACGCCGACGGGCGGAAGGTCGGAGCGGCCGCGGTAGGGGCGGGGCTCGCGGTAGTCGCCCTTCTCCGGGAACTGGTCGAAGATGAAGAGGACCTCCACGTGGGAGAAACCCTCCAGACCCTGGAGGCACGCCTCGCCGAAGCGCTCGTCGACGGTGATCGTGCTGCGGACCGCACCCCAGTTGTCCGTGTTCTGGACGTCCGTTCGGTCGTTGTGGACCGTACCTATCGGCGTGATCTCAAAGCTCGGCATGGCCCGAGGCTAACCACGTCGCGCATCCAGCAGCGTCGAGGCGCCCGGAGCCGTCCCCTGTGCCTCGACAGCGCGTCCGCACCTGTTGGTGCCGGGCCGAAAACTGCGCGGCGTGCGGACGCCGAAGCGGCTAATGCGGTGGCCAGAAACGTTGGCCGGTTGGTGTGGGTCGGGGAAGTTGTCGTACGGGTGGTGTTGGCTGGGGTTCGTGCCTCGTCGTCGGGATTGCGCTGCGCCGCGGGTCGTGTATCGGACGGCTCGGGTGGGGTTGCGGGTGACGGGGGGTCAGCGGCGGCGGTGTTTCGGGTTGCTGCGGTCGGCTGGTGATGTGTGGGCGTGTGTGTTGGAGGTCAACGCGTGGCGGCGTCGCCGCCGGGATGCGCCGTTGGCCGGCTTCCAGGAGTTGTGTCGGGAGTTGGCCGCGTCGGGGCCGGGCACGTTCGGTGAGTTGGACAGCACGGGTGCGCGGTCGGTGTTGCGCCGGTTCTCGGATGCGTGGTTCGCCGTGGCGAAGCGCCGTAAGGCGGGTGACGTGTCGGCGGGGTTTCCGCGTCGTCGGCGTGGGTTGGTGCCGGTGCGTTGGTATCACGGCACGTTCACCGTTGTCGGGCGGCGGGTGCGGATCCCGGCCGCGCGTGGCAGTGCCCCGTTGTGGGTGCGGCTGGTCCGGGATGTGCCGTATCCGGTGGAGCAGGTCCGGTCGGTCACTCTGCTGTGTGAGGGTGGCCGCCTGTTCCTCGACGTGACCGCCGAGGTTCCCGTAACTGTCTACCCGCCCGGCGAGGGACCGGATCCAGCGCGCACGGCGGGGGTGGACCTGGGGATCATTCACCCCTACGCGGTGGCGGGGCCGGACGGGGCGGGGTTGTTGGTGTCGGGGCGGGCGGTCCGTGCTGAGTATCGGATGCACCTGGCTGACACCAAGGCCCGCCGTCGGGCGGTGGCCCGCCGGGCGCCGAAGCCGGGGCAGCGGGGGTCACGGCGGTGGCGCCGCTACCGCCGCCGCGCCCGCATGGTGGAGGGCCGGCATCGGCGGCGCGTCCGCCAGGCCCAGCACGAGGCGGCCCGCACCGTCATATCGTGGGCCCAACAGCAGCGGGTGGGGGTGCTGCACGTCGGCGACCCCCGTAGCGTGCTCGACATCCCGGCCGGGCGGCGGCACAACCTGCGGCTGCGGCAGTGGCAGATCGGCCGGCTCATCCAGGTCCTCACCGACAAGGCCACCCTCGCCGGCATCACCGTGCACATGGTCGACGAACGCGGCACCTCCTCCACCTGCCCCGCCTGCCACCGGCGGATACCGAAACCACCCGGGCGCACCCTGACCTGCCCACACTGCACCTTCACCGGGCACCGCGATCTTGTCGCGGCGGCCATGATCGCCACCCGCAAACCGGGCGGCGGACCCACCACCCCCACCACAGCTGTGGCTGTGCTGCCCGGGGTGATCACGCACCGTCGAGCCGGCCGGCACCTCCCCGGCGCCGGCCAGTCCCGACGTGACCCCCGCCGCCCAACCCAGGCGGCGCGAGGATCAGATGGCCCGCGGAGGCCCGCCCCACCACCCGGTGAGGAGTCGCTCGCCCCCAACGGCGAGGATCCACAACACCCCACCGGACGACCCGGTGAACGTTAGTGGACACCGCACTAGGTTGCCGGGCGTGAGCAGGATCGTCTCGGTGAACCTGGCGGTGCCGGAGGCCAACCCGGCCAAGGGCGTCGGGAACCCGGCCAAGGGCGTCGGGATCACGGGCATCAACAAACAGCCGGTCGGTCACCCGGTGCGCGTCCGTGCGCCGGGGCCGAAGACGACCGGTCTGCACAGCGGCCTGGTCGGCGACCAGATCTTCGACGTCGCGCATCACGGCGGCGATGACCAGGCGGTTTACGCGTACGCGCGGGAGGACTACGACTGGTGGCAGGCGCGGCTGGGCCGCCGGCTCGTCAACGGGCTCTTCGGCGAGAACCTGACCACCGAGGGGGTCGACGTCAACGGCGCGGTCATCGGCGAGCGCTGGCGCGTCGGGCCTCGGTTGGTGCTCCAGCCGACGTTCGGCCGCATCCCGTGCGCCACGTTCCAGCACAAGATGGGCGAGCCGCGCTGGGTGAAGACCTTCGCCGGGGCGAACCGCCCGGGCGCGTACCTGCGGGTGCTGGAGCCGGGGGAGGTGTGCGCCGGTGATCCGGTGACCGTCGAGGACCGTCCGGCCCATGGGGTGACCATCGCGCTGGCGTTCCGGGCGTACCTGGTCGAGCCGCGGTTGCTGCCCGGGCTGGTCGAGATCGACGGGCTGCCCGACGACCTGCGGGAGACCCTGGCGGAACGACTTCCCCGGCAGCGGTAACGCGGGACCGACGAACGGCCACCACCGCGTGGCAGGGCTCACCCCGCCAGTCGCCCGGAGAAGCGGACGGTGGGCGTCCCCTGGGCTAGGGTTTAAACGGACGAAAGCCGTCCGGCTCGCGGATGGCCGTGCGACGACGTCACCCCCTCTCCATCCGACACCTGGAGTTCTCGTGCCCGCCCTCATCCTCCGTAACGCGCATGTCGTCACCCTGGACGACCGCCTCGGCGACCTCGCCCGTGCGGACATCCGGATCGACGACGGCACCATCACCGCGATCGGCCCCGACCTCGACAGCACCGACGCCACCGTCATCGACGCCACCGGCAAAGTGGCGCTACCCGGCCTCGTCGACTCTCACCGGCACGTCTGGCAGGGAGCGATCGGCGGCGCCGGTGGCAAGGTCTCACTCGGCGGATACTTCGGTGTCGTCCTCGCCGGCCTCCTCGACAAGTACGAGCCCGAGGACGTCTACGCGGGTGTCCTCTGGGGCGCGTTGCAGGCCATCAACGCCGGCATCACCACGGTCGCCGACTGGTCCCACATCGTCACCTCCCCGGCGCACGCCGACGAGAACGTTCGCGCGCTGCGTGACTCCGGCATCCGGGGACTGTTCCTCTACGGGCCACCCGTCGGCCAGGGTGTGCTGCGCTGGTTCCACGAGAGCACCGAACGTCACCCCGACGACGTCCGCCGGATCCGCGCCGAACTCGCCGACGACAACGCCCGCGTCACCATGGGACTCGCGCTGCGCGGACCGGAATTCTCCACCCCGGAAACCACCGCGTACGACTTCCACCTCGCCCGCGAACTCGACGTCCCGATCAGCATCCACTCCGGCATCCCCGGCTACCTCCGTAGGTACCGCACCATCGAGACCCTGGACCGGCTCCGCCTGCTCGGCCCGGACGTCCACCACGCGCACGGGGCGCAGTTCGACGACACCGACCTCGCCCGGATCGCCGCGACCGGCGGCGCCGTCACGCCCTGCCCGACCGTCGACATGTCCATGGCGATGGGCACCTTCCCGGTCACCGGCCGTGCTCTCGCCCACGGCCTCGTCCCCGCGCTCGGCACCGACACCTCCGCCGGAGCCGGCACCGACCTGTTCAGCGAGATGCGCCTGGCGCTCGCCGCCGAACGCGGCCGCGCCAACGCGGCGGCGCTGGCAAGGGACGAGCCGCCGGCCACGGTCGACCTCGACCACCGCGACGTCCTGCGCTTCGCCACCGTCGCCGGCGCGGCCGCCTGGGGCCTGGAGGAGCGGATCGGCACCCTGCGCCCGGGCAAGCGGGCCGACCTCATCCTGATCGATGTGACCCGGCCCCACCTCGCACCGCTGAACGACCCGATCACCACGATCGTGCTCAACGCGGGTCCCCGCGACGTCGACACCGTTCTGGTCGACGGCGCGATCGTGAAGCGGGACGGTCGACTGGTCGGTCCCGTCGCCGACCGGGCCCGACAGCTCATCGAGGAGTCCCGCCGGCGGCTGTTCACCCGCGCGAACCTCGCCGAGGTGCTCGGCCCCAGCTGGTCGGCCTGACGTTCCGGTACGCGGCCGACGGGTCCGGCTCGGCAACGCGGGGGACCCGTCGGCCACAGTTGGGGAGTCCGCGGTCGGGTGGCTATGCGAAGCGGTCGGCCAGCTTCGTCAGCTTGCTGACGTACGCCGGCCAGTCGTGGTCCTCAGGGACGCTGGTGTTCTCCCGCCGCAGGCCGACCGCGCTGTCGTGCTGCTCGCGCATGATGTCCGCGTGACCGGCATGCCGGGCGAGGTCGCTGGTCACGTGGACGATGATCTTCTGGAGCGTCACGGTCTGCTTCCCCGGCCACCACGACACCCGCCCCGGGGCGTCGAGCGGCAGCTGATCGATCGTCTGATCCGCGAACGCGCCGACACGGCGATACAGGTCGACCAGCCCGTCCTTCGTCTCGTCCTCCCGCGCGTACCAGTCCGCCTGCGGGTCCTCGTCGTACGCCCGCAGGGGGACCAGTTCCTCGGGCGTCGGGAACTCGCGCCCGAAGGTGGGCCCGAAGTAGCCCGCCTCGACGTTGAGGCAGTGCTTGATCACACCCAGCAGGTTGTTGCCGGTCGCGGTGCGGGGCAGTCGGGCCTCGCGTTCACTCAGTCCGTCGAGCTTCCAGATGAGGTCTTCGCGAGCCGCCCGCAGGTAGTGGTGCAGCACAGCCTTCGCATCGTTCGAGTCAGTCACACCGGCCAGTGTTCCCCATGCGCGAGCCGGTGTGGGTCCTGGTCGTCAGGCGGCAACTGAGTGGAGAACTGACCCAGGTAGACCGTCGGAACCGCGACACATCATCGGCCGCGTCACCGGCGCCGCCCACTGCTGGCCTCGAAGGTTCCCTCAGGCGACGACGCGCACGCCGGGCCACCGTTCGCCGGGCCGGTGGCGGGCCAGTCGTTGCCGGGAGACCTCGGGGCTGACCCTGCTCGGATTGCGCCGCCACACCCCGTCGAGCAGGTCGTCGAGACCGTATGGCGCGCAGACCACCACCTGGTCGTCCGCGTCGAGGCGTACGGCCACGGCGGTGGCGTACTCGGGCCACGTGGCAACCGCCTCGGCGATGGTGCGCAGCGGAGCCACCGGCTCGCCCCCGAACCTCCCGGCGTACCAGGTGTGCACGGCCGCCTGGTTCGTCGCCTCCCACGGCGGATCCGGCCAGGCCGCCACCAACCGTCGCGTCGCACGGTCGTCGTTGTCGCGGTCCAGGTCCGTCGCGTCGAAGAAGACGACGTCGATGTCACGCACCGACGCCGGCGCGAAGCCCTCGCCGTACCGCTCACCCCAGACGAGGTCGCGGACGACGCCCGCACCGATCCACGCGTCCGGCAGGCCGGAATCCCGCACGACGCCCAACGCCCGGATCAGCCAGGGGCTCCGCCGGACCAACTCCCGTAGCTCGTCCTCCCGCACGCTCCCACCTCCGGATCCCACCGCCGTCAACGCGGTTCTCTCGCACTCGCCGGCAGGTCGGCCAGCCACCGTTCCACCTCGGCCGGGTGCCGCAACAGCAGCACCGGTGGCCCCGAGGAGCCAGCCTGCCAGGCCCGCATCCGCCGCCGTTCCCGGCCGAAGCCGGTCAGGTGCCACACCAGGATCGACTCCGTCGACAGGACGCTGCCCCACGACTCACGGTTGCCGTTGCAGATCACCTCACCGCTGGCGACACGGCGGAGGGTGCGGCGCAGCAGCCACCCGAAGGACCGCCACCGCGGGTGGTCCAGCCCGATGATCACGTCGGCGCGGGCGAGCGGCACGTCCCGCCATCCGTGGTACGCCCCGTCGAGGATCCAACGGTCCCGACGGCAGATCTGCTCGATCCGGCGGCGCTGTTCGGCGACCGGCACCTCGACCCAGCCGGGCTCCCAGAGCAGGTCGTCGACCGGATACCAGGGCAACCCGAGGCGGGCGGCCAGCCGTGCCGCCATCGTCGACTTCCCCGAGCCGTGGATCCCGTAGACCAGGACGCGGGAGACGGCGGTCATCGCGGGCAGCGTACGCATGGGACGAGTCTGCGTCAGCGGCGCGGCGCCGGCACGACAGGCTCCGGCCCGGCGGATCCCGCCGGGCCGGAGTGTGACGTTCAGCGGTCTGAGCGGATCAGCTCGTCCGCACCGAACCGTTGACCTTGCTGTCCCGCACGGTGGCGCCGATCGCGTCGACCGAACCGTTGACGCGGCTCTCCACGATCGACACCACGGAGGCGCCGCTGGCGTGGATCGAACCGTTGAGGGTCGAGTCGAACACGATCAGGCCCGCGCCCGGGGCGACCTTGATCGCTCCGTTCACGGTTGCCCCGTCCAGGCAGGTGACGCCGGAGGTGACGGTCAGGCCACCGTTGCGCCGCGTGGTCAGGACGGTGGTGCAGGCCGGGTAGCTGGGCTGGGTCTGGACGTTCAGCTCCGCGAAGGAGTACGCCCGCGCGTTGTTGGTACGCGGGTCGTCCAGCTTCAGGACGTCCAGGCCCTTCTGGATGTCGTTCGAGTAGATGTAGCCGTTGTGGTAGTAGGTCGACCAGGCGCCACCGAGGATCCGGCGGGTGTCCGAGAGCGGGCCGCGCTCCCAGTAGGCGATCTCGACCGGGTTGGCGGAGTCGGTGAAGTCGATCACCGAGATGCCGCCCTGGTACCAGGCCTGGACCATGATGTCCCGGCCCATCGCCGGGATCAGCGAGCCGTTGTGCGCGACGCAGTTCTCGAGGGTGGTGTTCAACCGCGGGATCTTGAAGTAGCTGCGGAACACCAGCTCGCGGTCGGCACCGGAGCCCACGATGTCGTAGATCGCGTCCGCGCCCTGGTTGGTCCGGTAGCTGCTGGTGCAGATCGCGCTGCTGCCGCCGCCGAGCTCGTCGGTGAAGATGACCTTGGTGCCGCTGTTGTTGAACGTGGCCGAGTGCCAGAACGCGAAGTTCGTGTCCCGGACCTGGCTGAGGACCACGGGGTTCTCGCGGTCGGAGATGTCGAACAGGACGCCGTCACCCATGCAGGCGCCGGCGGCCAGGTCCAGCTCCGGGTACGCGGTGATGTCGTGGCAGCCGCTCGTGTTGCCGGCGCCGGTGGTGCCCGGGAAGAGAACCGGGGTGGCCACCACGGCGGCGCTGGTCGGGTTGTCCAGCGGCACCTTGACGATGGAGATCTTGTCGTGCGGGGGCTTGCAGTAGAACGCGCCGTTCGACGGGCCGTAGGACTGGATGTAGACGTAGACGCTCGTGCCGTCCTTGCTCGGCACCAGCGTCTGGGTGTGCGACCCGCAGTCGGTCCGGACCGACTTGATGTAGCGCGGGTTCGCCTTGTCGCTGATGTCGAAGATCCGGATGCCCTCCCAGGAACTCTGCAGGGCGGACGACGCGCTCGTGCTGCTGCACGAGTCGTCGCTGCGGGGAGCGTCGACCGCGAGGAACAGCAGGTTGCCGAAGACCGACGGGTCACCCTGCGAGCCGGAGCAGACCACCTGGCTGACCACCTGCGGCGAGGTGGGGTCGCTGACGTCGAAGACGTTGAAGCCCTCGTAGTTGCCGGCGAAGACGTACTTGCCCTGGAACGCCAGGTCCGAGTTGTACGCCCCCTCGGCGGCGAAGCCGCCGAACTTCGGGATGTTGGCGATCTGCCGGATGTTGTCGCTGCTGGAGATCTCGTCGACGCCCGGGATCTCCGCGGCGGCGGTCACGTCGTTGGCCGCCTCCTCAGCGATGCAGTACTCGGCGAAGTTGTCTCCGGCGGCCCGGAACGACTCGCAGTTGTCCGCGCCGGCCGCCGAGTCGACGGCGCCGCTGGCCGGCACCGCCGCCCCGACGGCGGCGAGGAGGAGGGCGCCGGTGGCGGCGAGGCCGATGGCCAGCTTCCGGCGTCCCCGTGGGATTGGTTGGGACATGTAGCGACACCCTTCGTCGTGGTGAGCAATGGGTAACGGGACGATAACCCTGACTCGAAACTCAGCCGACGCGGTTTTTGATCACGCTTCGGCAACACGACGAGATTTGTTGGCGCTCAAATAACCGCAGGTCAGGCAATAGAGCCTTTTCGCTGTCGAGGATTCCGCCGCCGCTGGTCAACCCCGCGCTACCATCCCCGCCAACCTCGGACGTACGGCGGGAGTCGAGTTGTGCTAGGTGGACGGATCCGGGCGTTTTCCCGGCAGTCGCGGACGATTGTGCTGATTGAGTTCGGCGTTCTCGCGGTTGTGGCAATCGGGGCGGTATTGGCGCTCGGGTGGCCCGGCGGCGGCGCACCGCCCGCGGCGAAGACGGACGCGCCGCAGTCGCTCGACCTGCCCGGCCTGCCGGACTCCACCGCGCCGGTGCTGATGCCCGGGCGTCCCGGCGAACCGGCGGCGAGCGGCCGGGCGAACGAGATGACCCCGGCGCCGCGCGCGTCGCACAACAACGCCGACATCCGCTTCGTCACGATGATGATCCCGCACCACGAGCAGGCGCTGGTGATGGCCCGGCTCGTCGCGGACCGGAGCGAGAATCCTCAGCTCAGGATCATCGCGGACCGGATCCTGGCCGCCCAGGAACCGGAGATCAGGACGCTGGAGACCTGGCTGACCGACCGGGGTCTGGACCGCACGTCGGGTGGCAACCACCAGCACACGATGCGGGGGATGCAGCCGGCGGAGGCGTTGAGCCGCCTCACCGCCGCCCGAGGGGTCGAGTTCGACCGGATGTTCGTGAGCATGATGACCGACCACCACCAGGGCGCGATCGACATGGCGGGGGAGGTGCTGGCGCTGGGTGTCGATCGCACCGTCAACGAGATGGCCAGCAGCGTCGTCGTCGAACAGGGGGCCGAGATGAACCGGATGCGTCAGGCGCTGGGCACCGCGAACTGACGCTCCGGCACACCTCGGACGACCCCCGGGCGTCGCGGTCAGGCGGCGGTCAGGCCGCCGTCGGTCGCGAGCGCCGCACCGGTGATGAACCTGGTCTCGTCGCTCAACAGGAACGCCGCGAAGGCGGCGATCTCCTCGGGCTGCCCGATCCGCCCGACCGGGTGCATCGCACCGAAGCCACGGATCGCCTCCTCGGGGTCCGGACCCAGGGCACCGCGCAGCAGCGGGGTGTCGACGCCGCCGGTGACGAGCGCGTTGATGCGCACCCCGGTGGCGGCCACGTCGAGCGCCGCCGACCGGGTGAGCCCGACCACGCCGTGCTTGGCGGCACTGTAGGCGGCCATGCCGGCAGCACCGGTGACCGAGACGTTGGAGGCGTTGTTCACGATCGAGCCGCCGCCGGACGCCTGCAGCGCGGGAATCTGGTACTTCAGCCCGAAGAACACGCTGTTGAGGTTGAGCGCGAGCTCGGCGGCCCAGGCATCGTCGTCAACGTCGGTGATCGGACCGGTCGCGGTGGCCGCGCCCACGTTGTTGAAGGCGCCGTCGAGCCGGCCGTAGCGGTCGACCGCCTGCCGGACCAGCTGCTCCACCTCGGAGCCGACCGTCACATCGGTCGGCACGAAGATCGCCTCTCGGCCGGCGGCCCGCAGCTCGGCGACGAATGCGTCACCGGCCTCCTTGCCGCGGGCCGCCAGCACGACCTTCGCGCCCTCCGCGGAGACCCGCTCCGCGACGGCCCGCCCCATTCCCGAGGTGGCACCGGTGACCAAGATGACCTTGTCCGTGAAACGCATCGACACAGTAGATCCTTTTCTGACTGTTGATCGGGTGGTTCAGAAGGTGAGGACGAGGCGGCCGCGCACGCCGCCGGCCTCGAAGCGGCGGTGGGCGTCGGGTGCGTCGGCGGCGGGCAGGGCCTTCGCGACCCGTGGGATGAGCACACCTGACTCGGCGAGGCGGCGGATCTCGTCCAGCTTGTCCGCCCGGCCGGCGTACTCGGGCACGAACGGGGTCAGGATCCTGATGCCGCGGCTGCTGTCGACCTCGTAGCCGCCGGGCTCGCCGGACTGGCGGATCCGAACCAGAGTGCCGCCGTCGCGGACGGCGTCCAACAGCCGCGGACCAACCAGCGCCACGTCCACGACCGCGTCCACACCGCCCGGGAAGTGCGCCAGGATCCGGTCGGCGACCTCGGGACCCCGGGCCACCACGTGGGACGCGCCGGACTCGCGGACCAGGGCCTCGTCGGCCGGAGCGGCGTCGGCGACCACGGTCAGCCCGGCGTGGCTGGCCATCTGGACCAGGTAGCTACCCAGTGTTCCGGCAGCGCCGACCACGGCCAGCGTCGAGCCCGGCGCGAGGGCCAGCTGGTCGAGCGCCAGCAGCGCGGTCAGTGAGTTCATCGGCAGGGTCGCCGCGCTCTCGTGGCCGACCCCCGCCGGCGCGCGGACGACCCAGTCGGCCGGCAACACCAGGTGCTCCACGTAACCACCGCCGCTGTTCTCCAGCGTGCCCTCGGCGGTCGGGGTCACCGGCAGGACCATCGCCATCACCGCGTCACCGATCGACAGGTCGGTCCGCGTGTCCGGGCCGATCTCGTCGATGACGCCCGCCGCGTCCATTCCGGGCACGTACGGTCCCGGCACCCCGGCCAGCGCCGTCGCGTGGACACCGGAGCGCAGCAGGGTGTCGGAGGGATTCACGGCGGCTGCCCGCACCCGCATCCGCACCTCACCGGGACCGGCGTGTGGCTCCGGCAGGTCGAGGACCTGCAACACCTCCGGTCCACCGAACTCGTTCAGACCAACTGCTCGCACGACTGTTCCTCTCGTGTTCCTGGTAAGGGGTGACCAGCCCGGACCGGGCTGGGGAAGATCACCGGCCACTACGCGGCGGGCGCCGTGCCCCGGTCCGCCGTGCGGGGCGGTGGCACGTCGCAGGCGCCGTCCGCGTCGCATCCGGCCTGGTCGTCCGCGCCGACGATGACCAGGTGCGGGCGGCCGTCGGCCCAGGCCCGGTCGAGCACCTCGGCGAACGCCTCGGTCGACTGCGCGCCGGCCACGCCGTACTTCCCGTCGACCAGAAAGAACGGCACGCCGGTGACGCCCAACTGCGCGGCCTCCGCCTCGTCCCTGCGCACCTTCTTGGCGTACGCCAGCTTGTCGGCGAGGACGGCGCGGACCTCGACCTCGTCCAGACCGGCGCGGACGGCGAGCTCCACCTGGTGCTCCGGGTCGTAGATGGACCGCTCCGACGCGAAGTTGCCCTCGTAGAACAGGGCCAGCAGCTCCTCCTCGAGGCCCCGCGTCGCGGCCAGGTGCAGCAGCCGGTGCAGGTCGAAGGTGTTGCCGTGGTCCCGGAAGTCGACGAGGTACCCGAGCCCTTCCCGGCGGGCGAGACGCCCGAGGTTCTCCTCGGCCGCCCGGGCCTGCGCCGGGTTCAGGCCGTACTTCTTCGCGTGCGCCGGCGCGGTGGTCGAGCGGGTCTCCGTCAGGTGGGGATCGAGCTCGAAGGAACGATGCACCACCTCGACGTGCTCCCGGTGCGGGAACGCGGCAAGGGCCTTCTTGAATCGGGCCTTGCCGATGAAGCACCACGGACACGATATGTCCGACCAGATGTCGACACGCATGGTTCTCCTCCTGCGGAGTGAAGGCTGTTCGCTGGGGTGGGATCGCCCTGGGCCGGCGTGGCATCTCCCGCGCGCGGGGGCTCCGCGCACACGGCGTGGTGCGCGGTGTGGGGCAGGTCGGGCTATGCGGGAGATTCCCCGTTCGTCGCGGGTTCGGTCATCCCGGGGTGGATCTGGGGGCCAGGCCCCTGGAGAGGGCTCCGCCCGTGGACTCGCATCCCGTCGAGCACGATGGCGATCACCCGGCGCCAGCCGTCCGGGCCCGCGTCGATCCCGAGGCAACGGTCGACGTCGAGCGCCGCGCGTGAGCAGATCAGGACGTCCTGCCAGGTCACGTCCGGACGAAGCGCACCGGCTGTCTGTGCCCGCTCGGTCAATCGGAAGACCGCGTCCTGCAACGCCACGGTCCGCTGCGCGCGCTCCGGCGACACCGGTCCGTCGCACATGGCGGTGACCTCGGCCAGCCCTCGGCTGTCCCGGTGCGCTCCGGCAAGTGTCATCACGAACTCCGTCAGCCCGTCCCACGCGTCGGCGCGCTGCAGACACCGGCGCGCGGTGTCCAACAGCTCGTCGTAGAGGCCGAGCATCGCGCAGCCCAGCAGCGCCTCCTTGGTGCCGAAGCGCCGATACAAGGTGCCGACTCCCACGCCCGCGGCGGTCGCGATGTCCCGAGCCGAGACCTCGAGCCCCCGGGAGGCAACCGCCTCCCGGGTCGCGACGATCAGTTGGCGCCGGTTGCGCTGAGCGTCCATCCGGGCGCCCGGCACGCCGTCGGGGCGCGTCGTGGTGTCCGGCAGGCTGTCGAGGTCAGGCATCGGGGGCCCAGTTCTCCAGGGGGTCCATCCGGAATCGGGTGAGCAGCACCGAGTCGATCAGCCACTCCCCGTCGACCTTCTTGTAGGTCTCGCGGTACTGCCCGTAGCCGTTGTGCCCCTCCGGAGCGTTCGGGCCGACCGGGAAGGTCAGCAGGTCCTCCATCGCCCAGATCCCGGACGCCGTGTCCGGCCCCGTGATCTCGATCTCCGGCATGTGTCCGTGATGGACGGACGGAGCGGCGCCGGTGAGGTCGCGGATGGTGTACGCGAACTCCTGCGGCGACTTCCAGGTGATCCCGTCGGTCACCAGGTGGGCGTCGGGCGTGAACAGCGCGGCCAACTCGTCGTGCTTCTTCTCGTCGACGAAGCGGAAGTAGCGAGCCTTCAACTTCTTGATGCTCTCGACCGCTTCCAGCGCGTCCAGCCGTCGGACGATCTCGTCGAGGTGATTCATGATCGAGCCTCCCTTGCTTCTGGCACCCTTCCAACCCTTGATCGGACGACGCTCGTCCGGTTGGCTACCGTACCTCAAGAGGACGACGGTCGTCCGCATTTCCGAGCGGGTCCGCAGTGTGATCCAGGTCATCGCGTAATTCGGGGCAAATCCCTACCGGCAGCGTGGCAGGCGGGAGTCGTGCTCGGGTGGGAATCGGGCGCGGTCGCGATTGGCTGTCCTGCTGCGCACCCGGATTCTGCGCCCGGTGCATCGCTCCAGTGCACGTTGTCCTCGTCTGGCGGCGGGCCGACGTGTTCCCGGCGTGGCGGTGTCAAGGGTCACCTCGGCGCCTGGCCAAATAAGCGGACGATGCTCGTCCTCTTCGGTTAGGCTCGCTCGGAAACGGACGATAGTCGTCCGAATATAAGGCGCCGGATGGGCGCACACATCAAGCCCGTCGCACGGCCGGTCAGTTGATCTTTTCGCCCACGAGGCCGGAATCCACAGCTGCCGGCGCCGACGCGGCGACGAAAGGAATCACGTCATGGACAAGCAGGAAACCCGGAAGGCGACGACGATGCGTGCTCGGGTCACCGGAGCCGCCGCGGCAGCCGCGCTGCTGATCGGCGGCGGGGTGGGCGCGGCCTCCCTCCTCTCCGCACCGGCGAACGCACACGGGCACGGGCAGACGGTGAGCGCCTCCTCCAAGTCCCTCGGGGAACGCGTGCAGCGACTGGAGGACATCGAGGAGATCCACCAGCTCAAGGCCCGCTACTTCCGATTCGTGGACGAGAAGAAGCACGACGAGTTGGCCGCGCTGTTCACGCGCGACGCCAAGCTCGAGACCGACGGGATCACGTGGAAGTCGCCGCAGGAGTTCGCGCACACCATCCGCGACCTCACCGGCGCCGCGCCGTCGGCGCACTCGGGAGCGATGCCGGAGATCACCATCACCGGGCCGAACACGGCGTCCGGCATCTGGTCCATGGAGGACATCCTCACCTTCCCGGCCGGCCCGAACGCCCCGGAGGGGCACAACGGCTACGGGCAGTACCGCGAGACCTACAAGAAGGTCAACGGCAAGTGGCTGATCGATTCGGTCGTGCTGACCCGCTTCTGGATGGACCCGCTGCCCGCCTGGACGCCGCCGGCGACCACGGGCCCGTCGAGCACCACGACCCCGCCCGCAACCACGAACGGCAAGTGAGGCTGGTGGCGTATCCGGCCGCGCACCGGATACGCCACCCGGTGCCCGCAGCGGCCGGGCTCTGGCCGGCGAGTCCCGGCCAGAGCCCGGTCACGGGGACCGATGGGTGTCAAGCGTCGGACGGTCAGTGGGGGAACGCGCGAGGCACGCGGGCGTTGAGGAGCTCGTCCCGGAACGCCTGGATGCGGGTGATGACCTGTCGCCTGCCGATCGTGTGCTCGATACGGTCGAGGTAGAGGCAGCGGGCGGCGAGTTTGTCGAGGTCGACCGTGAAGTAGATCGCCATCAGCGGGTTGACGAACAGGTCGCCGCCGCCGGTGCGTCGGGTGAACCGGACGTCGCCGAACGCACCGCTGGTGGCGGCGGCGATCTGTCCCTGGACGATGCTCGGCCGCTCCGGGGTGGCGGCCTGGGCGTCGGCCACGGCGTCCCGGTACAACCGCGCTTCCCGGCTGGCACCGGGGATGGACAGGGCACCCAGGTAGCCGCCCTCGCGGTCGAGGGCGGCGAGGTTCTCCAGAACCTGGACGTGATTGACGCCGTCGTAGGCGTCGATGCCGAAGCCGAGGCTGCTCACCAGCTTGACCGGGACGTCCAGCGCGGTCACCGCGGCCAGGCTGGTGATGTCCTCGACCGGGGTGCCGAGATCGCTTTCGTCGCCACGCAGCAGGACGTCGGTGCCACCGTCGACCAGCACGATCGCGTCGATGTCGAGCCGCTCGACCAGATGCCGGTACGCGGCCCGCAGCGGCTGGACGCCCAGTGGCGGGAACGCGTACACGGTCGACGGCAGCTCGTGAGCCGCCAGCCACCGGGCGAGGGTCCCCTCGGGGAAGTACCAGTCCGGACTGACCGTGTCGGGCCCCACCGCCGCGACGTGTTCCGTCACCCACGCCTCCCGGTCGACCAACTCCAGCTCGGAGAAGGACAGGCTGGCCAGGTGCACCTGCGTGCCGCCGCGCCACAGGGCGAACGCCAGGGGCAGACCGGCGTACACGTCGAAGCCCCCGCCCGCGCCCGCGATGAGGACGTTCCGCGCCGGAGCCAGCGCGGCGAACAACGGCGGAACGCTCAGCGAGAACGCATCGAGGTCGGCCGGCAGGGCGGCGGGGTTCGTCACCGCCCAATGATCGACCGTGGCGGCGGCGTCCGCCACGGGCGCCCCGCGCCGCGTGCCGGTCCGAGGTCGACCCGGACGGCTCGGCGGAGGACGCCGCGGACCGGCTCGCCGTCGACCTGGGCCACAGCGACCAGGTCCGGCCGCGGAGCCAGCTCAGAAGCGGATGGTCTGCAGGCCGGAGTAGCCGCTGGAGGTGGTGATCAGACCGCCGTCGACGCGCAGGATGCCGTACGCGCCCTCCAGCTCGAACTGCCCCGAGTCGCCGGCCGGCACCACCCGCCAGACCTGGCTGGCGTCGTTCACCTCGCACGGCACGAGCTTCAGCGGCGGCGCCTGGGTGGCCGCCACGCACTGGTTGCCGAACGCCTTCGGAACGATCTGCACGCTGTTGACGGCGGTCGTCGGCGCCGGGTGGAGCACCATCTCGGTCGAGCTGTCCTTGGCGGTGCCGGTGAAGTCGACCGTCGCGTCGTCGCGGAACTGCATCCAGCGGTCGACGCCGTCGTCCGCCGCGTCGATCAGCACGCCGGTCTGCAGGTCGACACCGAGCTGCCGCAGCTGCGAAACGTCCGACGTGACGTTTCCGGTCGGCCGCGGACCCGGCCGGGCGGTGATGCCGGTGGAAGGGCTCACCGAGGTGCTCGGTGTCACCGCCGGCTCGAAGGGACGGCCCTGGTCGCCACCGCGGTTCACCGCGAGACCGGCGCCCAGCGCGGTGACCAGGACGACGGCGAACGCCGCCCCGACCGTCCGGTTGCGGCGTCGAAGTCCGGCCCGGCGCCGGATCTCATTCGCCGGCGCGACCGTCGCGCCGCGCTCCACCCGGTCGGCGTACGCGCGCAGCCCTTCCTGCAGATGGTCGTCACGCATCGCGGTGCTCCCGGCCCGTCTCGTAGGTGTCGCGGTCGGTCAGGTGGGCGGCGAGGGCTCTGCGCCCTCGGGCCAGCCAGGTGGTGATGGTTCCGGCCGGGATGCCGGTCTCCACCTGTATCTCGGCGACACTCAGTCCGACGAGATGGTGCAGCACGATCACCTGGCGCTGGCCGGCGGGGATCCGGCGCAACGCCCCGACGATCGCCACGTGGTCCGGGTTGAGCCCGTCCACGTGGTCGTCGGCGGCCTCCCGGCGGTGGGCGTGCAGCCGGTTCACCGCCTTGCGCCAGGTGCTGACCGCATGCCGATAGGCAACCTGGCGCACCCAGGCCTCGGGGTTGTCGTACTGGCTGATCTTGTGCCATCGGTTCCAGGCGCGCAGGTACGCCTCCGCCACGGAGTCCTCCGCCTCCGCCTGGCTGCCCACCATCATCGAGACGTGGGCGAGCACCCGGCGGGAGGAGGCGGCGTAGAAGGAGTCGAAATCCTCGGGGTCGCGCATGGAGATGGCTGTCCTCAGTCCGCGTACGTGATGGTCTGCAGGCCCGTGCGCCCCGACGGGCCGGTGGTCAACCGGCCGTCCTCGACGCGCAGGATGCCGTACGCGCCGCGCAGCTCGAACTGACCCGAGTCCCCGGCGGGGACGACCTCCCAGATCTGGGCACCGCTGCCGGTGGTGCACTCTTCCAGGCGCAGCGTGGCGCCGGGTGTGTCCGTGACGCAGTAGCCGTCGTCGACCTCCTCGCTCCAGAACGGCGGCTTCAGCAGGACCCGGTTCCTCTCGGTGACGGGGGCGGCGGTCAGCGACATCATCGTCGTGTTCGTGTGCTCGCCGCCGGTGAAGTCGACAGATCCGTCCCGCGCGACCTCGAGCCACCGGTCGACGCCGTCGTCCGCCACGTCGATCAGCACGTCCGCGTCGAGGGAGATGCCGAGCCTGCGCAGCTGTGAGAGGTCAGAGGTGCGGGCGTTGGTCGTGGCGGTGGGCGTCGTCGGGGCCGTCGTGGTGGGGGCCGTCGGCGACGACGGGCCGGTGGGCTCGGCCGGAGCGGAGACCGGCGCTTCCGTCGAGCCGCCGGCCCGGCCGCCGACCGCCTGGCCGTCGGTGTTCCCGGCGCATCCGGTGAGCAGGACGGCGCCGGTGAGGGCGACGACCCCGAGGGCGATGGGACGCATGTCAGTTCCCTCCGTGGTGGTTGGCGTGTTCTGCGACGGACACGCCTCGCCCGTGGAGCCGATTTCATCCAGAGCATCACGAAAACATCACGGCCGCGGCGGCGGGCGGGCACGCGCAGGCCATCGAGGACGAACTCACCGAGGAGGAGCGGGCGTTGCTCGCCCGGAGCGCCGGCCTGTTGGAGCGGTTGGCCGCACGCTAGCCCTCGGGGCAGTGGGCTCCCGGCCCCCTGTCGACGCGGCCGATCGAGGTCAGGCCGTGACCTGGAGGCGCTCCGCCAGGCCGCGGAGTTCCGTGCCGCCGGCGCGGCGGCTCGAGCGGTCCAGCAGCGCGCGGGTGGTCTCCCGGGCCAGGGCCGAGGTGTGTACGTGCTGCGGCGCCAGCCGCTCCGCGGTGAGCAGGAAGCGGATGGCCTCGCGGTCCCGGTTCCGCAGCCGGGTCAGGGCGCGCGCGGTGTCGGCGTAGTAGAACACCTGCCGGAAACCGACCGGGATGGCCGTCGGGTTCGTCACGCGGGCGATCTCCGCGGCCCGGCCCGGATCGCCGCCGTCCGCCTCGATGCCGATCTGCCAGATGGCGACGTTGGTCGGCCCGAAGTACAGGCCCATCGTGGAGGTCTCGCCGGTGTGCCCGGCCAGCTCCGCGGCCTCGGCCGACCACGCCCGGCTGTCGTCGAGGCGTCCGCGCCCGCGGCTGGCCATCGCGCAGACCAGCAGCAGTGCGCCGAGCACCTCGGAGACGCCCGCCTCGTGGGTGTGTCCGCGCAACTCGTCGACCGCGCGTTCGGCCAGGGTGAGGCCCCGCTGGTAGGAGCCGCAGCTCGCAGCCGCACAGGCACGCGCGTAGGCGGCGTATCCCCGAAGCGTCAGGTCGTCGGTGGCCTCGGCCGCGTCCCGGCAGCGCTCGGCGCCGAGCCACGCGTCGGCGGGGCGGCCGAGGTTGCGCAACACCGACGAGGCGATGAACGTGACGTCGCAGAGCAACCGGAGAGCGACGGCGCGGTCGGGGCCGGCGGTCTCCGCGTGCAGACCACGCAGCAGGCGCGGCAGGAGGCGGGCGGCGCCGGCGTAGTCGCACGCCTGCCGCAGCGTGTCGACCAGGGTTGCCGTCCGAGCCAACTCGGGGAGCGGGGTCGAGGGCTCGGTGCCCGGCTCGGAAAGGTCGACGTCGACCAGGGCCTGCCGGATGGCGTACACGTCGGCGTGCGCGGCCACGACATCCCGATCAGCCGCCGGTACCGGTACGCCGGTCAGCTCGGCCGGCGCGCAGTCCAGCGCCGCCGCGATGTCGGCGAGCGTGAAGCGGTTGTCGGCTGCCTGCCTGCCCCTCTCGATCCGGCTCCAGGTGGCGTGCGAGACGCCGGCCCGGCTGGCGGCGTACCGGATGCTCCAGCCGCGGAGCTGGCGACGCGCCCGGATGCGCTCCCCGATGCCGGGCTCGCCGCTCGGTCGTGGCGTCATTCCGGGACGCTAACCCGCTTCCCCCGCCGGTGCGGTACATCCGCGTACCACCGGTGGCGGCGCGCCGGCCGCCGGTCGGGCGGGGCCCTCTCCGGTCAGGTCTTGTCGCGGGGGAGGTGTCGCTCACCCCACTGTGACAGGGGCTGAAGGGCGGCGATCAGCTCTTCGGCGCCGGGCGTGAGGGCGTACGTGATGTGAACCGGCGTGCTGGGAATCACCGTGCGTTCGATGAGCCCGCGCGCCTGTAGGTCCTTGAGTCGCAGCGTGAGCTGCGGATCCGAGATGCCCGGCACCATGGCCCGGTATTCCTTGAACCGACGGGCGCCACGGGCCGCGGCGAGCAGGATTGGCCCGGTCCAGCGGACCCCGATGATGTCGACCGCTCGCAGGATGCGCAGGCAGCTCTCCTCGTCGGGAGGGGTGCCGGGTGGCTTCTTCACTTATCAAGAGTAAGTAACTTGGGTGGTCTTTGCCAACCCGGATCGGTCGGCGGGACGCTTTGTCCGACCGACGAGAGGGGAACGCATCATGGCCGCGCAGGACGCACCAGCGACGCGGAGGGTGGATCGGGTGCTCGACAAGGTGCACATCGGTCCGACCGCCACCTCCGATCACAGTGCGCTGATCATCGCGCCGGGCCGCGACGCCTGGACCGATCCGTTCCTGCTGATGGGGGAGGAGCTGGTCAACCAGCCGGGATTCGAGTGGCACCCGCACCGCGGGCTGGAGACCGTGACCCTGATCCTCGACGGGGCGTTGGAGCACGGCGACAGCCTGGGCAACGCCGGTGTGCTCGGGCCGGGGGACGTGCAGTGGATGACCGCGGGGCGGGGCATCATCCACCGCGAGGTCGCCGCCCGCTCGGAGCGGGCTCACATCCTCCAGCTGTGGGTCAACCTGCCGGCGAGTCAGAAGTTCGTCCCCACCCGCTACCAGGACCTGCGCGCCGGCGAGCACGCCATGCACACCGAGCCCGGTGTGCTGGTCCAGCTGATCTCCGGGGAGTCCGGGTCGGCGTGCGGGCCGGCGGTCAACCACTGGCCGATCCTGGGCATGCTGATCACGCTCGACCCGAGGACCGCCTACCCGCAGGTGCTCGACGGGGACCAGCGCGCCTTCGCGTACGTGGTCTCGGGCCGGCTGACGATCGCCGGCCGGACCGTGCACGCCGGGCAGACCGCCTGGTCCGATCCGGTGTCCCGGCAGGGTGACCCGACCACGCTGACCCTGGCCACCGGTGACGGTGACGAGCAGACCAGGGTGATGCTGTTCGCCGGGCGGCCCATCGGCGAGTCCGTCTACGCCAGCGGCCCCTTCGTCATGAACAACCGCGCCGAGATCGAGCAGGCGTACCGCGACTTCCACTCCGGCAAGTTCGGCCGAATCCCCCGGCACACCCGACTGCCCGCTGGCGCGTGATCGGCCGACGGCGGGTCCGATGCGGGAGCGGCCCGATGTCGCCGGCAGTCGACATCGGGCCGGCGACCCGTTTAGATCCGGTCATACCGGGCATGCCGCCGCCCTTGGAACGACACGGGGGTGCTCATGGCCTTGGTAAACCCGGCTCCCGACTACTTCGAGCCTGCCGACGGGATGTTCCTCGCGACCCTACTGATCGTGCGGGACGTGGCTCGCTCCCGCGAGTACTACGAGCGGGTCTTCGGCGCCGAGTGCGTCCACGAGAGCAATCCGCTGATCATGAAGTTCTTCAACAGCTACATCATCATCAACGACGAGGGAGGTCCGACGGACGACAAGCCGATGGTGCAGGCCAGGGCTCCCCAGGACCCCAACGTATTGAGCTGCGCGATGAACGTCCGGGTGCGGGACATCCGCAAGCTCTATGCGGAGTGGAAAGCCAGGGGTGCGGACTTCATCACCGAGCCGAAGGACCACGGCACCGAGATCCGCTGCTACCTGCGCGACCCCGACGGCTATCTGGTGGAGGTCGGGCAGGGGCTCTGACGACCCGTAGGGTACGGGCCTGAGTTCGGGCTCAGCCGGGCATCGATGTCAGTCCAGGACCGTCGTCGAGCGCCCCCCTTCCACGGCGTACGCGCCCGCAGAGATCACACCGAGGTTCGTGGGGGTCAGGGTCAGCGAGATGACGCCGCCGGGCAGCACGCGCGTGCCCGCTTCGGAGATCGCGAATGTCGAGGGCGTCGATCCGTCCGGGAACAGGCGCTTCCCGGTTCCCACGACGACCGGGTACTGGAGCAGCCGGTAGAGGTCGACAAGTCCGGCCTCGTGCAGCATCTGCACGAGCCTCCAACTGCCGTGCACCTGGAGTTCCTTGCCGGGTAGCTCCTTGAGCCGGCGCACGCGGTCGACGATGTCGGCCCGGAGGACCGTCGTCGGGCTCCAGTCGGCCGCCTTGTCCGTGAGCGTCCTGCTGACGACAAACTTCGGCAAGCTGTTCAGCTTGGTGGCGATCAGGTCGTTAGCTGTCGTGACCTTCGGCCAGTACCCGCCGAGCAGGCCGTAGCTCGTGCGACCGAAGAGGAAGGCGTCCGCCTCACGGAACCAGCCCTCGACGACCTCGTTGGTCTCCGCGGAGGCATGCGGGACGAGCCACCCGCCGCGCTCGAAGCCGCCTGAGCGGTCCTCGTCAGGAGAGCCTGGTCCTTGCATGACTCCGTCGAGACTGACGAAGACGTTGACGCTGAGCAGCACGGTTTTCCTCCGAGTTCCGGATCGGGACCAGCCGCCGGGATGACCGGCAGACGGAGGCTAACTACCGGGCGACGGACAGTTCTTGTACAAGAACGACACCTTGGCGTCGTCCTCCGCCTGCAGCCCCCGGGCGGTGCGTCCGACGTATCGTCGCAGCGCATGTGCGAGGTGAGCCTGGTCGAAGTACCCCAGCGCCTCGACCACCCTGTGCCAGTCGTGGCCGTCGCGCAGCATCGTGGCCGCGGCGTTGACGCGGTCGATCTGCGTGACGGCGGTTCGCGAGAGGCCGGTGATCGCCCGGTATCGCCGTTGACGGGTGCGTGGGGACAGCTGCCGCTGCGGCTGCTCGGCGGAGTGCTCCTCGACCACCAGACGTGATCGCACCAGCAGTCCCGCGTCCCGCAGGCGCCTGATGAACTGCTCGGCGTTCTCATAGGTCGGCGCTTCCCAGTCCTCACCGCCGATGATGACCCGACCCGAGTCCGTCACCGGGAAGGGTACGTACCCGTTGACGATCGACGCCGCGGGATGCGGACGAAGTACGGTGCCGAGAGTGAGCCGGATTCCGAGGAACTCGGCGTCCGGCGGGACCGCCGCAGTGGTCGCCCTGGTCTCCGGCCCGCGCAGACTGGCGAGTAGCTGCCCCTGCATCCGCGTGAATATCAGCTGGCAGCACGTGCGCGCCGCGGATGTCATCGTGTCCTCGGAGTCACTGCGAGTGCGCCACACACGGTTGACCATGTTCGCGTCTGTATCGGTGTCACGATGGTCGAATCGCAAGCGCATGGCCTCCTCGACCGCAACCCGGCGGCGTCGGCTCCCGAGCATAGGGGATCGGGCCGCTCGGGTCCGCTGGCCGTGTCAGTCGCCGAGTTGGTCGCGGCGGCGGGTCAGGTAGGCCCGCTCCGCGGGGTTGCCGCCGAGATCGATGGCCCGGTCGTACGCGGCCCGCGACTCGCCGCTGCGTCGCAGTCGCCGCAGCAGGTCGGCGCGCGCGACGTGGAACGCGTGGTAGCCGTCGAGGACGTCGGCGAGCCGGTCGACCTCGGCGAGCCCGACCGCGGGGCCGTCGACCTCGGCGATCGCAACCGCTCGGTTGAGTCGCACGATCGGTGACGGGTCGAGCTGCGCCAAGCTGCCGTAGAGGGCCACGATGGTCGACCAGTCGGTGTCCCGGGCGGATGGGGCATTCGTGTGGACCATGCTGATCGCGGCCTGCAACTGGTAGCGCCCGGGCGGGTCGCCGCCGGTCGCCACCGCCTCGATCCGTTCGCGAACGAGGGCGTTGCCCTCGGCGATGAGGGTGGGGTCCCAGGCGCCGCGGTCCTGCTCGTCGAGGGTCACCAGTTCGCCGGTGCGGGACACCCGCGCCGACCGCCGGGCGTCGGTGAGGAGCATCAGCGCGAGCAGGCCGGCCACCTCGCCGTTGTCGGGGAAGAGGGCGCGGAGCAGCCGACCGAGGCGGATCGCCTCGGTGGTGAGGTCACGGCGCACCGGGTCGTCCCCCTCACTGGCGAGATAGCCCTCGTTGAAGACGAGGTAGACGACCGCGAGCACCCCGGCGAGCCGCTCGCGGATGTCGTCGGCCGAGGGCACCCGGTAGGGGATGCGGGCCGCCTTGATCTTCGCCTTGGCCCGGGTGATCCGTCGCGCCATCGTCGTCTCCTGCACGAGGAAGGCGTGCGCGATCTCGGCGACGGTGAGACCGCCCAGCAGGCGCAGGGTGAGCGCCACCCGCGCCTCCATCGCCAGCGCCGGGTGGCAGCAGGTGAAGAGCAGCCGGAGCCGGTCGTCCTCGACCGGGCCGGTCGGCCGTGGCGGCGAGTCGTCGTACACGATCAGGGCGGCCCGGTGCTTGGCGTCGCGGTGCGACTCGCGACGGAGCTGATCGATCGCCTTGCGGGTCGCGGTGGTGGCGAGCCAACCGCCGGGATTGGGTGGTACGCCCTCGCGCGGCCATCGCTCCGCGGCCGCCGCGAACGCCTCGGCCGCCGCGTCCTCGGCGACGTCGAGGTCGCCGAAACGGCGTGCGAGGCCGGCCACCACCCGCGCCCACTCCTCGTGGTGGGCGCGGGTGATCGCCTGCTCGACGGTGGGGTCGGTCACGGCACCAGCAGGTGGCGGCCGTCGGTGACGGTCACCTTGCCGCCCCGTGACGCCGGGCCTCCCCGGGACCCCGAAACCGGTGCACCTCCTGCGGCCAGTCGAGCGCGGTCGCGAGCCGGCCGGCCCAGTATCGCGCCGCGTCGTCGTCGGGCACCTCCACGACGGCGAAGCCGCCGAGGTGCTCCTTGGTCTCGACGTACGGGCCGTCGGTGAAGACGGGCTTGCCGTCAACCAACTCGACACTGCACAACGCGGTGGACCGGTCGAGCGCGCCGTTGCTGAAGATCAGGACGTCCGCGGCCTGCATCTCCTCCATCACCGCGCGGCTGGCGACGCCCTTCGCGCGTATCTCCTCCGCCGTGTGCGGGGGCACCCACTCGTCGTTGAAGGTGATCAGATACTCCGGCATGGTCGTCTCCTCTCGGTCCTCCGACGAGGACCGTTCCCGATTCTTGGCGTGCAGCGGCCAGGCCGGCCGCCGCGCACAAGGTCTACGAGCGGCCGCGCTCCGATACGACACCATCCCGAAATTCTCTTTTCAAGGCAGTCCGCCGGCATGACCGAGCAGCGGCGGCCCTGTCGGCCCTGGCCTTGCCGGACGCGTAACACAGTGGTTACGCTTCTGGGGTGGACGAGGTGGCGGCGGCGATAGCCGACCCGGTGCGGCGGGACATCCTGGTGATGCTGCTCGATCAGCGGCTCCCCGCGGGGGAGATCGCCGACCGGTTCACCATCAGTCGGCCTGCCGTCAGCCGGCATCTGCGGGTGCTCCGGGAGAGCGGCCTGGTCCGCGCCACGCTCGTCGGCCGCCAACGCCTCTACGAGCTGGACGCCTCGCGGTTCGCCGCTCTGGTCGAGTGGCTCGACCAGTTCGCGCGGGACGTCAGTTGGGAGCGTCGCCTCGACGCGCTGGAGACCGAGGTCTACCGCACTCGTCGCGAGCGCCGCCGGCGCGACACGACGGATCAACGACAGGAGAAGACGGCATGACCAATCCGCCCACCGGACGGCTCTTCCCGAACGCTGACGGCCACGATCTCATCCTCAGCCGCACGTTCCGGGCGCCCATCGAGGACGTGTGGGCCAGCGTGACCGAATCCGACCGCACCGCTCGGTGGTTCGGAGCGTGGGTGGGCGATGCCGCCCCCGGGCGGATGATCAAGATGCAGATGGCCTACGAGGATCAGGCGCCGTGGTTCGACGTCCGGATCGACGCCTGCGACCCGCCGCGGCGACTGGCCCTGTCGACGACCGACGAGTCCGGCAACTGGCGGATCGAGCTGCTGCTGTCGCAGACCGATGGTCAGACCGAGCTGCGGCTCGTGCACCACCTCGACAGCACCGACGTGGTCGGCGAGATGGGCCCCGGCTGGGAGTACTACCTGGACATGCTGGTGGCAGCGCGGGCCGACGCGTCCACGCCGAGTTTCGACGACTACTACCCGGTGATGAAGCCCTACTACGACTCGCTGCCCACCGGGACCGACCCGGCGTGACCTCGCAGGGCCGCCAGTGAGCGGAAGCGGGCCTCTGCTCCTGGCTCCGGGCCGACGGTCTGGAATGCTTCGACCATGCCTTCCTACCCGCCCACCTTCGCCGACCAGGTCATCGCGCGGGCACTCGGCGCCCAGTTCGAGGCGTTCCTCGACGAGCACCGCGACGCGCTCAACGCCTGCGTGGACGGGCTGACCGAGGAACAGGCACGTCGGTCGTTGGTCGCCTCCCGGACCACGTTGCTGGGCCTGGTGAAGCATGTGACGTTCGTCGAGAAGGTCTGGTTCGACGAAGCCGTCACGGGCCGGTCGCGCGCCGAGCTGGGCATCCCTGAGCGGTCGGAGGACTCCTTCCTCCTCACTGACGACGACACGATCGCCACGGTGCAACAGGCGCACCGCGAAGCCTGCGAGGCGTCCCGCCGTGCGACGGCATCCCTGGGTCTGGACGACATTCTCCCCGGGCACCGGCGCGGGCCGCTGCCACTGCGGTGGGTGTATCTCCACGTGCTGCGCGAACTCGCCCACCACTGCGGGCACGCGGACATTCTCCGAGAGCAGCTCCTGAACGAGTAGTGCGCACGTACACCCGTCCGCTCAGCGGATGACGTCCTGGCCGGGTTCGACGCGGTGGATCGTGCCGTCGGCGACGGCGTGCAGCTTGTCGGGGGTGGCGACGTTGTGGATGGCGGTGATCCGGCCGTCGTCGCCGAGGTCGAGACTGAGCGTGGCGATCACCCGGCCGGCCCCGCGGAACACGATCGCCGGCCCACCGTTCAGGTCCGCCACCTCGACCGCCATGTCGGCGAGGTCGACGCCCTGGTACGGGCGGGTGCCGATGGCCGCGAACCAGGCCGCCACCCGCGCCGCGCCGGTGACCGGATGCATCGCCTGGCGCACCCTGCCGCCGCCGTCGGTCCACAGGGTCACGTCGGGTGCGAGGAGCTGCATCAGAGCGTTGAGGTCACCACCGGTGGCGGCCGCGAAGAACTGCTCGGTCACGGCCCGCCGCCGTGCGCGGTCGGTGTGGAACCGTGGTCGCCGAGCCCGCACGTGCCCGCGGGCGCGGTGCGCCGCCTGCCGCACGGTGTCCTCCGAGCGGTCGACGGCGTCGCCGATCTCGGCGTAGCTGAAACCGAAGACCTCCTTGAGCACGAACACCGCCCGCTCCAGCGGCGTCAACGACTCCAGCACCACCAGCAGCGCCATCGACACCGACTCCGCCGCGGTCACGTCGTCGGCGGTGTCGCCGTCGGTGAGGATCGGCTCGGGCAGCCATGGACCGACGTACGTCTCCCGACGGGCTCGCGCCGACCGCAGCCGGTCCATCGCCAGGTTCGACACGATCCGCACCAGGTACGCCCTGGGCTCGCTCAGCCGCGACCGGTCGGCCGTCGACCACTTCAGCCAGGCGTCCTGCACCGCATCCTCGGCGTCGGCCGCCGTGCCGAGGATGCGGTACGCCACCGAGAACAGCAGCCGGCGGTGCTCGCCGAACACCTGGTCCGGCTGATCGTCGAAGCTCGTCATGCCATGCACCGGCCCTACGTCGGAGGAGCGTTCACCTGGGCGTTCAGCCAGCGAATCTAGCCAGTGCGAGGGCGGCGACGACCGGCGCCAGGTACAGCAGCGGAAACGGCACGTGCCCGTAGGAACGCGCCCGGAGGACGGTGATGACGGCGCCGGTGAAGTAGAGCACGAGCCCGACGCCGGCGAGCACGCCGATGACGGGCACGACCAGGCCCCCGAGCAGGCCGACCGACCCGGCGGCCTTGGCCGCCCCGAGCCACGGCCACCACGAGCGGGGCACGCCGTATTCGGCGAGGGGCTGGACGACCCACCTGGCACGGATGAAGACGGAGACGGCGGAGAAACCGACCCAGAGCGCGGCGGCGACGGTAACGATCGTGGCGGTGGTCGACATGGTCACGGCGGTCCCCTTCTCGTGTTCACGGACGACCACCGGACGGAACACGGGCAACCGGACGTGAACCGCCGTGACGCACGCCACAGCACGTCGACGCGGGGCCACTGCGGATGGATGGGCGAGCGCCGTAGCGAGGCCGCAGCGCGCGGATCAGCGCGTAACCCTGCTAGTACGGCAGCCGCCGTTCGGGATCATGGCTGGAGTTCGAGGTTGAGGCGTCGGGTGTAGTGGGCTTGTCGGGCTCGGGCTTGATGCTGGCGCCGCCACTGTGACCAGCGCAGACGGTGGGCGAGGTTGCTGAGCGGGTGGATGATGCAGGCGTTGATCAGGCGGCGGACCTCGTTGACCGTGAGCTTGATCAGTCCGGTGTCGGCAGGCTCGTCGTCGGTGGCGTCGGCGGCGCAGATCGCCAGGACGGCGAGGGCGGCCAGGGCGAGGGTGGTGAACCGGTGCCAGGAGTCCCAGCGGCGGACCTGGTGCTGGTCGAGGCCGACCTGACCCTTGGCGGCTTGGAAGCTTTCCTCGACCGTCCACCGGATGCCCGCGACCCGCACGAGTTGGGCCAGGGTGGCCGGTTGTGGGGTCCAGCAGCGGTAGAAGGCCAGCTCACCGGTGGTGGTGTTGCGGCGGATCAGGAGGCTGTGGTTGCCACCGTCGTCGGGGTCGGCGTCGGTGGTGACCTCATCCAGCCAGGCCCAGTCGTAGAAGCGGGGCCCTTTCGACCCGGCTCCCGCGCTGCGGCGCTGCCACGCTGGGGCCGGTAGTTCGGCGGCGATGCGGTCGGCGCGGATCTTGACCTTGCCGCCGTCGAGGGGCACCAGGTGGCTGCGGGACACGGCCAGGACATAGCCCAGCTGGTGTTGGCGCAGGTGGGCGCGGAAGACGCTGCTGTTGCCGTAGGCCTCGTCGGCGGCCGCCCACCCGGCGGGGACGCCGGCGTCGAGGGCCCCGGTGATCATCTCGGCGGCCAGCTCGGACTTCGTGGCGAAGGCGACCCCGTCGGGGACTCCGGCGGCCTGGCAGCGGTCCCGGTCATCGGTCCAGGACACCGGCAGGTAGACCCTGCGGTCGATCAGCGTGTGCCCGTGCCGGCTGGCGTAGCCGCAGAACACCCCTACCTGGGCGTTCTCAATCCTGCCGGCGGTGCCCGTGTACTGGCGTTGCACCCCGACCGTGTGCACGCCCTTCTTCAGGTCTCCGGTCTCGTCAACGACCAGCACCGCGTCCGGGTCACCGAACCGGTCGACGATCACCGTCCGCACGTCGTCGCGGACGGCGTCGGCGTCCCACACCGCCCGATACAACAACCTCTGCATCGCATCCGGCCGGGCGTGTCCGGCCTGCTCCGCCAACTGCCAGCACGTCTTGACCTCGATATCGGCCAGCAGCCCCGTCACAAACGCCGCCGCCGACCGCCGCGGCTCGACCCGCCCGAACCGTCCCGCGAACGCATCGCACACCCCGGCCAGGACCTGCCGCCACCGGGCAGGGTTTACGCTGTGGCACGCGGCCACCGCCAAATCTGAAGTTATGTCCACAGCAGACAGACGATCACGCGGTGGCCGCACCTCGCCTACCGGCCCCACCAGCGACATCTCAAACGGCGGCTGCCGTACTAGTGGCCGAGCGGGCGGTAACGGAGGTGAACGACGCCGTTTCGGAATCGGCGTTCGTCGAGGAGGGCGAAGTCGGTGCGTACGCTGGTCGGCAGCCCCGGCTTGCCGCCTCCGACGGCCGTGGGCCAGACGAACAACTGGCACTCGTCAACCAGTCCGGCCCGCATGGCTTGCGCCGCCAGGTTGGCGCCTCCCACGGTGATGTCACTGCCGGCCGTGGCCTTCAGTTGGTGCACGACGGCGGGGTCGAAACGGCGCTCCAGGCTGGTGTTGGCCGTTGACACCGCGGTGAGAGTCGTGGAGTAGACGACCTTGTTCGCCGCTCGCCACGTGCTCGCGAAGTCAGCCCTGAGGCGGGACTGTGCGGCCTGAGCAGGGTCGGTTTCCCAGACAGCCATCCTTTCGTACAGGCGCCGCCCGTAGAGGAACGTACCGACGGACCGCACGAGATCGGTGGTGAATGTGAATACCTCGTCGTCGGGTGGGAACCAGGCGAAGTCTCCGCTCGCGTCCTCGATATAGCCGTCAAGCGACACATTGGTGACGTAGATCAGCTTGGCCATGCCTCTACCTCCGCGGTTCGTCTCTCGCTCGTTCTACGAACGACTCGGCCCGGATCCGACACCATTTGGAGAGCAAGTTCTCTGGGATCATGTCTGGTCGGCGCACGCCAGCGGTGTCCGCATCTGCCGCGGACCGCGACTGCCGCAGCGTAGACATGGCCGGACATGCCGAGGTGAGGCTGCGCGTCGGCGGCCGGTCGAGCTTGCGACTCCGCCATGCTCATGATCGGATAGTGGCAGCATCGCGTGCCGGTGGCGGACTGCGTCAGGCATGGAGGTGCGGAATCGAAGGGCCGCCATCCGTGGCTTCCCACGACCGCGACCGTGCAGTCGCGTTCAGCCTGCAGCTCGCGCAGGCACATCACGAACTGCGTCGCCAGATCAACGAGCTCCAGGCGGGTCTGGGGCAGCACCGACCGGACGACGACGTACTGGTAACCCATTGCCTGGCGTTCTGCGCCGCGTTGGCGTCGCATCATCAGGGCGAGGACACGGGGATGTTCGCCGAACTACTGCGGGAGCGCCCCGACCTCGCGGGGACCGTCGCCAACCTCGTCGAGGACCACGAGATGATCGCATCGATCCTGTCGCGAGTAACCGAACTCGCTGACCGCGCCGCCAGATCTCATGGTGCGGCGTTGGAAGCGATCGGCCGTGAGCTTGACGGACTCGCGGCGATCATGGAGTCACATTTCCACTATGAGGAACGAACAATCAGCGAGGCGCTCGACGGTGGGATAGCTGACACAGGCTGGTCCGACCTGGTGTTCAGGTTCCGCGATGCCGTGCACTGACATGCCGCGAGGCGCGGGGTCACGCCGACGAGGCCGATGCTCAATCCTTGGCCGTGCCGCCGTGGTGGTGCTCGGCGAGTTGCTTCAGGTTCACGAGCTGACGTCGAGCCATGATCAGGTCGCCGACGGACAGTCCGAGCGCGACCCAGCGGGTGGTCTGCATGACGACCTTGAGCAGCAAGCGGGTGTGGTGCTCCTGAGGCACGAGGACGTAGGACATGAAGGCGCCGATGATGGTGGCCGTCAGCTGTATCCCTGGGTCGACCGAGACGATCCGGCCCAGCTTTCGCCCGCCAGCAGTAGTGAACCGTTCCCCGACTCGCGGCTCGGAGAGGCCTACCAGCTCCCGAGGTGAACGGCGGCCGAGGTTGTCGATCCAGTCATAGGAGTACGGCGCGAGCCTCACCTGTGTCACCCACGGCCACACCACGTCGGCGGGCGCCTCGACGTGCACACCCCGCCACGCCTGCAGGGTGGGTGAGACGACGAAGTCGTCGCACGGATAGCGGCGCGAGATCTCGCTGTCGGTCACGCCCCACCGATCACCGATCATGCATCCATCCTCCACCAACGCCCGGCATCCGAATCTGCCGCTGGTCGCGCACGAGCACGACGGGGCGTGGCGACGACTGTTGGCTCAGGCACGGCCGGGCGGCACAATGCGACAGTGCCAGATCCCGCTGAACCGCTCGGCTACCGGCTCATCACCGGACCCGACGACGCTGAATTCTGCGCCCGCGTCACCGGCCTCCTCGACCAGGGCTACCGGTTATACGGCTCGCCGGCGCTGACCTTCAACGGGGAACGTGTCGTTGCCGCTCAAGCGTTGGTCCTGCCGAGTTCCGCCGGGCCTGAGCCGTCCGAGGACAGCCGCGGATAGCGACGTACGGCTTCTACCCGCCGACCCCGCGTTCGGCGCTGCCCTGTCGAAGCCGACGAGAGTGCCTCAGGTCCAACGGCCAGGTCGCTGGCTCCCGAGAAGTGTCGGTGGCGGCTACTAACCTGCGGGCGTGGTGGAGATCGATGTGGAGAAGGCCGCGCTGTGTGAGTTCCTCGACTATCAGCGTGCCAGTGTCCGGGCCATCCTGGCGGAGCTGGACGAGACCTCGCTGCGAACGCCGGTCCTGCCCTCCGGATGGTCGCCGCTCGGCCTGGTGGAGCATCTCGGATATGCCGAGCGCCACTGGTTCCAGGAAGTGTTTCGCGGTTCGGCAGAGCCGTTGCCCTGGCCCGACGACCGCACACCGCTCGTCACGACGCGATCGCCGTCCCAGGTCTTTGGTTTCTACCGCGACCAGTGCGAGATCTCGGACGCGATCATCGCCGCGGCCCGGTTGACGGCGCCACCGGCCGGCCGACATCCGCACGAGCCGTTGGCGTCGCAGACCACCGACCTGCGACGGATCGTTCTGCACGTCATCGAGGAGACCGCTCGGCACGCCGGTCACCTGGATGTCGTGCGCGAACTCATCGACGGGCGCACCGGGCTGGGACCACGCTGACTGAGCGCAACCGTGCTCGCCGCTGATCGCGCGCCGGGTCAGCCTCCGCTTGCGACGACCACCATGCGCTCGACCATCGCGCGGGTCGGCGGTGCCTCGCCATACGTCGCAACGCTTGACGCGTAGCAAGATAGACCGATGGCGACGATACGACGGTTCGACGACGCCGACGCCCCCGCCGTGGCGGGCCTCATCGAACGCTGCCTGCGTGAGGTCAACAGTCGCGACTATCCGAGCGAGGTCATCGAGCGGATGTGCGACCACTTCACCGAACAACGCCTCAAGGAACTCGCCACCCAACGACAGATGTTCGTGGCGGCGGAGGTCGGGATCGCCGGCACGGTGTCCCGCGACGGCAACAAGGTCTACACCATGTTCGTGCACCCGCGGGCCGCCGGTCGAGGCATAGGACGGCTCCTCATGCGCCACATCGAGGCGCTGGCCGTGATCGACGGCTACGACCACATGGAGACCGGCGCGAGCATCACCGGGCATGGCTTCTATCGTCGGCTCGGCTACGTCGACGTCCGCTCCACCGAGACAGAGTTCGGCTTCAACTACATCCTGCGCCGCAGCCTGCCCTGACGGAAGCGGCCACCATTGCCACGCACGGTGCGACCCCTTGCCGCCGACCGCGCACCGCCGGCCACCCCGCCCGGCCTCCGACGGCAGGTGGCCGCTGCTCGGGCGTGGGACCAGGGGCTGGAGGGAGGAGCCGACGAGCCTTGCCGGCTAGGGCCCTTACGTCCGGTCGGCTTCCGGCAGGTACGCGGTCAGCCGCTCGGCGCACCTTCGTCGGCACGTCTGATTGGTCTACGGCTTGGTCGCTCGTGGCGAATTAGGATCTTCGCGACTTGACCGTCGATATGCTGTCGGAGTGCCGACCTCGCCTCCAGAGAAGGGGGTTATTTGGGAAGAGCTCTTCTTCGACCTGGCTTTCGTGTTCGCGCTCACCCAGTTCTCCCACATGCTGCACGACGACCACAGTTGGGCGGGAATCGGCCGGGTACTGCTCCTGTACGTCACCGTCTATTGGGCCTGGACTGGAACCACGATCTATACCGACCAACGCGATGTCGGCAACGCGTTGGACCGGGCTGGGGTCTTTGCCCTCGGGCTCGGCAGTCTGCTATTGGCCCTGACGGTCCCCGACGCCTTTGATGATCGGGGTCTGCTATTCGTCGGTGCCTACCTGGCGATGCGGGTACTGCTGGCGGCACTGGCCTCGCGCACCCCGGGCGGCTGGCGGTCCCCGGTCTTGCGCACCTACCGGACGGGCCTGGTGGCCGGTCCGCTGCAGCTGGCGGGTGGCCTGCTGCACGGTACGACGCGAATCGTGCTCTGGTCGATGGCGGTGCTCGTCGATGTGGTCGGCACCTCGCTCGGCCGACGGACGCTCGAGGAGGTCCGAGTTCGGTCGCTGCACTACACACACCGCTACGGGCTGCTGATCATCCTCGTGCTCGGCGAGTCGGTAATTCAGGTCGGGATGGTAGCCGTGAAAGAGCCGCTGACCCTCGCCCGGTTGGCCGCCATCTGCCTCTCCTACTCACTGGTCTGCGCACTCTGGTGGACATACTTCATCTACGGTGTCCGAGCCTTCCGGCAAGCAGTGGACCAGAGCGCGCACCAGGCAGACATCCGCCGCTCCGTGATGGTCTACGGGCACCTGCTGTTCAGTTTCGCGATCATCACGGTCGCCGTCGGCCTGTCCGAGGTAGTGACGGAGCCCCTCGAATCGTCTCGGGCCGCCGAGGGGACCGTGCTCTTCGGCGGCGCCGCGCTCTTCCTCGGCACCTTCGCCTACACCCACTGGCGAATCCATCGACAAATCGCGCGACGACGGATCATCGCAAGCGTGCTCTGCCTGGTCCTGATGCCCCTGGCACCCCTGGTGCCGGGCCTGGTCGCCCTGGCGACCCTGTTCGCGGTCGTTGCCGGAGTGAGCGTGCTGGAAGGGATCGTCCTGCACCGCCACCCGCTGAACGGGGAGCGCGCGGCGGGGGGCCAGATACCTGGCGACCCCGGTCACCTGGACGAGGGCCCCGTGGTGCGGGAATGACGCCATCCGACGAGGCGCGCCAGGCAGCGTGCCGTCGCGCCGGTTCGGGTGCCGTCCGGCGTGCCGAGGTGAGGAAAAGGGGCGGCGCTTGCTTTGCTGGGCTGCGTCACCGTCGACGGGATCGCACCACCCGAACCCGAGCGGCGTGCGAGGGACCCGGCGACCGCCCCCGCGGAGGAGAGCATCGTGAACGACACCAACGAGGGGGGGCTCCCGCCCACGGCGAGGCACGATCCAGCGGATGGACAACGTCGCCGTCGTCGTCGACGACCTCGCCGCCGCTATGGCGTTCTTCGTCGAACTCGGACTGGAGCTGGAAGGCGAGGCGACGGTCGAGGGCAGCGCGGTGGATCGTCTCGTGGGGCTCGCGGGAGTCCGATCGGATCTCGCGATGATGCGTACCCCGGACGGCCACGGACGGATCGAGCTGACCAAGTACCACACGCCGCGCGCCCGAGACGGTGACTTGCGCGCTCCGACGAACACGGTGGGCGCTCACCGCGTCGTGTTCGCCGTCGACGACATCGAGGAGATCCTCGGCCGCTTGCGGCCACACGGCGCCGAACTCATCGGCGAGCTGGTGCAGTACGAGAACAGCTACCGGCTCTGCTACCTTCGCGGCCCAGCGGGCATCGTCGTCGCGCTGGCCGAGCAGATCAGTTGACCGGCTGGTGAACGGCCGCTCGTGCCGGCTCGGCGAGGTGCCATGTCGCCTCGGCGATGTCGTAGACCGCGGTGTGATCGACCCGGCCCGGAGGCGGGTGGGCGAGTCGCCACGGCTGGGGGGTGGCGGACAGGTTCACGACCACCGCGGTGGGGGACACCACGCCGAGCGCCCCGACCCACTGCTGGCTCTCGGCGACCAGGGCTTCGACGAGAGCGTCGGACGGATCCGACACGTCCACCGGCTCGGCATCGGCCACCAGGGCTGATCCGGCCAGCAGCGTCAGCAGGCGACCGAAGATGGCCAGGGGAACCCTTCGATCGGTTGACTCCACCCAGACGTAGCAGTCGTCGTGCCCGGAATACCACAGACGGCAGCCAGCGAGCGTCGGTAGGACAGGCCGGTCGTGACGGGCGGCTCCGACAGCGAGCGCGATCTCGTCCAACCGCTCCGCGCTCGGGATTCCCGGAAGGCCGACCATCGTCAGTTCGTACGGGTACCAGCCGTCCAGAAAGCCGGTCACATCGTCAGCGCGCATCACGAGGACCTCCTCGTCGAGCCCGACGACGCCGGCGGCCAGCTCACCCAGGTCGAACGTCGAGCAGTCGACGCCCTGAGCAGCGGCTATTCGCGATGGCTTCCACTGCACGTACTGCTCGTCCAGGAAGCTGTTGGTCTCGACGTCCAGCACGACGACGGTGTCCTTCGCGGCGTCGGACAGGATGTCCGCGAGTTCAGCGGCCTGCGCCGCCGTCGCCTGGACCACCCAGCAGCCGGTGTGCTCGCGGACGCTGAAGCTCAGCGGGAACGGGTCGCGGGTGAGGCCCACGCTGTTGACCGAGAACGCGCCGTCACGTCGGACTTCGACCACGGCCGCCTACCTTCCGCGCCACGGTGATTCTGCCTGCGCGGATCCTGCCAGCTGGCCAACGACATGCTCCCGGCGCCCCGGCGTGGCGGGTCCCGATAACCGCTGCTCCCTGCCGGCACGCCAGGACGAGGTTCTCCTGGAATGATCCGGACCATGACCACTTTCCGTCTGCTCCGGCAGACGAGTCGCGCGTCGCGATTCGCTGAGGTCACGGTCGAGGTGACAACGTCGAACCGTCCCGGAATCGAGATGGCGACGATGGTCGCGGGCCCTTGTCGCAGGGAGGCCGAGCTGGGCGCTCGGTGGGCTCTGCAAAGTTCTCCAGGGGGAACGGGGGTGATCGTGACGGACGTGGTCATCACCGAGAGCGACACCGGCGCGGGCGACGTCTACGAGGCGAGCGCCCGCGCCGTGTGGCTGTCGCTGGGTGTAGAGCATGACCTGTCGTACGTGGGCTTCAGTGATCCGGCGATCGTCACATCCTGGCTGACCAGCATGCTCGACCGACGGCTCGACGCCGTGACCGAGGCCCGCTACTGGCATCGGGGCCAGCGCGAGCCGGACGCGCAGAGCCTCCTGCATGCGTGGTTGTGCTTCGAACACGCTGTGCCGGTCGGCCTGCACGGCCGTGGCGACGAACTCCTGCTCTCCAAGGAGAATCCGTACCACCCCTACGAGATGGCCGAGCACGGCGAGACGAGGGTCGGTCCGGCGCGACCTCCGGATGTGCTCTCCGGGTTCGTCGGCGCCCGGCTCACCGACGGCGCCGTGATTCTCGGTCACGACGGCGACGATGTCTGCGCTGGCCTGTTGTTGCGGTTCGAGAACGGCGACCTCGTCGTCGGCACGCGCGGCGACGAATGGGTCCTCTCCGCCAACTCAGTGCCGGCGTGGGCCGCTCACCACTGGGCTGTACAACCCTTCGTACGCGCGGGCAGCCCGTAGCGATCGCGTCTGGCTGTCGTGCCCCTTCTGCCCGGCGTCGATGGCGCGGTTCAGTCCCACCAGAACGACCACCAGGATCGATCGACGATGCTCTCGGCATAACGGGTGAGGGTGTTCGTGCTGGACTGCCACACGTTGTCGGGGCAGAACGCGAAGTGTTCGGCAGCGATGCGCAGCGCCTGGTTCGTATCAGTGGGCGGAGCCGCGACGCTGAGGTAGAGCACGGCTGGTCCGAGGCCGACGACTCGTGCGCGAAGCGTTCTTCCCAGCTGCGCAGCACCGTGCTGAACTGCGCGGTGTCGTTCTCGTAGTTCAACGGCCCGCCCCAGCCCAGGTCGGCCAAGGCATCCGCGCCGCGGGCACTGGCGCTCAGCCCGAGGCGCGGTGCGGTCAGCCACGCGGCGGCGACCAGGTGCTCCGCGAAGTCGGCAGCCCGCGCAGCGGGGTCCTCCTGCAGTGTCCCGGCGGGTGCGATTCCGGGCCAGCGCTGGCCAAACGGTGCCGTGATGGCCGTCCGCTCGGGCGCGCTGAGCATGTCGTCGTCCTCGCTCACATCGGTGTAGGCGGACCACCACCCGGCCAGCAGTGTGTCGACGTCATGATCGCCCGGCCTGGACTTGATGAGGCCCGGGTCGAGTTCGCCGGTCGTCCATGGGCGGCCTGCCTCGTACCGACTCTCTTCGAGCAGCAGCGGCCAGAGACCCGTTCGAGCGTGGCAATCCTGAAGTGATCGCCACAGGCTCGCATCCGGGCGGGTGTCGCTGATCCACAGGATCGGTTCCTCGAGAAGCCCGGCGGCGGTTTCGTGCACGGCCCGCCCTGGCGGCAGGTCGAGGCCGACGAAGTCCCTGCCCGAGTCGTGTCGAAGGTGCGTCAGTGGATTGCGTGTCATGGCGCGCAGGCTAACGATCGGCCATGACAGTCAGAGTCACTCAGCTCGTCGGTCGCCTGCCTACGCCGCTACCGCGGCGGGCGGGTCACGAGCGCGCGGGCCGATGCAGCAGTTGTCGAGAAGACTCGAAGCCCAGCCGCTCGTACACCGGTACCGCTCTGCGACCGGAGTGGACGGTCACGCGCGAGGCCCCGAGGCGTGTGGCGTGCTCTGACGCGGCCTCCACGAGCGCCGAGCCGATTCCGTGACCGCGGTGCTCCGGCAGGACGAAGACGCTCTGGAGGTCCGCGGACAGCCGACCTGTTGCTCCAGGTCTCGGAGCCCGAGGGAGGAGTGCGACCCAGGCCATACCGACGATCTCGGGGCTGCGGAGCCGGGCGGCGAACGCCACGTGGGTGTGGCGGTGGGTCGTCCACCACAGCGCGACGTCGGCGGCGAAGGCCTCGCCGGATGCGCCTGCGGGTTCCTCATTCAGCGCGCTCGTGCCCAACGGCGCGAGTCGGTCGGACTGCCGAGCACCGGAGCGGGTTGACCGCGCGGTGGCCCCCGAATTCCGGTGACGTCCGTGGTCGTCTCGCTGAGACTGGCTGACATGGGAGAGGTCGAGGTGGTCGTCGGCCATCAGGAGCGCGTGACCCTGCGGGCCGGCGACGTGTTCCTGAAGGTCGACTCCGACCAGACCCGCACCGACGTCGAGGTCGAGGCGATGGGCCTGGCGCCGATCCCCACCCCGGAGATCCTGTGGCGCAGGCCGCCCGTGCTCGCGCTCGCCGCCCTCCCCGGGAGGGCCCTCGGCCGGCTCGGCGAGCCGTCGACCGCGTCGCCGGCGGCGTGGGCCGCGGCCGGTGCCGCCGTACGGATGCTGCATGACGCGCCGTTGCCGCCGTGGCCCGGTCGCCGTCTCGACGAGATCGCCGCGCGCCTCGACGGCGAGTGCGAGTGGCTCGTCGCGAACGACGTCCTCCCCACCGAGCTGGTCACGCGCAACCGTCTCGTCGCCGAGGCCGCGCTCCGGCCGTGGACACCGGTGTTCATACACGGCGATCTGCAGATCGTCCACGTGTTCGTCGACGGTGACGAAGTCACCGGTGTGCTCGACTGGTCCGAGGCGAGCCAGGGTGATGCCCTCTACGACCTGGCCATCTTGACGCTCGGACACGAGGAGCGCCTCGGCGACGTCGTCGCCGGCTACGGCACCGAGGTCGACCTGGACGTGATCCGCGCATGGTGGTCGTTGCGAAGCCTGCTGGCGATCCGCTGGCTCGTGGAGCACGGCTTCGACCCGTTCGCGCCAGGCTGCGAGGTCGACGTGCTGAGGGCCCGGATGTGAGGCGCCGCCCGGGGAGCGTCTGGGCGCACTATCGTTCTGCCGTGCACATTCGCTTTGACGTCCCCGCCGATCCCGCCTACCCCGGTCGCGTGGCCGCAGCGCTCAGCAGCGTCCGGCTGCGCAGGTTCGGCTATATCGGCGCGGTACTCACGGCGGTCGGGGTGATCGTCTTCGCCGTCTCGCGGGGCACCGCGTGGGGTGACCGAATCGTGCCGTTGTGCACCGCGCTGGTCCTGGCCGGCCTGCTGTCGGTGCTCTACGCGCCGTGGGTGCGGTGGCGCGCCCGGCGCCGCTCCGCGGGCTACGCCGTCGAGGGCGGCTACGACATCACCGACGACAACATCATGATGCGTAGCGGCTCGGAATCCGGCGGTATCGCCTGGGACGGGGTCGCGAAGGTGCGGGACACCCCCGAGTTCTGGATCGTGTACGTCGGCCGGATGCCGGCGACCGTCATCCCCCGTCGCCTGATGTCCGGCGAGGACGCGGAGACGTTGCGCGCCTTCATGGTCGAGCGCGGTCTGCTCCAGCCCCGGTGAACTCGGACGAGTGCTGCGCCGAAGGCCGGCGACGTCTCAGCCGAGCTGTTCGGCCAGACCGACGATGATGCCCTCCGGGCCGCGGACGTAACAGAGCCGGTAGAGGTTCTCGTACTGCGCCAGGTCCCCGACGAGTTCGGCGCCGTGCGTACGCAGGCGGGCAACCACGTCCTCGATGTCGTCGACGGCGAACATGATGCGGCGGATGCCCAGCGTGTTCGCCGGCGCGTCGCTCGGGGCGGCGCTGATCGCCTTCGGCGTGTGGAACCTCGCCAGCTCGATCCGACCGTCACCGTCCGGGGTTCTCAGCATCGCGACGTCCTGGCGGACATCGTCGATCCCGATGACACGCTCGACCCAGCGCCCCTCGACCGGCCCCCTGCCCGCCAACTCCACACCGAGTTCGACGAAGAACGCGATGACCGCGTCGAGGTCGTCGACGACGATGAGGACGTTGTCCATCCGCTGGATCGCCATACGGTCTCCCTGGCCTTGTGCGGTCCCGGTGGCCGCGTTCACTCCTGGGACGGAGCCGCCGGGCCGATTTCGACAGACTGGCACATCTGCCGCCGGAATACCTCGGGACCGACGCCGTCCAGCGGGCGGCAGCAGGACGGTGTCGGCCGTCAGCCACCCGCCGTTCCGGCGCCCCGTCTCAATCCGTCAGCTGTCGGCTGAGGTAGGCGAGCGTGGTGTCGACGATCGGGGACAGCGGCACCCCGACGAAGCAGTGGTCGGCGTCGGGGATCACGAGCAGCTCGACGTCGGCGCCGACGGCCCGCAGGGCGGCGGCCAGCTCCTGACTCTGGCCGACCGGCACGATCAGGTCGCGGTCGCCGTGCACCAACATCATCGGCGGTGCCTGCGGGCTCACGTACGTGACGGGGCTGGCCGTCCGCGCCAGGTCGGGGTGCTGCGGAACGGCACCGCCGATGAGCAGCGACTCCGGTGCGTCGGGTGCGTCGTGGTCGATCTCGGCGAGCGGGTGCGCCTGTCGTTGCATGTGGGCGAGGTTCGACGGGGCGTACCAGCAGACCGCGGCCTGGACGTGGCTGTCGTCGTCGTCGGTCCCGGTGAGCGCGATCATCGAGGCCAGGTGCCCGCCGGCCGACTCACCCCACACCCCGATCCGGTTGCCGTCCAGCCCCAACGCGCCGCCGGCACGCCGGAGCCAGCGCACGGCCGACCGCACGTCGTCGAGTTGGGCGGGGAATCGTGCCTCGCCGCTGAGCCGGTACTGCGCGAACGCGACGGCGAACCCCGCTCGGAGGGCCGCGGTGAAGGGATCCGCGGCCATCAGCCAGTCGGCCGGCTGCTTGGGTGAACCGTGCAGCCACGCGCCGCCGTGGATGAACAGCAGGACGGGAGCCGGGGCCGAGCCGCCTTGGGGCACCGCGACGTCCAGGGTCAGCGGCCGGAAGCCGGCGTACTCGGCCACCACGATGTCGCGGTAGAGGATTCGGTCCGTCAGACGCCACGGTTCGGGAATCGCCATCGAAAAGGATCCTCGCACGTCGATGCCGGACGGTCGTGCCGGAGTGAGGGCGCGGGCCCGGTCGACTCAGCTCACCGCTCGCTCACGGTGGCCGCGATGGCGGCGTGCGGCCGGTGAGCGGCGTCGTCGAGCCGCGGCAGACGCTCCACCTCCGTGAAGCCGGCCCTGGTCAGTCGCTCGGAGAACTCGTCGACGGGCCAGCGGTAGGCGGTCGCGACCTTGTGGTCGAAGGCGGCGACCTCGTCGCCCACGAAGATGCCGACCACCAACGTCCCGGCCGGGGCCATCGCTCGCCGGAACCGTACGAGCACGTCGTCGAGATCCGGCGGCGGCAGGTGGATCAACGAGTACCAGGCCAGGATGCCGGCGACGGAGTGGTCGGCGACGGCGAGATCGTCGAGGGACCCGAGCTGGTATCTCCCGTCCGGATGCGTCACCCTCGCGTGGGCGATGAACTCGGGCACCATGTCGATCCCGGATGCGTCGACGCCCAGCGAGCGAAGGTAACCGGTGAGGTGTCCCGGCCCGCAGCCCAGGTCGAGCACCGGGCCGGGTCGTCCGGCCAGATGCCGCGCGATGAAGGCGAGGTCGTCGGCGTGCACCTGCTCGCTGCTGCCGAACAGCTCGATGTAGAGCTCGGCCACGGATGCGTAGGCCAGCCGGACGTGCTCCTGGTTCACCGGGCGAAATATACGCCCGGGCCGGGGGAGTCGTGGCGCCCTTGCTGAGAATCCTTCACGAGCGTAGGAAGGACGACATCCACCACCGTCGTCCCGTGCTCCGACCCACCGTCCCGTGTCGAAGGAGATGCGTGTGACCTCTCCCAGACGGCTGCGTTTCGCCGTGTCCGTGCTCGTGACCGCCGGCGCCGTCCTGTCCGGCGCGTCCGCGGCCGCGGCGCCACCCGCGACCACCGGACCCGCCGCCGCCCAGCCGAACTGCGACCCGATCGACCCGGCGGCCTGCCTGTTGCCGTTCCCCAACGACTACTACACCGTCCCGGATCGGAGCAGCCCCACCGGCAAGCGGGTTCGGTTCGCGGCCTCCGCGATGCCCGCCAACGCGCAGGGCACCCCGATCGACCCGACCGAGTGGAACCGACAGGACGGGTTCAGTCCCGGCTCACCGATTCTGGTGCGGGTGCCCGGCCTCGACGTCGCGAAGACCGGGATCGCGCCGGTCACCGACATCGGCCGCTCGCTGGCGCCGGACGCGCCGATCGTGCTGGTCGACACCCGGACCGGCAAGCGCACGCCCTACTGGGCCGAGCTGGACGCGCACGCCGCCGGCCAGCCCGACCGGCAGCTGCTGATCATCCGTCCGGCGGTGGCGTTGGCCGAGGGCACCCGGTACGTCGTCGGCCTGCGCCGCCTGCGCGACGGCAACGGGGCTCTGATCCCGGCGCCGAAGGCGTTCACGGCGTACGTCACCGGCGCCGACCTCCGCCACCGGGACAGTCGGGTCCCGCAGATGAAGCGGATCCTGGCCGACCTGACCAGGAGCGGCGTGCAGCGCCACAGCCTCTACCTCGCCTGGGACTTCACCGTGGCCAGCCGGCACGGTCTGACCGGGCGGATGCTGGCGATCCGGGACGGCGCGTTCGCCGCCCTCGGCCGGGCCGCGCCGTCGTTCACCGTCACCCAGGTGACCGACTACCCGCCCGAGCAGGACCCGCTGATCGCTCGGCAGGTCACCGGCACCGTCGCCGTACCGTCCTACCTGACCGGCGGCGGCGGGCCCGGCTCCCGACTGCACTACGGACCGGCCGGCGGCGGGGGAACGCCACCGACGCCGAACGCGCTGCCCACACCGTCCGGCGCGACGGTGGCGGCGGACTTCGTCTGCAACATCCCGCGCAGCGCCTCCGCGAGGAAGCCGGCGCACCTCTCCCTCTACGGGCACGGTCTGCTCGGCAGACCGACCGAGATCAACGCCGGCAACGTCAGGACGATGTCGAACACGTACGACTTCACCTTCTGCGCGACCAGTTGGATCGGCATGGCCGCCGCCGACGTCCCCTACGTGGCCGGTGCCTTCACCGACCTCAGCGCCTTCCCCGCCGTGGCGGACCGGTTGCAGCAGAGCTTCCTGAACTTCCTCTTCCTGGGCCGCGCGATGATCCACCCGCGCGGGTTCGCCGCCCACCCGGCGTTCCGGGACGCCACCGCACGGCCACTGATCGACGCGGCCGGCGGGCTGCACTACGACGGCAACAGCCAGGGCGGCATCAACGGTGGCGCGCTCACCGCCATCGCCCAGGACTGGACCCGGTCGGTGCTCGGCGTGCCGGCGATGAACTACTCCACGCTGCTTCAGCGCAGCGTGGACTTCGCCCCGTTCCAGACGGTCATGGACGGCCACTATCCGGACAAGGTCGACCAGCAGCTGATCTTCGCGCTGCTGCAGATGCTGTGGGACCGCTCGGAGGCCAACGGGTACGCCCAGCACATGACCGACCGCCCGCTGCCCGGCACCCCGAAGCACCAGGTGCTGATGCACGTGGCCTTCGGCGACCAGCAGGTCTCGCCCGTCGCGGCGGAGGTCCAGGCGCGCACCATCGGCACGCGCCTGCACACGCCCGCGCTCGCCGACGGCTGGTCGCTGGACGTACGCCCCTACTGGGGCATCCCACCGATCCGCGGCTACCCGTACCGGGGCTCGGCGATGGTGGTCTGGAACAGCGGCGCGGCCCAGGCTCCGCCGCCGACCAACCTCGCCCCGGCCGGGCCGGAGTACGGCGACGACCCGCACGAGTTCCCCCGCGCCCAGGCCGGCGCCCAGAAGCAGAAGGCGGTGTTCCTGCTCACCGGGAACGTCATCGACGTCTGCGCCCGGACGCCCTGCCCGTGACACGGTGACCTTCGCAGCGTCGCGGCCCGCCGGGATCACCGACCCGGCGGGCCCATGGGCGGGTGAACCCCGCCGGAGCGCGTACGGCTGACCGGCCGTTGCGGCGATGGCATCGGTGTCGCCGTCGGGCTAGCCTGGCGGCGCGCCGACATCGGCGTCCGATACGGCTTCCGGAGGCCGCGCGGATGACCAAGCCCGCAGTGACATCGCACGATCTCGGCGGCGCGCCGCGCGCCCAGGTGGCCATCACCGTGCTGCTCATCGTCGTCGGCGTGCTCGTCCTCTTCGTTCCCGCCGGCGACGAAGGCCGCGTCCTGGTGCCGATCAGCGAGGGTCACGGGCTTTCCGCCGTGGACGGGATCGGCGCGACGCTGCTGGCGGTGGGCGGCACCTGGCTGGAAGTGCTCGTCGTACGCCGTCTGCCGCATCTCGCCCTGCCCCCGCGGGCCCTGTTCGGCCTCGGTCTGCTGGCCGGCCTCGGCCTCGGGCTCCTGATCGCCTCGGTCTTCTCGGGATTCTTCTGGTGGTGGGCGGTCGGCGCGGCCACACTCGGCGTCGCGCTCCTCGTCCTCGTGCCCCTGACGGCCAGCCGTCCGGGCCGGTGACGGGTCCCACTTAATGCGTTGTTGCGTTGTCGGGCCGGTGTCTAGGGTGCGGTGATGCGACTTCTGGCGGTGACATTCGACGCGCAGGATCCGGCTCGTCTGGCGCGGTTCTGGGCCGGTCTGTTGGGCAGGGCCGCCGTCGAGGATCGCGGCGGGGTGCTCCTGCCCGGCGAGGGCGGCCAACTCGGCCTGCGGTTCAGCCCGGCACCTCCGGTGGAGGCCGGGCCGAGCCGGCACCTGCACCTGCACCTGACCAGTGCCAGTCTGACCGACCAGCAGGACACGGTCGAGACGGCCCTGAAGCTCGGCGGCAGCCACCTCGACGTCGGGCAGCTTCCGGAGGAGGAACACGTCGTCCTGGGCGATCCCGAGGGCAACGCGTTCTGCGTGATCGAGCCGGGCAACTCCTTCCTCGCCGGGTGCGGCCCGCTCGGGGAGGTCGCCTGTGACGGCCCCCGCGAGGTCGGCGTCTTCTGGAGCCAGGCGCTGAGCTGGCCGCTGGTCTGGGACCAGAACCAGGAGACGGCGATCCAGTCACCGCGGGGCGGCACGAAGGTCGCGTGGGGCGGGCCCACGGTGGCCCCGAAGCGGACGAGGAACCGGCAGTGTTTCGACCTCATCGCCGAGGGCGACCAGCAGGCGCAGATCGACCGACTGGTCACCCTCGGCGCCGCTGCGCTGGAGACCGAGGACGACGGCGTCGTCCTGATGGCCGACCCCGACGGCAACGAGTTCCGCGTGCGAGGGCACTGACGTCCGCTCGACGAGGTGCACCGCCGAGCACGCCAGCCCGGGTCACGAGAGCGGGCGGACCTCGCTGATGTCCGTGGTGGTGGCCAGGTCGCGACCGGCCTCGATGTCCTCGGTGAGGCTGCGGACGCTGGCGGTGGCCAGGGCGTACGAGTCGGACCCGAGGAGCTGGTGCAGGGGAGCCGTGCCGCTCTCGGCGATGCGGATGATCGCGGTGGCGGCTCTGACCGGGTCACCGAGCTGGGTGCCGGGCATGGTCAGATGCTCGTCGGTCATCTGCCGGATGGCGTCGTAGCCGTCGGCGGTCCGCGCCGGCAGTCGCAGGCTGTGGGTACGCAGGAAGTCGGTGCGCAGGTAGCCGGGCTCGACTAGGTTGACGCGGATACCGAAGTCGGCGACCTCGGCGGCGAGAGCCCCGGTGAGGCCCTCCAATGCGTACTTGGCGGCACAGTAGGCGCCCCATCCCGGGAAGGTGGTGAGCCCGAGGATGGAGGAGACGTTGATGATGTGGCCGCCACGGCGGGCGCGCATGCCGGGCAGGACCGCCCGCAGCACGTTCCAGGTGCCGAAGAGCTGCACGTCGAACAGGTCCCGCGCCTCGGCGTCGGTGACCTCCTCCACGGCGCCCAGCAGACCGTATCCGGCGTTGTTGACCACGACGTCGACGGCGCCGAACCGGGCGTGGGCCGCCTCCACGGCGGCGGCGACGGCCTTCTCGTCGGCGAGCGCGACCGGCAGGGCCAGCAGTCGTGCCGTGTCGACGGAACCCAGCGCGGCGGTCAGCCGCTCGGTCGAGCGGGTGGTGGCGGCGACGTTGTCCCCGCGCTGAAGCAACTGCCTGACCAGCTCCAGACCGAGTCCTCGGGACGTGCCCGTGACGAACCAGGTCGCCGGTCCGGTGGTGGGGTACGGCATGAGATGTCTCCTCGGCTGCTCATCGACGCGTCCCCGAACGGGGCCGCCACCTGATGCTGCGTCGGCCTCCGGGGCCGGGGACACGCCCAGCCACGCCCAGCTCTACCTGGGAATGACGTGCCCACCCAACCGCTGGCAACCCCGACTCCGCCCGGGCCATCATTGAGCGCATGGCAGGGCGTACAGATCTGGGCGACTTCCTGAGGAAGTGCCGGGCCGAGATGACGCCGGAGGCCGCCGGTCTCCCCGGTCACGCCGGGCACACCGGTCGCCGGGTGCGTGGCCTTCGCCGGGAAGAGGTGGCCCAGCTCGCCGGCGTGAGCGTCGACTACTACACCCGCCTGGAGCAGGGCCGGCACAGCAGCCCCTCGGAGGCGGTCCTCGACGCTCTCGGGCGGGTCTTCCAGCTCGACGCCGCCGCCCGCGCCCACCTCGCCGACCTGGCCCGACCCGCCCGCCGCCGTAGCGCGCAGGTCACCCCCCAGCGGGTCCGCCCGGCGCTGCAGCAGATGATCGCGTCGATGGTCGACCACCCGGCCTTCATCGTGGGCCGCCGCACCGACGTGCTCGCGTCCAACACCCTGGCGCGTGCCCTGCTCACCGACTGGACCCGCCTGCCACCGCGGCACCGCAACTACACGCGCTGGGTCTTCCTCGACCCGGCCGCCCGCGACGCCTTCGCCAACTGGTCGACGGTGGCGGCCGAGGTGGTGGGCACCCTGCGCCTCTACGCCGGGCGCTTCCCCGACGATCCCTGGCTCAACGAACTGGTCGGCGAGCTGACGATCAAGAGCCCGGAGTTCCGCACGTGGTGGAACGGACATCGGGTGCACGAGCGTACGCACGGCACCAAACACATGCGGCATCCGGCCGTCGGGGAGATCACCATTCGCTACGAGGCGCTGGCGTTGCCCGGCGACCCCGACCAGACACTGTTCATCTACACCACCGACCCGGGAAGCCCGTCGCACGACAATCTCCGCCTGCTCGCACTCTGGGCCACCCAGCAGGGGAGCCCGGGCACGACGGGCACGACGGCGCCCCCGACGCCGACGTGCGCGTCTCGCGACACGGGCCGCTCGACCGACGCCGGCTGAGCGCACGCCGCCAGCGAGATCCTGCGACGCTGACGGCCCCGCACGGGTGGTGGTCCTTCCGTCAGGCTGCGGCGACCGCTTCGATCTCCAGCAGCCACGCCTCGTCGTAGATGCCGGTGATGATGATGGTGAGCGCTGGGCGATGCTCGCCGAGGATCTCGCGGCGGATACGGCCGTTGGCCTCCCGGTATCTGCGGTCGGACAGGAAGATGGTGACCTTGGCGAGGTTACGCTCGGTCATGCCCGCCTCGCCCAGGACGGTCAGCACGTTCCGCCACGCCAGGCGGCACTGACCGTCGAAGTCGTCCGGCACGGTCCCATCAGGTGCTTCGGGGACCTGTCCGCTGATGAACAGGATTCGGTCGGCGCCGGTGACCAGGGCGCCCTGGGCGTAGGACCAGGGCTGCGGATCGATGCTGGTGATCTGCATGGCGGGCACCCTAAGGGTGGCCCTGCCGCCACGTCTACCGATTGACGCGGCAGCGGCCACCACACACTCGTAGCGCCATCAACGTCGGCCTCCATCGAATACGATCGCCGTCTAGTCCAAGCGCAGCCGAAGACGTCGGTGTGGTGGGTCGGCCACGAGGAGGACGGTGACCGAGAAGACGAGCGGTGCTCCCGCGGTCCTGCCGCCGGCCAGTGGCCGGCGGCGCCCGGCGCCCTCGTGGATGGCTGTGCTCGTCGCGGCCGTCCTCGTCGCGGTCATCGCCAAGGGCCTGGCGTCGTTCAACAGCAACTACTACGAGGTCTGGATCTACAACGACGCGCAGACCGGCGAGGAGCAGCGCGAGCAGGTCATGGTCGACGTGTTCATGACCCACACGTCCGGCTTCTTCTGGGGTCAGCTCGTCGCGCTGCTCCTGGGCGCGTTTCTTGCCGTACGCCTGCGGGGACTGCCCCGCGCGCTCGCCGCGGCCCTGTCGGCCGGTCTGGTCCTCGCGGCCGTCGACGTCGCTGTCGCCTGGCATTCGTCGGCCGACAGTCGGCGGGCGCTGTCCCGGTGGGCCGAGAGGTCCCCGGGGGAGTTTCCCGCCGACCTGCTCTCCGACGACCGGTTCCTGCAGGTGCTGATCGCGGGGCTGGCCCTGTTCCCCGTCGCCGCGATCGCCGGCGTGGGACTCGGCACCCTGATCGCTCCACTGCGACATGCGCCAGCCGTTGCGCTGGCGAGTCTCGCGGTCATCGCCACGGTGTCGTACGGCGTGCTGACCGCAGCTGTCGGCTGGATCGTAGCGACGGGGGAGGCGGAGCCCGTGGCGCTCCTCATCCTGCTCGCCCTCCTGCCACCGGCGGCGGCCACACCCGCGGTGGTTCGCACCGCCGTCGGTGACCACGGCGAGGCTTTCACCCTCACGATGATGATCAGCGGCCTTACCTGGGCCCTGCTGCTGGTCAGTGCTGGTTGGCTCATGCAGCGGCGCGGGAACCGGTCGGCGCGCTGACCGCGATCACCGGCCGGTGCGTACGCGTGCGTCGTCGCGGCGGAGGGGGACGCGCTGGACACCGGGTCGGCGGCGGCCACGGCCCCGGGCGGTCCGACGGGGAGGAGGGCGGCGACGGTCAGCCCGACGAGCGCAGCGCGTAACGCCCTGGTTCTCCCTGGTGTGGTCACGACCGGATCTCTCTGTGCGGGGAGGCCGGATAATCCACTTCGTCGAGTATTGACTTACGTCCACGCCGTGAGCAGGGGATCCATCGATGGGCAGGGCGTCAGGGGGCGTCCGGCCGGCGCGCGTGGCCGCGACCCGACACGAAACTGTGCCGCTCGGGAAATGATCATGAAACGAGGCGTGGCGAGGGTGCGGAAGCGGCGCTGTGCGTTGCCGGCAAGAGGGAGGGAAGGTTTCCCGCAGGGCCCCGAACCCGCTCCGGCAGCCCATATGATCTTGCCCCGCGGCGCGCCGACCGCGCGCCCTCACCATCGACAAGGGAGCAGGATGCTCAGGAAAACGCGGTGGCTACTGGCCATCGTTGTCACGGCGACGGCGCTCGGCGCCGTGCCGGGCGGACCGGCCACAGCCGACCCCGGCGATGCCCCGGCGGGCGCGTCCGACAACCCCACCGGCGGCACAACCCACACCGTCACCCTCCTGACCGGAGACGTCGTGACGGTTAAGGACACCGGCAAGGGATGCCCGCAGGCCACCGTACGGCCCGCGGAGCCGGACGCACTGTTCCGGCAGACCTGCGGGCCGGACGGGCACCTGCACGTCATCCCCGCGAAGGTCGCGGCCCAGGTCGGCGGTCTCCTCGACCCCGACCTGTTCGACGTCAGCGCCCTCATCGCCGACGGCTACGACGACGAGACCAGCGACACGCTGCCCGTCATCGTGCGGTCCGCCACGCAGAACGCGCGCGTCACCGGCCTCGACGACGTGCTGGCGTTGCCGAGCATCAACGCGGTGGCCGGGCACGTACCCAAGAAGACCGGAGCCACCGCCAAGCGGGCCGCCGACTCGCTGCTCGCCGGCGCGACGAAGGTCTGGCTCGACCGCAAGGTCCGCGCCACCGCGCTCACCGGCGGTGGCCACGGCACGGCTCCCAGCCGCGACCTCGACCGCAACCTGGGCCAGGTCGCCGCGCCGGAGGCGTGGAAGGCCGGCTACACCGGCAAGGGCGTCCGGGTCGCGGTCCTCGACTCCGGCGCCGACTTCAACCACCCCGACCTGGTCGGCCGAGTGGTCGACCGGGCCGACTTCACCGTCGAGGGCGGTGACGCCGTCGACCACCTGGGCCACGGTACGCACGTCGCGTCGACCATCGCCGGCTCCGGCGCCGCCGCGAACGGCGAGCGCCGCGGCGTCGCACCGGACGCCCGACTCGTGATCGGCAAGGTCCTCGACGACCATGGCAGCGGCAGCGACTCGCAGATCATGGTCGGCATGCAGTGGGCCGCCGAACGGGCCGACGTCGTCAACATGAGCCTCGGTGGTGAGGCAGCCGACGACGGCAACGACCCGCTGTCGCTCGCCGTCGACGCGCTGAGCAAGCAGACCGGCGCCCTGTTCGTCATCTCCGCCGGCAACAGCGGCGCCGCCATCTCCTCGCCCGGCTCGGCCGCGAGCGCCCTCACCGTCGGCGCCGTCGACGGTGACGACAAGCTCGCCTACTTCTCCAGCCGTGGGCCGCTGGTCGGCGGCAGCGTGGCGAAGCCCGAGCTCGTCGCACCGGGCGTCGACATCGTCGCCGCCCGCGCCGCCGGGACGAACCTGCAGGACCCGATCGACCAGTACTACGAGGGCTCCAGCGGCACCTCGATGGCCGCCCCGCACGTGGCCGGCGCTGCCGCCCTGCTCGCGCAGCGGCACCCGGACTGGACCGGGGAGCAGCTCAAGGCGGCCCTCGTCGGCGCCGCCGACCCGCTGGCCGGCAACGACCCCTACGCGGTCGGCGCGGGGCGGCTCAACGCCGCCCGGGCCCTCGGCGGCCCGGTCAGCAACCAGCCGGCGGTCAACCTCGGCACCTTCGCCTACCCGCAGTCCGGTGTCAGCGAGACGACGCTGACCTGGACCGGCGACCGGACGCCGGCGACCGTCAACCTCGACCTCGACGTGACCGTCACCGCGCACGACGGCGCACCGGCGCCGCGTGGCGCGGCGTCCCTGTCGGCGTCGCGGCTGGCACTCAAGCGCGGCGGTCCGGCCGGCGTGACGCTCCGGCTCAACCGCACCGCACTGGCCGCCCGGCCCGGCTACTACGTGGCCACCGTCACCGCCCGCACCGGACGCACGCTCGTCTCCACCACGCCGGTGAGCTTCTACGTGGAACCGCCCAGCTACGACGTGACCATCCGCACCAAGCCGATACCCGCGGTGCGGGAGGGCGCGGACACCTCGGTCTCCGTCGAGGTGACCAACCTCAGCGACCCGCTGCTCTACCTGGGCGGGGCGTTCGGCACGCCGGGTGACACCCTCACCGTGCGGGTGCCGGCCGGGCGGTACGCGATCATCGGCGCGTACATCTCGTTCTACGGCGACCTGGAGACGACTGAGCAGCAGGCGACGATCGTCGGCAGCACCGACGTCACGGTGACGGGTGCCCGGAGCCTGACCCTCGACCCGGCGCGGGCGCGGCCGGTGACCGCGAAGGTCGACGGTGTCGCCGCCAACCCCTTCCAGGTCGACTACACCATGCTCCGGGCCGCCGCCAACGGTGCCGCCTGGGTGAGCAAGGTCAACGGTGTCGGCTCGGCGCCGAAGGTGTCGGTGGGCGAGCTGCCGCAGCCCGGCATCGGGTCCCAGCGTGCCTGGTCGGTCGTCAGCCTGGCGTCGCCGGCCGCCGCGGGAACGCCGTACCACTACTACCTGGTGCACGAGTACCCGAAGGGCGTGCCGGCCGACCCGGCGTTCCGGGTCACCACGGCCGAGCGGGCCAGGCTGGCCCGGATCGACGAGCGGTTCCACCAGATCGACCTGGAGTCGATGGAGACCCAGCTGCTGCGCGGCGCGTACACGGAGGACGGGATCCCACTGGCGCAGACCTACGAGGGCGGCCTGACGGGTAACCGCACCGACTACCTCTCGCCCGACGTCGTCTGGCGCGACTACGGCACGTACGGCGGCACGCCGGTCCACGAGCCGCCGCGCACGTACCTGCCCGGGAGCCGGCAGATTAAGATCTGGGCCCGGCAGCCGCTGCACCCCGGCTGGTCCGACAACCCGGCCGGCGCCGGCTACGGGTGCGCGAGCGATCCGACCGCACCGTCGCGGACCCGCGGCAACCTGCACGTCGACCTCGTCACGTTCATCGACCAGCACGACCGTGTCGACTGCCTCCGGGGCAACCTGATCGGGGTGACCCGCAGCCTGGCGCTCTACCGCGACGGCAAGCTGGTCGGAAAGGGCAGCGGCCCGTACGCCGACTTCGGTGTTCCGCAGCAGGCGGCCGACTACCGGCTGACCTACGACGTCGACGCGAGCCTGCTGCTGCCCGTCTCCTCGCGGACCAGCACCTCCTGGACGTTCCGATCCGCCGGCCCGGAGGGGACCGGAAGCGTGCCGCTGCCACTGCTCGCGCTCGACTACGTGCTGCCGCTGGACCTCGCCAACCACCCCACCGGTGGCACGGCGGAGTTCACCGTCCGGCAGTCCCGCGTCCTGCCCGCGCAGAAGGTGACCACCTTCCAGGTGTGGACCTCCACCGACGACGGTGGCACGTGGCAGTCGGCCCCGGCCACCCGCAGCGGGGACAGCTACCGGATCGAGCTGCCCAAGGTGAAGACCGGGAAGGCCGTCTCGCTCCGGGTGAAGGCCGAGGGCAACGCCGGTAGCGGCATCGACCAGACGATCATCCGGGCGTACCAGGCCGGCTGACCGTCACGCGCACGGTGCGGCCGGCTCGACAGCGGCCGCACCGGGCGCCTCGGCACGCGCGCCAGCATGCTTTTCCACCGAGGCGGGTTTCGTGTCGGCCCATTGTCTCCGGTTGATGTTCTCGGCTCCGCACGCCTACCGGCCGCTGTGACGTTCTTTACAGGCGACTGCGCTGAACCTTTCTCGACGCCATCGCGTCAAGAGGGACGTCGACTTTCCCGACCGGAGGATGAAATTGCGCAGCCAGTCGCAACCCTTGTTGCCGTATCCGGGTGAACCGCCTGTCGGTGCCCACCGGGCCGGGGTGTCGGTCACTGTTCTGTCGACGGCTCGCCGATCGCGAACGGGAGTCCTATTGCCGCGACGCGACACAGGGTGTCGGTGCGGTTCTGGCACCCCGCGGGCGAGTTCCGCAGACCTTCGACGAACTGCGATTCCACTACAGTCTGATCGTCGAACGGCAACTGACGTTCGACCGCCGGTTCACCGAACTGTATGAGCGGTTCCGCGACCGGGACCTTGCCGGCACACCGATGCGAGAACTGACCGGACTGGCCTCCCGTGCGCTCCCGCCGAGCCTCCTGAACGTGCTCCACCTGGTCGAGAATCCGGATGCACCGCTCCCGACGATGTCGCCCGCGGGCTGACCACACCGTCGCGCGTACGGACAGTACGAGGCGGTCCGATCGCCCACGCGACCGGACCGCCTCCGACCTCCGTCCGGCGGCCGGCTCAGTTCACCGCCAGCTCCACTTCTGGTTGTCCGTACCCGCGCAGGTCCACAGTTGCAGCCGGGTCCCGTTGCCCGTCTGCATGTCCTTCACGTCGACGCACTTGTCGGCCTTCCGGTTGACGATGTCGTGCGCCTTGTTCAATCCGATCAGCTGGGATGCGCCGCCGTTGCAGGCGCTCAGCAGGATCTTGGCGCCGTCCGCGGTCGAGCCGCTCGCCACGGTCATGCAGCGGCCGAAGGCGCGCAGCGTCCCGTCGCTGTACGGCGTCCACTGCTGGTTCGGCCCGCCGTTGCACGTCCAGATCTGAAGTTGTGGGTTGCTCGTGTACGCGCCGTCCGTCACGTCGAGGCACTTGCCGCTCTCGTGCCCGATGATCGCCCTAGCCGAGCCGCTGGGCTGCGCGGTCGAGGTGGTCTGCGGGGGACGGGGCGACGGCGTGTTCGTCCTCGCCTGCTGGGGCGGGGCCACCGGCGCCCTGGTCGTGGGCGGCGCGGCCGCCCCACCGACGGCGGGAGGGGTGACCCGGCCGGCTGACGGCGGGGTCGGCGTCCGTGCCGGTGCGACCCGGGTCGGCTGCCCCGCCGCGGTGGGTCGGGTCGCGGGCGGGCCCTCGCCCGCCGCCAGGAGGGCCGGATCCTCGTTGGCCGGGTCGTCGGTCGTCGTATCGTCCGGCGTGGCCGGGCTCGGGCTGACCGGGAGGAACTCCGGCTGGCGGGCGTACCAGGCGGCGAAGTCGACGACCGTGGTGACGTACGTCTTCGCCTGGTCCGGGACACCGTGGGCATCCCGCACGCTGGCCAGCCCGGAGTGGTAGGCGGCCAGCGACAGCGCCCACCGCTCGCCCCCGACGCCGGCCTGGCGGACCTGCCCCGACAGGTCGCACATGTGGTGGGCGAGCGCGACGATGTTCGCGCTCGGGTCGTCGCGCCGGGCCGCCGGGCCCGGCTTCCAGGTGTCCCAGACCGTATCGGTCAACCCGGCGATCCCACGGCCGCCACCCTCGGCGTCGGCCGTCGGGCTGAACGCCGAGGCGGCCATCAACTGGGCGGCGAGCCGTGCCGGGGTGAGCACCGGGCAGGAACGCGCGGCAGCGGCGATCGTCGGCAGTTCGCTGGCCGGCGCCGGGCGGCCGCTACGAGCCACGTCCTCGGGGGAGAAGCCGGTGAACCTCGTGGCGGCGACCACGCCGACCACGGCGGTGAGCACCAGTGGCAGTCCGACCGCCACGCTCCTGCGCAGCGGCGTGTTCAGCCGCCCCAGCCCCCGGCGGGCCTCGCCGCCGGACTCCTCAGCGGTCGTCGTCGAACGGCGTCCGACCGTGCCGGGCAGATCGTCGAAGAGTCGACGCAGCTTCGGCCCGCCCTCGGTCCCCGATGTGTGTGGCATCTGTCTCGCTCCCTCGCAAACGTCCCTCAGGCACGACGGAGCGAGCCGTCGTCCGGTTCATCATTCCCAGCCTGCCGAACCGGAACGCCAGTTCCCGGTCTCAGGCGGTCGCGCTCGGGGCGGGCTGACCCGCGCTCTCGGCCGGATCCGCGGACGGTGCCGTCGGCGGGTCTGCCGGTGCGGCCGGGTCGAGGATGCCGACCTGGCCCAGCGCGTCGGCGGGAACCGGTACGGCCCGGTCGTCGGGGGTGATGTCGGGGGTGAGGGGGAGGAAGTGCAGTGCGGCGTCGCGTGGGAGCCTGGCGACGGTGCCGGTCTGACCGTCGAGGAAGCTGACCGCGGGCCGACCTCCGATCGTGTGCCGGACGACGTTGAAGGCGTGTCCGAGGTCGCTGCCGGGGCGGTGGACGACGACGATGCCGCGTGCCCGGTCACCGGCGGCGAGCATCGCGGCGCGGACGGTCCCGATCTCCGGCACGGCCCAGACCTGGGAGCGGTGCTCGCCGAGGCCGAGTTGCTGTTGCTGTATGGCGACCAGGTGCCGGCCCGGCTGGGGTTGCGCGGGCGACGCCAGGTGGATCGCGGACGGGTCCCGATCCCGCAGCGCCATGTCCGTGGCCTGGACCGCGATGACATCGTGGCGAACTCGTCGGTGGCTCCCTGGTTGATCTGGTCCAACCAGGGGAACTCGGCATGGACCGACGCGTCGTCCACGTCGGACGGGGTGGCGACCGGCAGCATCGCCGGATCCACCGACGCGGCGCCGAGATGACCCCCGAGCGGTTATCCGGCCGGCGACGGACCGTCGGGTCGCTGCGGCTCGGTCCAGATGTGCACCTGCCGCCGTTCCTCGTCGCTCAGGGTCCTGCCGGCCAGTTCCGGCTTGCCGGACCATGGGTCGTCGCGCCGGTCCCGCGACACCACTTCGAGGAGGCCATCGGGCAACGCGGTGTCGCCGAGCAGCGCCTGGATGTCACCGAGCACCCGCCGGGTGGCGCTGCGCAGGACATTCGTCACGGCCTGCGCGCGCTCGGCGCTGGCGCCGGACTGGCCGCGCCTACCGCCGCCCTCGACCACGATGCGGGTGGTGGTCCGCCGGACGGCCCAGGCCCGCACCGCGTCGCGGACGATCTGGTACGCGATGGCGTCGATCCGGTCGCCCGCGCTCACGGACAGGTCCCGGCGCCCCTTGCCGAAGTCGACCGTCAGCGGCTGCTCCCGCCCACCCGGATCCGGGTGCCGCAGCATCCTTCGGCTCCGCCGGTCGATCTGCCGCGCTGCCTCGTCGATCTGGTCCACGTAGGTCAACGCCTGGTCCAGCGAGACCAGGGACTCGGGACCGAAGTACCGCAGCTCCTGCGGCGACACGGGGAAACCACCCGCCGGCGCCGGGGACGCGGACACGAAGTCCGTGCGGATCGCGGCCGCCTCGTGCTGGCCCAGGTAGCGGACGTCCTCGGAGAAGCCCAGGAGGGCGTTGTCGAGGTATTCGCGGATCGTGTAGTCGACGCGCGTGCCTGCCTCGCCCACACCGCCCTGGGAAGGGATGTCCAGCGGGCCGGTGAGCCCCGTGCTCGTGACGTACTCGCCGATCTCCGGGTCGGCCGCCGTGGCGTGCCGCTCGAACAGGTCTCGGATCATCGGAGCGTTCGTGGCGAGCCAACCCTGCACCCGTGGCGGTGTCGTCGCGTGCATCCCGGCCAGGGACAGCCGGGAGGCGACCGGGAGATCGTGCTTGATGAGCCCGTTTCTGCCGCGGGCGACCCACGCCGCCGAGGCGAGAGCGTGTTCGAACATGATCGCGGCGAACCCGCGTACGGTCATGACGTCGAAGTCGGCGGCGAGGAGCGGAACGTCCCGGGGGTGCACGCCGGCGTAGGCCGCCGCGACGGCGTCACCGAACGCCAACGAGGCCCGCAGGATGTCCCGGTGCCGCGACTCGCCCGTCCGGGTGTTCTCGGCGGCGAAGCGCATCAGGTCGTGCAGGCCCGACGGGTGTACGCCCGTCGTGTGCTGGAGGTAGACCTCGGGGCTCTTGTCGGTGACGACCGCGCGGGCCGCCTCCCGGTCCGCCTGGTAGCCCCGCTCGCGGGAGAAGACCTGACGGAGCTGGGGGAACGCGTACGAGTTCAGCCCCATGAGGTGCTGGTGCTCCGCCCGGACCGCGTCGAGCACCTGCCGGCGGTCGGCGAACTCGGTCTCGCCGTCGAGGTTGTTGTACGGCCGGGTCGCCAATTCGAGCACCGTCCGGTGGTTTCTCCGATCGGTGACCACCTTGATGAACCGTGACTCGGCGACGTCGTGCGTCTCCGCGTTCGTCGTGACCCATGTTTCGAGTTCGCTGCCCGATGCTCCCGGTTCGCCGTGGGACCCCGTGTCGACCAGGGCGTCGACGGTGCGGCCCGCCGGGTCCGTCCCGCCGGTGGCAGGCGCGATGCTGTCCGGGAGCGTGGGCACCGGGTGTCCGGAGCCGTCGATCCGCAGGGTCCGGGTGCCGGGCGCGGTGAGGGCCCGCGACCACCCGTCCCCACCCGCCGCGTCGAAGCGGAACGGCGTGTCGTACCGGCCCGGGTTCTGCGGGTCGACCACGCGGACGACGGTGCGGCCGTCGTCGTCGGGTCGCGCGTCGGCCATGAGCCAGAAGACATGCCCCCGGTGGAAGGTCTCCCGGACCAGCACCGCCTCGCCGGGGGCGAGGGTGTCGACCAGCGTGGAAGGGTTCGGCGTGACGACGGGTGCGCCGTCGAGCGCCTGGGTCAGATCGGCGAACCGGGGGGTCGTCACCGCGTCCGTGCTGGCGCGGTTTCCGACCCGCCCATAGCGGACCACGTACGCCGCCCAGGCCAGTGCCACGCAGTCGGCGAAGTCGCGGCTGACCGATCGGGTCTCCGTGTCGTGGATCCAACGGGCGAGATCGTCGTGCCGCCGACCGGAGCTGCCCGACACGGCGTGGATCGCCTCGTTCAGGATCGCGACCGCGTGTGGAGCCGGCATCGGCTGGCGGTCCTGGTGGGCCGGCCGTCCCGATAGGAACGAACTCGGGGCGTCGTTCCCGACCCCGTACGGATACGGCAGGGGTCGCAGCCCGGCACGTGACCGTGCCTGCTGCTCCCGCCGGTCGGCGGCCTGCGATTCCAGCCCGGCCGCGGGAGCGTCGTCGCTCCTCGACGGCGTGCTGCGCGTCGGCTCGCCCGGGTCCACCGTGCCGCCGACCGCTCCGGCAGACACATCCGTGGCCGCCCTGGGTGCGGAGGCCGACTCGGGGGTGAGTGGATGCGGCAGGGACAGCAGGGCGGCCCGCGTCCGAGCGTCGTCGGTGCGACGGAGGCGCACGGCGACGTTGGCCGCTGCTGGCGTCCCGGCCGGCGATCCAGCCGCCATCCGGGCCGGCACGGGGGTGGAGGGAGCGAAGGGGAGCGTGACGGAGTCAATGTTGCGGCCCACCCGACGAACCTTCGTCACTGGGACGAAGACGGCGTTCTCCTGCGTCTGCCAGATCCGCCACAGGTAGCGCACCGCGATGAGGTCGGTCACCCCGTCGCGGTTCGGCAGGAAGCCCATCAGCCCGGGGTGTGCGGTGCGACGCGGCATGCGGTCGAGTGGACGACGGTCCGGGTCGCCCGATGCCGGCGACCGTGGTGGCGGGGCCGCGAACACCCGGACCGGCCGGGCGTCCGGGCCGAGGGACCGCTCGGACGGATACTCGTCGTTGAGGCCGAGCAGGTGCAGCATCTCGTGCAGCAGGACGTCCTGGACGAACTGCTCGCCGCGCGGGTCGGCGGCCGGCGTCGCGCTCGGGTCGGCGGCCGGTTCGGCGTGGCGCAGGAGGCTGACCGGCCAGGTCGCGCTGGTGGCGTTCACCCCTGGGTCGGCGAGTGCCTGCGGGACGTCGATGACGTGCTGCGCCTCGGCCTCGCCGGTGAACTCCACCCGCAGGTGGAACTGGTCGCCCTCGGGCAGGCGCAACCGCTCGTTCATCTGCCGCACCGCACGCTCGGCCTGTCGCCGCAACCGAGCCACCTCGACCCGTGAGACGCCGTCACCGGGACGAAGGTGCAGGCGCAGCCGGAAGACACGCACCATGGTCGTGTCGACCACCGTGCCCTGCGCGGTGGTCTCGGACAACTCGACCCGGGCGACGTCGTACCGCACCTGCGCGGAGTAACGGCCGACCAGCACCGGCTCGCCGATGGGATCGGTGACATCGCCGGTCTCACCGGACACCGTACGAAACGCCGCGGCCGGCAGCGCCGTCACGATGTCGTCCACCCGCTGCGCTGTCGAGGTGGTCGCCCACCAGCCCGATCGGCTGTCGCGGACGCCTGCGCCGCCGGTGTTCCATGTGCTCAGCGGATCCCGGACGGGCATTTTGGCGTCCCGGACCGGTGGCGGCAACGGGGGTGGCTCGACCCGGATCAGCGTCGTCGGCGGCGGTCCGCTTAACGGTGGCGCGTCCCGCAGCTCCATCGCCACCCGTACGTCAACCGTGTTCACCACGGCGTCGATCTCCGCCGAGGTGGGCGGAGTCTGCCGGGCGGTCGCGACCGCGTCCCTGATCTCGTCGGCGGTCGGCGGATCGGCGTCGGCCCTTTTCGCGTCATGGCGGGCGTTGACCGCGGCGACAGCCCGGTCCTCCGCGAGCGCCTCGCTGACCGCGGCGCGGAGCTCCTGGCGGAACAGCAGCTGGACCATGGCGCGGGAGGCTCTTGCTCTCCCCTCTTCGCCCGAGCCCGGCTGATGCTGGCCGACCAGCGTGACCCGTGGGCCGCCGGTCGAGGTGCGGTGTGCCGAGACGGCGAGTCGGGCGACCTCGGTGACCACCTCCCGGACCTGGGCGCGGACCTCCGGCGGCGGGGATCCCCGGAACGGTGTCACCGCCGTCGTCCGGCCGGTTGCCGGGTGACGCGCCGAGTCCACCTGTCCGGGAGTGGCCGCGGCCGGAGCCGCGGGTGGCAGCGTCGGGGGTCGAATGCTGATCTGCGTCGGCGGGGGGTGCGGCGACCCACCGGGCGCCTGCCGCAGTACGGTCCGGGTGCTGACCCCGTTGACGACGGCGTTGACCTTTCCGTCGAGGCCGACATCGTCGGGCTCACCGTCGAGGAGCAGTCGCCGTACGGCGTTCCGGAGCTCCGCCTGGAACAACAGCTGAACCCGCGCGCGGGCGGTCCGGGCAGCGCTCTCGTCGGGGCCCTCGTGGTGTTGGCCGATCAGCGTGACCCGGGGGCCGTCGACCGAGGCGTGATGGGCAGAGACGGCGAGCTGCGCCGCCTCTTCCGCCGCCTCGCGTACCGCGGCGTGGACCTCCGGCGAGGCCGGCGTCCGCGGCACGGCGTGCACGCGGGGCGTGGGACGCGAGCCGACGGTCCGCAGCCGCACCCAGTCCGCCGTCGAGTCCGTGCGGGGGTCCCGAGCAGCGTCGAGAGCGGCCGGGTCCGCAGCGGAGTACTCGACGGTCACCCGGGGCCGCACCGGGGAATTCCTTCGCTGGGCCCATCGGGTCAGGCCGAGGTTCAGCTCCCGGTGCACGACACTCTCCAAGGAGGTGCCGAGTGTCCGGAGGGTCTCCGCGTCACCGCGCGCGCCGACGACGAGCGTGACGGCCATCGTGCTGCCCGCATCGGGCCCTCCGGGCCACATCGCGTCCAGCGCCGCGTCACTGGTCTCGGCGGCCGCCCACCTCTTGATCCAGGCCAGCGTCCGCGCACCCGCTGCCGCGTCGGGCGACAGGTCCGCGTCCGGCGACCCGGCCCGCGCTGTCGCCAAGCGCTCCCGCAGCGCCGGGCCGTAGAGGACGTCGGCGCGATCCGCCGGGTCGACCATGGTCGCGAGCCCGGGCACGATCAGCGTGTCGTCGACCGGCACCGGAGGCGCCGGTATGGCGCTGCCTGTCTCGGGGACTTCGTGGGTGGACGGCGACTGCTTCGCGGACGACGGTGGCAGGACGGTCCCGTCCGACCGCGACGCGGGTTCGGCGGGCTCACGCGCGGGCGGCACAGCGGGGTTGTCGGCCCGTCGCCCGGCTGCTGCGGCCGGCGCCGGACGGTCGCCCAGCCAGCCCCCTGCCGTCGTGGTGGTGCGCAGCGGCGCCGTCCGGGCCGGAGCGGAGGACGGCGACGGCACGGTTTCCCCCGAGGCGCTGCCGGTGGTGGTGGGCCGCTCGGGCACCTGATGGTCGGTCGTCCGCAGCGGTGCGGTCCGGACCTCTTCCGGGTCCGCGACGTGTCGGAGCGGATGCGGCAGGGGTGCCAGGATAGCCCGCTCCCGCGCCGCACGCTCCTGTCGGCCGCGCCCCGAGTGTGCCCATGCACGCCGATCCCCGGCTTCTGCCGTACCACCGGCGGGCGTCGGCGTGGCGGGTATCGGAATCATCCGTTGGTGCTGCTCGCGGACGTCGGGTCCGGGCGGCGCGGACACGGCAGCGACAGTCGACGGTGGGAGGGGCGGCGGTGGGAGGGGCGACGGCGGCCCCGAGGTGTCGAGTGACGGCCGGCGCGGGGGCGCGGGTCGCACCGAGCCGTCCGGGCCGAGGATCACGACGCGCAGGTCGCTCGGCCCTCCCGCCCCGGGCACCCGGCGCGGGGCGCCCTCCGTCGAGGCGTCCGCGACCCGCGTGAGCCGGTCATCTGTCGCGGCCCGCGCGTCAACCCAGTGGATCTCACCCTCGATGGTGTGGTAGACGACGTAGCCGGCGGACAGGTCCGTGGTGAGGACGAGGGCGCTGCTGCCTGGGGGCGAGGACCGGACCAACGCCACGATCGCCTCGCGCGATGGTGGGGGCTGCCAGCGCTCCGGGGATGGCAGGTGGACCACTTCGTCGCTGTCGACCGGCCGCGCGCCGACGCCGGCTGGATACAGCTGCGCGCTGAGCGCCGCGAGCATTCTCGGCCCGTCGGCGTTCGGGCCGGCCGCGCTGACGGCCCGGTCGACGCTTCGCGCCAGACGCTCGCGGGTGAACACCCGACCGTTGACCAGACGCTCGCTCAACGCGGGGTTGGCCGCCAGCAGGTCGTCGGGGGAACGTCGGCTCAAGCCGTACAGGCCGTCGGCGGAGGGGAACTCGACCGTCTGCCCGCCCGGCAGGTGCGCGACCACCGTCACGCGGTACCGGTAGTACGTGTGGTTCGCGCTCGACTCCGTGTTGTACTCGCTCGTCTCGGCGAGCTCTGCGGCGGAGTCCCGGCCACCGTCGCGACCCCCCTTCCAGCCTCCGCGACCGCCGAAGAGCGTCGCCGGCCCGATGTCGCGTCCGGCGATCTCGGGGATGACACCCCCGTGTGCTCCGCTCGCGGTGCTGCGTCCCGTCACCGGCGTGGTCTCGTCCTGCGCGTACTGCCGGCTCTTGTAGGTCGGGGTGAGCGGCAGGCCGTTGCCGTCCAGCAGCTGTGCCACCTCGGTGAGGACGACGCCGAGCCGGACGGAGGTGCCCGGTACCTGGTACTGGTGGGCGAGGAGCGCCTGCATTCGGGGACGGAGGTTCGACTCGGCGACGAACTGGTCGGCATCGACGAGCGAGTCGCCGACGGTGAACGCGGTGAGCCCGCGCAGATAGCCGGCGAACCCGGTCCCGGCCCGACTCAGCTCGCCCGTCCTGGACAGGGCCTGCGCGAGATTCCGGCGGAGCCTCTCGTTGATCGGGAAGGCGAGCGGGATGAAGGTGGGATCGCCGGCGACGAGTCGGTTGAGGCCGGCGTTCAGCTCCGGCGACTCGTACCGCCGAGATACGTCGGTGGGCTGGCCGACGCGCGCCAGGGACTCCCACTGCGGTCCACGGGTACCGGCCGGAGGGCCGGCCGGGGCGGTCAGGGTCTCCGGCACCAGACGACGCACGCTACCCGACGTGGACCGCCGATCCTCCCAGGTCCCCGTCCGGAGCGTGTAGCGGAGGTCGATCGTGAACTGCACATCGTTGACGAACTCGTATGACTTCTTCGTGCCGTGCCGGAAGATCGTCGTGACGCTGTGCTCCTGGCCCTGGCTACGGGACGCGTCCCAGGTGTGCTCGTAGCGCGCCGCGCCGCCAGCCATGCTTGTGGCGAAGGAGCCACGCCCACGGAACGCGGCGGCGAGGGCAGTGGAACTGCCGGTCGAGCTGTCCCCGTCGTCGGAGACGACCGACTCGCCGCGGAGGGTCAGGTTCGTCTCGAAGCGCTCCCGGTCCGACCGCACGGTGCCGAGGGTCGCGCTGACCCGCACGAAGAGGTATCCGGTGCCGAACGGGCCGGGAACCGCGAACCACTCCGCGACGCCGCTGCCGAACAGCGCGAACGCCTGAAGCTCGAGGGCGCCCATCGAGAAGGTGCGGCTCAGCGATTCGCGGAGAGGGTCAGGAGGTCCCTGACCGTCGCGGGCGAGGACGCCTCGATCGGCGAGCGTGTCGAGGATGAGCACGAGAGGGGGGTTGTCGCTTCGCAGTTGCTCGACGTGGCTGGAGGCGCGGCCGACATGCGGATCCAGCTCACGCCGGAGTGGGCGGGCATCCGGGCGATGCGGCGACTTCCCCTTGTCCGCCTCCGTCGGCGGCGAAGCGGGCCTGCCCGTCTCCGTCGCCTGTGGCAGGCCGAGCCCCCAGGCGATGCGGTTCGGCACGTGGAACTCGAGGCCGTTGTGGAGGTCCAGTGTCGCCTCACGTCGCGTGGGCGGCACCTTCCCACCCGCCCAACTCGTGACGGTCACCTCGAATCGGACCCGGCCGGCGCGATAGGTGTGCACCTGGCCCTTGTAGGTGGCGCGGGTGATGTCGATGCTGCCGGATCCCACGGCAGTCGAACTGCTCCACGACCGCGAGTACCGGGCGGCGCCGTACCCGCCGACGGTGTGGCCCGACGACTCGTCGTCGGCGCCCTGTTCCGCGTGCCCGATGCGACCGACGGGGCCGAGGCCGAGGGCGGCCCGCCCCGACCACTCGGACTCGCTGCCGCTGTCGAACTGCGAGGTCGCCTGTGCGTACTGTTCGACCTCGACGCCGGTGCTGTCGCCCAGGTGCCGGACGTCGTAGATCCGCGCCGAGATCTCGACCACCGTGGTCCGGTCGGCCCGCCTGTCGAGGGTGATGCTCCAGCGATGGTCCCCAGCCGTCAGGTCGGCGAAGAAGGCGCCGAGTTCCGTGGGCACGGCGAGGCCGGCGTCCCACAGCTCGGCGGGCCAGTTCCGCGGGTTACGGTGCCACCCCCCGTCCCGGCCGGTCACCTCCCCGTAGAGGCGCGCCACCAGCGCCGGTAGCTCGGGCAGTTCCACGAAGCGCGGGTAGACGCCGGAGACGCCTTGTGAGTGGAACGGCACGGGTTCCTGGTTGTTCGGTATGGCGGGCGGACGCTGACCGGACGGGAAGACCTCGACACCGATCGCGCCCGCCGTCGCGGGTGGCGAAGCCTTCGGAAGGAGTTCGTCCGATACGACGACCTGCTGCTGGATGTCGCTCCCCGCGAGCAGCCACCGGTGCGGCGTGCCCGGGTCGGTCCACACGGTGATCTCGTAGGCGAGAGCGTAGTCGAACTGCACGACTTCGCTGTCGGTCTCGAAGCGGCGATAGCTCTTCACGCTCCGCGAGCGGGAGCGTTCGGAGCTGTGCTCGTATCCGACGCCGACCTGCATCCCGGGGATCTGCATTTGGACCGGCCGGTCCTGGAACAGCGTGATGCTGCCGGTCAACCCGAGATAACCGCCGACGCTGGTCGTGACGCCGGTGCCCGTGTCACTGGTCGACAAGGCCCGGTCGTTGACCCGCATCTTGTACCTCTGTTGACCGACGAGGTCGAGCGTGCGGGCGGTCACCAGCACGTGGACAGTCCGCCCGGAGATGTCGAACGTCGAGTAGATGCCCGTCTTCAGCCGCCCCGGATCGGCCTCGAGCGCCATCAGGCCGTACCGGAGGCCGACACGGAACTGCACCTGCGCCCAGCTCTGCGTGCCCGGCGAGAAGTCGTCCATCCCGACGTGCTCGCGGACCGAAAGCTGCCACCCGGCGGTTTCCCGCAGCGCCGCCATCACGTAGGGCGCGACCATGTGGCCGCCCGGCAGGCCGATCGTGGTGCCCACCCCGTCACCGCGCCGTGCCGCCAACGCGAGCGGCTCCCGGTGCGCCCCTCCCGCCTTCGGCGGTGCTGCCGGTCGGTGCGGCTCGCGCACCTGCGGCGCGTTCTTCCGTACCCTGCCCAACTCCGGCGCGTTGTCGGCGACCGACCGCCTCCTCAGGTCGGCCGGTGTCACCGCCATCGACGGTGCGACCGCGTCGTGCCATGTTCCGGGCGCGGATATGAGCCCACCGACGTGTCGGATCTCGAAGGCGGCCCGGTCGTCCTTGGGCACCCCGAACTCGGCCCAGACCATCTCGCTTTGCCAGCCGACCCGGTGCGTCTCGGAGGAGAACTTGAGGTTGACCTGTATCTCCGCCGCGTGCCGTTCGTGGTCCGACGTCCGGACCAGGATGGGGTGGTTCATCCCCTGGTTGCCGACCTGGTCGTTGACCGCACGGCCGACGTCCATCTCGACGGCGGGCCCGCCCCCGCCGTGACGCCTCCTATTCCCGCTGATGCGGGGCAGCGGGACGGAGGCGGAGACGGCGGTCGTGCTGCTCGTGGACGTCCCTCGCACCACACCGAGGTCGTCCCGGATGGTGACCTCCGACGCCGTGTCCAGGTACTGCAGACGCTTGACGACGAACTCGACTGTCAGGTGCCCGCGGAAGTCCCGTCCCGCATCGATCGGGACAACCAACTCCTCGCTCGAGTCGCCGTGATGGAACAGCCACCGGCTGCGGGCCAGCGCGGTCCGTTCGTTGAGCAACATCCGGGTGAACCGCTCGGCCACCGCCGCCGCGGCGGCCGGCGGCAGGTTGCTCGCGCGCAGCGCGCGGTGAAGGGCCGCGACGGCGGGGTCGAGGTGGATGGCGGTCAGCACCTCGTGGGCGCCGGCCGGTTCCTCCTTCGCCCTCGCCTCCGCCTTCGCTCTCTCCGCCGCCGTGTCGGCGGCGGCCTGCCCGGCCGGCGGCCGGGGGGTGGGGTCGGCCCGGGTGAGGTAGGGCGAGGGGAACTGCGTGATGAGCATGCTGTCGGCGGCACGCGGGATCGTGCCGGTGCCCCACCGCGTCCCGTCCACGTAGAGGTCGACCGCTAGGCCGCTCGTGTAGGCGGGACCACCGTTGAAGAAGAGCTTGCGTCCCGAGAGCACCCGGTAGGTCGATGTGTTCGACGCCGATCGCTGGTAGTCGAACTCGAAGGGGACCTGAAGCGATACGAGCGCGTTCCCCATGCTGAACAACGCGTCCGGGCCGACGGTCCCCGCGTGACTGCTGGAGCGTTCCTGCGTGGTCTCCGCCGCGGTGGAGCCGAACACCACGACGAACTTCGTCTCCTGCCCGCCGTCCTTCTTCGCTACCTGTGACTGGACGTCCTCGAGCCGAGGTTTGATCCAGACCAGGCGCCCGTCGATCGCACCGGTCCAGCCCTCACGCAGCAACGTGTCCCAGCGCTTGGCGTTCTCCGCGTCGGAGGCGAGATCGGCGAGCTGCTCGGGGGTCGTCGGCCGTGCCCCGCCTGGGGTGTGGCCGACGATGCCGAGCAGGTCCTCCAGTTGCCGGGTCACACCGTCGCGCAGTGCGGGGGAGACGGCCAGGTCGGGGGAGACGCGATCCGGCAACCCGCGCATGATCCCGGCGGCCCGTACCGCGGGATCGGGGTATCCGGCCGACACCACGCGCATCGTGCCCAGCGCGCCGTGCCTGACGTACCAGGGAGCCGGCGAGCCGGACGGCTCCTTGTCCGTCGGGACGGGCGGACCGGACGACGGCGGGACCGGCTTGGCCGGCTCGACTGGCTTGTTCAGCTCCACCGGTTTGTTCAGCTCGACCGGTTTGTTCGGCTCGACCGGAGCGCCGGATGTCCGGGCAGGACCGGGCGGGCCCATGGTGGGGGCGGACCGGGTGTGTTCGGCCGGCTCGTTCGATGGTCTGTCGACGGCGCGACGTGCGCGCTCGACCAGTTCCTTCCTGATCTCGGGGCGGACGGGCACGTGCTCGTCCGGGTCGATCACCGGCATATCGACGGTCAGGCGTTGACCCCATCGCGGCCCGCTCGGCGCCTGCGGCGGGAGGGCCGTCGAATCGCCTCGACGGATACGGCCGTCGTGCGGCGGTGGAGCAACCGGCGTAAGCGACGGTATCCACCCGTCGTAGTGGTCGTTGCCGACGCGCATCAGGTACAGCACGGGCGAGGACGCGTCCCTCGCGACGGTGTCGGGGTTGACGTACCCCCGGGGCACTTCGGGCGAGGCGACGACCAGACGCGCGCCCAGCGCGTCGGCGAGCAGGACGGGGTAGCCGTCGCCGCGCCCGCTCTCCCAGGTGTGGCCCCAGTCGGCGACGTCCCGCGCGAGCTGGGCGCGGTCGCGGTCCGTGATTGGCGTGTCGGCGTTGCGCCGTGCAGGCGGCAGGCCGGCGCGGATCGAGACGGCCCCGAACCGCTGCGGATCCAAGTCGAAATCCTCCGGGCGCTGCACCATCCGGGCAAGCCGCCCGGCGAGGGCTTGGACGGTCGCGTTGAGCTGTCCGTCGTCGAGAACCCGCCGGGCGCCGTCCGGTTCGGCCAATCGCCGCTCGACGGTCATCAACCACTCGGCTGCGCGGCGCTCGTTGTCGAGCACCTGGGCGGCCGTCCGGCTCTGTCCCGGCTCGGGGGGCCTCGGGTCCGCCCGGGTCAGAAGGGCGGCAAGCCGGGTGGGGACCGACAGGACGGCCGAGGTGAGCATGCACCAGCCGTTCCCTCGTACGGTCACCCTCTCGAACGTCTGCCCGGGAGCCGTGACCGGAGAACTCACCGGAGGAGGAAGGAGAACACCTTCCGGCGCCGGGACCCGTGACGACCGTGCGGCGGGTCCGGACGTGGGAGAGGATGGCGACGGCGGCGGGGGACCGGCGGACCGCGGGTCGGGACCGACCGGTCCGCCCTCCGACTGACCACCGAGATCGGCGCGGCTCGTCTCGTACCCGTTCCGCCGGCCGGAGGTCCGTCGGGGCAGAGCGGCGAGGGGGATGACCTCGGGGGCGTCGGTCAGTGTGGACGGCGTGCCAGGGATGCCGGGGGGAGACGTCGGGGTCGGCGGCGGTCCCGCCGCGAGGGACTCGTGGCTCGGCGCCGACTCGGCGCTCGCCGGTCTCCGGGTCGGTGCTCCACCGAGGTGGGCCCGATCGGTCTCGGCCGTGCGACCGTCGCGCGCCTGCCGGGAGGCCCCGTAACGGTGGTCAGTGGGAGCGTCGATGATCGCCCGGGCGGTGGATCGGGATTCGGGTCCGGCCGGTGTGAGCAACGCGGACTCGGCGCCGGTGGGGTCGAGGATGACGACCCGCGCGGCGGTGGGTGGCCCGAGCACATCGGTGGTGACGAGGCGTTCCCCTCGCGGGTTCTGAGGCTCCAGCCATTGCAGCGGCCGATGTGGATCCGTGGTGTGGTGCAGGGCGAACGCGTGCCCGATGCCGCGTGGCTGTTGCCACAGGACGAGGGCGGTACTGCCCGCGCCCGCCCGCGTGACGGCCCGCTCGACGTCCGCCCAGGACGAGACGGCGTGCCAGGTCGCACCGCCGCCGAGCCGGTCGGCGACGTGGCCGGTGCCGACCGTGCGGTCGTCGGTGGTGCCGAGGGAGCGGGCGACCGGGACCCGGCGTGGGTAGATGGCCTGCTGGATCGCGTGGAGAAGCTCGACGCAGTGGCCGGGGTCGGGCTGCTCCGCCCCGTCCCCACGTGGCGGCGTCCGATCGGCGACCTCGTCGACGAGTCGTTCGACGGCGGCGTGGTCGAGCGCCACCGGCGGTTGGACCCCGAACGTGTGAGCCTCGGCCGGCACCGCCCGGTCACGGTCGTCGGGCCTGGGCGCCCCTCGGCGCGGATCGGGCGTGGTCTCGTCCAGCCGGGTGGGCGGGGTCTCGCCGAGGCGTTGTGTCGCATGGCCCGCCGGCGGGGCCGGTGTGGCGTACGCCGGGGCGGCGGGGTGGGCCCCGGATTCGCTTGTGTCGGCCGGTGCCCCGGTGGTGGGAACCGGGGCCGGCTGTCGGAGGCCGCCGGGGGCCAACCCGGGGGCGGCGCCGTCGATGCGGGTGGGGCCCGTCGCCGTGGCCCCGCCGCCCGTGCCCGCGGTGGTGGCGCCGGTGCTGCCTGGGCTTCCCGTGCCTGCGCTGCCTGCGCTGCCTGCGCTGCCTGCGCTGCCTGCGCTGCCTGCGCTGCCTGCGCTGCCCGCGCCGGGGGCGGTGCCCGTGCCCCCGGTGGTAGCTGCGCTGCCGGCGCCTGTGCTGGTGCCGGGTCCGGTGCTGCCGCCCGCGCCCGTGCTGCCTGCGCTGCCGGGGCCGGCGGTGCCCGTGCCTGCGGCGGTGCCCGTGCCTGCGCCGCTGGTGGCCACGGCGGCGCTGGTGCCGCCGTGGCCTGCGGCGATGCCACTGCCCGCACCGGGGCTGCCGATGCCTGCGCCGGTGCCCGGGATGCCGGGGGCGGCCGCGGCACCGGTGCCCGGTGCGACCCCGCCGCCGAGGGGCGGAGCGGTGCCGCCGGACGGTGAACCGGCGGCACCGGGGGTCGTCGGTGGCCCGCTCGCCGGAACGGCCTGGACGTCGGTGCCGCTGCCGGTGCCGCTGCCGGTGTCCGTGTCCGTCACCACCGGTGCGACGACGGCCTCGGGCGGGAGGCCGGGGTCGTAGGACAGTTCGACGGGGACGACGGTGACGGGTGGCGGGACGTAGAGGTCGTTGTCGGTGCCTGAGGTCGGGCGGCCGGCGCTGTCAGTCGTGGTGCCACCCGTGCCGCTGCCCACGCCGTTGCGGGGACCGCCGGACTGCGGCGCGCCGCCGCTGGTGGTGGGCGGCGGGGTGGTCGTAGCGGCGTCGTAGGGCGGTGGGCTGCCCGGCGTGGCCGCGGCGTCCGGCTTTCCGGGCGGTGTCGATCCCGCGGCGGGGGGCAGGTTCGGGCCGTGCGTGTAGTCGCGCAGGTTCCGGCCGGCCGCGCTGCCGAGCCAGCTGGCGGCTCCTGAGAGCCCGCCGGCGACGGCGGCGGCGGGGCTCCACTGCCACCCTTCACCGGTGATCAAACCGTAGCTGGCCTCGCCGACGACCTCGGTCGCGCCCTCGTGCAGAACCTCGCCCAGAAGGTTGTCGTGGTTCTTGGCGGGGTCCCGCACCGCGTACGGCGGCGGCGCGTCGGGGTCATGTCGCGAGTACGCGGGCGGCAGGTCCGGGTCCTTGCCGGTGTTCGGGGTGGGCCCGTCCGCGGCGCCCTTGCCCGGCCCGGCGACGGGGGTGGGTCCGTCCGCGGCGCCCTTGCCCGGGCCGCCGATCGGGAGGGGTCCCTTGGGGCCGAACAGGTCCTTCAGCGGGCCCTTGTTGATCAGGCGGGCACCGATCGCCCCACCTCCGGCGCCCAGCACCAGACCGACGAGGCCGACCCAGGACCCGACCGCCGCTGAGTTCCTGGTCAGTTCCGAGTTCCAGCCGTGCTGGTGCCCCTCCTTGATCATGATCGTCTGCGCGATCACGTCCATCAACACCTGTAGACCGACACCGGCGACCTGGGAGAGCACGACCGCCACGATCAGCTGGGCGAGCCACTCCGCGATCGCCAACTGCGCGGCCAGCAGCTCCGCCGCGAGTTCCGACAGGACCTCCGGGAACAGCCACGCCAGCGCGAGCGCGATCGCCACCTCGATCATCAACTGGATGACCGACAGGAAGATCATCAGCTTGGCGTACTCGACCTGGTTCGCCGTCTTGGCCAGCTCGTCGCCGGAACGCCGCACGTAACGAGACGCCACGAACAGATAGCCGTCGTCGCCGAGGTAGTCCTGCATCGCGGCGACGAAGGCCCGCTCCGCGTCGCCCATCACCCCGTCGCGGATGCTGGCCACACCGGCGGCGAACACCGGAATGGCCTGCTCGATGCCGTCGCCGGCCTCGACGAAGGCCTCCGCCAACGCCCGCAGCTTGTCCGGATTCGTGGCCGGATACTCCTCGCCCGTCAGCCAATGGAGGAAAGCGGCCATGTCGTCGTTCATCTCGAGGTTCACGAACACTCACCTCCGTCGCGCTCGGTCGGGGCGCACCGACATGCCGGTGCGCCCCTAGGGGGATCAGACAAGCCGGAACGGCCTAGTGGCGGCCTCGGTTGGCGTTGGCGAGGTCCGTGTTCGTCTCCTCGGCGTTGGCGAGGATCTTGCTCAGCGAATCGACCTGACTCGCGTCACCCCGCGCCAGCCGGGTGATGCCGTCGATGATCCGGGTGACGGTCTCGATCTGTGTGGTGAGGCCGTCGTGGATCTGCTTGTCGATGTTGGCGCGGATGCCGCCGGGCGGATTGTTCCGCACGATCGCGAGCGTGAAGTTGTGCTGCACCTGCGTCATCTCGCGCTGCACCGGTTCGAGCTTGCTGCTCTTGAGCAGGTCGGTGTCGGCGCCGACCCGGTCAGCCACGTGACGCCTCCGGATCTTCGCCTGCGGTCGGCTTGGCTTCGCCGAACGTCTCCCGTAGCGAGCGCATCGCCTCGTCGAACATCTGGTCGGCGCGCTTCCCGCCGGAGAGCAGGCCGGCCAGCGGCAGTCCGGGTGACAGGACAGACTCGAACAGCGTGGCGGCCTTCCTCCGTGCCTCCGTACGCGCCTCCTTGATGGTCTCGACCAGCAGGTTTCCCAGCTCGGCCGGCGCCATCGTGCGGTGCGCGTTGGTGAGGAACTTGACCTCGGTCACGTCGCCCCGACCGTCCACCACGACGGTCAGCGCCCGGTTCTTGGCGGTCACCGTCGTCTGCGTCTCCGACACCTGCCGATCGATGTCGCCGATGGCGGCCTTCTTCTGCTCGAACTCGGCATACGTTCGTTCGATGCGGTCGTACAGCGGGCCTGTCACGTGATCTCCTCTCAGTTGGTGCGTCGGGTCTGCTGACCGACGCCCCGCCCGGGGCCGTACGGCGACCCGGGTGCCTGCGGGCCGGTCGGCGACCAGGGGGACCGCTCGGTCGGGGCTTCGGGCAGCTCGTCCCGCCCCACGACGGCGGGTGCCACGTCGGGGTCGGTGCCCCAGACCTCTTCCTCCTCGGCGAGCCAGGTGGTGCGCTCGCGGTCCTTCTCCTGCTGGCCGCCCATCGGGGGGATCATGGGCGGCGGGAAACCGCCGCCTCCCGGGCCGCCGGACGAGAGGCCGGTCCCGGCGACCGGCCGCACGAGGCCGTCGATGGCGCCGCCGGCGGCCACCGGCGCCGGGCCGAGTGTGCCCACCGTCAGCCCGTTGGGCCCGGTGGTGCCGGCGCCGGCTCGGCCGCCCGCGAAGTCGCCGCCGCCGAAGCCGACGCCCGCGTTGCCGAGGCCAGGGACGGTGTCAGTACTGGAAGCGCCGCCCAGGCCGGGGAAGTCGCCGCCCACGCCGGCTCCGGCGCCACCCAGGCCGGGTACGTGCGGCAGGCCGCCGACCGTGGTCGGCCCCTCGGTGAAGTCACCGTCGTCGGGAAGATGAAGCTCCGGCGGCACGGGCTTGCCGTCGTTGCCCGGCTTGCCGATCGTCCCGCCGCCCGTCAGACCTCCGCCGCCGAGACCGGGCAGGGGCAGGCCACCCGGAATCGTACCGCCGGTGCCGCCGGGCAGGCCGGCCCCGCCGCCGGTGCCGCCGCCCAGCAGGTCGTCCAGGTCGGGCGCGCCGCCGGTGCCGGTGCCGGACAGGTTGTCCAGCCCGTCGATGCCGCCATCCCCGGCGTTGCCGAGGTTGGGGCCACCGTCGAGAAGGTCTTCCAGGTCGGGCGCCCCGCCCTTGATGCCGTCGCCGAGTCCCAGGGCGCCGTCGCCGAGGCCCTTGAACCCGTCGCCGAGTCCCAGGGCGCCGTCGCCGAGGCCCTTGAACCCGTCGCCCAGACCCTTGGCGCCGTCGCCGAGGCCCTTCATGCCGTCGCCGAGACCTTTGAACCCGTCGCCCAACCCCTTCAGACCGTCGCCGAGACCCAACTGGTCCAGCAGGTCGTCGGTCCCGCCGCCACCGCCGGTGCCGTCGGTCGACGGGGGCGGCACGAAGGTCTGGGGGTCGACCAGGTTCTGGTAGGTGGTGTCGAAGCTGTCCCGCAGCGTCTTGAGCTGAGCGCTCATGGCGTTGTGCAGGTTGGCGATGCCGGTGGCGAAGAACTGATGCATGTCGGCGTTGAGTTCGGCTATCGCGACGTCAGGGTGTCGGAAGTCGTAGGGCTTCTTGGTCCCGTTGCCGATGTCGATGGGAATGATCCAGTCTTTCACCTTGTCCCAGGCGACAATGGTTCCGTCCTGATATTTCGCGTAGTCCCAGTTCTTGGTCTGGGCGGACAGCTTCTCGACTTCCGACTCGATGTCCCGCATCGCCGCGGCCACCATGTTGTTCGGCTCCCACTCGGGGTGACCTCTGAAGTCGTCCCACGCCTTGCGGAGGCCGTTCCAGAACCCCCGGGCGGCCTCGGCGTTGTCGTGCAGCATCTGCACCCAGTTGTTGGCCGTCTCGAGATCCTGCCGCAGGAGCCGCATCTCGTCACGAAGGTTCCGCAGTGACTGGCGGAGGCTCTCGGCCGACAGGCCCTCGAACCCGGAATTACCGTCACCGATGCTGTCGATGTCGCTCTGCAGGATCTGGACGGAGCCGTCCAGCCACACCGCGAGGTTGTAGAACGACTCGGCCGCCGTGTCGAAACTCTCTGGGTCGAGCGGCAGTGGCGTGGACGGGCTGTACAGGGTTCGGTAGGAGTACGTCATGAACTCGTTCCAGAAGTACTCGTGCGGGGAGTACTTGCCGTCGGCCTTGGCGTACCAGTCGACCCGGCCTTTGATGATCCAGAACGCCTCGTGGGAGACCCCCGCCTGATCGGACGTACCCGGCGAGATGCTGGCGGCGGTGCGGCGGTAGAGGGTGAACTCGTTCTCGTAGACCGTGCCCATCGGGTCGTCCCACGGCTTGGCGCCCTTGGTCTTGATGTAGTGCCCCGCGTCGATCAGCGTGACCCAGGACGGCTGGGTGAAGCGCCGGCTGTCCATGTCTCCCGCACCCAGGACCTCGATGAGGCCCTGCTCCCAGACGGGTGGTCCCGAAATTGGCTGAGTCATGCGAGATCTCTCCGTTCACCCGCCTGCCGCGGGGGTGTGGCTGCCTGAACCTGGGCGCTCAGGACGGGTTGTTCTGCGCCCCGTTGGCGAGGGAGGTGTTGGTCTTCTCGGCCGAGTCGCTCGAGTCGATCACCCGGCTGATGCCCTGCGTGGTGGTCGACAACTTCTGGCTGTAGCCGGTCAGCCGCTGGTCGGCCTGGGTGCCCATGGCGGCGATCCGGGTCTTGACGCTCACGCCGGTCGTGAACTTGTCCGTTCCGGCGCGGACCGTCAGGGAGGCGAGGGGGCCGCCGTGCGGGTGCCCCGGGTCGCGGGGGTTGACGCCCGCCCGCACCGAGGCCACCTGGCTGCGCAGTTGGGTCAGCCTCGTCTGGATCGCCCGGAGATAGGTCTCGTCGATCCTGATCCTCTTCGGTGGCACGTTCCTGGTCCTCTCGCGAATGTCGGTGCGGATCGGCGGGCAGCGGCCCGGCGAGGATGCCCGCGGGCTCCTCGCCGGACCACGCGGTCAGTAGCCGAAGAGGCTGCGGCCCTGGCTGTCGGCGTTGAGATAGTTCTCGCCGATGTGCCCCAGGTTGCGGGAGTGGCCCTCGGCGGCCTCCAGCATCTGGTTGACACCCTGGTTCCACTCCCGCTGCGCGGCGTCGTAGCCCTCGATCGCCTGGCCGCTGTGGGTGGCCTTGAACTGCTCTCCCACGCGGTTGAGCGTGTCGAGGTCCGCCTTCAGTTCAGTGGCGATCCGCATCAGGCCCTGCATGCCGTTCTGCAGGGCCTCCGGCGCGGCGTCGTAGTCGGCCATCTGCGTTGTCTCCTTGTCGTCGGGGATGGTCAGGGCAGGCGAGACTGGCCTGCGGGCGACTTCGCCAGCTGGAGGTTGTCGGTCTCCGTGTTGTCGGTGACCTGTCCGAAGCGGACCACGTTGTCGCGCAACGAGTTCAGGGCCTGCGTGACCCGGTTGAGGCCCTGCATCCACTCGTCCAAGGCGACGGTGAACGCGTTCGACGCCACGCCGTGCCATTGGCCGGCCAGGTCCGCCTGAAGCTGGGCGACGGCCCGGTACGCCTCCCGCTGCTGGTCGTCGGCGTCGTTGAAGGCCGAGACGAGCTGCTGGCGGGTGGCCGTCGTGGTAGTGAGGCGTGAAGCCGGTGGCATGTCACTCCTTTGTCGGTGGGGCTCCGCCGCGCGGGACCACGCGGCGACACTTGTTGACGGGGCAGGTCCGGCTCAGCCGGTCCCCGGTGCGACGTCCAGCAGCGACCCGGTCGGCAGCAGCTCCAGCAGTTGGCGGGGGACCGGGGAGGCCGTGCCCACCGGAAACCCGAGCCTGGTGGCCACGGTGGGGCTGCCCACGGGGTACTTGATGCCGGCGTCGGTGACCAGGTAGTAGACCGGCCCGGCGGCCTGATCCGTCCGCCCCGCCTGCACGAGTCCGCCCACACCGGGCTGCACGGTTACCACCTGGGCGCTGGCCGACGTGCGGGTCACGCCGGTGCCGTCCGCGTCGTCCGTCGCCGCGGGGGCGGCCGGGTCGGCGGTCAGCTCGACCGTGCCGTCCGCCATCGAATGGCGTACGCACCAGGCGCTCCCCTCCGGCGGCGTCGCCAGGGTCGGGGGAGCGGTCGGCAGCGTCACCGTCCACGCCGGCTGACCGGCCACCGGCAGCGTGACCAGCGCGGCCGGAGTCAGCTCGCGGGGCAGCACCGGGCGGTTGCCGTACACCTTGGCTGTCGCGGGATCGCCGGCGACGATGGCGTACGCCATCGGGTTCAGCTCGGCCAGGCCGTCCCGCTCGAGCAGGAAACGCCGTTCCGGGGCGCCGGGCGTCCGGGCCACGAAGAGTTCACCGATGACGGTCCGACGACCGTCGACGAGCGGCCCCGGACCGCCCCGACCGGGCACGTCGGGCGGGGCGAGGTCGCCGCCCTGCGGCACCGACTCCAGCCAGTTGCTCTCCACGGGCAGCGGGTCGCGGTCGTAGCCGAGCACCCGGGCCAGCCAGGTCTCGGTCAGCCGCAGCCGCTGTCCCCGCCACACGATGAAGCTCTGGCCCTTCGAGCTGACCAGGATCGCCTGGTTGCCGTCGAGCGGACGGTCGCCGCGCGCGGTGTCGCCCGGCTGCTCGATCCGCATGGTGGTCACCGTGTTGACCGTGCCGGTGAGGTCGGCGGTCTCCGCGGCGCAGACCGTCCACACCTGCTGGTTGACCGCGGTGCGCGTCGGCAACGCGTCCGGTGCGCCCACGATGCCGACGGGCTGCCCGTGGGCCACGCCCCGCAGCGACTCGCGGGACACCGAGACGACCGGGGGCTCGCCGTCGAAGAGCAGCCGCGCCGACGCGTAGTTGAGCACGGGACGAAGCAGGCCTCGGTCGTAGACGTACCGGGTGCCGGTCTCCTTCTCCACCACCAGGACACCCGGTTCGCGCCACTTCGTCGCGCCGCCGGGGAGGAAGTATCCGAAGAGGATGGCGCCGACGAACACCAGGGCGGCCACCATCGTCCCGGCGATGGTGCCGACGACCATCCGGCGGTTCGGGTTCTCCAGGCCGTCCGGCTCGGCGGCGATCAACGCGGCGGTCAACCGGCCCAGCACGTACGTCTGGGCCTGCACCTGGTCACGGCGGGACTGCACCGGTCAGCCCGCCAGTGCCCGCGCTGCCGCGTACACCCCGAGCAGGGTGAGCAGCGTCGGTACGATCGCGACGGTGGCGACGAGCTGCACGATGTCGCCGATCCGCCCCCAGTACGGCATCAGCCGGCGTCCCGGCAGGAGCCGCCCCAGCAGGAAGAACAGCACCCCGGCCAGCGGCAGCGCCGTCACCGGCACGAGCAGCCGCAGCAGCGCCGGGGCGTGCGCGAGGCTGGCCACCGCCAGCGTGACGATGCCCGCCACCGCCGGCACGGCGTGCGCGAGACGGTGCCAGGCGCTGGTCATCGGCCGCAGCGCCAGCAGCCGGACGAGAGCCACGAGCCAGAGCAGCGTCCACGCGGCCCAACCGCCGGCGGTGGCCACGATGACCAGGCTGGTCCCCACGGCTGCCGCCGCACCCGTGTACAGCGCGGTCATGTACCGGTCGGCCACCCCGGTGCGGGCCAGCAGCTCCTCGCTCGGCTCCGGCTCGATGTCCTCCTGAAGGTGTTCCGGCTCGGTGGGCAGCGGCGCCAGCCGGATCCGGGCCAGGTGGAAGGCGAGCATCGGGACGTTCACCGTCGCCATGGTGCCGACCGCCGCGGTGATCCCGGCGGCCTGACCGGCGTCGAATCCGACGAAGGCGGCGAGCGCGGAACCCACCGCGCCGAGAAGCGCCGCGGCGACGACGGCGGCGAAGAACGGCCCGGCCCACCCGACCAGGACTGCCGCGAGCAACGCCACCACCAGCACGGTCACGGCGGCGGTGAAGGCCTGCGGGCCGCCCAGGACCAGGGCGGAGTCCGACCGGGTCAGGTCCGGGGCGATCAGTCCGGTCAGCGCGGCGAAGGTGATCGCCGCCGCGGCGGCCGCCAGGCCGAACCCGCGGTCGGCGCCCGCCCGGGTGAGCCCGAAGGCGGCCGCCAGGGCGAGCGTGGCGACGGTCGCCGCGCACAGCGCGCGGGCCAGTGGCGGGCCGGGTAGCGCCAGCGCGACGGCACCGAGGCAGATCGCGACCGCGAACAGGCCGAGCGCGGCCCAGCGGATCATCGACGGCCGCCACCGCCCCGATCGCGTGTCCACGCCGGTGGCGATGCCGTCGGCGAGGTCGTCGAAGTCCACCGGCGGCAGTTGCGCGGCGCGTGGCCGCAGGAACACCGTCTCGCCGTCGCGCAGACCGAGCGACGCGGTCGTGCCCTCCTCGTCCAGCGGTGCGCCGCCGAGCCGTTGCAGCACCCAACCGCCGTGCGCGAGGCCGGCGTCGGCCAGGTTGTCACCGAGATGGTGCAGCAACGCGGGAAGCAGGTCGGCGATCAGCACGTTCGCTGGCACGGCGACCTCGATCTGCCGGCCCGGTCCGGAGACGACGAGACGGCACATCTCCGCAGGGGCGGTGACGCTCATGCCCCTCACGACGGCGTCGCTCGCCGGCCGGTTCAAAAATCGTCGCCGACTCGTCGCCGGCTGATCTGACCCGATCCGGCCCCGCCGCCGTCATACAGGTGTCGACCCGGCCCACGGATGGGGTCGACCCGAGCGCAGGAGGCGGGCAACGGCCCGCGACACGGAAGGCTGCCCCTTGAGTACGGTGCTGTTCCGACGTCCGGCACGCCGCAACGGACCGGAGATGCCGTCCGGCGAGATCAATCTCCAGGAACCTCCGGCGCTGCCCGAGCCCGGGCAGACCGGGCTGCGGCAGGCGTTCCTCATGCTGCCGATGGCCCTGATGTCCGGCAGCATGGTGCTGCTGTTCATCAGCCGCAGCGGCGGACCCTTCCTCTGGATCATCCTGGGGCTGATGGCGGTCGCGCTCGTCGGCATGGTGGTCGGCCAGATCGTCGTCGGTGGGATGGAACGCAAGTCGCGGCTCGGCGGCGACCGCCGCGACTACCTGCGTTACCTGGCGCAGAACCGCAAGCGGGTACGTCAGCACGTCGAGCGCCAGCGGGAGGCCAGCGACTGGCGGCATCCGGCACCCGCCTCGCTCTGGTCGCTGGTGATGACCTCCCGCCGCTGGGAGCGCCGGCCCACCCACCCGGACTTCCTCGAGATCCGGGTCGGCGCCGGTGAACAGCGCCTCGCGGTGCGTATCAACCCCTTGCAGACCAAGCCGGTCGAGGACCTGGAACCGCTGGCCGCGAAGTCACTGCGCCGCTTCATCCGGGCGTACACGACGATCACCGACCAGCCGATCGCGGTCTTCCTGCGCGGGTTCGCGCAGATCCGGATGGCCGGCGACAAGGAACAGACCCGGCCGGTGGTGCGGGCACTGCTGACGCAGCTCGTGAGCTTCCACGCGCCGGAGGAGGTCCGGCTGGCGCTCTGCGTGACCGACGAGACGGCCGCCGAGTGGCAGTGGACCAAGTGGCTACCGCACCTGCAACACCCCACCGAGCACGATGCCGCCGGCGCCGCGCGGCTCGTCGGCGCGACCCTGGAGCAGGTGGAGCAGTGGCTCGGCGAGGCGTTCGCCGCGCGACCCCGCTACGAGCAGGGCGCAGTGCCGGGGCGGGACGAGCCGTACGTGGTGGTGGTGCGCGACGGTGGACGCCTCGGCAACGGCAGCCGGATGGCGACCGCCGGCTACCGCAACGCGGTCCTCATCGACCTGGACGATCCGACGCCCGCCGCCGTCAAGAGTGCGCTCTGCCTGGAGGTGGACGGCGACGACCTGCGCATGGTGCGGCAGGACCGGGTGGGCGGCGAGGCGCGCACGCGGCTGGCCACCCCGGACCGGCTCAGCACGGCGCAGGCCGCGGTGGTGGCCCGGACGCTGTCGCCGTACCGGCTCGGGGTGGTCACCGAGACCCCGGCGGACACGCTGAACACCGACTTCGACCTCGGCACGATGCTGCACATCCCCGACCTGCAACAGCTGGACCTGGACGCGCTCTGGGCCCCGCGGACGGCCGCGGAGCGGCTGCGGGTGCCCATCGGCATCGACGCCAGCGGTGAACCCGTCGCCCTGGACCTGAAGGAGTCCGCGCTGGGCGGCATGGGGCCGCACGGCATGCTCATCGGCGCCACCGGCTCCGGCAAGAGCGAACTGCTGCGCACGCTGGTGCTGGCGCTGGCCACCACGCACTCGTCGGAGACGCTGAACTTCGTCCTCGTCGACTTCAAGGGCGGGGCCACCTTCCTCGGCCTCGACCGGCTGCCGCACACCTCCGCGGTCATCACCAACCTGGCCGACGAGGCGGCCCTGGTGGGCCGGATGCGCGACGCGCTGCACGGCGAGATGGTCCGCCGGCAGGAGCTGCTGCGGCAGGCCGGCGGGTACAGCTCGGTGCTGGAGTACGAACGCGCCCGGGTCCAGGGCGCGCCACTGGACCCGCTGCCCACCCTCTTCGTCGTGGTCGACGAGTTCAGCGAACTGCTCGCCACCCACCGCGACTTCATCGACCTGTTCGTGATGATCGGGCGGCTCGGTCGCTCGCTCGCCGTGCACCTGCTGCTGGCCAGCCAGCGCGTCGACGACGGCCGCATCGCGCAGCTCGAGTCGCATCTGTCCTACCGGATCGGTCTGCGGACCTTCTCCGCCATGGAGTCCCGCTCCGTCATCGGGGTGCCGGACGCGTACGAGCTGCCGCCGGCCCCGGGCAACGGGTACCTGCGCACCGACGTGGCGACGTTGATCCGGTTCAAGGCCGGTTACGTCTCCGGGCCGTACCGCAGCACCGTCCCCCGGGTGCGGCAGGAGATCCTGCAACAGCAGGTGGTGCCGTACGCGCTGGAGCCCGCACCGTTCCGCGAGCCCACACCGGAGGAGGTCGAGCAGGCCGCCGAGGACGCCGCCGACGACGTGGTGACGCCGGAACGCCCCGTGCTCGACGTCGTGGTGGAGCAGCTGCTCGACCAGGGGCCCCCGGCCCACCAGGTGTGGCTGCCACCACTGGACGCCTCGCCGACGCTCGACCAGCTGCTGCCGACCCTGACACCCGAGGCCGAGCGAGGGCTCACGGCCCTGGGCTGGCCCGGAACGGGCAATCTGGTCGCCCCCGTGGGCTTCGTCGACAAACCGTTCGAACAGATGCGGGACCTGCTCCTCGTCGATCTGTCAGGAGTCGGCGGGCACGTCGGCGTCGCGGGCGGCCCGCGCAGCGGCAAGACGACCCTGCTCCGGTCGGTGATCAGCAGCCTGGCCCTGACGCACACCCCGTGGGAGGTGCAGTTCTACTGCCTCGACTTCGGCGGCGGGGGTCTCGGCGCGCTGGCCGATCTGCCGCACGTCGGCAGCGTCGCCGGGCGGCTCGACACCGACCGCGTCGGCCGCACGTTGGCGGAGGTGACCGGGCTCATCGTGGAGCGCGAGCGCCGCTTCGGCGAGCTCGGGGTCGACAGCATCGCGACGTACCGGAAGCTGCGCGCGCAGGGGGAGATCACCGACGATCCCTACGGGGACGTCTTCCTGGTCGTGGACGGCTGGTTCACCCTGCGCCAGGAGTTCGAGGCGCTGGAGAGTGGGGTGCGGCAGATCGCCGCGCAGGGCCTCAACTTCGGTGTCCACCTGATGCTCAGCGCGTCGCGCTGGTCGGAGGTGCACCACGCCATGCGTGACCAGATCGGCACCCGGCTCGAACTGCGGCTCGGTGACCCCGTCGACTCCACCATCGACCTGCGCCTGGCGGCCACCGTGCCGCAGGTGCCCGGTCGCGGCCTCACCGCCGAGAAGCTGCACTTCCTCGCCGCGCTTCCCCGCATCGACGGCCTCGCCGACCCGTCCACCGTCGCCGACGGCGTACGCGCGCTGGCCGCCACGGTCCGCGACTTCTGGACCGGGCCGCACGCCCCACCGGTCCGTACCCTGCCCGCGCAGTTGCCGGCGGAGTCGTTGCCGGCGCCGGTCGGCGACGTCCGCGTCGCGATCGGCCTGGACGAGACCGGAATGCAGCCGGTCTGGCACGACTTCGCCGAGGTCCCCCACCTGACGGTGCTGGGCGACACCGAGAGCGGCAAGACGAACCTGCTGCGTCACCTCGCCCGGTCGGTGATGGCCCGCTACACGCCGGGCGAGGCCCGCATCATGATCGTCGACTACCGCCGGCAACTGTTCGACTCGGTGCCGCAGGAGTACCAACTCGGCTACTCGGTCTCGGTCGACTCCACCCGCGACAGCGTGGCGGACGTCGTCGCCGCCGTCGCCTCCCGGATGCCGGGTGCCGACGTCACACCCGAGCAGCTGCGACGCCGGGACTGGTGGACCGGTCCGCAGCTGTTCGTGCTCGTCGACGACTACGACCTGCTGGCCGGACACGACAGCCCGCTGCTGCCCTTGCAGCCGTACCTGGCCCAGGGCGCGGACGTCGGACTCCACCTGGTGGTGACGCGGGGTGCGGCCAACGTGATGCGGATGTCGATGGACCCGCTGCTGCGCCGGATGCAGGAGACCAACAGCCCGGACGTGGCGCTGTCCTGCCCGCCCAGCGAGGGCCCGCTGCTCGGCAACACCAAGCCGCGTCACCTGCCGCCGGGTCGGGCGCTGCTGTGCACCCGGCGGGGCGCGCGGCTGATCCAGACCGCGTGGAGCGAGCCGGACGGCTGACCGGTGACCGGAGCGTCGGCCGACCGAGGGCGGTCGGCCGACGCGCCGCCCCGCCGTGCGCGGCGGTGCGGGGGTCAGGGGCGCCAGCGGCGGCGTCGTCCCCACTTGACGGTCATCGCCGCCAGGTAGGCGAGCCCGGCCAGACCGGCGATGCCGGCGGACACCGAGCCGGCGATGAGCCTGGTCGGTTCGGTGGGACCGGGTTTCGGCAGCGGCCGCACCGCGTCGGGTCGGGACGTCAGGGGCGGGCGGCTGGGCTCCACCGCGGACAGCGCCTGGTACAGGTCGAGCATGCCGTAGCCGGCGCCGGCCGTGGGCCACGCGCCGGGTGGATGCTCGGCGGTCAGCTCCAGGCGCTGTCGGACCTCCGCCTGGGACAACGCAGGGTGGTAGGCGCGGACGAGGGCGGCGGCGCCGGCCACGTAGGCGGCGGCGACCGCGGCGCCGGTGACGGCGTAGTGGCCGTCGCCGCGCGGCGCGACGCTCACCGCGTCGGACGCGGGCGCCACCAGGTCCACGCCGGCCTCCGGCGGGGACTGCTCGGTCAGCGTCCCCTTGACGTCGATGCCACCCACCGCGAGGACGTCGGGGTGGGCGGCGGGATACCAGGGCGGCGACGGGGTCGTGCCGGTCTGCTTGGCCTGGGCGACGGCGGCGACGAGCACGATGTCCCGGGCGACCGCATCCCGGATCGCGGCCCGCAGGCCCGGGTCCCCGCCGGTGGTGCCGAGGCCGACCAGGATGACGTCGGCCCGAGCGGCGGTCGCCGCCCGGATGCCCGCGGCGATCGCCCCCGGGGGCACCTTGCCCCGGGCGTCGACGACGCGAATCGGCAGGATCGTCGCTCCCGGCGCGACCCCGACGAATCCGGTGCCGGCGAGGGGCCGGGCCGCCACGATGCCGGCCAGCGCGGTGCCCCGGCCGAAGCAGTCCCGGTCACCGCCGCCGGAGCCGACCACGTCGTTGCCGCGCCGGACCGCCCCCGTCAACGCCGTGGCGGCCGGGCTCACGCCGGTGTCCAAGACCGCCACGACGACGCCCTCGCCGCGGGTCAGCGGCCACGCCGCCGTGGGCAGCACCCGGCGTACAGCCCAGGGTGTGCTCTTCGCGACCACCGGCGACTCGCCCACACAGCCCTGGGTCACGGTCGGCAGCACCGGCGGCGAGCCGGCGGGCGGGGCGGCGACCGCGCCGGGTCGCACGCGGGCCGGCAGCGTGTCGCCAGCGCCGGCGGTGACATCGGCGGCGAGCGTGGAGCGGACCACGGTGGGGGAGGCGGCGGCCGACGCCGGGATCGCCGGCACGGCGGCGGCGCCGAGCAGCAGGGCCGCGGCGATCGCGCGGGCCCGATCGGGCCGGTTCACCGGCTGGAATCGGCGGGGCGGGGACCGCGCGTCCGGGCGGCGTCCGGCCGGGCCGACGAGTCACGGTCGGTGCCCGCCGCGTCGTCGGTGCCCGCCGCGTCGTCGGTGCGCGTCGGGCTGCCGGCGCCGGCAGCGCCCGCGCCGGCCACCGTGCCGACGGCGGTCACCCGCCCGGGTGCGCCGGCCGGGGCACGGCGGGCGGTGCCGCGCCGGGCGAGCAGCGTGAGCGAGGCGATGCCGAGGACGACCAGCAGGGCGATCGTGAGGACGCGCAGTGCGTCCGAGTTCCCGCCCCGGTCGGGCCGGGACGCGGCCTCCGCGACGGGGGCGGTGACCGCGGCGTCCGGGTTCAGCACGCCCGGCGCACCGGCCTCGGCGCCCGCGGCCCGGTCGGCGGTGTCCCTGACCCGCTGGACGACCTGCGCCGCGCCGAGGTCCGGGAACGCGGACCGGATCAGGGCTGCCGTGCCCGCGGCGAGGGCCACCTCGTACCGCGGCCCGGCGTCGCCCGCCGCGGGGCCGGCGCCGGGTGCGAGCACGTCACCGCCCGCCGGCTGCCCCGGCGCGCCGACCTGGCCGACGCGGAGCAGGCCGACCGGCGCGTCGACGGTCGGTGCGGTCGGGTCGCCGGTGCCGGCCGGGGCGGCGGCGACCAGGACGACGTCGTGGTCCGACGCCGCGTTGACCGCCGCCGACACCAGCGGATCGGTGAGGTCCACGAAGGCGCCGAGTGCGATCACCCCGGCGCCCGCGGACGCCGCGACCTCGATCGCGGTGGCGGCGTCGGCCGGCTCCGACCGGGGGGTGTCGCCCACGATCCGCAGCGGGAGGATCGTCGCCTCCGGGGCCATCCCCACCGGGCCGGTGCCCGCCGTCGCACCGGGACCGGTGGGTGTCGCCCCGGCTGCCGGCCCGGCGCCCACGGCGCCCGCCATCGCGGTGCCCGAGCCGAGGCAGTCGACGTCCCCGCGGTCGCCACCGGACGGGATGTCCACCCCGGCCCCGACCCGCCCGCGAAGCTCCGGACGGTTGCCGTCGACACCGGAGTCGACGATCGCGACGAGCACTCCGGCGCCCCGCGTACGCTCCCACGCGCGCTGCGGCGGCGACCAGTCCGGACCGGGCGCGACCGGCGTGGGCGGGGCGCAGCGCCGTACGCCGGTGGCGGTCCCGCCGGGCGCCGACGGCACGCTCGGTGGCTGTGTGGGGAGGGGACCGACGCGTACCCCGTCGCCGACCGCGTCCCAGGGCAGGACCAGCGCCCAGCCGGCGCGCAGCTGACGCCGGTCGGTCAGGGCCTGGCCGTCGGGCTGCCGCCGGCCGACGTTGAGCTGGTAGAGCTCCTCGGCCCGGCTCGTGTCGCCGAGCAACCGGTCGGCGATCGTGGTCAGTCCCTCCGGGCCGGCGGTGTCGGCCGTGACCACCACGTACTTCACGTACGTCTCGTCGTCGGCCGCTGCCGCGGTCGGTGTCGGGGTGGGCGCCCCGGCCCGCGCGACGGACACCGGTTGTCGAGCCGGCCCGCCCACCTGCGTCAGCGCGGCCAGCAGCGCCACCGCGCCCAGCAGACCGGGCAGGGCCCGCACCTTCGCCGCCACCGACGGCCTCCTTCGCCTCGCCTGTGCTCGTGGCGCGCCCGTGGCCGAACCACGCGGCAGCCCTCCTCGACGACGCGGCGGCGCGCCCGCCGGTTCAAAACTCGCCACGCGAGGCGTCGGCGCGGTGCGCGGGGCGTCCCGCGACCGCTCAGGGCTTCGGTTCGCTGACCCGGACCGACCAGCGGGACCGCACCACCTCGCCGACCAGCACCGGCACGACCCGGTGACCGCTGCGGGCGGCCAGGTCCCGCGCGGCGGCCAGCTCCGCGCCCCGCAGGCCGGCGCTGATCAGCACGCCGGGGCCGGTCAGCGCGGCCTCGGCGTCGTCGGTCGGGAAGGCCGGCACCCGTCGGTACGCCGCCGGCGCGTCGCCGCCGAGCGCGTCGCCGCCGAGCGCGTCGCCGACGACCGTGACGGCCACGCCCGCCGCGTGGAGCTGTTCGGCGACCGCCAGCGCCACCTGACGTGCCGACGAGACCGGGCCGGTGACGGTGACCACGTCGGGAGCCGCCGCCAGGTCGACGAAGAACCGCCGTCCGGCCCGCCGACCGAGCACGACCGGCAGGGTGGCGGCCGGCAGCGGACCGTCGTCGTCGAGCCAGGCGCACGGGGTGCCGGCCTCGGCGTCGGGCGCGGTGCCGAGCAGGCGTACGTCGAGTCGGCCCGTCGGCCACTCGAGGTCCACGACCACACGCCCGGACCGGGTCAGCAGGGACACCGGCCGCCCGGTGGTGAGCGTGGCCGTGGTGGCCGCGCCCAGTGGGGCCGGAGCGCCGGAGACCGGGCCGCTGTCGCTGTCGCTGTGGCTGTCGGCGGGCGTACCGGTGGCGGCCGGTGCCGGCGGCGTCGCCGCAGGTGTGGACCGGTCACCCGCCCCACGCGAGCGCCGCAGTGCCAGCGCCAGCAGACCCGCGACGGCGACCAGACCGACGGCACCCATCAGGTACGGGGTGGCGCCGCCGCCGGAGTCGTCCGCGCTCGTGGTGCCCGACCCGCTCGGTGGTGCCACATCCGGTGACGGCAGCGGCCCCACGCGTACGGCCGGACCGTCCGCGTCCGGTGGCAGGACGAGAATCCAACCGGGCCGCAGCACCGTCAGCGGATCGGTGAGCGCGCCCCCGTCGGGCTGTCGGCGGCCACGGTTGAGGTCGAAGATCTCCCGGTACCGGTTGCCGTCCCCCAGGGTTCGCGCCGCGATCTGGTAGAGGAACTCGGGCTGGCCGTCGCGCGGCGGGCCGACCAGGTAGTAGCGGGGCGCCGACGCGTCGGCGGGCGCCGCGGAGCTCGACGCGGTGACCCGGGTCGGGACCGGCCCACCCGAGGGGACCGGGGCGGCCAGCGCCACCGTCGGTGCGACGACGCCGCCGAGGCCGAGCGCGACGCCGAGCAGCAGCCGCAGGGGACGCCGCGATCCGTCGCGGGCGACCGACGGGCGCGTGCCGCGCCGGTCACATCGATCGCCGACCCATCCGCTCATGTCCGCCCCACCCCTCGCCGGTACGTCGACGCCGCCGGTACGGCCCCGAACCGTACGCGACCCGACGGGGTCGCCCGAACCGAGTCACCACATCGCTTCGGCGGGGATTGAACCGGAACGTCGCCCGGACCGTCGTGGGGCGTGGGTGCGCGGACCCGACCGGACACGTCGTCGGGCCGCCACCGCGGTGGGAAGGGAGCAGGGGTTGCAGACGCAGGCCGGCGAGGTGCCGCAGGAGCAGCTGACCGTGGCGTTCCACCACCTGCTGCTCCGCCTGGCGGGGCGAGTTCCGGACGAGCTGGTCGCCGAGTCGCGGCGGTGGCTGGCCGCCGGGCAGTTCGTCGAGATCGCGCAGGCGGTCGTCTTCGCCGCGCTGGCCGGACGGGTCGAGGTGACCCCGGCCGACGCGGGTCTGCTGGCCGACGTCCTCACCGCCGCCGGGGAGGACACCGACGCGCTGGGCGAACTGGAGCGTTCGGAGGTGGAGTCACAGCCCCGGTTCGGGGTCGCGCCGGTGAGCCCCGAGGTGCTCGCCGAGGCCGGTGACGCCGTGCCGTACAGCCTCGACCTGACCGTCCCGTACGACGGACCGGGCGGTCTGGACGTGGTCGACGCCGCGGCCGTCGCCGCGATGCCGTCGCTGGCGACCGCGGTGGCGCTGTGGCGGAGCTGGCGGTTCCCCGCGATGGGCGCGCAGTGGCCGCCGCCGCGCCGGATCTACCTCGTGGCGGGCACCGACGAGACGCGCCTGCCCGGACTGGCCGCCGCGCTGCAGGACACGCTGGAGGCGGTGGGGGAGACCAACCCCCAGGTGGAGGTGTTCGTCGACCCGGACGGCCTCCCCGCCTACCAGCGGACCATGCTCGGCTTCTCCGCCCTGCTCTGGGCCGCGACGCCGAACGCGGCGCCCACCCTGGCCCGCGTGTACGACACCGTCGCACCCGACGGCGGCCCGGGCTTCGCGCCGGACCGTCCCCGGCTCGCCGACGACGAGGCGGACCAGGTGGCGCGCTACCTCGACGACGGGGTGCCGTTGGTCATCACCCCGGAGCTCACCCCGGACGTCCTCGACCCGGCGCAGGAACCGGTCGTGCCGAGTGCGTTCCGCACCGACGGACGGTGGATCTGGAGCGACGCGGTCGGCTACTACGTACGTGCCTACGGGCTGGCGCCCGACGCCGGTCTCCTCGACGCCATCCGAGGCAACGCGTACGTGCTGCCCGACGTCGACGCGGTGGCGTTCCACCGGGCGTTGTCGGTGCTCTACGGCACGGCCGTGACCGCGGACGGTGCCGACGGCCCCGGTGGGGTTCCGGCGGAGGACGGTGACGGGACCGCGCCCGCATGAACTCCGTCGTGCCGCCGAATACCGCTTGAGCGCTGCCGCACCGCGTCCGTGACCTCGGCCGGACGCCCCAGCGGTCCGGTCCGGCGTGACCGGGCTGCCCGCGTCCCCGTCCCGTGAACGTGTCGAGCCGTCCGTCGAGAGCGAGGTGTCCTGCCTGATGACGTCGTCATGGTCGGATCCACCTTCCACGGCCGCGGTCACCGTCGAGTCCGTCGGTGGCGTGCTGGTGCTGCGTACCGGGGCGGACGCACCCGAGCCGCTCCGGGTGCTGGCCGCGGCCCTGCCCGGCGAGGACGGCCGCACCGTCGTGCTGAGCGCCCCGACGCTGACCGCCGGGGCGGACTTCTTCACGCTCCTGCCGGACCTGCTGCTCGAGCATCTCGGCGGCAGCGAGGGAGCGATCCGGCTGGTCGCCGCCGGTGGCTACGCGGGGTCGGTCGACGTGGCGGCGGCGGCACGTGAGCTGGCCGAGTGGGTCGGCCAGGAGGTCCTGGTGCCGACCGTCGGTCTGACGCGCCTGCCGGGGTGGCGTGCGCCGGGCGCCGGTGCGGACGAGCCCGAGCCGACGTGGATGGTGTGCCCGCCGGACGGCCCGCCCCGCCCGGCCGCGGCCTGGCCGCCTGCCCAGGCCGAGCCGGTACCGGCGGAGTCCGAGCCGGCGCCGGCCCAGCCCGAGCCGGTTCCGGTGGCGGTGGCGGTCGAGGCCGTGGTGCCGGGCGCACCAGCGCGCCGGGAGTGGCCACCGCGCGGACCGTGGTGGCTCATGTTGCGGGACGGGGGAGTCGTCGCGGTGCCGCGCGAGCGGCCCCCGCTCACCTGGCTGCCACCCCGGACCACACCGGCCGGGCCCACGCCGCGCGTGGCCGTCGTGCCACCACCCGACCTTCCGGGCGTACGCACCCGCGCGGGCTGGTCGTTCGTCGACCCGCCGACCGACACCGTCGTTCCTGCGCTGGCCGGCTTCGTCGTCGAGATCGACGTCGACCGGACCGGCTTCCGCGTCGGCGGGCGACCGACGCCGCCCCGCATGCTGGCGAGGCTGATCGCGTCCTGCCGGCCCGACCCGCACCAGCCGGTTGTGGTCGTGGCCCGGGGCGCGACGGTCGGCGGCACGGCGGCCGACCTGCTCTACGGCGGCCTGGCCGATGCGCTGGCCGTGCCCGTCCATGCCGCCGACGCGCCGGTGCGGCACGCCGCCAGCGGGTTGCTGTGGACCACGGGGACGTTCCGATGCTGGAGCCCTCGACGGGCCCGGCCCGACGGGCAGCGACCACCCCGGCGGGTCCGGCCGGACGGGCCGGTGCTGCCCGCGCTGCCGCCGCCGGGATCGCGTCGCCTCGTGCCCGCCGACCGCAGGCGCGCCCGGCGCGACGACCCACCGGTGCCCGAGCCGGTGCCGCTGGACCCGGACCTCGCCGTCCTGCTCGACCCGGCACGCTGGAACGTGCCGGCCGCCGTCTCGTCCAATGTGGAGCGGGCGGCGGCGACCGCACCACTGCCGCGCGCGCCGATCGGGCCCGTGGCCATCGCCCCGAAGGTCGACGACCTGTCCTCGCCCGGGTCGGACCGGGTAGAGACGCCCACCCGGCCCGCGGGACGGCGTGCGACGTCGACGGGTGGCGCCGTGGGCGCGTCCACGGGCGCCGACGGCGAGGAGCGACCGGACCCGACCATGACGCCGCCCGGCGCGCCGCCGCCGCGCGTCCCCGGCCCGCTGGCGCCCGGGGTCGACCGGGCTCCCGGCGCCGACGACCCGGTCGCCGTGCACAGCATCGACGGCGCCGGGACGACGAGCGTCGGCCCGGTCGCCGTGCACAGCGCCGGCGGTGCGGGGACGACGAGCGCCGGCAGAGTCGCCGTCAGCGGCGCCAACGGTGCAGGCGCGACGGGCGGCGCCGACCGCACGACCACGGTCGGCGCCGCGGCCGAGGCGGTCGTGGGTGCCGCCGGAAGTCACCGGACGACCGACGGTCCGCCGTCGGCCGGAGCCCGCTCCGTCGCGCCTCGCCCGGCGGCGCGCTGGCTTCCCGGCACCGACCCGGAGCTGACCGTGGCTAACCGCGCGGCGCTGCGCCAGGCGGTGGGCGCCCGCTATGACGCGTACGCCCGGGTGGTCAGCCGGACCCTGGCGGAGTCGCCGGGCCTGCGTGCCACGGTCGGCACCGCCGCGGATCTCGCGGCCGGTCTGGTGGCGGTGCGGGCCTACCAGGACGGCGAGCGGGAGCGCGTCAACGAGGTGCTCCGGGGTGGTGGCCCCGACGACGAGGCGGCCCGGTCGGTGCTGCTGGCACGCTGGGCGACGTACGGGTTGCGCCGTCTCCCCTCGGTCTTCGGCCCGGTCTTCCGTTGCGCGCCCGCCGACGTGGCCGACGTCGCCGCGTACCGTCCCGGTGCGGTCCTCGCCGAGCCGGCCTTCGTCGACGTGGACCTGGCCGTCGGCCCCGCGCCGTCGCCCGGGGTGGAGTTCGCGATCTGGTCGGCCAGCGCCCACCGGCTCGGTGCCCTCGCCGTCGGTGCCGGGCAGGGGGGCGCGCTCTTCCCGCCCGGTAGCCGGTTCCTCGTGCTGGCCGTCGAGGAGCCGACCGGGACGGCTGCGGTTGCCCGGGTGCTGCTTCAGGACCTCGGCGCGCGTACCGGCGGGGCGCCGCACCGGGCGCGCGCGGACCCGGACCGGATCCTGGCTCAGCTGCGGGCGCTGCCCCGCGGCGGCTCCGGGGGCGGGGAGAGCCGCACGGCGGGCTTCGCCCCCGGGTTGGACGACTACGGCCGGCCGTTCGCGGTGCCGGCAGAATCCGCCGACGCGGTCGCGGCGGGAGAGGGAGTGGGTGCATGACCAACGGCATGCTGTTGGTGTCCCAGACGGATCCGGGATGCCTGTCGAGCATCGAGGAGGCCGTCCGCGCGGCGACGTCGGGCACCACGGTCGTGGTCCAGCCGGGGATCTACCGTGAGCAGCTTCGCCTCACCCGCGACGTCGTGGTGACCGCCGAGGAGGGGCCGGGCACGGTCACCGTCGACGGCGGCGACGGGGTGGCCGTCCTCGCCGCGCGCGGCACGGCCGCCCTGCGCGGCCTGATCCTGCGCGGTGGCAGCGACAATCTGCCCGCCGTCCAGGTCGGGCTGGGCCTGCTGCGTCTGGCCGACTGCGAGGTCGTCGGGCGGGGCATCGTGGCCGTGCACGCTCCCGGCGGGCGGTTCGACGTCGCCGACTGCCGGGTCGGCAACCCGCTCGGCGCCGGCTTTCTGCTGGACGGCGGTGCCACCGGCTCGATCGTCCGGACGACCCTGCGTGACCTGGGCAGCACCGCCGTCGTGATCAGCGGCGGGGCGGACCCGGTGCTCCAGGACTGTGTCGTGGCCGACGTCCGTGGCGCGGGGGTGCTCGCCACCGGTGGCGGCCGGGGCACCGTCGAGAGCTGCGACATCTCCGCCGTGGACGGGCCGGGCATCGTCGTGGAGGGGGACGGCGCGGTGCGGGTGCTGCGCAGCACCGTGCACGACCTCGCGGGTACGGCCGTGTTCGTCACCGGGGGCAGCCCCACCTTCGAGGACTGCGAGTTCCGTGCCGTGGGCGGGCACGGCGTGGTGCTCTCCGGCACCGCCGATCCCGTGTTGACCCGGTGCCGGGTCGACGGCACCGGTGGACACGGGCTCTACGTGTTGGAGTCCGCCGCCGGGGTGTTCAGCGACGGCGAGATCACCGGCTCCGCGTCCGCCGCCGTGGTGGTGACCGGATCCGGCGCACCGCGCATCGAGGGCGGCCAGATCTCCGGCGACGCTGGGGTCTCGCTGCTGTTCGACGAGGAGGCGGCGGGTGTCGTACGCGGCGTCACCGTGCGGGGCGGACAGGACGGCCTGCTGGTGCGCGGTCGGGCCCACCCGTCGGTCGAGGACGTCACGGTCACCGGATGTGCGGAGTACGGCGTCCGGCTGGCCGACACCGCCCACCCGACCGTCCGCGGTGGCGTGATCGACGGGTGCCGGGGCGGCGGGGCGCTGGTCACCCGTGGCACGCGCCTGACGATGTCGCAGGCCACGGTCCGCTCGGGGGTGACCGCGCTGCTGGTCGCCGCCGACGGCACCGCGACGGTCACCGCCTGCGAGTTCAGCGGGTCGGCGAGGGCGGGCGTCGTCGTCGCGCAGGGTGCGACGGTGACGCTGACCCACACGCGGGTACGCGGCAGCGGCGGCCCGGGAATCAGTTTCGGGGCCGGCTCCACCGGCCGGCTCGACGGCTGTGAGGTGCTGGAGAACGGCGGTGACGGTCTGCTCATCGAGACGATGGCGCCGGTGCGGGTCGTCCGGAGCACCATCGTCGGCAACGGCGGCGAACCGATCCGGCTGACCGTTCCCGGGGCGGTGACCGTCGACGACGCGGGACACGGACGCGCCCAGCCGTCGGTGTCCGGCGAGCCCCGCGTCCCGGAGACGCCCTCGACGCGACCGGACCCGGTCGTCGTGGCCGAACCGACCACCGCCGGAGAGGATAGCGGCGCCGCGTCCGAGCCGACCCCCGCGCAGCCGGCCGATCCGGCCACACCATTGCTCGCGGAGCTGGCGGCCCTCGTCGGGCTGGCCGGCGTGAAGCACGAGGTGGCGACGTTGGTCGGGCTGCACCGGATCAGCCAACGGCGTGCCGCGGCGGGTCTGCCCGCGCCGCCGATGTCGCGGCACATGGTCTTCGCCGGCGCCCCGGGCACCGGAAAGACGACGGTGGCCCGGCTGTACGGGCGGATCCTGGCCGCGCTCGGGGTGCTCCGCTCCGGTCAGCTGGTCGAGGTCTCCCGCGCCGACCTCGTGGCCGAACACATCGGCGGCACCGCGGTCAGGACGACCGAGAAGTTCAACGAGGCGCGCGGGGGTGTGCTCTTCGTCGACGAGGCGTACACGCTCGCGCCGGTGGAGGGCGGTTCCGGGCACGACTTCGGCCGGGAGGCGGTCGACACCCTGGTGAAGCTGATGGAGGACCACCGGGACGAGGTGGTGGTCATTGTCGCCGGCTACTCGGTGCAGATGCGTCAGTTCATGGAGGGCAACCCGGGACTGGCGTCACGGTTCTCCAAGACGATCGAGTTCGAGAGCTACTCGACGAACGAGTTGGTCACCATCGTGGAGCGGCTGTGCAGCACCCACCACTACTCGTTGGAGTACGACACCAGGGTGGCGCTGGCGGGCCTCTTCGACGGCATGAACCGGGACGCGAACTTCGGCAACGCGCGGGTGGCCCGCAAGGTGTTCGAGGAGATGGTCGGGCGTCAGGCGTACCGGCTGTCCCAGGCCGGTGAGACCTCCGGTGTCGAGCTGGCGCAGTTGCTGCCGCAGGACCTCGGCGCGCCGGCGACCTCCGGCGTGCACGCCGGGGCGGCCCGTGACGACGAGGTCGACCGCCTGCTCGCCCGCCTCAACAACATGATCGGCCTGGCCGGGGTGAAGCGTGAGGTGGCCGACATGATCGACCTGCTGGCGACCATCCGGACCCGGGTGCGGGCGGGACTGCCGGCTCCGTCGGTGTCCCGGCACCTGGTCTTCTCCGGCCCCCCGGGCACGGGCAAGACCACCGTCGCCCGGCTCTACGGGGAGCTGCTGACCGCGTTGGGTGTGCTCTCCGGCGGCCAACTGGTGGAGGCCGCCCGGGCCGACCTGGTCGGCGAGTACATCGGACACACCGCCCAGCGGACCCGGGAGGCGTTCGACCGTGCGCGGGGTGGGGTGCTCTTCATCGACGAGGCGTACACGCTGGCGCCCCCGGACGCCCGGCAGGACTTCGGTCGGGAGGCGATCGACACCCTGGTGAAGCTGATGGAGGACCATCGCGACGAGGTGGTGGTCATCGTCGCCGGGTACGAGGAGGAGATCGAGCAGTTCCTGGACGCGAACGCGGGTCTCGCCTCCCGGTTCTCGCGCCGGATCCACTTCGCCGACTACGACGCGAACGAGTTGGTGGCCATCTTCCAGAACCTCGCCTCCGCCAGCGGCTACGAGTGCCCGGGGCAGACCCTGGTGGCGCTGCGTGAGCACTTCGAGCGGGTGCCCCGGTCGAAGTCGTTCGGCAACGGCCGGTACGCCCGGCAGGTGCTCGACGAGGCGGTCACGCGTCAGGCCGGTCGGATCCGGACCCTGCGGGATCCCAGTGTGGACGAGCTGCGAACGCTCCTTGCCGAGGACGTGGCCGTTGCGTGAACGCCGTTCGAAGTTCTTCCGCGTCCGCCAGTGTTTGTATTGGATGTGTAAACTTTTCTTCTGCCGAACGTGTGCCCGACCGTATGCTGCACCGAAGCCTCCGACGACCTCGCCAGGGTCGATCGCGGCAGCGACGGAAGACGGTAGTGGGGGAGGCGGTTCGTTGTTGCTGGAGCTCAGCGACTCCGGCCGGGCTTTGTACAGCGACGTTCGTGGCGATGACCAGCCAGACGAGACAGTGCTGGCCCGGGCCCGGATGCGCACCGTGCACGCGGAACATGCCGAGGCGCTCTACCGTTTCCTGCTCCGCCTGAGCTGGGGCGAGCGGCAGTTGGCGGAGGACCTGCTGCAGGAGACGATGTTGCAGGCCTGGCGACACCTGGACCGCTTGCCGACCTCCCGGGAGTCGACCCGCCGGTGGCTGTTCATCGTCGCCCGCCGGATCGCCATCGATGCCGCCCGTGCCCGTCAGGCGCGCCCCATCGAGGTCGGCCTGCAGGATCTCGGCGACCTGCCCTGCAAGGAGGACATCACCGAGGCGGTGGTGGCCGCACAGACGATCCGCCGGGCGATGCCGAAGCTGACCCCGGCGCACCGCGCCGTGCTGATCGAGCTGTACTACCGGGGTCGCTCCACGGACGAGGTGGCGCAGCGGCTCGGCATACCGGAGGGAACTGTCAAATCGCGGGCCTACTACGCGTTACGGGCACTGCGTGCCGCAATCGGCCGGATCGCCCCGAACTGACGCTGCGTAACCGAGTTTCCGCGATTCGCTGCCTACCTGGGCCCGCTCCCAACACGTAGAGTGTCGCTGTCCAATTTCGCCCGCACCTGCGCCGCTCACACTGGCCGGGTCTACGACGCAGATCAGGCACGCCAATGACGGACGACGGCCTCGACGCCACGTGTGACAGCTGCGGGCCCTACCTGTTGGGTGAGCTGTGCCCGCGCGCCGTCGTGGCCTTCGAGGCGCACCTGCTGGACTGCCTCGACTGCCAGCGTGAGTGCGAGGAGCTCGGCCCGCTCGTCAGCGGCATGCTCGGCCTGGGGCCCGACGACGTCACCGGGACGCCCGGTTCCCCGCCGCCCGCCGAACGCCGCGACCCGCGCAGGTCGAAGCCCCGCGCCTTTCGGCGGTTGGGTGAGCCCTTCGGCGGTCCGGGCAACGCCTCGCCCCGGTGACCGGGCGGGCGCGCCGCCCACCGACGCGACTGTGACAGAACCAAGACATGGTGCGGACGGGGTCCGCATCTACCGGGCCGAGCATGGGACGGGTGAATCCTGGACCGTCGACCCTCGCCAGACCGGCGTCCGACCCACCGCCGCGGCGCCCACTGCCGCCGGCCGGCGATGACGCTCACCCGAGCCTGCCGCCGCTCGGCGCGGCTGGGTGCTACCTGCTCGGCTTCGGGGTGACCTGCGGCGTGTTCCTGTGGACGCGGGCCGGTCAACGGCTGGACGGCCTGCTGCTTCCCCGGGCCGAGCGGGGCGGAGGGTACGAGCAGCGCACCGCCCTGCTGGGCCCGGCGAAGACCGTGCTGGAGGTCTTCGGTGACCGGACGGTGCTGGTCGCCCTGCTCGGGGGAGTGCTGCTGCTGGGCGTGCTCGGTCGGCGTCTGCTGGCGGGGGTGGTCGGTGTCGTCATGGTCCTCGGCGCGGTAGCCGTGGCCGGCGTGGCGAAGTCGGTGCTGATCCGTCCCGACCTCCAGGTGCAGAGTTCGACCACCCACAACAGCTTTCCGAGCGGTCACGTCACGGCCGCGGCCGCGCTGCTGATGGCGTTCCTCCTGGTCGCGCCCCGGCGGGCCCGAGCCTGGATCGCCGTGCCGGGTGCGGCCGGCGTGTCGGTGGTGGCCGCGGCCACGATGCTCACCGGGTGGCACCGCGCCAGCGACGCGGTCGGCGGTGTCCTGCTGGCGGCGACGCTCTGCTGTCTCGCCTCGGCCGTGCTCGCCAGGCGTCGTCAGGCGGCCCGGGAGGGCGGCACCGACCGCGGCGGACGGGCGGTGGGCGCCCTCGGCGCCGCGCCGGGGCTGGTGCTGCTGCTCGGGGCGCTCCTGGTGGTTATGCCCGGTCTGGTCGCCTCGGTCGAGCCGGGACCGCTCATCGCCGTGATGACGGTCACCGGGCTGACGGTCGCGATCGTGGTGTCGGTGCTGCTTCCCCTGCGTACGACGGACCTGCGGGACGCGACGAGCCACCGGAGCCGGCCGCGGTCGGGGCACCGGACCGAGGGAAACGGTGAGATCAGCTCATGATGCGATACTTGCCGACATGTCCCGAGTCCTGCTGATCGAAGACCACCAGACCGTGCGCGACGGCCTGCGGTTGGCGCTGACCCGGCAGGGACACAGCGTGGACGCCGTGGCGACCGGTGAGGAGGGGCTGGAGCGGCTGGGAGCCGGCGGGTCCGACGTCGTGGTCCTCGACCTCATGCTGCCCGGGATGGACGGGTTCGAGGTCTGCCGCCGGATCCGGGCACTCGGTGACCTACCGATCATCATGCTCACCGCCCGCAACGACGACATGGACGTGGTGGCCGGCCTGGAGGCGGGCGCCGACGACTACGTGGTCAAGCCGGTACAGCCGCGGGTGCTCGAGGCGCGCATCCGGGCGGTGCTGCGGCGGGCCGTCGGCGAGGCGCGGCGGGGCGGCGAGCCGGGCGTGGAACGCTACGGCCGCCTCACCATCGACCGGGCCGCCCTCGTGGTGGGCAAGGACGGCGCTCCGGTGAGCCTCGCGCCGACCGAGCTGCGCCTGTTACTGGAACTCTCGCGGACGCCCGGCCGGGTGCTGAGCCGGCAGCAGTTGCTGGAGGCCGTCTGGGAGCACGGCTACCTGGGCGACTCGCGGCTGGTGGACGCCTGCGTGCAGCGGCTGCGCGCGAAGATCGAGGACGACTCGTCGACACCGGTCTACGTGCAGACGGTACGCGGTTTCGGATACCGGTTCGGGCCGCTGTGAGGCGCTGGCCCGGTCCGCGGGCCGCCGGGCTCCGGGTCCGGCTGCTCCTCGCCTTCGTGCTGCTCGGGCTCCTGACCACGGCCGCCGTCGCCGGCGGAAGCTACTTCCAGGCGCGGAACGTCATCCTCCAGCAGGCGCAGGACGCCGCGGTCGTGTCCCTGGTCGACCAGCTCGCGGAGGCGTACCCGATCCGCCAGCTCCCACCCACCCAGGAGGACCTCGACCGGGTGGCGCAGCTGCTCTCCGACCGCGACGGATCCGCCATCGTCAGGTACCACGACCTCACCTCGTGGAACGGCGGGATGCCCGACCCGATCTCGCCGGAACTACGTCAGGAGGTGCAGGGCGACCGCGTCGTCTGGCAGCGTGTCTCGTTCGGCGGGATGCCCGCCCTGGTCATCGGGGTGCAGCTGCGGCTGGAGCGGCCGGACGGCACGACGATTCCCTCCGGCGTGGAGGTCTACGCCGTCCGGAGTCTGGTGGCCGAGCAGCAGAGCATCGACCGGCTCGCCACGTGGGCCTGGCTGACCGGCGGACTGTCCCTGCTCTTCGCGGCCGTGCTGGCCACGGTGGCGGCGAGCGGGGTGCTACGTCCCGTACGGGAGCTGGGCCGGGCCGCGCACCGCCTCGGTGCGGGCGACCTGACCACCCGGCTCGCGGTCCGCGGATCGGACGAGTTGACCGAGGTGGCGCGGACCTTCAACCACACCGCCGAGTTGCTGGAGCGGCAGGTCGGGGAGCTGCGCCGGATGGAGGCCGATGCCCGGCGCTTCGTGGCCGACGTGTCGCACGAGCTGCGTACGCCGCTGGCGGCGATGACGGCGGTCACCGACGTCCTCGACGAGGAGGCGGACCGGCTGCCCGGCGACGCCGGTCAGGCCGCCCGGCTGGTCAGTCAGGAGACCCAGCGGCTCACCCTGCTGGTCAACGACCTGATCGAGGTGAGCAGGTTCGACTCGGGCACGGCGCGGCTGGCACTCGACGACATCGACGTGGCCGCCGCGGTGACCGCGACGCTGCGGGCCCGGGGCTGGGCCGACCGGGTACGGACCGACCTGCCGGCCGGCATCGTGGCGCGGCTGGACCCCCGCCGACTGGACGTCATCGTCGCCAACCTGGTCGGCAACGCGTTCCGGCACGGCACCCCGCCGGTGTGGCTGCGACTGAGCGCCGAGTCGGGCTGGATCACCATCGAGGTGGGCGACAACGGCCCGGGCCTGGACCCGGAGGTGCTACCGCACGTCTTCGACCGGTTCTACAAGGCGGACACCGCGCGGACCCGGTCCGAGGGCAGCGGGCTGGGCCTCGCCATCGCGTGGGAGAACGCCCGGCTGCACCGGTACGCCGGACGGACGGGCGCCCTCGTGGCCGCGAACGGTCCGGCCGGTGGGGCGGTGTTCACGCTCCACCTGCCGTCCGCGACGGCCGACCCCACCGCCACCGACACCACGGACCCGGGAGGCGTACGGTGACCGGATCGACGGCGACACGTCCCCGGCGGGCGGGCGCCTCGCGGCTCGCCGCGCTGCTGGCCGGCGTGGTGCTGGTCACCCTCGTCGCCGCCGGCTGCGGGGTGCGGCCCAGCGGGGTCGTGACCGGCCGTCCCGCACCGGACGGCCCGACCGAGGGCGCCCGGCTCTATCTGGTCCGGCAGGGAGAGTTGGCGCCGGTCGTCCGCCCGGCCCAGGAGTTTCTCTCGTCCGAGCAGGTGGTCGGGTTGCTGGCGCAGGGGCCGAACGAGCGCGAGCGCAGCCAGGGGTTCACCACCGAGGTGCCGGCGGGTCTCGTGCCGGCCGCCCCGCCGGTGGCGACACCCGGCGCGGTCGGTTTCACGCTGACCATGACGGGGCCCGTGACGACCCTGTCGACGATCGCCGCCGACCAGATCACCTGCACGATGTGGGACGCGCCGGGCTTCGCCAACCGCGGGCGGAAGCCCCTTCCGGTCACCATTGCCGGGTCCGACGGGGCCCGGGCGCCGCGGGTCTGTCCACTCTGACCCGCGACGCCGTGGGCCGTCCTACCCCTGGTCGGCGTCCGGGCCGTGGCCCACCCTCAGCAGGGCGCGGCCGGTCAGCGCGCCGCAGATCAGGATGTCGATCAGGGCGGAGAAGTCGACGCCGGCCTGCTGCCAGATGCGGGGGTACTGCGACGCGGCGGTGAACCCCGGGAAGGTGTTGACCTCGTTGAGGACGGGCTCGCCGTACGTCGGGCCGGCGTCCGGACGCGACCCGGCCCCGGGGTGTGGCAGCTCCGGCAGGAAGAAGTCGACCCGCAGCAGACCGCGGCAGCCGAGCGCGTGAAAGGCACGTGCCGCACGATCCTGCAGCAGCGCGGTGGTGGCGGGGTCCAGCGGAGCGGGGATCTGGAACACGGCCCCGCCGTCGTATTTCGCGTCGTAGTCGAAGAAGCCGGCGCCGGTCACGCTGATCTCCAGCGGTGGGCCGGCCGCGAGCCGACCGTCCGGGTACTGGAGAACGGCCACGTCGATCTCGCGTCCCCCCACGGCCTGCTCGACCAGCACCTTCGTGTCGAACGTCCGGGCCAGCCGCAGCGCGTCGGGCAGCGCGGCCCAGTCGTCGACCCGGGTGACGCCGAGGCTGGAGCCGGCCCGGGCCGGCTTCACGAAGACCGGCAGGCCCAACCGCCGCCGGTCGTCGGGGTGCAGCTCCTCGTCGGCGCGCAGGGTGACGCCGGGGGTGACCCGCAGACCGTCGGCGGCGAGCAGCTTCTTCGTGACCTCCTTGTCCATGCCGGCGGCGCCGGCCAGGACCCCGTTGCCGACGTACGGCACGTTGAGCCACTCCAGCAGCGACGCCACGGTGCCGTCCTCGCCGTACGGGCCGTGCAGGGCCGGAAAGACCACATCCTGCCCGGCCAGCACGCGAAGCGCCTCCGCCATCGGCAGCGGCGCACCGTCGACGTGCCATCCGCCGCCGCGGCCGATGAGCACCTCCGTCACGTCGTACCGCTCCCGGTCCACCGCGGCGAGGATGCTCGCCGCCGACTGGCAGGACACCTCGTGCTCGCCGCTCCGCCCGCCGAACAACACCGCGAGTCGGGTCTTCATGACAGCTCCGTTTCGTCGTGCCGGTACCGCCGGACCACTCTGGCCCCGACACCGGTCAAGATCTCGTTGGGGATGGTCCTCGCCCACCGGGCCCACTGGGCCACCGTCGGCTGCGTCCGGTCGTCGTCCCGCTCGGGACCGAAGACCACGGCCTCGTCGCCGATCTCCACGGGAAGGTCACCGGCGTCGACGACGCACTGGTCCATGGCGATGCGCCCGACGATCGGGCACCGCCGGCCGGCCAGGCGCACCGCGCCGCGTCCCTCGGCCGCGCGGGGCAGGCCGTCGGCGTAGCCGAGCGGCAGCAGGGCCAGCGTGGTCGGTCCCCGGGTCACGTGCTCGGGCCCGTACGAGACACCCGTGCCGGCCGGTACCCGCTTCACGTTGACGACGCCCGCCCGCAGGGTCATCGCGGCGCGCAGCCCGTACCGACCCGGCCCGTTCCCCCCGAACGGGTCCACGCCGTAGAGCGCCAGCCCGATCCGGCACAGGTCGTAGCGGGTCCGGGGGGCGCCGAGCGCGGCGGCCGAGTTGGCCAGGTGCACCAGGTCGGGGTCGAGCCCCGCCGCCCGCGCCAGCGCCAAGGCCTCCTCGAAGAGCGTCACCTGCCGCGACAGGCCCGGACTGTCCGGCACGTCCGCGTCGGCCAGGTGCGACCAGACCGCGCGTACCCGTACCGCCCCCTCCAGCTCGAACTTGCGGGCCCAGCCGGTCACCTCGGGCCAGTCACGCTCGGCGGCGCCGTTGCGGGACAACCCGGTGTCGGCCTTGAGCTGCACCGTCGCCGGCACGCCGAGCGCCCGGGCCGCGTCGGCGACCGCGTGCAGGTGCGCCACCGTCGACACGCCGATGTCCGTGCCGGCCGCGATCAGTGCCGCGAAGTCGTCGTCGGGGCGGTGCAGCCAGCTCAGCACCGGTGCGGTGATGCCCGCCGCGCGCAGCGCGAGCGCCTCGGCCGCCGAGGCGACCCCGAGCCAGCCGGCGCCGGCCCGCAGCGCGGCCCGGGCCACCGGCACGGCGCCGTGCCCGAAGCCGTCGGCCTTGACGACCGCCATCAGCGCGGTGTCCGCCGCCGCGCCGATCGTCCGCACGTTCTGCTCGATCGCCGTCAGGTCGACCGCCGCCTCCGCCAACGTGTTCATCGGGTCACCGCCGGCCGGGGAGCGCTCGGCCGATGGCGGCCGGGCAGGTCGAACAGCCACGGTGCCCGCCCCGACAGGGCCCGGTGGACGGCCAGGCTCAGCCCGATGACGAGCGCGGTCAGCAGGATCGGGTAGCCGAGGACGACGATCTCCTGGCCGGCCTGGTCCAGCCCGGACAGCGGCCCGACGAGCAGGCGGTGCAGCAGCGCGAGGACGGGCATGTGGATGACATAGACGGGCAGCGTGTTGCGGCCGAGCGCGACGAGAGGGCCGGCGATGGACCGCCACCGGCACAGCCGGGCCGCCGCGGTGATCCCGAAGGCGACCGCCACCACGGAGACCAGCGGCCACACGCCGAGCCAGGTCTGTGCGCCGAGCGCGGCCATCGCGGCCAGCGCGAGGGCGTACGCGCCGCCGGTGAGCACGAGCCGCCGCCGGGTCGCGCCGGCCGCCCACGCCTCGATCCAGGGTCGCAGGTACAGGCCGGCGAGGAAGAAGACGAGGTTCTGGTAGAACCCGCCCCGGTTGCCGGGTGTGTCGAGCAGGCCGGCGGCGGTGACGACGGACAGGGCCGCGGCGGGCACGAGGACCAGCGCCCGGGGCGCCCGGCGCACCGCCTTGGCGACGGTGAAGTAGAGCGCCAGGGCGTAGAGGTACCAGAGGTTCGAGGGGGTGATGGTGAGCTGCTCCAGAAGACCGGTCGCGGAGGTGGCGCGGTCGGTCGGGAAGCCGGGGGCCAGGGCGAGGACCGCGGTGTGGACGAGCAGCCAGACGGCGTACAGGTAGCCGAACCGGGCGATCCGTCTCCGTGCGACGGCCCGCCAGGGACGCTGGACGGCGTTGGCCGCGAAGACGCCCGAAATGGTGAAGAACAGAGGCATCCGCAGCGGCAGGAGCTGCTCGCCCAACGCGCCCCACAGACCCGGCGCCGGTACGCCGAGGTGCCAGTCGACCTGCAGGTAGTCCTTGACGACGACGTGCCACGCGACGACCAGGACGATGCAGAAGCCCTTCGCCGCGTCGGCCCACTCCACCCGGCCCGGCCCCCGGTCGGTCGCCGCGCCCGGCACCACGGGGAGGGGGACCGTGGCGGCCTCCCACACCGCGGGCCGGACGGCCGGCAGTACTCGTTCTCCGATCACCCGGACGACGTTGTCACCCGCATATCCGTGCCCGGCGCGCGAATTGTCACGAGCCGGTAATAGAAGGCGGACGTGAGCGAGGGACGACGGCCGGTGCGTACGGCGTCATCGCCTCGGCAACAGTTGGATGATGGCGGCCAGCGCCAGCTCCAGCACGATGAGCGCGACCAGCCCGGCCCGGAATCCACCGGTCAGATCGGCGGCCCGGTAGAAGACGATGCCGATCAGGGCCACCCCGACCGCGTTGCCGGTCTGGTTCACCGTGGCCAGCACCCCGGCGGCCGCGCCGGTGTGCCGCGGGTTGATCCGCGAGAGGACGGTGGTGGTGAGCGGGGCGAGCGCGATACCCATGCCGATGCCGTCCACGGCGAGCCCCGGCACGAGCCAACCGGTCCCATGGCCGGCCGCCTGCCACATGCCGTACAGGCCCACCGCCATCACCAGCGCGCCGACGCTGACCACCTGGCGACCGAGCCGGGCGGCGATCCGGTGCGCGTACGTCGAGGTGGCCAGGTAGCCGGCGCCGATGGCGATGAAGACGACGCCCGACTCCAGCGCCGACAGGCCCCGCTCGACCTGAAGGTAGAGCGCCAGCACGAGGAAGAACGACGCCTGCCCCATCCAGAACACCTGGGTTGCCACCAGCCCCACCGAGAACGCCCGCTCCCGGAACAGCGTCAGGTCCACCAGCGGCTGCGCGCGGCGCCGCTGGGTCGCCGCGAACAGCGCGAACAGCAGCACGGCGGCGGCCAGGCTCAGCCAGGTCCACACCGGCCAGCCCTGCTCGCGCCCCTCCACCAGCGGCAAAACCAGCGCCACCAGCGCCGCACTCACCAGGACCACGCCGGCCAGGTCGAGCCGGGTCGCCGGGTGGCGGGACTCCGGCACCCGGCGTAGCAGGGCCAGCGCAGCGACCCCGATCGGCAGGTTGATGAGGAAGCACAGCCGCCAGTCCAGGCCGAACAGGTCCGCCCGGATCAGCAGGCCACCGATCAGCTGGCCGAAGACGGCGCCCAGACCCATCGTGAGGCCGTACCGGGCGATCGCCTTCGGCTGCTCGGCCGGCGCGACGCTGGTCCGCACGATGGCCAGCACCTGCGGCATGAGCAACGCCGCCGCGAGCCCCTGCAGCACCCGGGCGCCGATGAGAACGCCCACGGTGGGCGCCAGCCCGCACAGCACGGAGGCCGCGGTGAACAGCGCCACGCCGATACCGAACACCTGGCGGCGGCCGTACCGGTCGCCCAGCCGGCCGCCGGTGATCAGGCCGGCGGCCACCGCGAGGACGTAGCCGGCTACCACCCACTCCAGCGCGGCCGGGCCGGCGTCCAGGTCACGTTGCATCGCCGGCAGGGCAACGTTGACGATGAACGCGTCGATCGCGGTCATGAACGTCGAGATCAACAGGACCGGCAGGAAGGCACCGGGCCGTGCGGCCGATGCGGTGACCCGCACCGGCCGCGCGCTCAGGACGGTCATGCCGGCACCCGGTCCAGGAAGCCGTGCACGGCGGCGATCCGGCCGTCGGTGATGACCGCGACGTCGAAGCCGACGACGATCGGCTCGGCGCCGGCCGGGCCGAGGTTCCAGGTGAACCGGGCCAGGTCGTGGTGGGCGTCGACCGGACCGGCGAGGCTGAACTCCAGGCCGGGGAACTGCTGCTGCACGCCGGCGATGAGCGCGTCGATCTGGTCGCGGCCGGCGACGGAGGCCAGCGGGTCGGTGTACGTCCCGTCGGTCGCCCACACCTCGTCGACGAGCGCGCGGCGGGCGGCGGCGTCGGTGGTGTTCCAGGCGGTCAGGTACTTCTCGATGAGTTCCATGGCCAGGACGCTATGGAGGATCCGGCGCCCGGGAATCGGTAGCGCTTAGGTACCGCGTACCTGTGTAGGGTCGAGAGAATGTTGCACGGCCGCGCCGCAGAGCAGGACCGGATCGCGGCCCTGGTGGCGCGGGCCCGGGCGGGGGAGAGCGCCGCGCTGGTGCTGCGGGGCGGGCCGGGCATCGGCAAGACCGCGCTGCTGGACTGGGCTGCCGAGCTGACGTCGCCCGCCGACCGGCCGCTGCGCGTGCTGCGCGCCAGCGCCGCCGAGTTCGAGGCCGAACTGCCGTTCGCCGGGCTGAGCCAGCTCGTACGGCCGGCGCTCGACCGCCTCGACCGGCTGCCCGCGCCGCAGCGGCAGGTGCTCGCCTCCGCGTTCGGGCTCGGCGGCGGCGCCCCGGCCGACCGGCTGCTGGTGGGGCTCGCGGTGCTGTCGCTCCTGGCGGACCTGGCCGACGACGGTCCGCTGCTCTGCCTCGTCGACGACGCGCACTGGCTGGACAGCGTCTCCGCCGAGGCGCTGCTGTTCGCCGCGCGCCGCCTGCACGCCGAGGGTATCGTGATGATCTTCGCGGCCCGGGACGGCGGCTTTCCCGCCCCCGGCCTTCCCGAACTCACCGTCGGCGCGCTCGCGCCGGCCGACGCCGTCTTGCTGCTCGACCCGGAGCTCGCCCCCGAGGTACGGATGCGGGTGCTCGGCGAGGCGCAGGGCAACCCGCTTGCGCTCATCGAGCTGCCCCGCGTCGTCCGGGCCGACGACGCCGGTGGCCCCCTGCCGCTCACCGACCGGCTGCAGGCGGCGTTCCACGGCCAGGTCGACCGGCTACCGGCCGGCGCCCGGACGCTGCTGCTCGTCGCCGCCGTCGAGGACACCGGCGACCTCGACGTGCTGCTGCGCGCCGCCGCCCCGCTCGGCGCGGGCCCGGCGGACCTGCGGCCGGCGGAGGAGACCCGGCTCGTCGAGGTCACCGGCCGGCGGCTGCGGTTCCGCCACCCGCTGGTCCGCGCCGCCGTGCACGCCGGCGCCACGTACCCGGAGCGGCTCGCCGCGCACCGCGCGCTCGCGGACGTGCTCACCACGCCCGACACCGCCGACCGGCGGGCCTGGCACCGCGCCGCGGCCACCACCGGCCCGGACGAGCAGGTCGCCGCCACTCTGGAACGCACCGCCGAGCAGGCCCGCGCGCGCAGCGGCTACGGGGCGGCGCTGGCGGCGTTCGAGCGCGCCGCCGAACTGAGTGAGGACTCGGCCGCCCAGGCGCGCCGGCTGTTGCTGGCCGCGGAGAGCGGCCTTCAGTCCGGGCACCTCGACAACGCGGTCCGCCTCGCCGAGCGGGCCGCCGGCCTGGTCAACGAGCCGGCCTTCCACGCCCGCGTCGCCTGGGTCGAAGGGCACGCCTGGTTCTGGCAGGGCGGCCACCAGACCGCCTACGACCTGATGAGCCGGGGCGCGCAGCTCGACCCCGGACAGCGGGACGCCCTGCTGGTGGCGGCGTTCCACCCGGCCTGGTATCTCGGCGAGCCATACCTCGGCGCCTGCCTGGACCAGCTCGCGACGCTGGAGCATCCGGTGGCCCGCTACCAGGTCGCCGCCGTCCGCGGCCGTCCGCTGCCCCTGGCGACGGTCGCCGCCCAGGTCGGCTCCGAACCGCGCGACCGCGTGCAGCTCTGCGGGCTCGGCTTCGTCGCCGGACAGGACGCCGAGACCTACGAGCTGGCCACCGGCCTGGTCGCCCGCTGCCGGGCAGACGGCATCCTCGGTCTGCTGCCCACGCTGCTGTTCTTCCTCGCCGAGGCGGAGTTCTTCCACGGCCGGCACCGCGACGCCGCGGTCAGCCTCGACGAGGCGATCCGGGTCGCCCGCGACGGCAACCAGCCGCTCTGGGTCAGCCAACTGCTCGCCGTGCAGGCCGTGCTCGCCGCGGTCTCCGGCGACGAGGCACGCTGCCAGGAACTCGTGGCCTCGACGCTGGACGGCGCCACGGCGAGCGCCGAAGCGGGCGGTCGCGCGTGGACACTGTGGGCGCAGGGCCTGCTCGACCTCGGCCAGGGTCGCGCCGAGTCCGCCGTGACCCGGCTCGCCGCCCTCCAGGAGAACCCGTACGCCCACCAGGTGTGCGCGTATCGCAGCGTGCCCGACCTGGTCGAGGCGGCCGTCCGGGCCGGCGTGCCCGAGCAGGCCGAGGAGGCGTACACCCGCTTCTCGGCATGGGCGGAGCGGGTCGACCAGCCGTGGGCGACGTCGCTGGCATACCGGTGCCGGGCCCTGCTCTCCGGCGACGAGCAGGACTACCTGCTCGCGCTGAAGGCCGGCGGCCGCCCCTTCGAGCAGGCCCGCACCGAACTGCTGTACGGCGAGTGGCTGCGCCGCGCCCGGCGCAAGGCCGACGCCCGCGGCCGCCTGCACCACGCCCTGGGCACGTTCGACCAGTTGGATGCGGCGCCGTGGGCGGCGCGGGCGCGCGGCGAGCTGGAGGCCACCGGCCTGCGCGCTCCGCAACCCGCTGCGTCGGCCGGCGCCGACCTCACCCCGCAGGAGCTGCAGATCGCCCGGCTCGCCGGCACCGGGTTGTCCAACCGGGACATCGCCGCGCAGCTGTTCCTCAGCCCGAAGACTGTCGCGTACCACCTGTACAAGGCGTACCCGAAGCTCGGCGTCACCAGCCGCACCGAGCTGGCGGCCCTGGCGCTGTGACCAGTGCCCGGAGCGCTGGGTCAGGAGGCTGCGGCGGACCTCTTCGTGGGGTCGGCCGAGGTGGCGCCCTCGGACGGGCGACGGGTCAGGACCTGCGGGCCGGCGGTCGTGACGGCGACGGTGTGCTCGGAGTGGGCGGTGCGGGAGCCGTCGGCGGAGCGGATCGTCCAGCCGTCCTTGTCGAACCTGATCTTGTCCGTGGAGCGGCAGAACCACGGCTCGATGGCGATCGTGAGGCCGGGGTCGAGCCGCATGCCGCGACGGGGCCGGCCGTTGTTGGGGACGTGCGGAGCCTCGTGCATGGTGCGGCCGATGCCGTGGCCGCCGAACTCGGAGTTGACGCCGTAGCCGTAGGAGCGGGCGACCTCAGCGATCGCGGCGGAGATGTCACCGAGCCGGCCGCCGGGCTGGGCGGCGTTGATGCCGGCCTCCAGTGCGACCTCGGTGGCCTCGATGAGCTTCAGGTCGTCCGGGTCGGGGGTGCCGACGACGACGGAGACCGCGGAGTCGGCGACCCAGCCGTCGATGCCGACCGCCATGTCGATGCTGACCACGTCACCGTCCCGGAGGACGTAGTCGTGCGGCAGGCCGTGCAGGACGGCGTCGTTGACCGACAGGCACAGCACGTTGCGGAACGGGCCGCGGCCGAACGAGGGGGCGTAGTCCCAGTAGCAGGATTCGGCGCCGCGTTCGGCGATCCGGCGGCGGGCGTGGTGTTCGAGGTCCATCAGGTTGACGCCGACGGCGGCGACACCGCTCAGCTCGGCGAGCAGCTCGCCGACGAACTGGCCGGTCACCGCCATCCGGTTGATCTCCTCGGCGGACTTGAGCTCGATCACGACAGCCTCCCTCTCCGTGGCGGTATTTTTATACCACGCCAGGTCGGGGCTGCCCCGGGGGTATCCTGCTGCCATGGTTCGCCAACCGCTCACCGCCGAACAGATCGCCGCGGGCCAGCGTCTCGGAGCCGCCCTCCGCGTCGCCCGTGCCGACCGCAGCCTCGTCGAGGTGGCCCTGGCGGCCGGCATCTCGCCCGAGACGCTGCGCAAGATCGAGGCAGGCCGGCTTCCCGCGCCGGCGTTCGGCACGGTGGTCGGCCTCAGCCGGGCACTGGACGTCCCCCTCAGCGACCTGGCTGACGTCTGGCTGACCGACATGGCCGTCCGCCAGGCGTCCTAGTGCGGTGTCCACTAACGTTCACCGGGTCGTCCGGTGGGGTGTTGTGGATCCTCGCCGTTGGGGGCGAGCGACTCCCCACCGGGTGGTGGGGCGGGCCACCGCGGGCCAACTGATCCTCGCGCCGCCTGGGTTGGGCGGCGGGGGTCACGTCGGGACTGGCCGGCGCCGGGGAGGTGCCGGCCGGCTCGACGGTGCGTGATCACCCCGGGCAGCACAGCCACAGCCGTGGTGGGGGTGGTGGGTCCGCCGCCCGGTTTGCGGGTGGCGATCATGGCCGCCGCGACAAGATCGCGGTGCCCGGAGAATCGGCAGTGTGGGCAGGTGATGGTGCGCCCGCGGGGTTTGGGTATCCGCCGGTGGCAGGCGGGGCAGGTGGAGGAGGTGCCGCGTTCGTCGACCATGTGCACGGTGATGCCGGCGAGGGTGGCCTTGTCGGTGAGGACCTGGATGAGCCGGCCGATCTGCCACTGCCGCAGCCGCAGGTTGTGCCGCCGCCCGGCCGGGATGTCGAGCACGCTACGGGGGTCGCCGACGTGCAGCACCCCCACCCGCTGCTGTTGGGCCCACGATATGACGGTGCGGGCCGCCTCGTGCTGGGCCTGGCGGACGCGCCGCCGATGCCGGCCCTCCACCATGCGGGCGCGGCGGCGGTAGCGGCGCCACCGCCGTGACCCCCGCTGCCCCGGCTTCGGCGCCCGGCGGGCCACCGCCCGACGGCGGGCCTTGGTGTCAGCCAGGTGCATCCGATACTCAGCACGGACCGCCCGCCCCGACACCAACAACCCCGCCCCGTCCGGCCCCGCCACTGCGTAGGGGTGAATGATTCCGAGGTCCACCCCGGCGACACGTCCGGCGTCCGGCTCTTCACCGGGCGGGTAGACAGTTACGGGAACTTCGGCGGTGACATCGAGGAACAGGCGGTTACCCTCACACAGCAGGGTGATCGAGCGGACCTGCTCCACTGGGTACGGCAGATCCCGGACCAGCCGCACCCACAACGGGGCACTGCCACGCGCGGCCGGGATCCGCACCCGCCGCCCGACAACGGTGAACGTGCCGTGATACCAACGCACCGGCACCAACCCACGCCGACGACGCGGAAACCCCGCCGACACGTCACCGGTCTGACGGCGCTTCGCCACGGCGAACCACGCATCCGAGAACCGGCGCAACACCGACCGCGCACCCGTGCTGTCCAACTCACCGAACGTGCCCGGCCCCGACGCGGCCAACTCCCGACACAACTCCTGGAAGCCGGCCAACGGCGCATCACCGCGGCGACGCCGCCACGCGTTGACCTCCAACACACACGCCCACACATCACCGGCTGAGCGAAGCAGACCGAAACACCGCCGCCGCTGACCCGCCGTCACCCGCAACCCGACCCGAGCCGTGCGATACACGACCCGCGGCGCAGCGCAATCCCGACGACGAGGCACGAACCCCAGCCAACACCACCCGTACGACAACTTCCCCACCAGCGATCAACCCGGCGAACGTTAGTGGACACCGCACTAGCGACCGTCAGCCAGATCGTCGCCGGCTTCCCGCCCGCGGCGAGCGTTCGCGGCCTGAAGGATCGCCGCGGCAACGGCGGCCACCAGCGAGAGCGCCGTGAGCAGCAGCGCCGGCGCCACGACACCGGTGATGTCCTCCCCGGTTCCGCGGGCCAGCACCATGATCGTGGCGATTCCCGCCGCCAGTAGGCCGCTGGCCACCAGCGCGAGGTATTTGACGATCCGCAGGGCGGTCACATTCCTGGCCATGGCGATCCTCGCAAGGTCTGTCGCGTGTTCACGGATGATGCCGGCGAGTGTTTCGAGGAAGATCCAGGCAACGAAGGTGCCGTGTCGACGGCCTCTGGCTCCGGCCCGTTCGCGGCAGAGGTCGCTGAACGTCTGCTCCATGCTGACGGCGAAGCGTTCCCGGTACGGCCTCGGGTAGAGGCCGAGTAGCCCGCGGTACCAGCGTCGATATCGTTTCTGCGTGTCCATGGCTAGCCGCCCGTTGCGCCCGGCAGCAGGGACCGCTCGTGGGCGACCGCGACGACCTGGCGGTACCGCTGTAGTTCCGTCGCGAGCGTCTGTTGGCCGAGGGCGGTGATGCCGTAGTAGACGCGACGCTCGTCGTCCAGGCTCGGGTCGATCTTCTTGTCGCTCTCACGGATCAAGCCCGCTTCGGTCATCCGGCGGATCGAGCCGTAGAGCGTTCCCGGCCCCATCCTGACTTTCCCCCGGGAGTCTGACTCGACCTGCTTCATGATCCCGTAGCCATGGCGTTCCTGAGTGGAGAGCGCGAGCAGGATGTGGAGTACGGCCGGGGTCAGGGGTCCTCCCGCTCTGCTGCTCGCCATGAGCCGAAACTATATCCGTTACGGATATATGTCAAGCGAGCCCCGGCCTGCGCGGTGCGGATTCCCGGAGGTCTCAGGACGCAGGCTTTCGAGCTCGAGGAAAATCTCGTAGCGGCAGAGGTCGTCCTTGGTGCCCGTGTGGCGGAAACCGGCCCGTTCGAGGGTGCGTTGGGAGGCGACGTTGTCCGCGGTGGTGTCAGCGACGACCCGGGACAGGCCGTGATCGGCCGCGACCTTCAGCAGGGCGACGAGGGCCTCCGCCGCGTAGCCGTGGCCCCGCGCTGACGGCGAGAGCCCGTAGCCGACCTCGACGCACCCGTCGTCCGGCTGCCCCTTGAAACCGATTCCGCCGATGGCCTTCCCGTCGGCCGTCCGCGTGATCCGGTAGTGCCCGAAGGGGCGCTGGTCCCCGTGGGCTGCCGTGGCCCTGAGGAAGGCGGTGACGCCGTTGACGTCGCCGTCGAAGGGGAAGTCCTCAACCCAGGCGTCACCGGCTGCGGGACGCCGCCCGACGATGCGTTCACCCTCCGCCGCGTCGATGGGATGCAGGGACAGCCGCGGTGTGCGGAGTGCGGTCATGGGGGCACCCAAGCAATCCGCGACACCCCGCACAAGCCGATTACGCCACGGGGCAGCGGGCGGGCGCACGGAGACGGCGCAGGACTTTGTAGGGTGGCCCGATGGCATCGGTCAAGCAGTTCCAGGTGACCTTCGACTGCGCGGAGCCCGAGCGGGTCGCGCGGTTCTGGTGTGAGGTGTTGGGCTACGTCGTGCCCCCACCGCCGGAGGGATTCGCCACCTGGGCCGAGTTCGACCGCGCGCTACCGCCGGAGCAGCAGGGTTCGGCGTTCGCCTGCGTCGACCACACCGGCGCGGGCCCGCGGCTGTACTTCCAGCGGGTGCCCGAGGGTAAGGTCGCCAAGAATCGGCTGCACCTCGACGTGCGGGTCGGTACCGGGCTCGTGGGGGCGGAGCGCCTGGCCGCGCTCGAGGCCGAGTGCGCGCGACTGGTCGCGCTCGGCGCGGTACGCGTGCGACTGCTGCCCGCCGATGACACCAACGAGTCGTGCATGGTGATGCAGGACGTCGAGGGCAACGAGTTCTGCCTCGACTGAGCGGCCGCGACCCCTGGCTCAGGCTGGTCGGCCGGCGGACACCCTTGCCCGCGGTTACCGGTCGGCGCGGGGGTTCGGGACTGGACGGTGTCCCGTACCGTTCCCGCCGTGTCGGATGAACCGAGGCCGCTACGTCGTCACTGGGCGATTCTGGGGCCGCCCATCGCGACGGCCGTCATGTTCGTGCTCCTCCTCGTGATCAGCACGGTGCGGGGCAGCGATACCGCGTTGTGGATGCGTCCGGCGATGTTGGCCTTCGGCGGCCCCATGGTCCTGGTCTGGTGGCAGGTGGTGGTCCGTCCGCGGCATCGCTGGTGGGCGCTTGCCGCCGCTGTTCCGGTCACGGTGGCTGCCTACCTGCTGCTGTATCGCTTGGTGCTCACCGGACTGCCGTTTCCCTGGGACGGCGTCGTCAGCTTCGCGGTCGCCGGTTGGCTGGGTGCCTACACCTATGTGGCCGTCACCCGGCGGCCCACCGCGCCGTTCACCCGGGACCGGGCCGCCGAGGGCAGCCTGGTCGCGCCGGGTGAGGCGTACGAGGCCAGGTTCGGCCTGACCCGGCGCGACCTGTTGATGCTGCCGACCGGTGTGGTCGCCGTCGCCGTCGGGGTTCTGGTGTTCCGCGACGAGCCGGTCGCCGGTGTCGGCGCTGCCGTGTTCGGTGGCGCGCTCCTGCTGCTGCGGCTCATCACCGTTCTGAGCCGCCGTGTCGCGCTGCGCGTCGACGCGGCCGGGATCACCCTGGGGCAGGTGCCGCCCTGGCCGTCGTCGCACACCGCGGTGGTGCCGTGGGCCGACATCGAGGCCGTGGTGCTGTGGACGCAGCAGGTCGGCCTGAGCACGATCCCGTACGTCGGCGTGCAACGGCGTCCCGGCCTGGCACCGCTGCCCGGCTCGGCGCGCTCGCGCGGCTTACGGCGGATCAATCAGGCCGTCGTCCCGTACGTGCCACCGGCGGTCCTGGCCGACAGCCGGCCGGCGACCTTCTGGCGGCTGCACCGTCCGAGTCTGGAGGCAACGGTTCGCCACTTCGCGCCCGCGGTGCCGGTCGTCGACCTGGGCTGAGGGCCCCTCTTACCGGTACCGACCCGGGCGGCACGGTCCACGGTCGCCGCATTGACAGTCCCTGCACCATGGCGTCATGGCGCGAAGGTCGGACCTCGGTTGGTGGGGCAGGCATCCCTACTTCTACACGATCTTCATGACGACCGCCGCGTTGGCGTGCTGGACGACGCTGGTCGTCGCGGTGCTCACGGTCCCCGAGGCGGCCGTCGGCGTCGGGTCGTGCGCCGGGCTGTTCGGCGTGCTCATGACGATCGGGGCGGTGTACGCCTGGCACTGGCTGCTCATCGGCCGGCATCGTGACCGTCGGGCGAACGACCGGATGCGGTGGAAGTGGGACATGGCGCTGTTGAAGGCCGGTCGGGTCGTCCTCTGGGTGTTCTTCCTCGGGCTGCTGTTGGTGACTGCCGTCAGTTTCTACAGCGGATGGCGGCTCGACCGGTACGGGATCGCGGCGGAGGGGGTCGTGACGAAGGTCGACGGCAGCTCCGTCACGTTGACCGTCACCGGGCGGGACGGCGACCGGTTGGGCCTGCTGCAGGCGTCCAGCGACGACCCACCGCTGACCGCCGGTGACCGGGTCCAGGTCGTCTACGATCCTGCGACAGGTGTCGACGACGTCATCCGCGCCGACGAGTCGCCCTACGAGGTGGTCATCCCGCTGGCGGTCGGTACGGCGGTCGCCGGCGTGTTCGTGCTGGTGCCGGCCGCGCGTCGACGGTTCACCGAGCGCGCGCTCGAGCACTGGCGGTCGTCGGACGGCCGGATCCGCCCACCGAGCTGATCCGCCGCCCTCGTGCTCCGGACCTTCGGGGACGGCCGAGGAACCGCGTTCGGCGTCGACGCAACCTCACCGTCGCTCGGACCCGTCGAGCGTGCGGAGGAGGGAGCCTGGATGGTGGATGCCGAGGGTGAGTTCGTGGAGTACGTCTCCGCGCGACTGCCGAGCCTGCATCGGACCGCGTTTCTGATGTGCGGCGACGCCCACTTGGCGGACGACGTGGTCCAGCAGACGATCACAGCGCTGTACGTGAACTGGCGCCGGGTCAGCCGGGCCGACAACGTCGACGCGTACGTGCACCGGATGCTGGTCCACAAGCTCGTCGACGAGAAGCGGTTGAGCTGGGCGAAGGTCCGGTTGCTGGGGTCGGTGCCGGAGCCGGAGCTGTCGCCGGTCACACCGCACGACGAGTTCGCGGAGCGGGACAGCCTGCTCGCCGCGCTCGCCCATCTTCCCCGCGGCCAGCGCACCGTCCTGGTCCTGCGGTTCCTGTGCGACCTGTCACTGGCCGACACGGCAGCCGCGATGGGCTGCTCCGAGGGCAACGTGAAGTCGCAGACCTCACGGGCGCTGGTGGCGATCCGTCAGCTGCTCGACGTTACCGAGATGGCCGAGAGGAGCGCGAGATGACGACATTGGACGACCAGCGAATCGCGGAACTGCTGCAGTCGGCGCCGGTTCCCGAGCCGCGGGTCGACGTGGCCCGCGCGGTCCGCGACGGCCGGCGTCGTCGCCGGCGCCGCCGCCTCGGGGGGCTCACCGCGGTGACGGTGATGGCCGGAGTCGGTGCCGTGGGTCTGGTTCACCTCGACGACGCCACCAGCCGGACGGCCCCGGTCGCACCGGCCTTCGCGGAGTCACCGGCCGGCGCCGCGTCGACCGCGCCACCTTCGTCGGTCACCTGCGAGGCGTCGTGGTTGCCGCGGCCGATCGCCGGCCCGGTCGCGGTGGCGAACAGCGTCGACCCCAGCGGGCGGTACGTGGTCGGCGACATCGGCACCGGGCAGGAGGACGGGCGGGTCGTGCTGTGGAGCGACGGCCAGGCAGCCGTTCTGCCGGCCGGCGCGCGGCACGCCGCCGCCGTCAACGCCCGAGGCGACGTCGTGGGCACCAGTGGCGACGGCACCGGCTGGGTCTACCGGAACGGAAAGGTACGGATCCTGGCCACCCCGCCCGGTTACCACGCGGTCCTCGTCAGCGCGGTCAACGGCCGGGGCGACATCGCCGGCACCGCCCGCGCAGCCGGGGACGTCCACCGGGCGGTGCTGTGGTCGGCGGACCATCCGCAGGAGTACCGGCTGGTCGGCCCTCCGGGCTCGGCCGCGACCGGGATCACCGATGACGGCACCGTGGTCGGCGCGATGGGCGAACTGCCCTACCGGTGGACGCCGCAGGGCACCGGGACGACGCTGGAGTTGCCCGACGGCCATCCGCGTGCCTCGGTCCAATCGGCGCGCGGCGACTGGGCGATCGGCATGGTGCCCGGCGCTCAGCAGGGCGGTGCCGTGCAGATGCTGCCGGTGCGGTGGAACCTGACGACGGGAGCGGTGAGCCTGCTGCCGTTCCCGGGGGTGGCCGGGGTCGCCGCAACCGGCGACCTGCTGGTCGGCGACGGCGCGCCGCTGGTCGTCGCTCCGGACGGCACCTCCCGCCGGTTGCCGGGTCGCCCCGACGTTCGGGCGACCGAGGCGGGCACGTACCTGGCCAACGGGATCAGCGACGACGGTCTGACCGTGGTCGGTGCCGTCTCCGAGAAGCAGGCGTACCGGCCGCTGGTGTGGCGCTGCCAACGGTGACGGTCGCGGGTCGGCCGCGGCCACCGGTGTCCCCGTGCTGCGCCGCACGGTCGTGGTGCCGGCACCTCCCGGAGGTGCCGGCACGCGCACAGCGCGGTGGCGGAGCCGCCGGGCGTCATCGGGACGTTTCGCCCGCACGTAACGGGTAATCAGGCGTGCCGGCGTGGCCGGCGGGTGAACAGTGGCACCGAGTGAGGGAGTGCGCGTCATGTCCGATCGGCAGCCCACCATCGTCCTCGTGCACGGCGCGTTCGCCGAGTCGGCGAGCTGGAACGGTGTGATCGAGCGGCTGGGCGCCGCGTACGACGTGGTGGCCGCCGCCAACCCGCTGCGGAGCCTCGCCGGCGACGCCGCGTACGTGCGGGACGTGATGGCCGGGGTCGGCGGCCCGGTCGTTCTCGTCGGCCACTCGTACGGCGGCATGGTGATCACGCAGGCCGCGACCGACGACCCGTCGGTGCGGGCCCTCGTCTACGTCAACGCCTTCGCCCCCGACACGGGCGAGTCGGCGCTGGCGCTGTCCGCGAAGTTCCCCGGCAGCACGCTCGCCGAGACGCTGGTGCAGTACCCGGTCTCGACCGGCGGCAACGAGGTGGCGATCGGCCAGGACGCCTACCACCGGCAGTTCGTCGCCGACGTGTCGGCCGACGAGGCCGCGCTCATGGCCCGCACCCAGCGGCCGATCACCGAGCAGGCCCTGGGCGACGGACTCTCCGGGGACCCGGCCTGGCGGTCGCTGCCGAGCTGGTTCGTGTTCGGGGACGCCGACATGAACATCCCGGTCGCCGCGCACCGTTTCATGGCGGAGCGGGCCAACCCGCGGGGCCAGCGCGAGCTCCCCGGCGGCTCGCACGCGATGGCCGCCGCCCGACCGAGTGAGGTGGCCGAGACCATCATCGAGGCGGTCCGGGGAGTGGGCGGCTGACGTCGCGGGGCATCCGCCATCCCGACCGCGCCGCCCGGTGCGTCACATGCCGGTCGGTTCGGGCGAGTCGCCCGGCGGATGGGCCAGCACGAACCGCTCGACGGCGGCCCCGCTGACGGCCGCGCAGAACTGCCGGTAACCGGCGGTGGCCCCCCAGTGCGACAGGGCGAGCGGCCGACCGGCGGGGAACTCCCCGTACGCGGGGTCCCAAGGTGCCACCACGAACCTGCCCCCGTACCGGTCGTCGCCGAACTTCTGCGCCACCGCCCGCAACGCCTCGACCTGGTCGCGGACCAGCGGCTCGACGTACCAGAGAATGGTGTAGCCGTGTTCGAGGTTGTGCACCAGGATCTCGATGGCCGGCCGGTCGCGGGTGGTGTAGAACCGTCGCACGGCCGGCGCCGGCACCACGAAGTGCGGCCCGGACGACGGGGGCACCAGGTCGTACCGGACCCGGATGGCGTGCGGCTCGGCGGTGCCGGGCCCGACGTGGACGCCGGCGCCCCGGACCGGGTCGGTCAGCTCGGGGTCGCAGCCGGACCGGTCGAGGCCGACGCCGATGTCGGTGGCCGGCCGGTGGGCCGCGGAGTCGGCGTACGCGCGGACGAACGGGACCACCGCCACGGCCAGCAGCAGAGCACCGAGCGCGACGGCGACGGCGGCGATCCTCGGGCCGGCCGTCCGGCGGGGCTCAGCCACGGCGTCCGTCCCGGCGTCGCAGGTGGCCGGCGGCGAACTCCAGCACCGCCTCGATGGGGGGCATGCCCCGCCCGTCGAGGGTGCCGGTGCTCAGCGCGAGGACGGGCACCGGCGGCACCACGCCGTACCCGTCCTCGCGCAGCTGCGCCACGTTGCGCCGCACGGCGGGCCGCTCCCACATCGCCCGGTTCATCGACGGCACCAGCACGACGGGCGCCGTGGCGGCGAGCAGACAGGTGCCCACCAGGTTGTCGGCGATCCCGTGAGCCGCCTTGGCGAGGGTGTTGGCGGTGGCCGGCAGGACCAGCACCAGATCCGCCCAGGCCGTCAGGGCCAGGTGTGGTACCTCCGAGGTCGCCTCCTCGTCGACGAGGGCGGGGTGTCCGGTCAGGAGGGTGAACGAGCGGGCCGGCACGAACCGCGCCGCGGCCGGGGTGAGCACGACCCGTACGTCGAGCCGCAGCGCGTGCCGCATCACCATGATCGATTGGGGGAGGGTGAGCACGTCGGCGGAGCCGCAGGCGGCCACCAGGACCCGGCGGGCCGGGAACGGGCCGGCGTCGGCCGCGGACGGTCGCTGGGGCTGGTCGGTGCTGGTCACGGTACGGGTAGCCACGTTTCGCCTCCGGGTAGAGCAGAGTTGTCGGTCAGTTGGCAGCGCACCAGGTCGGCGTAGACGCCGTCGGCGCGCAGCAGCTCCTCGTGCCGGCCGCGCTCGACGACGCGCCCACCGTCGACCACGAGGATCTGGTCGGCGTTGCGCACGGTGCTCAGCCGGTGGGCGACGACGATCCGGGTGCAGCGCAGCGCCGAGATCGCCTGGTCGACGCGCCGTTCGGTGGCCACGTCGAGGTGGCTGGTCGCCTCGTCGAGCAGCAGCACGGCCGGTTGTCCGGCGACCGCACGCGCGATGGACAGCCGCTGCCGCTGCCCGCCGGAGAGGGCCTGGCCCCGCTCGGCGACCTGGGTGTCGTAGCCCATCGGCATCGCCGCGATGTCCTCGTCGATTGCGGCGACCTCGGCGGCCGCCCGGATCGCCGGCATGCCGATGCCCGGGTGGACGAGGCTGACGTTGCGTCGGATGGAGTCGCGGAACAGGTAGCTCTCCTGGAGCACGACGCCGAACTGGCGGCGCAACGCCGTCGGGTCGATGCGGGACAGCGGCACCCCGTCGAACAGAATCTCCCCGCCGGTCGGCCGGTAGAGACCGGTCAGCAGCATGGCCAGGGTGCTCTTGCCGCTGCCGGACCGCCCGACGATGGCGACCTTCTCCCCGGGCGCGACGTCGAACGAGACTCCCCGCAGCACTGGTGGCGCGCTCCCGTCGTAGCGGAACGTCACGTCGCGGACGCTGATCCGGCCGGTGAGCCGGGGCGCGGGCTGGGCCGCGTCGCCGGCCGGCTCCGGTTGCGCGGCGAAGACGTCCCGCAGCCGTTGCAGGTGCGACACCACCGACTGGAGCACCTGGGCGCTGGCCACCAGCGAGGCCAGCGGGGTGAGCGCGGACAGGGCCAGCGCCTGCAGGCCGAGGGTCTCGCCGAGGCTCGCGCCGTCGAAGAGTCGACCGGTGCCCAGCCACAGCAGCGCCAGCGGGCCGGCGAGCTGGACGCTGGCGGTGATGTTGGCGACGGTGGCGGAGAGCCGGTTCTGCGCCACGTCGGCGTCGAGCGCGGTGGTGTAGCGGCGCAACCAGCCGTCGAAGACCTGCCGTTCGGCACCCATCGACTTGACCGTCGCGATGCCGGACAACGCCTCCATCAGCGCGCTCTCCGCATCGGCCTGCACGGTCAGATGCCGCTGGCCCAGGCGCAGCAGCCGGCCGTTGACGACCGCCACGGCCACCACCTGGGCGATGCCGATCGCGGCGGCCAGCCCGGCGAAGGCCAGGTCGCTGGCGAACAGCACCCCGAAGTACGCGATCACCAGCACGCCGTCGATCACGGCGGTCAGCACCTGGGTGGTGACCAGTTCGCGCAGCAGGATGCTGCTGGACAGCCGCTGCATCAGGTCGCCGCTGGCGCGTTGCTGGAAGAAGGCGTACGGCAGCCGCAGCAGGTGTCCGAACAGTCGGGTCATCAGCGCGGAGTCCACCCGGGCCTGAAGGGTGACCAGGAGCCGGGACCGCAGGTAGGCCACCCCGAACTGGGTGAGCACGAGCGCGGCGATGGCCAGCGCCAGGTACGGCATGAGGGCGGTCTCGCGGGCCGGCATGATCCGGTCGAAGGCGACGGTGGTGGCCATCGGCAGCGCCAGGCCCAGCGCCTGCAGGATCAGGGACACGGTGAACGCGGCCCCCAGCTGCGGCAGGAACGGCCGCAGCAGCGGTCGGGCGCGCCGCAGTCGGGCGATCGGTCCGGACCGGACGGCCGGCGGCTCGGGCGGGGACTGCGGGTCCCGGGCGTAGGTCAGCACCGTCCCGCTGAACCCGGCGGCGAACTCGTCCGGGGTGAGCAGCCGGCGTCCGAGCGCCGGGTCGACCAGCCGGACGCCGCGCTCCCCGACGTGTTCCACGACGACGAAGTGCGCGTTCTCCCAGTGTGCGACCGCCGGCAGGGGCAGCGTGCCGACCTGGTCCGGTTCGGCGCGGAAGGCCCGACCGTGCAGCCCGAACCGTGGCCCTGCGGCGAGCAGCGCCCGCGCCGTGACACCGTCCCGGCCGATGTCGAGCCGCTCGCGCACGGCGGCCAGCGGGGCGCGTACGCCGTGCCAGCGGGCGATCATCGCCAGGCAGGCGGCGCCGCAGTCGGCGTCGGCCATCTGCAGCACCAGCGGCACCCGCCGCCGACCCGGCCGGAGCCGGCGCGTCCCGTTCCCGGTCAGGCCGCCCACTGTGGCTCCCTGGCGTCGGCGGTGCTCGTGCCGTGGCCGGCCGTCGCCGGTGGGGCGAGCAGGAGCACCGACGGCACCCGCCCGGGCGCGGCCAGCCGCAGCAGGGCGAGCCCGATCCCGGACAGGCCGGTCATCAGTTCGGGGGACGCGAGCGCGATTGGGTTCGCGCAGCGCCAGCCGCCGGTGCGGCCGTCGCGGAGCACCGCCGCGGCCGGTGCGGCCGCCCGTCGTGGCGCGGCGGCCAGCAGCAGGTCGAGGTTGCCGAGGTCGCCGTGGCACAGCGAGTGGTTGCGCCCGAACCCGGCGGCGAGCGTGGTGCCGACCGCGGTCGCTATCTCGCCGTCCAGCACGTCGTCCGGTCCGAGCGCCTCGCGGACCAGCAGGCGCGACAGTCCGATCCCGGGTGCGCCGTGGCACCACGTCAGCCCGCAACGTCCCGGTCGGCGCAGGTCGGCCCAGTTCGCCTCGGCGGGGCGGAACAGGCCGCGGTCGTAGGCCAGCGCCCGGGCGGCCGCGTCGGCGTACGCGGGGTCGCCGGTCACCACCCGAGCGTGCGCGAGCGCGGCGGCGATCCCGGCCGCCCCGTGCGCGAGGCCACCGAGGGGGACACCGGCCGTCCCTCCGGTCGGGTGGGTGTAGCGGTCGGCGGCGGCGAGCAGCCGGTGGGCCGCGACGCGCACGGCCGGCCCGACCCGCTCCGGGTCCAAACCGGCGCGGGACACCGCGAGGACGGCTCCGGCGGACCCGTCGACCAGGTCCGCCGCCGGGCCGGCGGCGGCCAGCGCGGTGATCCGCGCCAGCGCCACGTCGACGGCCGGGGTGAACCGGCGGGTCTGCCACAGTTCCCCGAGGTGGCCGAGCGCGTGGACCAGGCCACCCCAGCCGGCGTACGCGCCGATCCCGCCGCCGGCGACCCGGCGATCGACGATCCGGGCGGCGAGCCCGGCGGCGGTGCGATCGGCGAGGTCGGTGAACCGCTGCTCGCCGGTGAGCCGGCCGGCGTGGGCCAGGAAGAGCGTCACCCCGGCGAGTCCGTCGTAGAGGTACGGGCCGAGCGGCGCCGGAGCCCACCGGCCCGGCGTGGCGGTGTCGGGGGTGAGCCCGAACCAGGTCGGCTCGGGCCCGTCGCAGGCCAGGGCGGCCACCGCGGCGGCCACCTCGCCCGCGGCGTCCAGGTACGCCCCGGGCGGCGGCACCGGAGCCGGGGGCACCTCGGCCAACCGCCAGCGCACCCGGGCGTGCGGGGCGTCCGCCGCGTCCACCCGGGCGGCGAAGGCGGCCTCGATCAGCCAGCGCTGCCGGGCCAAATCGGCTCCGCCCAACCCCGCGAGCCGGCGCCGCGCCTCGGCGAGGCCGGACCGGGCCAGCAGGCCGGGCAGCCGGCGTCCCCGGCTGGTCCACAGGTCACGGGAGTCCACCGTGGTGGTGAACATCGGCACGTCGCGGCGCGCCAGGTCGGCCCGTTCCGCCGCGACGGTGGCGGCCAGCAGCGGCAGTTCGGCCACCCCCGACCAGAGCCAGTCGTGCAGCCGTTCGGTGTCCAGGCCGTCCTGAAGGGCGTCGGTGTGCAGGGCGGCGTCCCGCAGCCGCAGATAGGTGCGGGTCGGGCGGAGCACCACCCGGATCTCGTCGGCGGCGAACGCGGTCACCGGACCGTTCGGGGCGAGCAGGTCGTCGCGGACGGCCGCGAGCAGGCGGTACGTGGCGGTGAAACCCTCCAGCACCTGCGGCAGGTGCGCGGCGACGTCGACCGGGACCGGGGCGGGTTCGCCGGCGTCCTGCTCGTCGTGGTGGTGGCCGGGCGCGCACACCCGCATCTCGTCGGTGCCCTCGGCCTGCCAGGCCGAGCAGTTGCAGCCGTTGCCGGCCGGGCCCGCTGCCTCGTCGGCGCGGGGCAGCAGCCCCACCGCGAGCACCGAGTCGGCGATCGCGTCGCCGCCGCCGAGAGCCGTCGCGGCGCGGGCGACCGCGGGGGTGAACACGGTTTCGAGGTCGACCAGGACGGGATGCTCACCGTGGACGACCACGTTCTCCCGGTGGCAGTCGGTGGCGCCGACGGCCCGCAGCAGGGCCAGCAGCGCCCCGTACCGGCGGGCCAACCGGCGCTGCCCGGCGGGCGTGCTCGGCGCGCTCGCCTCGACGTACTCGGCCCAGCCGTGCTCCCCGCGGGGCAGGACGGTGAACGTGCGCAGGTCGGTGCCCCGCGCGTTGAGCCAGGCCAGCAGGGTCTGGAACCGGGCCTCGACGGCTACCGGCCGAGGCTTGTAGACCAGCCGCAGACCACTGTCGAAGGTCGCCACCAGCACCCGTCGACCGTCGCGGTGCGGGTCGCCGGTCTCCTCGACGTCGACCAGGCGTCCTGGTCGGGTGCTGCCGTGGAACGTCGCGCCCAGCGCCGCCGCGTCGGCGACGAGGCGCTCCAGGAACTCGATGGTGCGGTCGGCCCAGCCACGCGTCAGGTCGTACGCCTGACGGGCCAGGACCGGGTAGTCGGCCAGCAGGGCCAGCGCCGCCTCGGGCGCGTGGTGGCGGCGGAAGAAGGCCGCGTACCGCTCCTGCGGTGTGTCGCCGGGCGACGCGCCCCGCAGCCGGTCGATGTTGAGCTCCAGGACGACGGCGCGGCTGAGCACCACCACCAACTCGTCGAGCAGCCCGGTCACGCCCAGCCGGTCGGCGTCGGGTGGCAGCAGGTCGGGTGCGTCGTCGGCGAGCTGCCGGGCCCGTCGCGCCACCCGGGCCCGGGCCCGGGCGACCAGCGGCGCCACCAGGGCGACGGACGCGTCGAGCGGGCGGCCGGGCAGCAGCTGCGGATCGATCTCGGCCGGCGGTGCCGGGCGGTAGCAGGACATGAGGTCGCCCACCCACTCCGGGGCCCGGCCCAGCCGGGCGGCGAGCCGCTGCGGCGACTCGTCCAGGAGCGCGAGCAGGGTGGACTCGTCCAGGCCCTCCGCCGCCAGCCGGCGTTGCCAGTCCTCGTCGCCGGCGAAGGCGCCGCCGGTGCGCCAGCGGGACAGCCGCCACCGGGACCGCTCACCGGGCTGCGGGTTCGACGGCGGGGCAGCGGCCAGCCGCTCCGTGATGGTCAGCGCGGCCAGGAGCCGCTGGTCGATCCGGGTGGTCGGTTCGTCGGCGGGATGCGGAACAGTGGACATGCGGAGCTCCAGCGGCGGGGATCGGACGGTGGGCGGGGTCCGGGCCGAGGCCCGGACCCCGTGGGACCCGCGATCGGGTCAGCCGTACGGACTCAGCAGACGCAGTGGCAGCAGGCCGTGGTGTGACCGGTGGTGGCGGCGGCACCGCCGGCGACCGTCTCCAGCTGGTCGCGGTCCAGCTCCACCAGGCCGGCCGGGTGGGCGTCGGTGGCCTCCGGGACGGCGGTGCGCCGGTACTCGTCCTTCCAGGCGCTGACGATGTCGGTGATGGACATTCGGATCTCCCTTCGCGACGACCCCCGGCCTGCCCGGCGGTCGCTTGCAGGACCAGCCTCCGTGCCCGGGGACGTCGGCACATGAGTAGCCGCTACCCCAGTCCGGGCCGGTCCTGTCGCGCCGGCGACAACCATCCCGACCGGCCAACGCGTTCCGTCTGCAGGCGTGTCCGGAAGGCGACGGCTCCACCGCGAGCGATGTGTGAGGGTGGGCCCGGTGTCACTCAGGCCGCCGCACGTCCTGATCCGGTCGGCCGAGCGGATCGAGGACGAGATTCGGCGACCGGGCCAAGGGCTGGTCCGGCCGGGGGTGAGGGGGTCCAGTGGCTGCGCCGGGATGTCTCGTGGACGGCAACGCGGGATGGCCGTTCGTCGGCCGTGCCCGGGAGCGGGAGCAGGCGGTCAGCGCGCTCGACACGGCGGCCGGCTCGGGGGTCCTGCTCACCGGCGACCCCGGGGTCGGCAAGAGTTCGCTGCTCGACGAGGTGCTCGACGACGCCCTGCGGCGGCAGCGGGTCGTGCTGCGGGTCACCGCCACACCCGGTTGGCGGGACGTGCCCTTCGGTGTGCTCGCCAGCCGGCTGCCGCAGCCGTCGGACGCGAACGTGGCCGACGTGTTCCGGGACGTCGAGCGGCGGCTGCGTGACGTCGCGGCGGGACGCGGCGTGGTCATCGGCGTCGACGACCTCAACTGGCTCGACGACGCGTCCGGGGCGTTGCTGGAACGGCTCGTCGTGGGCGGCACCGTCCAGGTGGTCGCCAGCGTACGCACCGACGCCCTGGACGCCGCGCCGGTCGCCGCGCTGCGGCGATCCCGGTCGGTTGACCGGGTGCACGTGCCGCCGCTGGACCCGGACGAGGCCGCACTCGTCGTCCGGGAGGCGCTGGGCGGCCCGGTCGACGGCCTGACCCTCGGCGCGCTGTGGCGGATCAGCCAGGGCAACCCGCTGTTCCTCCGCGAGGCGCTGCGGTGCGGGCTGCGCGACGGCGGGCTGGTCCGGCGCGACGGCATGTGGACGTGGCCCAGCGAGTCGCTGTGCCCCACCCATCTCGCCGAGCTGATCGAGCAGACCCTCGGCACCCTCGACGCCGACGAGGCCGAGGCGCTGCAGTACGTGGCCCACGCCGAACCCGCGCCGCTGGCCCTCATCGAGCGGGTGGTCCCACCGCGGACCGCCGAGCAGTTGGAGGAGCGCGGCCTGATCCGGCTGGTCCAGCACGGCCCGGCGGTGCTGGTGCAGACCGGCCACCCGCTGTACGCGGAGGTGGTGCGCAACCGCACCGGCGCGCTGCGTGCCCGCCGCCTGCGCCGGAACCTGGCCGAGGCACTGGCGGCCGTCGACGGCGGCGCGGGCGACCTGGCCCGCGTCGTCGCCTGGCGCTGCGAGGCGGACCTGCCGGTCGCGGCGGACGACCTGTTGACCGCCTCCGAGTACGCGCTGCGCCGGCACGACCCCGTGCTGGCGGAGCGGCTGGGCCGCCGGGTCGACTCCGCCCGCGGCGACTGGCAGGTGGCGCGGGCACTGGTGGCCCAGGGCCGCAGCGACGACGCGGACGGACACCTCGCCCGCGCGGCGGCGGACCTGACCGACCCCGCGGACCGGGCGGAGGCGGCGGCACTGCGGGTCCTGAACCTGTTCTGGGGCGGCCGACGGCCCGACCAGGCCCGCGAGGTGATCGACGCCGCCCAGCGCGAGCTGCCCGCCGAGGCGCACCCCGGGCTGCTGGCCGCGCAGGCCGGCATCGCGGCGTTCAGCGGCGACAGCGCCGGCGCCCGCGCCTGGGTGGCGCGGCTGGCGGCGGACCCGCCGCGCGATCCGCTGCTGGCGACCGCCGTCACCGCCCTGCACCCCTACCTGCTGCTGTTCGACGGGCAGCCGGGTGGGGCCGCCGGTATGTTCGACAGTGGCGAGGTCGACATCCCGGACACGTGGGCGACGATGCGCGCCGCCACGCAGACCTGTCACGTGCAGTCCCTGCTGATGTCGGGCCGGCTGCCCGAGGCGGAGCGGGTGGCGCGGCGGTACTACCGGGACGCGGTGGACCGGGGCGCGGCCGACGCGGTGGGGCTGCTCGCCTTCGCCCGGGGCAAGTGCGCCTACCACGCCGGTCAGATGGGCCGGGCGATGCGCTGGCTGCACGAGGCCCGCACCCTCGCCGGCGACCGCACCCTGTTCCCCATCCGGGTCTACGTGCTGTCGGCCAACGCGTATGTGGCGGCGCAGCTGGGCGAGCTCGCCGAGAGCCGGCGGCTGCTGCGACAGCTCCACGACGACCACACCGACGTCGACGGCGGGCGGCTCACGGGCCTGGTGGGCGCCGACGCCGAGTTGACCGCGGCCTGGCTCGCCGCCGCCGACGGCCAGCTGGCGACGGCGGTCGGCGCGCTGCGCGACCTGGCCGGACGCGCCGACCAGGCGAAGACGATCACCGTGGAGTGCCTGCACCTGCTCGCGCGCCTGGAGCCCACCGCCGGCACCGCCGAACGGCTGGCACAGGTCGCGGCCGAATGCGACAGTCCGCTGTTCACGCTGTGGGCCGACTACGCCCACGCGCTCGCCGCCGACGACCCGGCCGCCCTCGAGCGGGTCGGCACCGCGCTGGAGGCCAGCGGCTACCTCGCGCTCGCGCTGGAGGCGATGGTCGCCGCGGAGACGGCGTACGGGCGGCGTGGCGACCACCGCCGGGCGAACCTGCTGGCCCGCCGGGCCGACCTGCTGCAGCAGCGGTGCGGGGGCTACTCGCCGCCGCTGAGACCCCGGCCGGGCAGCAGCAAGGACGAGCTCACTCCCCGGGAGCGACAGATCTGCGAGCTGGCGGCGGCGGGCCACGACAACGCGGCGATCGCGGCCGAGCTCGTGCTGTCGGTGCGGACCGTGGAGAACCATCTCCAGCGGTCGTACGTCAAGCTGGGCCTGCGGGGGCGGGCGGGTCTCGCCCAGGCCCTCGGGTTGCGGCGGGCCGGTTGACCTCGGCGCGGGTGTCGGGCGCGGCGCGGCCTGATGGCGCTGACGAGTGCGGCGCTCGGCGCGAGGTGGCGGTGGGCGGCGGTCGGGGGTAGCGTTCGAGACGGCGCCAGAAGCGCCACGTCGAGGCCGGCACTGCCGCACGCAAGCTCTGTCCTCTTCGGCGCCGGACCGATGGTTGCTAACCACGGCCGGCCCTTCTATCGCCCTCAGCGGGGCGGGGACGAGTCCGTTCGATGGACGATGCCATCGGTCGCGGCGCACTGCGATGCGACTATTCCGACGTCAAGGCAGGCACTCGGCACGTCACCCTCAGTGGTGAGGCCGACCTGGCTTCCGCTGACCAACTCAGGTCCGACCTGACCCGCCTGCTGGTGCCCGCCCGCGTGACGTGCCTCACTCTCGACCTGACGGCACTGCGACACCTCGACTGCGCCGCGCTCGCGGCTCTGCTCGCCGTCCGGGAAACCGCTGCGGCCCACGGCCAGCGGGTGGTCATCACCGCCGCGATCGGTACGCCGGCGCGTGTCCTCATGCTCAGCGCGGTCGGCGAGCTCTTCGACTACCCGCCACAACCCACCGCGCCCGCGGAGTTCCCTACTCCGGGGCCGTCGACCTTGCGGCGGCCGTCCGCTCGTCGACCGCTCTACCCGGAGAGGTACGGCTCGTCTGCCCGTGCCTAGGACGGCCCGCGACCGCGGTGGCCGCGTCGGCGGCGACGCCACGGCCGGGACACTTCGGTCAGCTTGCCCGTAGACGGGTCAGGGTCGACCCGTGCGGGGGTTGTCGGGGTCGCGGACGGGGTTCCTCCGGAGGTGTCCGGGATCTGGTCCGACCCATGATCTTCGACATGACGAGAGCAGCGAAGGTCGCCTTGATCGCCGGTCCACTCGCGCTGAGCGGCTACGGCGTGGCCCGCCTGATCGGCCGGCTCGACGACGCGTACGGGCCGGGACTCGACTGGCAGGTCGCGCACGTCCTCGGCCTGGCCGGCTTCCTCCTGTTCGTGCCGCTGGTGCTGGCGCTGCGGACACTGACGCGCAGCGGCCCGGTCCGTGAGCTGGCGATTGGTGCGACGCTTCTCGGCCTCGCGGCAACCGTGATCCAGTTCGGGGCGGACATCGTGCTGGCGGCCATGGCCGCCGACAAGGAGGAGCTGCGGGACCTGCAGGGCGACTTCTCCGCCCTGCCCGGCCTACGGCCCGTGGTCTACGACGTCGGGCCCCTGCTCTTCTTCGTCGGGATCGTGGTGGTCGCGGTGCTGGCCGCGCGGGCACGCCGGTTGCCGTGGTGGAGCCCCGTGGTCCTGCTCGTCGCGGTGCTGCTGCCCCCGGTGAACCTGGATCTGATGCCGTTGGCCGGGCTGCTGATGCTGGTGGCCCTGCTGCCGGGCCGGAACCGGTCACGGAAGATGCCGGTGGGCTGAGGCTCCGGTCGGCACCCGGCGGGTCCTCACCGCGCACCCGGGCAGGACCCACACTGTAGACCAGCATTTAGTGAGGATCGTCTATATTGACGTGTGTCGTCGGCGGCGGCAGGATCTCGGCACCACCACCGTGATCCTCCTGGGAGGCGTCATGACCCGTCCCCGCCTGCCGCTCCTGCGGGCAGCCACCCGGTTCGCCGCACTCGCCGTCGCCACCGCCGGTGTGCTGCTCACCGTCGCCACACCCGCCAGCGCGGCCCTGCCCACCGGCCGCTACGTCGCGCTGGGAGACTCGTACACCGCCGGCCCGCTCATCCCCACCCAGGTCGACCTGAACTGCCTGCGGTCGAACCGCAACTTCCCGTCGTTGGTGGCCGCGTCCGCCGGCTCGTCGTCGTTCGCCGACGTCAGCTGTTCCGGCGCGACCACGGACGACATCCTCTCCAGCGGCGACGGCCAACTCGGCATCACGGTGCCACCGCAGGTCAGCGCGGTCACGTCGAACACGGCGCTGGTGACGGTGCAGATCGGCGGCAACGACATCGGCTTCTCCGGCATCATCAGCGACTGCGCGGAGGCGAGCCTGAGCAGCCCGCTCGGATCGCCGTGCAAGGACCGGTACACCGCCGGCGGCACCGACCAGTTGCAGGCCCGGATCGCGGCCACCGTGCCGAAGGTGACCGCCGTGCTGCAGGCGGTCCGGCAGGCCGCGCCGGGCGCGCGGGTCGTGGTGCTCGGCTACCCGGCGATCCTGCCGGACAGCGGGTACGGCTGCTGGCCCGTCGTCCCGATCGCCTACCAGGACGTGCCGTACCTGCGCGGTATCCAGAAGTCGCTCAACACGATGCTGGCGAACACCGCGTCCGCCAACGGCGCGATCTACGCCGACGTCTACACCCCGTCGATCGGCCGCGACGCCTGCAAGGGCAGCAGCACCCGCTGGGTCGAAGGGCTGGTGCCGCAGAACTCGGCCGCGCCGTTCCACCCGAACGCCCGCGGCGAGCAGGGCATGGCCACCGCCCTCCTCGCCAAACTCAACAGCTGACCGGTCCGTGACCGGCTGAGCCGGGTCCCGCCGCACCGCGACGGGCCCGGCTCTGCCACGTCCCGCCGATCACCGTCGACCGTTTGACGAGCCCCAGCCATCGGTCATCCCTCGTCCAGGCACAGACAGAAGGGATGGCCAGCCGGGTCGAAGAGCACCCGGACGTTCTCCTGCGGCTGGAACTCGGCCACCGTGGCGCCCAGGGCGACCGCCTCGGCGACCGCCGAGTCCAGATCGCCCACCTGGAAGTCGAAGTGCATCATGGGGCGCTGTTCCCCCTCGACCGGAGGCCACACCGGCGGTCGGTAGCCTTCGGCCTGCTGGAACACGAAGAACGGCCCGTGGGGAGACGCGGCGACGACAGCCGTGCCCGGCTCCTCGTGCCCGAGGTGCCAGCCGAGGAGTTCGGCGTAGAACCTCGCCAACCCGCCGGGGTCCGGCGCCTCGATCGCCGTACCCCACCACATGCCACCAGTCCGAGATCTCATCGACGTAGCGTGCCTGACGAACGGGGGTAACGACAGCCTTCGGTCGTGTTCGGCGACAAGGCAACGGCCGGGCCGGGATCACGAGTACATCAGGTGCAGGACCATTCCGGCCTCGGCGTGCGGCAGGTTGTGACAGTGGTTCGCCCACATCCCCGGGTTGTCGGCGCGGAAGGCCACCTCCCAGACCTCGCCGGGTCGTACGTCGAACGAGTCCAGCCACAGGGGACTTCCCGTTGTCGGTTGTCCGTCGCGGGACAGCACCAGCACGTGATGCCCGTGCAGGTGCCACGGGTGCACCACGAGTGACCGGTTCACGATGGTGAACCTGACGGTGTCGCCGAGGCGTACGACCTGGGGTGGGATGTCCGGACCGGCCGCGCCGTTGACGGTGTGGGCGTACCGCGGGAGCAGTCGACGCAGGTCGAGGCCGCGGTCGAGGACGAGCGTGTAGTCCCGGTCGAAGCGTGACCACGGCGCCGGCTCAGCGGTGCCGTAGGTGAGCGGGTCCAGCACCGGCCACGTGTCGGTCGTCGCCGCCACCGGCCCGGTGGACCAGACCACCCGGCCCTCGACGAGCAGCGCCACCGCCGTGGCGGGCGCCGTGAACACCAGGTCGTAGCGGCCACCGGCCGGGATCAGCAGCGCGGTGTCCGTCAGCGGCGTCGGACCCTCCAGGTCGGATCCGTCGATCGCGGCGACCCGGAAGGCGGTCCCGGCCAGGGCGTACCGGTGGGTGGTGCTGTCGGTGTTGATCAGCCGCAACCGTACGGGCGTCCCCACCCGGACCGGCTCGGTCCTGGGCGGAGGCAGCGGAAGGCCGGCGAGGGTGTGCACCGGCACCGTGACGTCGACGCCGCCGACCGGTCCCGGTCGCACCACCAGGACGCCGTAGAGCCCCATCCGCACGCCGACGTCGGAGACCGCGTGGGTGTGGTACCAGTACGTGCCGACCTGGTCGGCGCGGAACCGGTAGACGAACTCCTGTCCCGGCCGCACCGCCGCCTGCGTGACGCCGGGCACCCCGTCCTGACCGTTCGGCACGTCGTACCCGTGCCAGTGCAGCGTGACGCCCCGCTCGATGTCCCGGTTGCGCAGCGTCACCTCCAGGACGTCGCCGACGGTGGCGGTCAGCTCCGGCCCGGGCACCTGGCCGTCGAACGCCCACGCCGCCACCTCCCGGCCGCTCACGTTCACCGTGGCCGTCCCGGCCGTCAGCGTGAACCGCCTGGTCGGTTCGCCCACGAACTGTGCCTCCCGATACTCGTGGTCATGGGCTCCGGCGGGAACGGTGTCCGGGGTGACGGCCAACCCCGATCCGGCCACCAGCGCCGCGACCGCCACCGCCACGGCCCCCCGGGACACCCTCCGGGAGGGGCGCGCGCCGAGGGCGCGCCACGTGACCGCGGTCGCCGCGAGGACCCCGGCGACCGCGAGCAGTCCCGCCCCGGGCGACGCCGGGTAGCCGTGCAGGACCGTCACGAGCAGCCCGCCGCTGACGGCGTACCCGGCGAACAGGAGCGGGAGCCCGGCGGACCGGATGTCACCCGGGCGTCGCAGCAGCCCGGTCCCGGCGACGACCACCGCCGCGAGCGACAGGGGAGCGGCGATGAGCACCTTCTCGGCCGCGAACCACCAGCCGGCGCGGGCGAGCGCGGTGATGGTGACCGCGCGGGCGAGCGTGGCGAGCAGCGCGAACGCGGCCAGCCCCAGGGCGAGCGGGCGGCGCCGGGCGGCTGACGCGGCGCCGCCGGCCAGCCACCCGGCGGCGGCGAGGACCGCGATCACCAGGTCGGCCGCGAGCAGCGAACCGACGGTCATGCCGGTTCCCCCTCCGGGACGGCCACGGTGACGGCGTCGGCCGGCGCCGGCCCGGCCAGCGCCCGCGCTGCCCGGTGGACCCCCACCACGACGTGCACGGCGACGATTCCGTTGACCGCGTGCAGCCCGGCGACGGTCAGCCCGACCGGAGTGCTGGCGCCGGCGGTGTCGGTGAAGGCGTTCGCGAGCATGGCGAGGAGTGCCTGGAGCACGACGAGGCCGAGCGGGAGGACGGCCAGCCCGACGAGCCGGCCCGGCGCCTTCGCCAGCACGGCCAACAGGATGGTGAGCAGGGTGAGCACGGGGATGACCGCCATCCCGGTGACGCTGTGCAGGGCGTACGCGCCGTCACCCGCGGGCTTCGTGAACGCGCCCACCGCGGCGAAGACGAACTGCAGGGCGAACGCGACGAGCAGCAGGAGGCTGACGACGACCAGGGCCTTGCGCATGGTTCCTCCTAGAGCTGAGCCGGGGACAGCGCCCGGGCGACGTGGTCGGTGGCGGTGATCGCCCCGTACGCGACCAGCCGCACGAGGTCGGCGTCGGCCGGATGCGACAGCCGCCAGAGAGCGACATCGCCCGGGCGGATCGCGCTGGGCGCGAACGCGGCCAGCAGTGCGATCCGTGCCCCGACCCGGTCCGCGCCGGGCAGGTCCCGGATCAGGTCGGTCGCCCACTCGGCGGGCCGGGCCGGATGCCGCCCGTCCTCCCAGCGCACGGTGGCCGTGACGGTCCGGCGCGCCAGGTCGCCCAGCAGGTCGCCGCCGCGCAGCGCGGTGTCCCGCAGCGAGGCGTACGCGCCGCCGACCGGGCTGTCCCCGGCCCACGCCGGTGGTGCGGGCGTGTCGACGCCGAGCAGCGACAGGCCGAGGCCGGGATCCTTCGGCGCCCGGGCCGTCCCGGCGTAGAGCCGGCCCCCGGCCGACCGGACCACACGGGAGCGTTGGAGACCGCCGGGCAGCAGGTCGGGGTCGAGCAGCGCCGAGACGATCCGGTTGATGAAGTGGAAGGCGAGTGCGGTGCCGGTGAGTTCGGGGCGGTACGGGCTGCCCCAGTCGGCGGCTTCCGGGGTGCGACTGGCCTGTGCCCAGGCGGCGAGCGTGGCGTGCCGAGGCTGCGGCGGCGTCCCGCCCCGCGCGACGACCTCGGCCAGCTCGTGCTCACCCAGCGCGTGCAGCAGCATCACGTGGGCGTCGACGCAGAACCGGCAGCGGTTGGCCCGGGACACCACCGACGCGACGAGCTCCCGTTCCACCCGCGACGCGTCGCCGGCGAGCAGCGCCTCACGCATCAGCGCCCAGGTCCCGGCCATCAGCTCCGGCACGACCGAGAGCACCTGGAAGGTCGGCACCGGCCCGAGGAACTCGTCCCGCAGCTGCCGGTGGACCGTCGCGGTGAGACCGGTCGCCGCCTTCGCCGGAGGGGGAGTGAAGAAGCGGTATGTCATGGGCTCGATGCTCGTCCCGGCGGGCCGGGAAATCGTCGTGCCGTCGCAGGCACCTGTCCGGCCGCCGATACCGCGTCCGCGGTACGCCCCACCTACCGCCGACGGGGGATGTCCGCCGGTGACGGGCGTTCTACAGTGCGCTCATGCGCCGCGACCTGCCGTACGCCCTCAGCGGGCTCGCCCTCGCCGTCCTCCTCCTCGGCAACGCCGCGATCGCGCCGGACGCCGCGCCGGTGCGGCCGGTCGACGTCGCCCTGGTGCTGGTC